>NZ_KB910924.1 GCF_000383235.1 Bacillus sp. 123MFChir2
AGCACTTTCAAATGTACGAATCAAATCAAGAAGTTGTTTCCTTTGTTCTCTTGTGATGGTTTTGATTTTACAAGAACGTGTTGTTTTCATCTATTACTCTCCTTTCGTTATTGCATCTATATCATATAATCGATGTCCACTGGGAGTGATGATTGTTTCTAATAATCCTTTGTTAGACCAAGAACGTACCGTTTGTTTGTCTACACCTAACAATTCCGCCGCTTCTTTAATTTTTATCATTCTTCCCATAAAAACAACTCCCTTTTTGTTATAGAGTACAACAAAAAGAGGGGTGTATGTGATAGTTTTTATTATCTTTTATTACCTTTTATAATTTTTTTGAAACTGTCGAAACCTCCTTAAGTCTTTGACTTCTTAAGAAGGATTGTATCGTTTCACACTATAAATTTCAAACCATAGCTTCTGCTTTTAGTTTTTGACGAATTGTATTATTAAGTGCGACACCTAAAAAACAAAAAGCCCATCCTCGCTTCGTGTAAAATAGAAGTTACCACACCACTTACTTACACGGAGGATGAGTATGAGCTATTCTCACTTTACCACGTTTGAACGTGGACAACTAGAAGCACTTTATAAATTAGGATATTTCACAAGAACAATTAAATCAGGCACTACTTCTCATAAGTCAAGGACCAAGAAAATGTTTAGGTTGGAAAGTCAAGTTTGATTTATATAAAAGGTAAAAACCCCGAATAACACATCGCTATTCGGGGTTTTTACCTTTTACGCTTTCTCTTCAAATAATCGTGCAATTTCAATAATAACTTGAACCGCTTTTTCCATATTATCTACGGATACATATTCAAATTTACCGTGGTAGTTTTCTCCGCCTGTAAAAATATTTGGTGTTGGTAATCCCATATATGATAACTGTGAACCGTCAGTTCCTCCACGAATTGGTTGAATATTCGGTTCTATATCAAGATTTTTCATTGCTTCATATGCAATATCAACAATCTCTTTCACCGGTTCAATCTTTTCAAGCATATTATAATACTGGTCATTCATCTCAAGAATGATATTTTCAGTACCATACTTCTCTTGCATCTGTTTTGTAATGGTTGCTATGTTCTCTTTTCTAGTATTAAAATGTTCGCGATCAAAATCACGAATAATGTAAATAGACTGACTTCGCTCAACATCACCATTCATTGAAATAAGGTGATAAAATCCCTCATATCCCTCTGTATACTCTGGTGCTTCTTCTACTGGTAGTTGTCTATGGAATTCCATTGCAAGCTTACTCGCATTTACCATTTTATTTTTTGCTGTTCCTGGATGAGTACTATTCCCTTTGAAAATAAGCTTGGCACCAGCAGCGTTAAAGCTTTCATATTCTAATCCACCTAGCGGCCCTCCATCCATTGTATATGCAAATGAAGCTCCAAAAGCGTCTACATCAAAGTGAGCTGGACCGCGGCCGATTTCTTCATCGGGTGTGAATGCTACTCTAATTTTCCCATGTTTTATTTGTGGGTTATGTAATAAATAGTTCATTGCCGTCATAATTTCTGTAATGCCTGCTTTATCATCTGCACCAAGGAGTGTTGTTCCATCTGTTGTGATTAATGTGTGACCTTGATAGGACGGGAGCTCTGGAAATAATTTTGGAGTTAATACAACACCTAACTCTTTATTTAACGTAATTGCCTTTCCATCAAAATTCTCATGAATTTGCGGTTTAACATTCTTCCCTGTAAAATCTGTAGCTGTATCTAAATGAGCTAAAAAACCAATTACAGGAACATGCTTGTCTGTATTTGCAGGAAGCGTCGCCATGACGTAGCCATTCTCATCCATCGTTACTTCTGATAATCCAATCTCTTTCAACTCTTCTACTAATTGCTTTGCAAATTCGATTTGGCCAGGCGTTGTTGGAACAGTATGACTTTCTGCATCAGATTGTGTATCCACCTTCACATATCTTGTAAAACGTTCGATAATTTCTGATTTCATGCTACTTCACTCCTTTTTGTCTATCTTTATTTATTATAAACCTTTGTTACACGTTTTTTTATTTCTTTTGACTTTATCTTTTAAATTTCAATGAACAATAAAAAAGCAGGCCTTTGTTCCAAAACAAAGGCCTGCCTTTCTAATATTATTCACCTAAATCAACATTGTGGTACACTTGCTGAACATCTTCTAAATCTTCTAATGCATCAATCATTTTTTCAAACTTCACTTGTGCATCTTCTGAAAGTTCTACTTCATTTTGTGCAAGCATTGTTAGTTCTGCAACTGTAAATTCAGTTATACCAGCATTTTTAAATGCTTCTTGCACTGCATGGAATTGATCCGGTTCCGCATAAACGATAACGGCTTCCTCTTCTTCCAAGATGTCACGCACATCTACATCTACTTCCATTAAGATTTCAAGTGCTTCATCTGCAGTTTTACCTTCAAGACCAATAACAGCCGTTGCATCAAACATATACGCTACCGATCCGTTTACTCCCATGTTACCAGCATTTTTGCTAAATGCAGCACGTACATCTGCTGCTGTACGGTTCACGTTATTAGTTAATGTATCTACAATTACCATTGATCCATTTGGTCCAAAGCCTTCATAGCGAAGTTCATCATAAGTTTCTTCTGAACCGCCTTTTGCTTTTTCAATCGCACGGTCAATAATTGTTTTCGGTACGCTGTACGTTTTTGCACGCTCAAGTACAACTTTTAAAGTCTGGTTAGATTCTGGATCTGGTTCTCCTTGCTTTGCTGCTACATAAATTTCACGTCCAAACTTCGCATAAATACGACTCGTATTTGCATCTTTTGACGCTTTTTTTTCTTTAATATTGTTCCACTTACGTCCCATACTTGTTCCACTCTCTTTCAACTTTGAATCTACATAAAAATAGTAATATAAAATATGCTGTTTCTTCAACATTTTTTCATTATATTTCACATTGTTAACAAAAAAGACAAATTGAAGATGTCACATTTATTCACTACACTATATTATACCTTATTACAAGTTTAATAATCAAAGAAAGACAAATGATTCTTATCTATATAAATGTAAACCCTTTTGAGCAAGAGCATCTGACCATGCATAGTAACAGTCAGGACCTTTTTCTACCACGGGCAATGGTTAAAACAAAGATAGAAAACGAGTGCAAGGCACTTTTTTCTCCCTAATAGCAACTCAAATGCTGTAAAATTAAAATGAATTTATACATTGATGTATACTACCAACGCCATCAAACTTTTTGAAGGTGTTTCGAGCGATAGTTCAATTTTTAAATTATTATGACATATCTTCATGCAGCAAAGCTTAAACAGCTCTTTAAAAATAGTAATATATTTAAACTATCGATTCTATATCGAAATTACATAAATTATACGAATAATTCTTCTCTTTAACTGATTTCTTCAAATCTATTTTTTGAAATATTCTCTTCACTTATATGACTATGCTTTTTTGAATACGCAAAATATACAAATGCCCCAATCGCTAACCAAATTCCAAAATATAACCACGTTGCGAAAGGTAGATTAATCATTAGAAATACACAACATACAATTGAAATAATCGGTAAAACTGGCACAAGCGGAACCAGAAATCCACGCTGTAGTTTCGGGTGCGTTTTACGAAGAATAATTACAGATACACCGACCATCGCAAATGTTAATAGTGCCCCAATATTCGCTAAGTTGGATAATTCTTTTAAATCGATAAATCCAGCAATTAAAGCACTGCCGATTCCTGTTAACCATGTTGTAAATACTGGTGCTTCTGTTTTTTTATTAATTTTCGCAAATGATTTTGGAAGTAAACCATCACGACTCATCGCGAAAAATACGCGTGTTGTCGCATAGATATATGCAAAAATTACAGCCATAATACCAATTACCGCTCCGATTGCAATCACACCAGCCACTTTATCCTGTCCAACAACTTCTAATACATAAGCCATCGCTTCCGGTACATTTAATTCTTTGTACGAAACCATTCCTGTCATAACAAGACAAACTGCAATATAAATGATTGTACAAATAGCGAGTGATGCAATAATACCAATTGGTAAATCGCGCTGCGGATTTTTCACTTCTTCTGCTGAAGTTGCAAGCGCATCAAATCCTAAAAAAGCAAAAAATACAGACGCTCCACCTGCAAAAACACCACTTAAGCCATACGGTGCAAATGGAATCCAGTTTGCTGGTTTTACATAAAACACACCAACAGCAATAAATAATACAACAATACTAATTTTAATTAACACCATTGCATTGTTCACACGTTTACTTTCTTTCGTCCCACGTGATAATAACCATGTTAGTGCAAGTGTAATCATTACCGCTGGCAAATTTACAATACCGCCCTGTGATGGAATTGTTAGTAACGCCTTTGGTATTTCTAATCCAAATCCACTTATTAAGTTATGAAAATACCCCGTCCATCCACCAGCTACTGCTGCTGTTGTTACGACGTATACGGATAGTAACGTCCATCCCATTAAGTGTGCTACAAACTCTCCAATTGTTACATATGAATACGTGTATACACTGCCTGATACAGGAAGTGTAGAAGCAATTTCAGCATAGCATAAAGCTGCAAACCCACAAACAATTGCTGCAATCATAAATGAAAAAATTACCGCAGGCCCAGCATCTCTTGCCGCAACTAATCCAGTGAGCACAAGAACTCCTGTGCCAATTATCGCACCAATACCTAACATTGTTAGATCAAATGCGCCTAATGATTTTGTTAAAGTTTTACTTTGACTTTCTCTTAACAACTGGGTAACAGATTTCTTTTTAAATAAATTAACTATTATACTTACCCCCTTATATATAGATGCAAATTGAAAAACTAACATAAAAACCCTTTTCTTTTTCGGCGGGCGAGAGCAACTGGCCATGCATAGAATCGGTCAGGGCCTATTTCTGCCACATGCGTAGCGAAAACCAAAAAGAGCAAACAAGTGCAGGTTCCTTTTTTTCATAGTAGCAATCTATATGTAAAACAAATAAATTGGATTTATATATTAAGAAAAGCTAAGAGGATCTCTCTTAGCTTTTCCCGTGTTCTATAAATCTATTTCTTAGTTTCACCTTTTATTTAACAAATTTCAGATCATTACTTTACTTCATTCGCAAAGAAATGCTCACATACGCTAGAAATACGAGTTAAATCAACGTTTCCACCAGAAATAATCGCTGCAACTTTTTTTCCTTTTATATAGGAATCAACTTTACCAGCAAGAAGTGCAGCTGTCGCTAATGCTCCCGCGCCTTCTACAACAGCTTTTCCGCGTTGTAATAAATCCTTCATAGCTACTTCTAACTCATCTTCTGATACAGTTACAATATCATCTACTAATTCTTCTACGATTTCAAAAGTTAAAGTCCCTGGAATTTTTACTGCGCAACCATCAGCAATAGTTGGTGCTTCATAATGCTCTACAATCTCACCTTTATCGTACGAAGCTTTCATTCCATGAACATTATCAGCTTGAACGCCAATTATATTAATAGAAGGATTAAAAGTTTTAAGTGCTACTGCGATTCCAGCAATAATTCCGCCGCCGCCAATTGGTACAATTACAGTATCAACGTCCCACATATCATCAAGAATGTCGAGACCAATTGTTCCCTGACCTGCCATAACTTGTACATCATCATACGGATGTAAATACGTTTCTCCAGTTTCTTTTATAATTTCTTCACATTTTGCTTTTGCATCATCAAACGTATCACCATATAAAATGACTTCTGAACCGTATCCTCTTGTTGCTTCAACTTTCGCCTTTGGAGCAGAAGTTGGCATCACAATTTTACTTTTAATTCCAAGTAAATGTGAGGATAACGCAACACCTTGCGCATGGTTACCAGCAGAACAAGCAATAACTCCACGAGCTTTTTCTTCATCTGTTAAAGTAGAAATCTTATTGAATGCCCCGCGAAATTTAAATGATCCTGTTAATTGCATATTTTCTAATTTCAAATAGATTTCCCCGCCTGTTTTACTTGTTAAATAAAAGGATTTAACAAGCGGTGTTTTACGAGCGTTTCTATCAAGAATTTGTTTGGCATTTTTAATATCAACAATATTTAGTGGCAAAGTTTTCGTAATCATATTAACACTTCTTTCGATTGTTTATATTGTAACCCTAACGTTGTTCCTAAATTATTATAAAACTTCTTTCAATTGTTTATAATCTAACCCTAACGTTGTTCCTAAATTTTCATAAGTAATGGTTCCTTTATAAATATTAACACCATGTACTAATGCAGGTTTGTTTTCAAGAGTCTCTTCTAAACCATCATTAGCAATTGCTAATAAGTAATCGATATTTCCATTCGCTAATGCCATAGTAGAAGTACGTGGAGTTGCCCCTGGCATATTTGGTACAGCATAATGAATGACATCGTGCTTAATAAATATAGGATCATTATGTGTTGTATAGTGATCAATTGTTTCAATCGTTCCACCCTGATCGATTGAGATATCAACAACAACACTGCCCGGCTTCATAGACTGAATCATGTACTCTTTCACAATTTTTGGTGGTCTAGCACCCGGAATTAAAATTGTTGAAATAAATAAATCTGCCGTTTTAATAGTTTTTTCTAAGTTTTCAGTAGTAGATTCGATAACTTCAACTTGATCATTTGCATATTTTTCTTTTAAATAAGCAATTTGTTTTTGATTTAACTCTAAAATCGTTACGTGGCAACCGATTCCAACTGCCATATCACAAGCATTAATTGCAGCGTTACCTCCGCCTAAAATTACAACATTACCAGCTGGAATACCTTCTATTCCTGATAATAAAATACCTTCTCCTTCATGTTGTTTTTCTAAATAATAAGCTCCCATAAACACTGCACGACGCCCAGCAATTGCACTCATCGGTTTTAATAATGTTAAAACTCCATTTTCACTTATTGTTTCTCCAGCAATAGCTGTTGTTCCCGCTTTTCTCATCGCTTCCACACACTCTTTTGAAGCTGCTAAATGTAAAAATCCCCAAACAATTAAATCCTTCTTAAAATATTTATATTCTTCTAGTAAAGGTTCTTTTACTTTTACTAGCATATCAACATCCCAAGCTTGTTCTTGAGTAACTAAAGTAGCACCTGCATTTGTATACTCTTCATTTGTATAACCTGATCCTAGACCAGCATCTTTTTCTACTAAGACTTCATGTCCAGCCTCAATTAATTTCCGAGCATTTTCTGGTGTCATCCCAACACGTGCTTCACCTTTTTTAATTTCTTTCACTACGCCAATTTTCATGTTGCCACATCCTTTTACTTTTAAAATGTAATATACACTATTACATTATTTTTATACGATCCAAATAAATTCATGGAATATATCAAACGTTCTTATATTTCCTCGTTTGTCTGAATCGCTGTTCACACCTACAAGATACACTTAGAAAAATAATGAGTCAACATTTTGTGAAATAGTTCACAAAATGTTTTTTTTTATTTTGAAATAAATTTTTTCTTAAAGAGAAGGATTGAAACCGCTTTTTAAGTATGATAGACTTTGTCTCGAATAACATCTCTTATGAATTCACATGAAATGCAATTTTATTTTTTATTCACATTTGTGAACATTTTCACAAATGAATTTAATTTTTTCAATATTAACGCACTACTTAATAAAATGAAGGGATATACTATGAAAGCTAAAGCAAAAATGAATTCATCAGATGTTATATGTATTTTTACTAACAGGAGTGATTATTATGTCACAAGCACAACTTAAAAAAGAAATTGGCTTCTTTGCAGCATTAACAACAGTTATTGGTACCGTTATTGGTGCGGGTGTATTTTTTAAACCTACTGCACTATACGGCGTAACTGGATCAGCAAGTTTAGGAATACTCGCATGGATAATTGGAGGAATCTTAACTGTTTGCTCAGGTTTAACTGCAGCTGAGCTTTCAGCAGCTATTCCTGAAACAGGCGGAATGATGGCATATTTAAAGCGTACTTATGGAAACTTAACTGCTTTCCTACTAGGGTGGGCACAAACTGTTATTTATTTCCCTGCCAATATTGCAGCACTTGCAATTATTTTCGGAACACAAGCAGTTAGTTTATTTGGATTAAATGCGAATGAACATAAATTGATGATTATTGGAGTTGCTGTTATTACCGCAGCATTCGTAACTTTTATGAACTCCTTAGGAGCGAAAGCAGCCGGCGGAATTCAAATGGCATCAACTATTTGTAAATTAGTTCCTTTAGCATTACTTATCATTTTTGGATTATTGCATAAAGGCGACGTAACTCTTCAACTGTTTCCAGTAGAAGCAGGACCAGGTAAATCATTTATTTCTGCACTTGGCTCTGGTTTACTTGCAACAATGTTTGCTTATGATGGATGGATTCATGTAGGAAATATCGCTGGAGAAATGAAAAACCCTAAAAAAGACTTACCTAAAGCAATTGTAATCGGGTTATCTACTGTAATGGTTGTATACTTACTTATTAACATTGCATTCCTTATGGTTATGTCTGCATCAGCACTTGCAGGAACTGATACACCTGCATCTCAAGTAGCGACAATTTTATTTGGAGCAATGGGAGGAAAATTAGTTACAATCGGTATTTTAATTTCCGTATTTGGAACAATCAATGGATACATTATGACAGGAATGCGTATCCCTTATGCAATGGCATTAGAAAATAAACTACCATTTAGTAAATGGTTTGCAACATTATCTAAAAATGGCCACGTTCCTTATAATTCTGGAATCTTTATGTTATGCGTTTCAGTTATCATGATGGTTATCGGTGGATTCAACACATTAACCGATATGTTAGTGTTTGTTATCTGGATATTCTATACAATGACTTTCGTAGCAGTATTCATTTTACGTAAAAGAGAACCAGATCTTGTGCGTCCTTACAAAGTACCACTTTATCCTATTATACCATTAATTTCCATTTTAGGTGGATCATTTATCGTTATTAATACTCTTTTCACACAAACACTGCTTGCACTATGCGGTATCGGCTTAACAGCTTTAGGACTTCCAATTTACTATGCAATGCGAAGCAAACATATAGAACCTAATAAATAATCATTTAGTTAGGCGTGTATAAAATCCTTATTCTAAATAGATGATGGATTTTATACACGCCTTTTTCTATTATCAATCCTTGTTAAATCCGTCTAACCAACATTCCCAGCTCAATTCCTTATCAGATCAAAACCTGTTATAAAATCTCTACGAATTGCTTAGCCTGTCGATCTAGAGAACTTGCAAATTCAGTAATGGATTCAAATTCATCAACCGTTTCGTCAATTAGCATTTTTCCTTCTTTAACACTTTCCGAAACAGCCTCAATGCGTTTTGACATTCGATTAATTTCTAATGTAATACCTTCAACAGTATTTTTCACCTCACTAATAGAAAGTGAAACCTTATCAGAAAGATTTCGTACTTCCTTTGCGACAACATTAAAACCTCTTCCATACTCTCCAGCCCGTGCTGCCTCAATTGCTGCATTTAAAGCCAACATATTTGTTTGTGCAGCAATGTCTTGAATAGTCTTAACGATTCCTGCTATGGAATTTGCCTGTTCATGAAGTTGAGACAAATTCGTTACGTTTTCATCAGATTCATGATTAATTTGCTGAATCTTACTAAGCAGAGACAAACTTCTCTCTTTTCCAAATTCAGATTTTTGAGAAAGCGTTTCTGATAAAACTTGGACTTCATTAGCTGTATGTAAAATACTGTTTTGTCTATTCGTTATATTTGTAGCAATTTTAGAAATTCCAATTACTGTTTTCCCATCATCCTTAAAAATAGGCATATATGTAGCTTCTAACCAAATTCGATTCCCTGCTGCGTCCATGCGTTCGATTTTATCTTGATAACTTTTCCCATTTAATAAATCACGCCAAAACGTTTCATAGCTAAGACTGTTAGTAAAATCAGGGAAGCAAAATTCTTTGTGCAATTTGCCAATCATTTCAGTATGCAAGTACCCCATCGTTCTTGCAAAAAGCTCGTTAGCATAAGCAACTCGGCGATCAACATTAAAGCGGATAATTGCAATGTTTTGTTCCATTGCTTTCAAAACTAACCGATCTGACACTTCATCAATGGATAATTTCTCTCTACCATTCATTTCATTCATAATATAATCCTCTTTCTTTTACCCATAACCTTCATTCTAAAACACACAAAACCCTATAATCGTTATATCAAAAATAAGTAATATTGTCTATAATCCCCCCATGCAAATCAACTTAAAAATGTAACTCAGGTGAACTAATTATCATAACTACTCAGCTATACCTTAATAAAGAAAGAAGGAGGACCCCCTTCTTTCTTTATACATTTTTGATTCTTTTAAGAGGTATTAGTGAGTGAAACACACCAACCATATCAAGCTGTTTCCTTCTCATTTCTCAATACCCTCTTTGTTGTAAATGCGATTGTAATCATCACCATACTCATAAACAGTATAGGAATATAAACTTTTATACTAAAGACTTCAAATATTACACCATATATAACTTGACCCATGGGTGCCATGCATTGTGCAACCGCCATAATAATCGCCATAACTTTCCCTAAATTTTCATTTGGTGTTTTCTTTTGTACAGCAGTAATGACAAAAATAGAGATTATAGTCATCGCCATTGCAATAAGAATTGCACATAAGATAAAGAGTATGAATGACGAATAGGATCCTAGCCCAAGCATAAAGGGCGTGATTGATAAAGCCATCGATACAATCAATAAGGAAATTACGAGAAACCAATGATACAGTTTTTTCATTTGCATCTTTTTTGAAAAGAAACCGATGGACAATGCCCCTAAAATTGTAGCAAATTCTATGAGTCCCATTCCAATACCATACATTGTGTCACTACTTTGCATGACTACCCGTAAAATGATGGGAACACCAACAACAAACAACGGTGTGAGAATTAAGTTGAGGAAAGCTGCAAGGATAATGCATTTCAAAATAAAAGGCTGCTTAACTACATAAATAAATCCAACTTTTAAGTCTTTTACAATTGTCGATATAATATGTCCATCCTGTTCCCTTTTAACGAACGGAATGTTAATAAAAATTGCTAATACTGCGGCTAATAAAAAGGCGATACAACTCATCACAACAAGCATTTTTAACCCGACAATACCATACAATACTCCGCCTAAAACAGGAGCTGCTACGCTTGATAATGCTTGAACACCGTTCACAATACCGTTTGCCTGCTCCAGTTTATTTTCCCCAACTAACAAAGGAACACTTGCCATAACAACTGGTGAATACATAGCGCTAATCATCGCTAGCAAAACCATGACAACACCGATAAATATCACAGAAGTATTACCAGCTACTAAAAACAAAATAAACCAAAATACAATGGCACTGCTTACAAAATCAAAAATCACCATTAAGTTGCGGCGGTTGAATCTGTCAGCTATAGCCCCGCCAACAGGTGATAACAAAAGTGGCACATTTGATACGGCATACAAAGTTGCATATATATCTGCCCGGCCCGTTATGTCCAACACATAGAGAGATAAGGCAAAACGAAGGAGAGAAGAACCTAATATTGATACAATCTGTCCGATTACCATTAAGTGAAAGGCTTTAGGAAAAGGCTTTATATTGCTATTATTTTGCATAATATGCACACCTTCCATAAAGATATTAGACCGACTGTCGGTCTGTATTTTTGTATGAAATACTACCCTTAAATTTCCCAACATATAAGTCGCTGCTATGTGAATACAACATAATCTCTTAAACCTCGCATGTGAAATGAAATGGCCCTGACCGTTTCTATACGCGGCCAGATGCTCGCATCTCTCCCCTCGAAAAATAGTTTTTTTATGTCGTTAATCTTATTCGTCATTTTCAACCTGTCTCATCAAAATAGCTAAAATGTAATCAAAACTTCCTTTTTCAGCTCCAAGAGTAGTCTCCATCATCTTAATAAACGCCTTTGCCCTCCGCATCGCTTCATGAGGCTTCCACTGAAACAATCCTTCATCAAATATTACTTGTGCCGAAGCAAGCAAAAATTCAATTGTTTCTTGCGGATAATCCGTTACAAAAACACGTTCATTGATTCCTTGCTCAATTACCTCCGTTAACACTGGTGTTAAATGTAAAATAGACTGAACTAAACTTCTCTGATGCATTTCCGCATTACTTGGTTGGTGAAATTGCTCAATCATTTTTTCTTTGTTTCCCCCAGCTTTTGGTGCTTGCGCCATTAAAATATGAAATAATTTATCAAGTACTGGGATGTTTGAATCTGAAGTAATCTTTTTTGCTGCTGCAACATCTGCATTTATAATCCGCATAATAATCGCATCCATTACTTCCTCTTTTGATTTAAAATAATGATAAAGCGTTCCTTTTGCGATACCTATTTCCTGCAGAATATCGTTTACGGTCGTTTTCATATATCCTTTCGAAGCAAACAATTTTTCTGCGGTATCTAAAATTTCATTTCTACGCTCTTCATGTTCTTTTACGATTCTCATGAATAAACTCCTTCTCACTAGACCGACTGTCGGTCTAGTATAATTATATGTAAACATTTCAAAAAATTACTCTATAGTTAGATAACTAAAATAAATTCTTACTCCATATAAGAAAAGCCCACGCTGCCATTTATTTTGTCCATCCTGCTTCACTAAATCTCATTCTCTAAAGATTCCTTTTCTACACTAACGTCCTACTTCCTTCCTTTTTATTCTCAAAATCAGCTATATGCTCTAGAAAACATCCTAAAAAAGAGGCATTTTTTATGCCTCCTTTTGAACCACAATTCTTATTACATTACTACCCCTATCGCAAATCCATCGTATCCTTTGCTTCCTACAGTCTGTATTGCCGTTGACGATAGTTGTGACTCCGATGCAAGAGTGTCAAAAAAGCGACGAATTCCCTGAACATTAGAATCAGCGCTAAAAGCGTTTACTACTTCTCCTTTACGAACAACATTGTCTCCTATAATTACGGTACCTTTTCGAGATAATTTGAGTGCCCACTTTAAATATTCCGAGTTGTTTTGTTTATCCGCATCGATAAAAATGAAATCAAATGGATCAACTCCTTCATCATTTAACTTCGACAAGGTTTCAAGAGCAGGTCCAATTCGTACTTCTACTAAATCAGATAATCCTGCACTTTCTATATTTGATTTTGCAACCTCAGCATGATGTCCATCTAATTCAAGAGTTATTAAACGCCCATCTTCTGGTAACGCCCGTGCCAGCCAAATCGTACTATATCCTCCTAAAGTTCCAATTTCTAATATTCTTTTCGCTCCTTTTATTAAAGCTAGTAAATGAAGGAACTTCGCTTGATTCGGAGCAACATCTATTGCAGGTAATCCTTCCTTAGAATTTTCTTCCAATACATTCTCAAGAGTTTCATCTGCAAGTAATAACTGATTTGTAAAATATGCATCAACTTCAATCCATTTTTGTAAATCTTCCATCATACACTACTCCCTCTTTATATGTATTTCCGACTCTACAATTTCAAAATTTAAATTCTATTATCTAGCTTTTCATCTCGAAGATGCTATCGCTTTTTCTATTTATAACGTATACACATCACCTCCATGTTCAGTATACTTAGTTCAAAAATGAAAAAAAGGTTATAATTTAACCATCAATTTCCCCTTTTTACCCATGCTCTTATCCTAAGGTTTAAAATTTTTTCGTTTTAAGAATGTCTCAAAATATTAGCTTGATAAGTATGTATGGTGACCTTCCACTTAAAATGTTATTTCCAAATATTACAGATTGTAATTATATTTTTTTAATTTATAATTGATAATATATTATCAATTATAAATTAAAAAGAAATGATAACTACTCGGCTATACCTTTCATTTAGGAGTTTCATAAGCTTAAATTCGGTCTGTTTTTTGCATACAACACAAACATGTGCGATACACTATATCTTGTGATAAACAAATAAACATATTTTTCGGTGATTTTTTCAAAGCGCCTTATATCTTCACGAGGTGACTGAATAGTTATCAGAAATATTTATATAAGTTACAGATTAGGGTTGAGTTTTTAGGAGGTTTAAATGAGAAAAATATTGCCAGGGGCCATTTTATCTTATACCCAGTATGGGTATTTAAAGGTGCCGAAAAATGTCAAAAGTCAGTGTCCTAAATGCGGTAAATCAAGTGAATTTACCTTAAAAACGAATTTTTACCAAGTTACCAAAAGAGGTTTATTTGCAGAAGGGCTTTGTTTTGAATGTCAAAAGCCATCAGAATTTGTGATTATGTTTAATGATAAAGAAGTAGAAGTGTATCTCTATAGTCCTTCGGATTTTAGAGATCCTTTGGCTCAGCTCGAACGCAATAAACATATCCCTATAGACTTAGTTAGAGCATATCGCTCTACTTTGAATGTCAGTCAGTCAAAAGATAATCCTGCTACTGCAGTACTGTCAAAACAAGTTCTTGACAGTGTCCTCAAACATTTTCTTGGTGAGAAAGGTAATGGACAGTCTCTTTCCCAGCAATTTGAGCAATTGCCAAAATATATCGATTTAACTAAACCGATTCAAGATGTTGGCCACCTCGTCCATCCGGAAAGTCCTTTTTATGGGATGCTTGAATTGAAACATGAAATTGATGATGAAGCAGTAGTTTTATTAACAGAATTACTAGAAGTCCTTATCGAATATTTATTTGTGTTGCCTGAAAAAATTGAAGCAGTACATGATAAGATTGAACAGAAATTTAAAAAGATGTAGCATGTACATTTTAATGTTTTAATACGCTAAAAGATTTCCGAAAAACAATAGCATGATTTTTATTTAAAGATAAATCTACCAACGTTTTTGAGATTAGGTGATTTTCTTAGACTAATATCATGCCGAATTTTACTTAGCGTATATTTTCGTTAAAATGTGGGTGGTACGCCTTTATAGTAATATAATGAACAGATATTCACATTTAGCATGCAAAAAGAATTATCAGATCGATTTGAAAAAGCATTTCAACAACTCACTTGCCCTCTACGTGGTCAATCTTATAAGAAATAGCGCTAAACCCTTTATTTATCAAGGATTTAGCGCTATTTTATTTACATCACTCGCTTAAACATCTTCTCAAGCTCATAAGTCGAATGATGCACAAGTATAGGTCTACCATGCGGACATGTATATGGATTTGTTGTTGTTCGCAGCTCTTCTAACAACGCAAAAATTTGATCATTCGTTAAATATTGATTTGCCTTAATCGATGCTTTGCAGCTCATCATAATAGCTGCTTCTTCACGCAGTTTTTTAATATCGACTTTTTTCAGCTTCAATACTTGCTGCATCATTTCATCAATAATTTCCATCTCTTGTCCTCTTGGGAACCATGTTGGATGTGAACGGACAATGAACGATTGGTGGCCAAATTGCTCTAAAAAGATTCCTACTTTTTTCAGTTCTTCTAGTTGTTCCTCAATGCGCAAAAATTCATTAAGCGATAAATCAATTCGGTACGGAACGAGTAATTCTTGTACCTCAGGTGCCACTTGTCCTACTTTATCACGGTAATATTCATAGTTAATGCGCTCCTGAGCTGCATGCTGGTCAATCATATATAACCCTTTATCATTTTGAGCGAAAATATACGTTCCATGCATTTGTCCAATTGGATATAACGGTGGTAAATCGTTTCCGTTCATTTCGATTTCTTGTACTTCTTTAAGTTCTTCTAATTCAAAATCTTCCTCATGGACTTCCCAATCATTTTCCCCCGAAAGCGGCTCTTCTACAATTGGCTTAGATGGTTGCCAATTGTTTTCTTCTTTTACAAGAGACTCTGGCGGCTGCCATTCTTGTTTTGGTGGATTCCATAGCAGTGGTGGTGACTTCGGTTTTTCTTCTTGTTCATCCATTCCACTTGGCAGTACGATCGTTGGCAGCTCCTTCGATTTTGCGTGCTCAAACTGAAACTGTTCTTGAACACTTTCATCTTTTCCTTTTTTCTTCGGTGCAGGGCCGGCATCAGGAATGAGTTGAATCTTTTTAAATGCAGCTTGTAATGCTTTTTCAATAAGCTGCAATAGTTCCTGTTCTTTACTAAAACGAACCTCTAGTTTTGCTGGATGAACGTTCACATCAACAAGCATCGGATCCATTTCAATAGATAAGAAACCAATTGGATAACGTCCAATTGGCAACAACGTATGATAACCTTGTTGCACAGCCTTCATTAAGACAAAATTCCGAACGTAACGACCATTTACAATCGTTGACATATAGTTACGGGATGCACGCGTTACTTCTGGCAACGTCACATACCCACGGATCGTAAAGTCTAACGATTCTGCTTCAATTGGAATTAATTTTTTCGCAACTTGAATGCCGTAAATTGCCGCAAGAACTTGTCTTACATCACCATTTCCTGATGTATGAAGTAATTTCTTCTCATTATGAAACAAGCGTAAAGAAACTTCTGGATGCGACAGTGCAATGCGATATACAATGTCAGTAATATTCCCAAGCTCTGTATGAACCGTTTTCATATATTTTAAGCGTGCTGGTGTATTAAAAAATAGATTTTGAACCGTAATATCTGTCCCTTTACGGCTCGCTGTTTTTTCTTGTTTTAAAATCCCCCCACCTTTAATGACAAGGTGTGTTCCCGGTGCATCCCCTGTACTTGTGATTAAGTCTAATTCACTGACAGATGCGATACTCGGTAATGCTTCGCCGCGAAAGCCAAGCGTTCGAATACGAAACAAATCATTTTCATCTTTAATTTTACTTGTTGCATGTCTTTCAAAGGCAACGATACAATCTTCTTCCGCAATGCCATCTCCATTATCAATGATGCGAATTTTCGATAATCCAGCTTCTTCTAAGTGGATTTCAATAGATGTACTATTCGCATCGATGGAATTTTCGACAAGCTCTTTTACAACCGAAGCAGGTCGCTCCACCACTTCCCCAGCCGCAATTAAGTTAGAAAGCTGATCATCGAGTTTGCGAATTTTTCCCATCTACTGACTCATCCTTTCTTTAACTTTTTCTGTAAACGGTACAGTTCATTTAACGCTTCTAACGGTGTCATATCAAGTAAATCGATTTTTTTAATTTGCGTTAATACTGCTGTTTCTTTTGAATCAAGCACAGGTTTGTCTTCTTCGTTTACTGGTTGTTCCGCTGCAAAGAAGGATAGCTGTGATTCTTCTTCCACTTCTTCTTGCGGCAATGCACCTTGTTCTTCTTTTACGACTACAGGTTCTTGCACTATTTCTTCTGAAACTTTCATTTCCGTTCGTTTCGGAATGATTACTTCCTCTTGTCCTTCAAGCTGCGCTAATACTTCTTTCGCACGAGTAATTAAGCTATCTGGTAGTTCTGCCAGCTGAGCTACGTGAATACCGTAACTCTTATCTGCTGCTCCATCTTGAATTTTATGCAAGAAAACAACTTTTCCGTTTTCTTCAATTGCGGAAACATGTACATTTTTTAAATGATCTAAGCTTTCTTCTAGAACTGTTAATTCATGATAATGTGTTGAGAATAACGTTTTTGCACCAATTTGATCATGAATATGCTCAATAATTGCTTGCGCTAATGCCATACCGTCATACGTAGACGTACCACGGCCAATTTCATCAAATAAAATTAAACTTCTTTCCGTTGCATTCGCAATCGCATTTTTCGCTTCTAACATCTCAACCATAAACGTACTTTGGCCTGATATTAAATCATCTGCTGCCCCAATTCTCGTAAAGATTTGGTCAAACACAGGGAGTACAGCCTCTGCCGCAGGTACAAAACAACCGATTTGCGACATAACGGTAATCAGTGCTAATTGACGCATATACGTACTTTTACCCGACATATTTGGACCAGTAATTAAAAAGACATCCATATTTTCAGGCATGATGCAATCATTCGGAACATACAATTTTCCGTTTAACACTTTTTCAACGACCGGATGACGGCCATCTTTAATAAAAATTTCTCGTTTATTTGTTAATGTTGGTTTTACAAATTGCTCTTCTTCACTTACAGTTGCAAAGCTTTGCAGAACATCTAGTTCACTAATAATTTTTGCTAATTGCTGCAATTTCGGAATAAATACTTTCACTTCTTCGCGAAGAACTGTGAATAAATCATATTCTAACTGAACGATTTTTTCTTCTGCTTCTAAAATTAATGTCTCTTTTTCTTTTAGTTCATCTGTAATAAAGCGTTCTGCATTTGCAAGTGTTTGTTTCCGCTCATAACGTCCTTCTGGAAGTGCAGATAGATTTGCTTTTGTGACTTCAATGTAATAACCAAAAATACGATTATAACCAATTTTTAATGATTTAATCCCCGTTATATCGCGCTCACGTTTTTCAAGCTCTGCAATCCACGTTTTCCCGTTTTTGCTTACATAGCGATATTGATCTAATTTCTCACTATAACCATCTTTAATAATGTCACCATCTTTTATCGAAAGCGGTGGGTTTTCTTGAATACTTCTCTCTAGTAACGCTGTTAAGCTTTCACATGGATCAGCGCCTTGAATTAACGTTGTAGCATAAGCATTATCTAACAGACTAACCGCTTCTAGAATAGCAGGTACTTGCAGTAAGGAACGCTTTAATTGCAGTAAATCGCGCGCATTGACACTACCATATGAAACTTTTCCTGCTAACCGCTCTAAGTCGTATACTTCTTTTAGTTTTTCTTTCAAATCTTCACGGAAGAAATAATCATTAACAAACGTTTCAACCATCTCTAAACGTTCTTCAATTTTTTCTTGTTGAATGAGCGGACGTTCCATCCACTGTTTTAACATTCGGCCACCCATTGCTGTTTTCGTTTTATCTAACAGCCATAATAACGAGCCTGTTTTTTCTTTTGTTCGAATGGTTTCTGTTAGTTCTAGATTCCGTTTAGAATGGACATCAATCTTCATAAATTGATTTGTATAGTAAATTTCAACAGGTTGCAGGTGGTCTAGGGAACGTTTTTGCGTTCGTAAGACATAGTAAAATAAACGTCCAACCGCTGCAAGTAGTTTTGTTTGCGTCACATTTCGAACGAGATGCGTAAGGCTCTCTGGAATTTTTGCTTCTTCCTCATATGAAACTGTCATTTTTAATGTCGCTAACAGCTTATCCAATTCTTCCTTAGAGAACGTAGAAGATACGACAATTTCTTTCGCACCCGTTGCGTATACTTCTAGTAATACATCTTCAAGTGTTCCTGTTAATAACGTTACTGTATTTTGACCTGTCGTTAAGTCATTACAAGCTAATGCATAGGAACCATCTTCAAACTGCGCTAATGCTGCAAGGAAATTATTTTCCTTTTCATCTATCGTACGACCTTCCATCATCGTACCTGGTGTAATTAATTGAACAACTTCACGGCGTACCACACCTTTTGCTGTTTTTGGATCTTCAACTTGTTCACAAATTGCTACTTTATATCCTTTTTCAATCAATTGTTCAATGTAGTTTTTTGCAGCGTGATATGGTACACCACACATCGGAATCCGTTCGCTTCCGCCCCCATCACGACTCGTCAATGTAATTTCAAGTTCATGTGCTGCTTTTACAGCATCCTCAAAAAACATTTCATAAAAATCACCTAATCGAAAAAATAAAAAGGCATCTTGATAATCTGCCTTGATCTTTAAATATTGCTGCATCATCGGCGTGTACTGTGCCATTTTGCTCCTCCATACATCTCTCTTTTTCACTTTAAAAATATATTATAACACAATTATACACGAATGATTTTGATCCATCATCTGAAACATATACAAAAAGCTAGGAAGAGGACCTCCCTAGCTTCACCTTACTCTTCTTCAGCTTCTACAATAAAGTTCGGATCAAGTTCTTCAAACTCATCATCATCCACTTCAAATTCCTGATCATCTTCTTGACATCCATCTGGATTTACACTTACACAAATTTTTGTTTCTCCAACTACCTCTGTGACAAATTCTCGTTCTACTGTAACAACCATTTTATTTCCGTTCGGTGAAATCACAGCTTCTAAACAATTTGGATGTTGAACAACACGTGCAATAATTTCAATATCTTCACCAGAAAAATTTGTATCACGGTAGCCAACTTTCACATCATCAGTGTAATGCACTCTCTCTGTTACAACTTCAGTTTTCGTATTTTCGTCATGTGAGTACCATGTGTTAATGTCATAGTATCCTTCGATTTCTACATACTTTCCATTCCGTTTTGCCTCGTATGCATGGTTAATAACCCAGCACCCTAGAATACTTGTTGGCGTATGATTCGGCGCAACAGTGTGAGTTGTTTTCATATACTTACGCCCTTTTCCCACAACTGCTTTCGTAATTATCTCTCTAAATTCGGACATACGAAACCCTCCTCAATGTATATTCAATTCATTATATGCGGGGCAAATGCGGAATGTGTTATTCTTTTTGAAAAAGCAATTATGCACCGGTTATTTAACAGCTAAAAACTCCCATTTTTCATAAATTGAAAATAACGCACAAATTAGATTTTCATCTATTCAGAACAAAAAAAAGATGTCGAGTTCGACATCTTTTTTTAGCAGGTGCCTTTCTTATTCGCTATTTCAGCACCGGTCTCTCCTTTTAACACATCGCCGTCAGTTGAAATTAAAATTTCATCTGTGACGGTGTTTGAAATTGTACTTGCGACAAGCTGCAATAAATCATTTACATATGTTTGAGAAGATTTAAACTGTTGAACAACCGGAATTTCATCCAGTTTATCTTGCAGCGCATCAATATCCGCTTCTACCTTTTTTAACGCTTCCCATTTCCCATAATGCTGTAAATTTACTGCTTGTTTTTGCAAAACTTTAATTTCATCAATCGTACGTTTTACATTTTCATTTTTATGAATTTGCGCTTCTGCACGTTTAAAGAAATCCACTTCTTCTGTTTCAGAAATCATTTTTGCTAATTCTTTCGCCTGCTCTACAATTTCATCTTTTGTAAAGATTTTCATCTATTATTTCACCTCGATCGGCTCCTCAACCAATTCCCCGTTTAGAGACCAAGTTTTTGCTTTTGTTACTTTCACTTTTACAAGCTGACCGATTACAGAGTTTGGAGCTACGAAGTTTACAAGTTTATTGGCACGTGTATAACCAGCAAGTACATCAGGATTATTTTTACTTTCTCCATCAACAAGCACTTCAACAATTTGCCCTTCATACGTTTTATTCTTCTTCGCAGAAAATTCATTTACTAATGCATTTAAACGTTTCAAACGTTCTTTTTTCACTTCCATCGGTACATTATCCTGCATTTTTGCAGCTGGTGTACCTTCACGTGGTGAATAAATAAATGTATAGGCACTATCAAAGCCTACTTCGCGATATAACGACATCGTTTCTTCAAATTGTTCATCTGTTTCATTTGGGAAACCGACGATAATATCTGTCGTTAGTACTGCATTTGGAATCGCTTCTTTAATTTTACGTACAAGTTCTAAATAATGCTCACGTGAGTATTTACGTGCCATAATTTTCAACATATCCGTACTTCCCGATTGCACCGGTAAGTGAATATGTTCAACTAAATTACCGCCTTTTCCAAGCACCTCAATTAAATGATCATCAAAGTCGCGCGGATGGCTTGTTGTAAAACGAATACGTGCTACGTCAATCTTACGAAGTTCATCCATAAGATCTCCTAAACCATATTTCATATCTTCGAAGTCTTTTCCGTATGCGTTTACGTTTTGACCAAGTAGCGTAATTTCTTTGTAACCATTTGCCGCTAAATGACGTACTTCTTTAATAATGTCTTCAGGATGGCGGCTACGCTCTTTACCACGTGTATACGGTACGATGCAGTACGTGCAGAATTTGTCACATCCGTACATAATGTTTACCCACGCTTTAATATCCCCGCGGCGTACTTTCGGAAGATTCTCAATGACATCTCCTTCTTTTGACCATACTTCAACAACTGTCGCTTTCGCAAACATAGCATCTTTTAAAATGTATGGAAGGCGGTGGATATTATGTGTACCAAATACCATATCTACATGCTGATGTTTTTGCATAATTCTGTTTACGACAGATTCCTCTTGTGACATACAACCACATACACCAATTAAAAGATCAGGGTTTCTTTGTTTTAAAGATTTTAAATGACCAAGTTCCCCGAATACTTTATTTTCAGCATTTTCACGAATTGCACATGTATTTAGTAGAATCACATCTGCATCTTCTGTAGAGAATGTTGGCTCATATCCAAGAGTCGTAAAGATGCCAGCCATTACTTCTGTATCATGTTCATTCATTTGACATCCATAAGTACGGATATAAAATTTTCTTCCAGCACCAAAATTACGAAACTCTTCTGGTAAGCCAAAGTCACGTTCAATTTTAACTTCTTCTTTCCCACGTTTTTTCGCATCTTTTAAAGAAGGTGGTTGATATACACTTTCAAAATATTTACTGTAATCTTTTTCTGCTTTTTTAGTAGTTGAAGTTGCTTGTTGACCTGCTAATCGTTGCTCTTCGTTCATGAATAATCTCCTTTCAGCCTTACATATACAAAGTTTTAACTTTTAGTTGTTGTTTAAATTGTTTTTATAAAAAAGCATATCGCTTCATTCCTATACACATTATTATAGTATAAAGCGTTCAGTCAAATTAAACAATAGAGATGGCTTGGATTCATGAACGATTTCACTTGATACTAAAGGAGATAAGAGGAGCTCATATAATATGACTCTTATTTGTTATTTTATCATTCCGAATTTTCGTAGTAAACAAAATACATTTTGTTATGTAAGACTTAATCATAATTTTGTATCAGAAAAGGCTACCGAATTTTCGATAGCCTTTCATCTATTACATGAACTCTGCTACAAGCTCATCAAACATTTTTTGGTCCATTTGCAGATCAGCATGAACTAATGGTTTTTCACTATAACCTTTTACAAGCTCTTGGTAAGAAGGTTGTTCTTTGTTTTGATAAATTAAACCTGTTACTAAACCTTTGTTTTCCATTAATGTTTGCATTGCAAGCATACGATTAGATGGATCATATCCTTCTACTTCGCTAAGTCTTGTTAAATTCTCTTTAAACCAATCGTATGTGTTTACCTTGTTATATGTTACACATGGGCTATATACGTTGATAAGAGAGAAACCTTTATGTTGAATACCAGCTTCAATTAGCTGTGTTAATTCTTTTAAGTCACTAGAGAAACTTTGCGCTACGAACGTTGCTCCAGCAGTTAATGCCATTTCCATTACAGATAGCGCTGGCTCAATTGATCCTTGCGGCGTACTTTTCGTTTTAAAGCCCGCTTCACTACGTGGTGAAGTTTGGCCTTTCGTTAAACCGTAAATTTGGTTATCCATAACAATGTACGTAATATCAATATTACGACGAATAGAATGAATCGTATGTCCCATACCGATTGCAAAACCGTCACCGTCACCACCTGATGCGATAACTGTTAAATCACGATTTGCCATTTTTACACCTTGCGCAATTGGGAGGGCACGTCCATGAATACTATGAACACCGTAAGAGTTAATGTAACCAGAGATACGACCAGAGCAACCGATACCAGAAATAACCGCTAATTCATCAGGATTTAAACCTACATTTGCAGCAGCACGCTGAATTGCTGCTTGTACTGAGAAGTCACCGCAACCTGGACACCAGTTTGGTTTTACACTATTACGAAAGTCCTTAAATGTTGCCATTTAAAACAACCCCTTTTTTGCATTCGTTGTAAATTTCTTTTGGCAAGAACGGGTTTCCGTCATATTTCAGCAAACTAGAAATTTTCTCCCCATAGCCAAGATTCATCTTCATAATATTAGCAAGCTGTCCAGTTGCATTGTTTTCTACCACGACAACACGTTTTGCAGCTTTCACAAGCGGCAGCATTTCAGCTGTTGGGAATGGATGAATTAGGCGAACATGAGCATGATTTACTTTTAGCCCTTCTTGCTCTAAACGTTCCATCGCTTCTTCAATTGCGCCACGAGTTGAGTTAAAGCCTACTAATAATACATCAGCGTCATCATATTTTGCATTTTTGTATACAGGGGTATTAAACTTAATATTCTCCATTTTACGGAAACGTTTGTCCATTTGTGCACTGCGGTTCAGTGCTGATTCAGATGGCTTTCCAGTTTCATCGTGCTCTACACCTGTTACATGGTGAATACCATTTTTCATACCAGGTACAACACGTGGGGAAATACCATCTTCTGTTACCTCATAACGTTTGAAGTATGCTTTATTTTCACGCTCTGGTAACTCAGCATGTAAATCCAGTTTACCACGGCGAATTTCAACTCTTTCTAATTGAAGCGGTTCTACTGTTTGTTTACCTAAAGAAAGTTGTAAATCTGTTAAAAAGATAACTGGAACTTGATATTCTTCAGCTAAGTTAAATGCTTCGACAATATCATAGAATGCCTCTTCAGCAGTACTTGGTGCCATAACGATTTTCGGAATTTCACCATGCGTTCCGTAAATCATTGCCATTAAATCAGATTGTTCTTGTTTTGTTGGTAATCCCGTACTTGGCCCACCACGCTGTGTATCAATGATCACAAGAGGTGTTTCTGTAATCCCAGCTAGTCCAATCGCTTCCATCATGAGAGATAAACCAGGACCAGCTGAAGCTGTTAATGTACGTACACCAGCATAGTTTGCACCAATTGCCATCGTACAAGCAGCAATTTCATCCTCAGTTTGAATAACCGTTCCTCCTACTTTTGGAAGCTTCTTAATTAAGTATTCCATAATCTCAGAAGCGGGTGTAATTGGATAGGCAGACATAAAACGCGCACCGCCAGCTACTGCACCAAATGCGATTGCATCGTTCCCAATCATAAACATACGTTTTTTCCCATCTGCTTTTTCAAGTTGCATCATATTTACTTTCTCGCCGAGCAATTCTTTCATATATTGAGAGCCGCGCTGAATTGCTTCCATGTTCTTCTGAACAACTTGCTCTCCTTTACGACCGAAAATTTCATCTACAACTTCTAAATACACTTTTTCATCTAGCCCTAATACCGCACTAGACGCGCCAACCGCGACCATGTTTTTCATTAAAGATGTACCTAGCTCAGAAGCAATATCCGTAAATGGAATTGCATATAATGTTACATCTGTTCCCTCAGGAATGCTTGGATTGAATTTTGCATCAGCAACAACAATTCCACCAGGACGTAGTTCGTGGAAGTTAAAATCAATCGTTTCTTGATCAAATGCAATTAAAATATCTAAATCATCTGATATCGCGCGCACCTCTGTTGTACTTACGCGAATTTTATTGTTTGTATGACCACCTTTAATTCGTGATGAGAAATGGCGATAACCATATAAATAATAACCTAGTCGGTTTAATGCAATACAGAAGATTTCTCCTGTACTTTCAATTCCTTCACCTTGTTGGCCTCCAACTTTCCATGAAAGTTGACTAATCATTTCCTACACCCCTTTAACTGCATACATTGTAGTGTATTTTTTTACAGTACTAGTTTAGCACTTTTTAAAACAAGAAACTACAATGAACACAAATTATACATCTTCTAATTTCAATGTATGTTTCGCATAATCTTAATTCGTTTACAATTCTAGCCCTACAATCGTAAAAATGCAACAATTTGATACAATTTCATTGGTTATTTTTTTAAATTTTCTAACTCTTCAATAAACGTTTTGTAGCAATGTTTTAAAACGGAATATGGTGTATAAAATTACGATATATGAAATTATTTACTTGCTCTTCTTTATATCGCTTTAATAGTTCATTTATGACATATTCGTAATGCTCATACCTTTCCACATGTACGACTGTTTCTGTAATTCCATCAAAATCTGATCCGAATCCAACATTCTTCTCACCACCAAGCATACATACATGCTCTACGTGCCTTAATATATCATCTGTACAAACAGATTTGTTTGCAGCTAAAAACATTGGGACGAATGTTATCCCAATCATTCCATCTTTTTGAATTAATGCTCTAATTTGTTCATTCGTTAAATTTCTTGGATGTGGACATAACTCACAACTATTTGAATGCGATGCAATTGGATAATTAGAAAGCTTCATTACATCCCAAAACCCTTTCTCTGACAGATGGGAAACGTCTGTCCATAGCTTGTAACGATTTAAATCTTCCACTACTTTTTCTCCAAACAGTGTTAAGCTGCCACCTCGAGACTCTAACGCTCCATCCGCAACTAAATTCGCGTAGTTCCAAGTAAGTCCAACAGAGCGAACCCCAAGATCATACAACGTTTGTAGCTTCGTCAATTCTCTTCCAATTGCATCGCATCCTTCTAAAGTTAAAAGGGCTCCTATATCATCCGTTCCCAAGTGTTGAATATCTTCTTTTGTCCTAATCCATTTTATATTTGGTAGTGCCAAAATTTGTTCGTGAAAGATATTAGCCATCTCTAATGCAACTGCAAATCGTTGTTCATACGGAACTTCTTCTGGTACATAAATCGCAAAACATTGAATACTACCACCTTTTTTTCTTAACTGGTCGTATGTAATATGTAAAGAAGAATCATTTTGAAAAGTCTGCTTTCCTTTTCTCATCCATAACTGCCACAATACATCACAATGCGCATCAAAAATTTTCAACGCCCTTCATCCTTTCCTCCAAAACATTCTTATTTGCGATTATATTATTACGGCTGGAAACAACAATCTTCTTACAGAGAGCAATCATTTCATTCGTGGTAAGCTTTATCATCCGCTATTTTCAGTTGACTTGTCTTACAGCCCACAAATAGAAGGATAAAAATGACCTGTCTGCAATTGCAAACAGGTCACCAAATTTAACGAGGCTCTACAATTAATTTAATCGCTGTACGTTCTTCACCATCAATCATAATATCTGTGAAAGCTGGGATACATATCAAATCCACACCACTCGGCGCCACAAATCCTCTCGCAATTGCTACTGCCTTTACGGCTTGATTCAATGCACCTGCACCAATTGCTTGCATTTCTGCTGAGCCACGCTCACGAATGACTCCAGCAAGTGCACCAGCTACAGAGTTAGGTACCGAAGTTGCTTTAACTTTTAATATTTCCATTGCTCGTTTCCTCCTCGTTTCTTTAAAAAATATTAGCGATTGAATTCACTTTTAACTTATATTCACGAGCAATGATTCATATTCCTGCTAAAAAACGTAATTTTTCTAAAAAATTAAAATATATTTTCTTTTCTAACTTTTTCGTGTTTTACTCAAAAAACGGTTGATCATCATTAATTAAAATACGAGCAATTTTTTTAGCTTTTCCTGTATTAGGATCTACATCAATTAGTACGGCACTCAACTGCGTTCTTCCATCCGTTACTTCAAATCGTACTGGAAGATTTGTTAAAAATTTCTTCAGCACCGCTTCGCGATCCATTCCTAAAATACCATCATATGGACCTGTCATCCCAACATCTGTAATATAAGCTGTTCCATCTGGTAAAATTCGATTGTCTGCTGTTGGAACATGTGTGTGGGTACCAACAACTGCTGTAGCACGTCCATCTACATACCATCCAAGCGCTTGCTTTTCACTTGTCGTTTCCGCATGAAAATCAATAAAAATAATGTTCGTACGTTTTTTTGCGATCTTAATCAATTCGTCCACTTTTCGGAATGGACAATCAATTGGTGGTAGGAATGTACGGCCTTGTAAATTAATTACCGCAACTTCTACACCATTACAATTTACAAAAATAAGTCCTTTTCCTGGCGTTCCTTCTGGGAAATTTGCTGGTCTTGCAAGATACTTTGCATCATCAATAAATTCAAAAATTTCACGGTTATCCCACGCATGGTTTCCAAGTGTAACTGCTTGTGCACCGCACTCTAAAAAATTACGATAAATTTTCTCTGTAATGCCACGTCCACCTGCAGCATTTTCTCCGTTAATAATGGTAACTGTAGGTGTATACTTTTTCTTTAACGCAGGCACGTAATCTTGAATCATCTTTCTTCCTGGCGAGCCTACTACATCCCCAACAAATAAAATTCTCATTGTTTTTACCCTTTCCATCTATACATTCTTTGCAGTTTATCCTTATAAACTACAATCTTCACTTATAAAAAATACAAATTTTCTCACATCATCCTATTTCGTGAATCATTTTCGATTCTACAAGCTTTTCTATATTGTGTCCATTCTCGGCACAAAAAAATAAAGTGGTGCAACACCACCACTTTATTTTGCATATTCAACTGCACGAGTTTCCCGAATAACGGTAACTTTAATATGTCCCGGATAATCCAGTTCATTTTCAATACGTTTTCGAATATCACGTGCTAAACGATGAGCCTCTAAGTCATCAATTGTATCTGGTTTCACTAAGATACGAACTTCACGTCCAGCTTGGATTGCATAGGATTTCTCAACACCTTCATAAGACTCAGAAATCTCTTCAAGCTTTTCAAGACGACGAATATAATTTTCAAGCGTCTCACTTCGCGCTCCAGGTCTTGCTGCTGACAGTGCATCTGCCGCAGCCACAAGAACTGCGATAATAGAAGTCGGTTCTGTATCCCCATGATGAGATGCAATACTATTGATAACAACTGGATGCTCTTTATATTTTGTCGCAAGCTCGACGCCAATTTCAACGTGGCTACCTTCAACTTCATGGTCAATTGCCTTTCCGATATCATGCAATAAACCAGCACGACGAGCCAGTTTTTCGTCCTCACCAAGTTCTGCTGCCATTAGCCCAGCTAAGTAAGCAACCTCCATAGAGTGTTTTAGGACGTTTTGACCGTAGCTTGTTCTAAATTTCAAACGACCTAAAATCTTAATTAAGTCTGGGTGTAATCCATGTACACCTACTTCAAAAGTCGTTTGTTCTCCAACTTCACGAATATACTCATCCACTTCACGTCTTGATTTTTCAACCATTTCTTCAATACGTGCTGGGTGAATACGCCCATCTTGTACAAGTTTATCCAAAGCAATACGAGCAGTTTCACGACGAATCGGGTCAAAACCTGATAATATTACCGCTTCTGGCGTATCATCAATAATTAAATCAATACCCGTTAATGTTTCTAACGTACGAATATTACGGCCTTCACGTCCGATAATGCGACCCTTCATCTCGTCATTTGGAAGATTTACAACTGAAACTGTTGTTTCGGCAACGTGATCAGCAGCACATCTTTGCATAGCTAAAGATAAGATCTCTTTCGCTTTCTTGTCCGCTTCTTCTTTTGCACGTACCTCAGTTTCTTTTACCATAACAGCGATTTCATGCGAAATTTCATTTTCAACTTTTTCTAAGATAATAGCTCTTGCTTGATCACGTGTTAGGTTAGAAATACGCTCTAATTCATCTTGCTGTTTTTGTACTAACTCTCCCACTTTGCTTTCCAAATCTTCAATCCGCTGTTGTCTCGCTACAAGAGATTCCTCTTTCTTTTCTAATAATTGCTGACTTTTCTCAAGCGATTCATCTTTTCGATCAAGGTTCTCTTCTTTTTGCATTAAACGATTTTCTTGTTTTTGCAACTCGCTTCTTCGGTCACGAATTTCTAATTCCGCTTCTGTACGAAGTGTATGAATTTCATCCTTTGCCTCTAATAGCGCTTCTTTTTTCAGTGCTTCTGCTTGACGATTTGCATCTTCTACAATGCGCTTCGCTTCATTAGCCGCACCGTTAATCTTCGCTTCTGCAATGGACTTTCGAACAAAAAACCCAACAACTGCACTGACGATGGCCAGCAAAATGGAGATGAGTATCCAAAATTCATTACTCATAATTTCACCTCCTCTTGCTATGAATGAAAAAAGACTGCATGGATGTACATTGTTTGCATTTGCAACGTACAGCGATGACCTTCGTCCCGCCTTTTCAAGGGACTTTCTTCAATTCACAATTAAACTAGACATATGCTTATTTCGGAAAGTATACGTCCTCTCCGAATGTTACTTCTCTTCTTGAGAAGAGTGTGTCGTATATAATATAAGAAAAAATATACATTATCATTGTATCTACCGCTATTTTCATTGTCAAGCATTGTCTACCTTTACTTTCTTTACCTACGATAAAGTAAAACGACTATTCATGAAATTTCTTTCTCTTTCTCTGGTTATTATTTTAATACAAATTGAAAAAATGACATGTAAGCCTTTTTATTTTTAGATGGACGAGAGCATCTGGTCATGCATAGCAGCGGTCAGTGCCTTTTCCTACCACACGCTAAGTTCAAAACAAAAGGAGAAAACGAATACAAACCAATTAAAAACATTGCTAGCAGGTATTCTCCACTTATTTTCTATGTTTTTAATACAATTTCAAAATAGATTATTTATAGGTCGCAAAGAAAAGAAAAAGACACGAAACCGTGTCTTTTAATCATCAAGAAGAGTCTTATCTTCTCCGCTTCCAGATGCACTCTCTTCACCAATGCCATGATGCTCACGAATAAAGAATGCTATTTCATCTGTAAGTTCTGGATTTTCTTTTAAGAATTGCTTCGCATTTTCACGCCCTTGTCCTAAGCGTTCCTCATTATAAGAATACCAAGCTCCGCTCTTTTGAACGATATCAAGTTCAGAAGCCATATCTAAAATTTCGCCTTCTCTTGAGATTCCTTCTCCGTACATAATATCAACCTCTGCAACGCGGAAAGGAGGCGCTACTTTATTTTTTACTACTTTCACTTTTGTTTTATTACCAACAATATCGTTACCTTGCTTTAACTGCTCAGCACGACGTACTTCTAAACGTACAGTTGAATAGAATTTCAACGCACGTCCACCTGGAGTTGTTTCTGGCATAATTATATAGATTTTCCATCTCTATAGCGCGGACTATCTCTTCATCTCTTTACAGAGAGCCTTGCACTTCCAGCAGGAGCCTATCTTCTGCCGTACCCTACTCAGTTAACTTTAAAAGTCCTTTTCGGTAGTCTCTACACCTTCTTCATAACATCCTGAAGCTTGGCACGGTATTACCCTATTAATTGGAGGGCTTCACCGTTAGCAGCTATATAGCTACACCCTTAGGCAATAAGGTTCACAAGGTTTTTTGAACATGCTATCACTAGCAAGGGAAACCCATAGTAAACTCCTTAATCTAAAAAGATTAAGCAACCATTAGTTGATTTCCAAACATAACCCCAACTTTTTCACGAATCTGGTTAATAAAAATTGCAATTGTTTTTGATTTATTAATCGCACCAGATAATTTACGAAGAGCTTGTGACATTAAGCGTGCTTGTAAACCAACGTGAGAGTCACCCATTTCCCCTTCAATCTCTGCTTTTGGAACAAGTGCTGCTACCGAGTCAATAACAATAATATCAATTGCACCACTTCGTACTAATGCTTCAGCAATTTCCAGACCTTGTTCTCCTGTATCTGGTTGGGATAATAATAATTCATCAATGTTAACACCTAGTTTTTGTGCATATACAGGATCCATTGCATGCTCTGCATCAATAAATGCCGCTTGTCCGCCTTGACGCTGTACCTCTGCAATGGCATGTAAAGAAACTGTTGTTTTACCTGAACTTTCAGGTCCATAAATTTCAATTATACGACCTCTCGGATAACCACCAACTCCAAGGGCAACATCAAGTGCTAATGAACCACTTGGTACAGTAGAAATCTTACGTTCCGCTTGCTCTCCTAGTTTCATAATAGAGCCTTTACCGAATTGCTTTTCTATTTGTTTTAACGCCATATCTAATGCCGCTTGACGATCACTCATTCAAAAATTCCTCCTTAACTTAAATGCTAATCTTATTATACATATTTTCTCCCCATTATGCCAACAAAAATCGAACGTTTATTCGTTTTTTTATTTTCCAGTAGAGGAAATCCTCTATTTTTCTATATAAAATTGCAAAAGCTAGAAGAGATTTATATCTCTTCTAGCTTCTTATACAGATGATAAAATCCATATTTAACAGTTCGTTCACGAATTTGTTGGCGACTTCCACTTAATATAAGGGGAATAACTATCGTCGGCTGTTCATCTATCGCTAAACCAATAAACACTGTCCCCGGCTCTTTTCCTTCAGACGCCCCTGGCCCTGCTACTCCAGTAAAACTAATTCCAATATTCGTTTGCATTAGTTTTTTTACATTTTCAGCAAGATAACGGGCACAAGATTCACTAACAGCTCCATCTGTTTGTAAAGTCTTTTCTGGCACATCTAGTACATGTTGTTTTACATCATTGCTATAACAAATTACGCCACCTTTAAACAGAGAAGATACACCGGCAACTTCAGTAATACGATCACCAAATAAGCCACCCGTTAAACTTTCAGCACATGCAATCGTTAAACACTTTTGTTTAAGCAAAGCAATTGCCTTTTTGTGAAGAAGATCTTGATTGTATCCGTAAAAAAACGGTCCTACTCTTTGTAAAATCAATTCTTCTATATGATTTATTAAAGATTCAGCTTCTTTTGCATCATTGTGCTTTGCTGTTAGGCGAAGCGTTACTTCTCCTTCAGAAGCAAGCGGAGCAATGGTCGGATTCGTTTGAGCATCTATTAAATCTTGAACCTTTGCTTCTAATTGCGATTCTCCAATACCAAAAAATCGAAGAGTACGAGAATATAGATTCTCACCATGTGTAAAAGGAAGAAGCCAATTCTCTACGTAACTTATATACATTGGATTCATTTCTTTAGGCGGTCCTGGGAGTAAAATATACACCTTGTTATTCTTACATAATCCCATACCCGGTGCCATACCATGATCATTAGCAAACACAGTCGCTCCCCTTAAAACAAGAGCTTGTTTTTTATTATTTTCGGTAAACTCTCTTCCTGTTCTTTTATAATAATCAGCAATGGAATTGAGTGCTACTTCATCATATACAAGCTCTTCCTGCAAGGAGGACGCAATTGTTTCTTTCGTTAAATCATCTTTTGTCGGTCCTAAACCACCTGTAAAAATCAATATATCTGCACGTTTTTGAGCAATTCCAATTGCCCGGCGTAAACGATTATTGTTATCCCCTACAACAGTGTGATAATATACATCAATTCCGATAGATGCTAGCTTTTCTGATAAAAACTTGGCATTCGTATTTACAATTTGCCCAAGCAATAGCTCTGTACCAACCGCGATAATCTCCGCATTCATCTCCCATTCCCCCGTAAGCCGTTATTTCGAATCAATAAACACCGCTCTATTTTTCCAGAAATAATCCCATCCTGAAATAATCGTAAAGATAAGTGCAATCCATATTGAAATATCTGCAATTGGAATTTGAATTAAATTAAACGGAACATCGTGAAGTAAGTATGCAGAAATTGCGATAACTTGCATCCACATTTTAATTTTCCCAGGCATTTTCGCAGCAGATACTTCTCCTGTACCAGCTAATACAAGACGCAATCCTGTAACAGCAAATTCTCGGCTAATAATAACAACCGCCATCCAAGTTGCTACATAATGTAAATCTACAAGCGTAATTAATGCTGCAGATACCAATAATTTATCCGCCAAAGGATCTAAAAATTTCCCTAGATTCGTTACAAGATTATGTTTTCTTGCATAATGGCCATCAATCCAATCAGTCGCAGAAGCAATAATAAAAACAAGAGCTCCAACTAAGTGCTGAATTGGCAATTCTACATCTCCAATTGTATATACTCCCCAATCAAACGGGACGAGCATAATAATTAAAAATATAGGAATTAAGCAAATTCTTGATACAGTAATTTTATTTGGTAAATTCACAGCTATTCCTCCATCATGTCAAAAACGGTTTATGCATTGAAAAAAGTCATCGGAACGATGACTGTTATTGTGCAGGTTGTTCTCCTAGGTTTTTAATAACCAAAATTTGATGATACATTTCTTCTGTATTTTGTGGGAATTCAACAACTTTACCGTTAATTTTGATTTCAACCTTTGGCGCATTACCAATGTTTAAGCGCACAACACGTTCTGACGATAAATCTTGTTGTTGTTTTTCATCCTTATTTAAAGTACCTGTATAAAATTCTTTACCATCTTCGTTTTTAATATCTACATAGCTTGTACCTTTTGCAGTTAATTCTACTTTAAATTCTTTATTATGACGAAGCTCTAATGTAGATTCTTTCCCATTTTTTTCAACAACTTTAATCTCTTCTTGAGCTGTATTTTGTTGCTGCTGAGCTTGTTGAGGTGCTTCTGCTTTTTTCTCTTCTTTCTTTTCTGTTTTCTTTTGATCAAGAGGAGAATTTTCTGCTTTTTCCACTTCTGTTTGTGCGTTTTTCGCTTCTTTTACTTGACCATCGTCACTTTTACCTAAAATAAACTGAAACACAAACCAAATTGCAACACCAACAGCGATAACAAGCAATGTAATTAAAATTTTAGGCATATGGTCTGCAATTGGTGATGATGCTGCTCTTTGCACAGTTTCCTGTGCTTTTTGTCCTGTGGAAATTTGCGGAACATCCTGAGAAACTGACTGCGGTATTTCGTGTCTATATTCTTCTAATACGGCCTCTCCATTTAATCCAACTGCTTCTGCATATTGCTTTATAAAGGCACGTGCGTAAAAATCCCCAGGCAATATACTTAAATTTCCTTCTTCAATACTAATCAAATAGCGTTTTTGAATTTTCGTAACTTCCTGCAGCTGATCGATGGAAAAACCTTTCAATTCTCGTGCTTCTTTCAGCTTTTGTCCTAATTCTGTCAATGCTAACACCTCAATATTTCTTTAAAAGTCGAACATAGAAAAATTATTTTGATTTCCTTGTTCAATTTCATCTACTAGACTGTATTGAATTTCTTCATCGTAATCATTTCTCAACTCAATAATGTAATCAAAATCATCAAGAGTATATTCTGACTGACTCACAAATACATCTGGATGCTCTACAACCTTTGTTGCTGGCAATCTCATAATTTCGCGAACAAGCTGCCAGTGTCGTTCATTTGCGCGCTTCGTTGAAACAATTCCATCTAAAATAAAGATATTATCATCATTATATTCATCTTCAATTAATTGACTGCGTACCGTCTGTTTAATAAGAGTCGACGATACAAAAAGCCAACGTTTATTTGCACAAACACTTGCAGCAACGATGGATTCTGTTTTTCCAACGCGCGGCATTCCACGAATTCCAATTAATTTATGGCCATCTTTTTTCATAAGTTCCGCCATAAAATCGACAAGTAAACCTAATTCATCACGAACAAAACGAAATGTTTTCTTATCATCCGCATCTCGCTGTATATATCTTCCGTGCCGAACTGCCAATCGATCACGAAGCTTCGGTGGACGATATTTCGTTACAGTTATATTATCCATTGTATTTAGAATTGATTCAAGTCTAGAAATTTGTTCTTGATTCTCACACATTAATAATAGTCCGCGCCTAGCATTGTCTACCCCATTAATTGTAACAATATTAATACCAAGCATACCGATTAACGAAGAAACATCACCAAGCAAGCCAGGTCGGTTTTTATGTATTTCATACTCAAAATACCATTCAATCATTTGATGACACTCCCCTTGCTTACTTTACACCTACGTACTATATTATATGATTTCCCCCTAATAGGAAAGTGAAATGTACAATCGAGAACTCGATTTAATTGAAGGATTCTCAAAATCGACAAAAAAAGAGAGGATACTTCCTCTCTTTTCACTACTTATGTTTGACCATTTTTACCATTAAATTCGCAATTATATGTTGCTCTTGTTCATCTGCAACCTTCCACAGCTCCGCCAATAATTTTTCTTGGTCATTACGCGCTTCTACTTCATTTGCTAAATAATCCCCAATGCGATAAGCCATATCAGAAATTGCCCCGCCGTCTAAGCCTTTTTCTTGCGCTTGGTCTAAACGCTCTCCTAAAAAGCCTTTCCATTGTTCAAAGTTATCTAATACTGACATCGTTAAGCACCTCACTATTAAGTAATGGAGTCATATTTACTATTTGCCACTATGCTCTTTTTTATGTACGAACAAAATGCAAAATACAATACTCCTTACTTTAAACGATTAACAATGCCAACCCCCATTCACTCCAATGATTTGACCTGTTATATAAGATGCTTGAGAAGAAACTACAAATGCAACTGTATTGGCTACTTCTTCTGCCACCCCTAATCGGCCAAGCGGAATTTCTTCTGCAATCTCTTGCTTTTCTTCATTCGAAAATATGCGCATCATTTCTGTTTCAATTGCACCTGGAGCAATCGCATTCACCCGTACACCACTTAATGCAACCTCTTTCGCCAATGCTTTTACGTATGAATTTTGCGCTCCTTTCACCATTGAATACAGCACTTCGCATGAAGCACCTATTTGTCCCCAAATGGAAGAAATAACAACAATATTCCCACTTCGATTTCGAACCATTGAGGGAAGTGCAAATGAAACAAGTTTATATACATTTTTCACTTGCAGCTCCACCATCTCATTTAATTGTTCATCTGTAACATCTGTCGTTAATCCAAAAATACTTTGCCCAGCTGCATATACAATCGTCTCAATTGGATGATGAATTTGCGACCATAATTGCAAAGCACCATCTATTTCTGATAAATTAGCCTGAACGGGAATAATATCTTTCAGTTCTTGTTCTAATTGCTGAACTCTCTTTTCACCTTGGTTATAATGAACATACACCGTGTAGCCATCTTTTACTAAGCGTCTTACAACGGCAGAGCCGATTCCTCCACTTCCCCCGGTAACTAATGCAAACTTCTTCATCTTTTCCCTCTCTCTACTCCATCACTTCTTTGGAAGTACTTGGCAAACACTAAGTCGTTCTTCTTTTAGAAAGCTCTTCGCAACAGTTTGTAAATCTTGAATTGATAAACGTTCCAAAACAGATAATGCGTCAAACAGACTAGAGCCGTTAAATGCGTACCGTGTGAATTGATTTGCAATATATTCTGGTGAATTTAGTGAACGTAAAAAACCACCTATTTTCTTCTTTTTCACACGCTCTAACGTTTCTTCGCATAACTCATCATAATTTGTTTGTAGTAAAATATCCGTTATTCGCTTTGCTAATTCATCTGGGTGCTTTGTATCTCCACCAATCATCGCAAAACCGAAACTACTTTCTTCTGTATAATCGTACGAAAACGTATCGTCAATTAAACCTTCATTATACAATGTTTCATAATGGGTAGAACTTTTTCCAAATAAATAATCTAACATAAGCGTTAAAGCAATTTCTTGTTTTAACAAGTCTTTTCCTTGTCGCTTCAAGTCCTGCGTTTTCACACCAACTAAGCATTTCGGTGTTTGTACCGGCATTGTAATAACCATTTTTTTCTCATTTACTTGTTCTGGTTCTTCATCAAAAGATCGTTCAATTTCAGATTGAGCAGTATAATTTTTCTTCTCTTGATTTTGACGCACTAAATCCATCGTTTTCTCTGGATCAATCGAACCAACAACAAATAGCAACATATTGCTTGGGTGATAAAATGTATGGTAACACTCATACAGTAAATCTTTCGTAATTTTACTGATTGAATCAATTGTTCCTGCAATATCAATCTTTACAGGGTGTTTCCTATATAAACTGTCAATTAATCCAAAATACAAACGCCAATCGGCATTATCTTGATACATTTGAATTTCTTGCCCAATAATCCCCTTCTCTTTCTCCACCGTTTGTTCAGAAAAGTATGGATCTTGCACGAAATTTAACAATGTTTCTAAATTTTTTTCAACGTTTGATGTGCAAGAAAATAAATATGCAGTTCTTGTAAACGATGTGAATGCGTTTGAAGAAGCTCCTTGCTTACTAAATAATTGAAACGCATCGTGATCCTCTTTTTCAAATAATTTATGCTCTAGAAAATGTGCAATTCCATCCGGCACACGAAGCATCTCATTTTTCCCAAGTGGCGCAAACGTATTATCGATAGAACCATACTTTGTCGTAAATGTTGCATACGTTTTATTAAAATCTTGTTTTGGGAGAATATATACTTCTAAACCATTGGACAGTTTTTCGTAATACAGCGTTTCTTTTAATTGTTCATAAACGATTTTTTCCATCTTAAACTCCCTCCGTCCCATGTAAGAAGTAAATTGTATCTAGCTGAATATTATTGGCTACTTTAACGATTTCCTCTTTCGTTACTCGTTCAATCTCTGTTAACCATCCTTCTACAGGGCGGTCATAATTTGCAATTACTCCATGATACAGAAGTTCTACTAGACCACGCGGCGTATCAATTGTCTCTAAAACTTGATTTTTAATTACACTTTTCGTTTGTACGATTTCCTCATCAGTAAAATCACCATTTTGCATCGCTATCATTTGTTCTTTAATAATCGTAACAGCTTTTTCGTAATTTTTCCCTTCAATTCCAGACATTACAAAAAGAAGTCCCTTATGACTTTCATAACGAGAGGCAGCATAATATGCCAAGCTGTTTTTCTCACGTACATTAACAAATAATTTCGAATGTGAAAAACCACCAAACAAACCATTAAATAATTGCAAAGCAAAATAGTCTTCGTCGCGATACGTAATATATGTGCGGTATCCAATGTTTAATTTACTTTGCTTTAGTTCTTGTTTTTCTACAACCTCTTGTTCTTCTTCATTTTTCTTATGAAGCAGTACATTCCTTTCTTTCGGTTCACGTTTAGAAACAGAGAAGTACCGTTTCACAAGATCAAGAGCCCCTTCTTCAATATCACCTATAATATATAAATCCATTTCATCTTCATCTAATACTTTTTTATAATATTGATACAAAGATTCGTTTGTAATCTTAGAAACACGCTCTTTTTGACCGTTTGCACTTAAGCGGTACGGTTCTACTTTACACATTTCTTCGATGAGTCGTTCATTTGCATAGCGCATTTTATCGTCAAACGTAGATTCAATCCGCTGCACGAGTGCACGTTTTTCACTTTCTACGACTGTTTGTAAAAAACCATTTCCTTCTGTTGCTGGTCTTAGTAAAATATCAGCAAGCATAGCAAGCGCTTTTTCAAAGAGCGGCGGCGCTTCTTGTAAATATGTTTCATTGGCAATGTCTATATAAATAGAAATAACATGATCCTCACCTTTTTTACTTACATCAACAGCTAATGACGAACCATATAACTCCTCTAAATATTGACGAATTCGAATGACAGACGAGTGTGTTTCTGTAGCACTTTGTAATACATAAGGAAGCAAAGCACGTTCTGTTACTGTTTCTTCACATAACGGTGACTTTAACCGTAACACAAATGTATTCGTTTTATATTTTTCTGTCGGAATCATATGTACACGCAATCCACCTAATTCATGTGTTTCTTGTTTTATAAGATCCATTTGTAAACCTCCTCTAAAAAGGAATTTTCTTCTTCAATATACAGTTTTCACAAAAGAAAATGCAAATTTTCTCATGTATTAACGTTATTGTATGTAAAAAAACTCGCACTAATGTGCGAGCTTTTTGGCTTTTAGCGTTTTCCTTTTTCATATGGCGTTCCAAGCGCTTTCGGAGCTTCGGAACGTCCAACAAAACCAACAAGTGCAAAAATTGTTAATACATACGGTAATATCGTTAAAAAGATACTTGGAATTTGATCTAAAATAGGAATTGTACCACCTGTAACACCAAGTGACTGTGCAAATCCAAAAAATAATGCTGCACCTAGAGCTCCAATTGGATGCCATTTCCCAAAAATCATTGCTGCTAACGCTAAAAATCCTTGTCCTGTAATTGTAGCCCCAGAAAAGTTATTTGAGATAGATGTTGAAAATACAGCACCACCAACACCTGCAAACATACCTGATAAACAAACTGCAATATAGCGCATTTTATAAACATTAATACCCATTGTATCAGCTGCCATTGGATGTTCTCCAACAGCACGTAATCGTAAGCCAAATGGTGTTTTATAAATCACGTACCAAACTACAAATGCTAAAATAATTGCAATATATGAAGTTAATGGTACATCAGAGAAAAATATTTTTCCAATAACAGGAATATCAGAAAGGCCAGGAATATCAATTTTTTCAATACGATATTGGATAAAATCAGTTTGACCTTTTCCAAAAATCTTTTTAATCGCAAACACTGTTAATCCTAACGCTAAAAAGTTAATTGCTACTCCGCTGACAACTTGATCAGCGCGGAATGTAATGGATGCAACCGCATGAAGAAGTGCAAATAATCCCCCGCCAATTGCTGCAAAAACAAGCGCAATCCACGGCGTCATCGCTCCCCATGTATCGCCCATTAATAAAGTTGTAACAACACCAACAAATGCACCAAACAACATTAACCCTTCTAATGCAATGTTTACAACACCAGAACGTTCACTAAATACGCCTCCAAGTGCTGTAAAAATAAGCGGTGCCGAGGTATATAACGTACCTGTAACAAGAACGGCTAAAATATCTAGGAAACTCATTTATTTCCCCTCCTTGCTAAAACGAGAAAGTGCCCATCTTAAAACATAGCTACATGCTACAAAGAAAATAATACATGCAATAATAACATTAATGAGTTCAGACGGAACGTTCGCTTCAAAGTTCATTTGCGGTGCGGCACTTTTCAATCCGCCAAATAATAGCGCTGATAATAAAATACCAAATGCATTATTTGCACCAAGAAGAGCCACGGCAATACCATCAAAACCTATTCCTGTAAAAGAAGACATCGCTGTCATACTTTGGAATGTTCCAAGCCCCTCCATTGCACCACCAATTCCAGCAAATGCACCAGCAATCGTCATTGATAATACAACATTACGTGACACTTTCATTCCGGCATATTTAGAAGCGTGCTGATTAAACCCAACTGATTTGAGCTCGTAACCTAATGTTGTACGATCTAATATAAACCACATAATAAGTGCTACAACAATCGCTACAATGATTCCCCAGTGCAGGCGAGAGCCATCTGTTAAAGAGGATAACCAAGAAGAAGTTAAAGACGCACTCGCTTTTATATCATACGATTTTTCATTTGCTTCATGTAGAAAATTCCTGATGATGTAATACGTTACATAAAGCGCGATATAGTTCATCATAATTGTGACAATAACTTCATTTACCTTAAACTTTCCTTTTAAATATCCAGGAACAAATCCCCACAGTCCACCAGCAAGCGCTGCAACTAATATCGATAATGGGACATGGATGAAGGATGGTAAAGAAACAGCATAACCGAACCAAACTGCAGCAAGCCATCCCACTAGCAATTGTCCTTCCACCCCGATATTAAACAAACCTGTACGGAAGGCAAATGCTACTGATAAACCAGCAAGAACAAGTGGAATCATCGTACGGAGTGTTTCACCTATTGCACGTGAATTTCCGACCATACCATCCCATAATGCGGCATAGCCGACTATTGGATCGTATCCACTCGTAATCATGACAATGGCTCCAACAAGTAAACCAAAAATAACGGATAATACAGGTACTAAAATGTTAATTGTTCGCTCCGTTAAAAATTTTTTAGCCATTTGTGTTCACCTTCTCTTTCTTCTTTCCCCCAGCCATTAACAGACCTAGCTGTTGCTCGTTTGTTTCTTTTGGATTTACAATATCAACAATTTTCCCTTCATAAATGACAGCGACGCGGTCGCTTACATTTATAATTTCGTCAAGCTCTAACGAAAGCAACAGAACTGCCTTTCCTTTATCGCGCTGTTCAATTAACTTTTTATGAATAAACTCAATGGCCCCAACATCTAAACCACGTGTTGGCTGCGCGGCAATTAATAAATCCGGATCACGATCTACTTCACGAGCAATAATTGCCTTTTGCTGATTTCCTCCAGATAATGCTCGTGCTAGTGTATGCTCACTCGGTGTACGAACATCGAACTGCTCAATTAATGATTTTGCTTTATCATAAATCTTTGTGAAATTTAAAATACCTTTTTTAGAATTCGGATTTTTATAATACGTTTGCAGTACCATGTTATCTCCGATAGAAAAATCAAGAACAAGCCCGTGCTTATGACGATCTTCAGGAATGTGTCCAACACCTTCCTCTGTAATCCGTCTAACTGGCCAATTTGTTACGTCTTTCTCTCTTAACGTAATAGAGCCTGACTCAACTTTTCGTAAACCAGTAATCGCTTCTATTAATTCACTTTGTCCATTTCCATCGATTCCTGCAATACCAACAATTTCTCCTGCACGAACAGTTAAGTCAAGTCCTTTTACAGTAGGTAAATGACGTGCATCGTGCACAACAAGATTGGAAATTTCAAGTACATTTTCACGTGGTTTGGCGTCTGACTTTTCTGTTTTAAAATTCACTTGACGTCCGACCATCAATTCTGCAAGCTTGTTTTCATCTGTACTTGCAACGTCTACCGTTCCAATTCCCTTTCCTTTACGGATAATTGTACAACGATCACATACTTCCATAATTTCTTTCAACTTATGTGTGATAAGAATAATAGATTTCCCTTCTTGCACTAGCTTTTTCATAATATGAATAAGTTCTTGAATCTCCTGCGGCGTTAACACAGCCGTCGGTTCGTCAAAAATTAAAATCTCTGCTCCGCGGTAGAGCGTTTTTAAAATTTCCACACGCTGCTGCATTCCAACAGAAATATCCTCTATTTTCGCATATGGATCTACCGACAACCCGTATTGCTCAGATAATGCTTTAATTTCTTTAGCAGCTTCGGCAATCGCAATTTTCCCGCTTTTTTTCGGTTCATTTCCGAGAATAATATTTTCTGTAACTGTAAAATTATGTACTAGCATAAAGTGCTGATGTACCATGCCAATCCCAAGATCATTCGCTACATTAGGGTTGGTAATTTTTACAGGTTTCCCTTTAATTTTAATTTCACCTTGTTCCGGTTGATATAACCCAAATAAAACATTCATAAGTGTGGATTTCCCAGCACCATTCTCTCCAAGTAAAGCATGAATTTCTCCCTGTTTCACTTGCAGCGTAATATCATCATTCGCCACAATTCCTGGGAATACTTTTGTAATATTATTCATCTCAATTACGTATTCCATATTAATCCTCCTAACAAGATAAAGTTCTATATATATCCAACTTAATTTTTTAACACATGAACACAACATGCCCGCTACTTACCTGCTCCTTTTGTTTTAAAACATGGCACATGGCATGAAAAGGCCCTGACCGCACCTAAGCGCGGCCAGATGCTCTCAGAAGGTTTTATGTCAGTTTTTCAAAGTGGATTTATATATATGCAAAGGTTAGTTCTTAGAACTAACCTTTGCTATTGATCTACCCTTATTTTTTAAGAGAAGCTTCAAATGTTTTGTACTCATTTGGAGTAGAAGGTACTTTAATTTCACCACTTACAATTTTCTTTTTCAAATCTTCTACTTTTGTTAAAATTTCTGGATTTACTTTTTTCACGTTGTCAGTTGTTTTTGCAATTCCAACACCTTCATCTTGTAAACCAAATGATTCTGTTTTACCGCCTTCAAGTTTACCGTCTTTTGCTTTTTGTGAAACTTTTTCTACTGCAACGTCAACACGTTTTACCATTGAAGTTAGTGTTACATTTTCTGGCATACCTTCTTGGTTTTGGTCACGGTCAACCCCGATTACCCAAACATTCTCACCTTTTTTCTTACGGTTTTTCGCTTCTGTAAATACACCGTTACCAGTTGCACCAGATGCATGATAAATTACGTCAACACCTTGACCGTACATAGCTGAAGCTAATACAGAACCTTTTTCTGGTTTATCAAATGCTTCTGCATATTGAGATACAACTTCAATATTCGGATTTACAAATTTTGCACCAGCCTTGAAACCAGATTCAAATTTTTCAATTAGAGGACTTTTAATCCCCCCAATAAATCCTACTTTATTTGATTTTGTTGTCATTGCCGCAACCGCACCTACAAGGAAAGAACCTTCATGGTCTTTAAATGTAATACTTGTTACATTTGGCTTATCAACTACTGCATCAACAATTGCAAATTGTTTTTTCGAATTTTTTACTGCTGTTTCTTGGATAGACTCTTGCATTTTATAACCGATTCCAAATGTTAAATCATAGTTAGTGTCTACAAATTTCGCTAAGTTTGGAATGTAATCTGCATCCTTAGCAGATTCAAGATAGCGATATCCTTCATTTTCTTTTAGTTTGTTCTCTTTACCAAACTTTTTTAACCCTTCCCAAGCAGATTGGTTAAATGATTTATCATCTACTCCACCAACGTCTGTAACCATACCAACTTTAAAGTTTTTGCTGTCTTTTCCCTCTTTTTTCTCGCTTGACTTATCAGTGTTTCCACAAGCTCCTAAAATTGTGCTTGCTGCTAACGTTAATGACAATAAAATTCCCGCTTTTTTCTTCATACTAAAAACCCCTCCTAAAATATGTATCTAGTTAGTTCTACACCCATGTCCCTATTTTCTTGCTGTCACCCCCCTAAAATGAGCACAATCTACATACATTTTCTTAATACATGGAAGCTAAATTTGTCTGCTCGAAAATAATTAATCGAATATAAAATTGGTTCATCATTTTGATCATAGTGCATTTGCTTTAACACAAGTAACGCGGTTTCTGGTCCGCATTCTAAAATTGGTGATATTTTAGAGTGATAGCCAAGCGGCTCAATATGAGCAACAGCATATGTAATGCGTTTATGTGTATTTCTATGTATGACTGTAAGTAATGATTCCTCTTTGTATTCTGACAAATCAGGAAGAACTTCTTTCGATAACTTATCAACGCAATAAACAACAGGTTCCCCATCTGCTGTACGAACGCGTTCAATCATAAGTGTCTCAAAACCATCTTCACTATTAAATTTTTCTTTTTCTTCTTCCGTTAAGCTCCCTACTGCTGATGATAGAAATACTGTACCTGGCTTTTTGCCTGCACCAGTAATCATATCTGTAATACTAGATAATTGTTCAATTCCAGAAGAAAACAACGGCTTTGCATTTACAAACGTTCCTACACCATGCCTACGGATGATAACGCTTTCTTCTTCTAAAATTCGAAGTGCTTCTCGCAAGGTCGCTCTACTAACACCTAATTCTTTTGCTAGATCAAATTCGGACGGTAGCTTTTGCTTCTCTTTATATACCCCGCTTTTAATCTTTTCTTTAATGTGGTCAATCACTCGTAAATACAAATGTCGACTATCTGACTTTACTGACATAAGACTCCCCTCGCACTTCACTTATTCGACCTCTGATGTAAGACTTCTTTTCCTATTTTTTCCATAACTAATATATCATGAATTCCCCTAAATGAAAACAAGAAAGTTAAGATTTGTCGAATAAGTGCTAATAATTTCGTTAAATGAAATTTTCTTTCTTTAACTTATAAAAAAAACTTTGCACCTTACATTTCTCATATGATGAAAAAGTTAGGAACAAAGTTGCTGTACACCTTGTATTGACACTTTTTCCTCATAGTCTAGCAAATTAATGGTTGCTAGGTAGAAACTTATGGACCTTATTACCAAGATTATATGAGGTTTATTTTGATTTCGAAGTAATCGTACCACTTGATAAGATTACTGTCAATACAATCCAAGAAAAAATCGAACGTTGAAATCAAAAAAAATACAACCATTCGTATTCTCATTAAAATCAACAAAAGGTAAGCGTTATCATTTTTATCCATTAAAGAAACCGGCTAGAATTCTTTCTAATCGGTTTCTCTATCTCGCTATTTGGTCACTTCACTTTATCACGAACTTTTCTCTTGAATATCTTTTAACAGCACTTCACGAGGCTTACTTCCTTCATACGGACCAACAACACCGTTCATTTCCATCGCATCAATCAACCTGGCTGCACGCGTATATCCAATACGAAACCTGCGCTGTAACATAGAGACTGACGCAGTTTGCATGTCTACAACGAGCTGCACGGCTTCGTCATATAAATTATCTTCCACCTCTTGCACTGTTTCTTGTACATCTTGCGGAATCATATCCTCTTGATATTGTGCTTTTTGCTGCCCAATAACGTATTCTACTACTTTTTCTACTTCATCATCTGATAGAAATGCACCTTGTACACGAACTGGCTTAGAAGCACCAATTGGTACAAACAGCATATCACCTCGTCCTAACAATTTCTCTGCTCCTCCTGTATCAAGAATCGTTCTTGAGTCAGTTTGAGAGGAAACCGCAAATGCAATTCGCGATGGAATATTGGCTTTAATAACACCAGTAATAACATCTACAGATGGACGCTGCGTCGCAATAATTAAATGAACACCAGCTGCACGTGCCATTTGTGCCAAACGCATAATCGCATCCTCAACATCAGAAGAAGCAACCATCATTAAATCGGCCAACTCGTCCACGATAACAACAATATACGGAAGTTCTGGTTGCTTCGCTTCAGATTGTTCATTATGCTGTTTAACGTAGTCGTTGTATCCTTCAATATTCCGTGTTCCACTATGCGCAAACAATTCATAACGTCGTTCCATTTCATTGACAACCTTTTTTAATGCCTGTGACGCTTTTTTCGGGTCTGTCACAACAGGCGTTAATAAATGCGGAACACCATTGTATACATTTAATTCTACCATCTTAGGGTCAATCATCATAAGTTTCACTTCATGCGGTTTAGCGCGCATTAAAATACTTGTAATAATCCCGTTAATACACACACTCTTTCCGCTACCAGTTGCCCCTGCTACGAGTAAATGGGGCATTTTATTTAGACGTGCTAATACAGCTTCACCTGTAATATCTCGCCCAAGTCCAATTAATAACTTTTCTTCCGGATGATTATTTGCTTTCGAATCCAATACTTCTCTTAACGTAACCACTGCAACTTCTGAATTCGGCACTTCAATACCAACAGCTGATTTCCCCGGGATCGGTGCTTCAATTCGAATATCTTTAGCCGCTAAAGCTAGTGCTAAATCATCACTTAAACTAACAATTTTACTAACTTTAACTCCCATATCAGGATATACTTCATATTTTGTAACAGCCGGCCCTCTATGAACCTTTGTTACTTTCGCTTTCACGCCGAAGCTTTGGAATGTTCGTTCCAACTTACGAGCATTTTCATAAATCGTCTCATTCTCATTTGTCACTTGCTTATTGTTCGGAAACTTTAATAGTTCTAAAGACGGTAGCTTATAGTCTTTATTTTCAACATCAGAAAAATGCATTGGCGGTGCTTTCGTCTCTCCGGAAAGCGATTCAACAATTTTTTCACCTTTTTTCCGCTGCGGCTGTTCTTCTTGCATCGGCAAAGGATTCTCTTGAGTTGCTTCAGGAGGTTCTTCACTTATTGGATCCGGCGTTGCATAGTTTTCAGTAAAGTTTGATATAATCGGCGGCGCTACATCCACTTGTTCTATATGCTCTACTAACTCCGGCACATCTTGCACATGACGTTCACTCCGCGTGCGAGATGTCTTTTTCTTCTCAGTTTTTTCAGCAGCCCGTTTCATTTGCCAATCTTTATAATCACCTTGCATCACTTGAAATTGTCGTCTAAGTATATGTCCAAGCGGCGCAAGTACTTCTCCTATATGTTTATTTGTAATACATAATACACCAAGCAAAATAAGAATCATTCCAATTATGTACGCGCCAACCTCATCAAATAAAAAATAGCATGTCGCAAACATAATAGCCCCAAACATTCCCCCTCCTAAATGTACTGAGTCGACTCCTTTTTTCATTTCATGAAAGAACAAATCTTTTGTCGTTACAATAACAGATGAACTTTGTACTGCCCCGTCTTTTGTTAAAAGGTTAACTAATGTAATGTGACTAAACATCAATATCGCTAATACGATTAAATATAGACCAACCAATCGTTTGTTTAATAAATTCGGCCACTCTCGTTTTATAACAAACGCTATAGAAAGTGCAATAACCCCAAGCACTCCAAGTATGTACCATTCTCCAAAGAAAAAGCGAAAAAATAGCACGAATGCTTTTCCGACAACACCTAGTTGCATAATTGTAATGATGGAGAGCGCAAAAAGAGTCAAACCGACGATTTCGTAGTACAAAGTTGGCTTTATGGTACGTCTTGCTTTTGTTTTCGTCCCTCTTTGCTTTTGTTTTGCCATTTCTTCACCTCAAATTCTCATTCAAAAATATAACTTTCACCGAATCAATATAGTCCCACTCAAACAGAATTTTGCAGAATAAATTGAAGAAAGCAGCCTACACACATGGCTGCTTCACCCTCTTGTTTTTTATATTATACCATAGTTCATAAACAAAATCCTGCTTTTAAGAAAAGGATATTTTCTGTCCCGGTTCATATTGTAAAAAATGTTGAGGGTTTGTACTTAACACACGTACAACAGAGTATTTATTTTCATTTCCCATTTCCACAACCATATCAATACCATCTACGTGAATAATTTTCTGTTTCGCAAATTCTCTTTGATCCATCGGATACACGAGTTGCTCTGGCATAATCGTATATAAAATCATTGTAACAACGCCCCGCCTTGTTCAGTTGATGCTTTTGTATCAATTAATTCATTTAATTTTTTGATTGCTTGACCAATCCCTCCAACATCATCAATTAAACCATATTTCACCGCATCCAAACCGACAACATTTGTACCAATATCTCGCGTTAAATTCCCTTTTGCAAACATTAACTCCTTAAAACGATCTTCTGTTACTTTAGAATGCTTTGTTACAAAACGAATAACACGCTCTTGCATTTTATCTAAATACTCAAATGTTTGTGGGACACCTATTACAAGACCTGTAAGACGAATAGGGTGAATTGTCATTGTTGCTGTTTCTGCAATGAATGAATAATCTGTTGATACCGCAATTGGCACACCAATGGAATGGCCTCCGCCAAGTACAATCGATACAGTCGGTTTGGAAAGCGAAGCGATCATTTCAGAAAGCGCAAGCCCAGCTTCCACATCCCCTCCAACTGTATTTAACAAAATTAATAATCCTTCAATTTTAGGATTTTGTTCAATCGCTACAATTTGCGGAATAACATGTTCATATTTCGTCGTTTTATTTTGTGGTGGCAACTGCACATGCCCTTCAATTTGCCCTATAATCGTTAAACAATGAATACGCGATTCATTTAATTGCGGGACATTTGTCTGTCCAAGCTGCTGAATTTTCTCTAATACAGAAGCTTCTTTCGTCTCTTCTTTTTTCTCAGGCTCTTTTTCTTCACTTTTCATTTCATCACGCTCTATCATGTCGTATCCCCTTTCTCATGTATATAACTATTATTTGTTAAGTTATAAATTTCATTCGACAGAGGACAAAAGAAAAAGCTACCTATATAGGCAGCTCTCTCTTATACTTCCATGATAATTGGTAAAATCATCGGTTTTCTTTTCGTTTTTTCAAATAAAAATTGTCCAAGTAATTCACGAATATTTTGTTTTAACGTTGACCATTCAATAGAATATTCTTTAATAGATTGTTCTACAATTGTACGTACGATATCAGTTGATTTTTCAATTAACGCTTCAGATTCACGAACATAAACAAAGCCTCGCGAAATTATTTCTGGTCCAGAAATAATTTTTTTCTCATCTTTCCCAAGGGTTACAACAACGACTAAGATACCGTCTTGCGATAACATTTTTCGATCTCGTAACACAATATTCCCAACATCACCAACGCCTAATCCATCAATCAATACATTTCCAGCTGGAACCTTCCCTGCTGGTTTCGCTACACCATCTGTAAAGGAGATTACTTCACCTTTTTCAGTGATAAAAATGCGACCCGAATGAATTCCAACATCTTGAGCTAAACGGGCGTGCGCTTTTTGCATTCGAAATTCACCATGTACAGGCACGAAATATTTCGGTTTCATTAAATTCAACATTAACTTCAATTCTTCTTGACTACCATGCCCAGAAACATGGACTTTCTTTTCTCCATAATATACGACATCCGCACCTGCTCTAAATAGTAAATCAATTGTTCTTGAGACAGATGTTTCATTCCCTGGAATTGGGGATGCTGCAATAATGACTGTATCACCTTTACGAATTGAAATTTGTTTATGGGCTTGTCTTGCCATTCTAGAAAGGGCAGCCATTGGCTCACCTTGACTTCCAGTCGTTAAAATTGCCACCTTTTTCTCAGGATAATTATCAACATCCTGCAGTGAAATTAACATACCGTCTGGAATATTTAAATAGCCTAGATTATATGCAATATCAACTACCTTTACCATACTTCGTCCCACAACCGCTACCTTACGACCAGTTTCATAAGCCGCATCAAAAACTTGTTGAATACGATGAACATTAGACGCAAATGAAGCTACAATAATACGGCCTTCTGAATTATAAAATACTTTAGAGATCTCTATACCGACTTCTCTCTCAGATCCTGTATAGCCAGGACGCTCTGCATTTGTACTATCAGATAGTAAACAAAGTACACCCTCATTGCCGATTTGAGCCATTTTCCCAATATCTGAACCATTATTCCCGATAGGTGTTTGATCAAATTTAAAATCACCAGTATATACAACTGCACCTTGTGATGTATGGAAACAAACACCCACAGCATCTGGAATACTATGTGTTGTTTTAAAGAAAGAAACCGTTGTTGTATCGAATTCTACAGTAGCATTAGAATCAATCGTTCTTAAATCAACACGGCCTAACATGCCTGCTTCTCCTAATTTTTCTTTCACAAGACCATTCGTTAATTTCGTCCCATAAACTGGAATATCCAATTTTCTTAACACATAAACAATACCACCAATATGGTCTTCATGGCCGTGTGTTAAAAATAGTCCTTTTACACGCTCTTTATTTTCCACTAAATATGTGATATCAGGAATAACAATATCTATTCCAAACATCTCTTCTTCTGGAAACATAAGTCCTGCATCCACAATAAAAATTTCAGAATCAATTTCCACGCAGTACATATTCTTTCCAATTTCGCCCACTCCGCCGAGAGCGAATACTTTTACAGTATCTATCTCTTTCTTCTTCATGTTGTTGCCTGGTTTAAAAATAGTATAAAAACTGATCCCGCTAACATTGTAGAGAAACCAGGGGGAACTCCACCATCATTTTTCAACATCTAAAACGAAGATCTTATCACGTTTTTTGTTTTTAAACCAGGTTCCACCTCTCTTTCATTATATAAATCAAATGTTTTATGTAAATTCATACAAAATCCGATAACCCGTAAAGTTTTTCCATTATTGCTAAGCATACCCGTACTAAGCTACTTAGCCATATTATAACTGATATAAGAAATAGAACACAAGTTAAATTATAAGAAAGAAAAGAGAAGAATATGTATAAGACAATAAACTAGGTAACAGTACAGTAAACCGTCTGGTAGTAAAAATGTTTTATAAACGGCAATCATATCTTCAAAATAGCGGGATAAAATACAAAAAGTGGCTTAGCAAATATCACTAAGCCACTTTCCTATTAGCGAGGAATAGATTGTATAACTTCAAGTAATTGCGTTCTTTCTTCTTCAGTTAATGGTAGAAGAGGTAAACGAACAGAACCAACGTCTAATCCTACGATTTGCAATGCCGTCTTGACTGGAGTTGGACTCGGTGCCATAAATAATGCATTTGTCACTCTTACTAACAATTGATGAAGCTTTTGCGCTGTTTTCATATCACCAGTTTGGAATGCTGTAATCATGTCTTGCATTTCATTACCAATAATATGAGAAGCAACAGATACAATACCTTTTGCTCCAATTGCCATAGCTGGCAATGTTAATCCGTCATCACCACTGTAAACAGCAAAATCATCATCTGTTTTTTCAATGATTTCTGTCATCGTTAATACGTCGCCACCCGCATCCTTAATTGCAACAATGTTTGGAATTTGCGATAAACGAACAACTGTATCAACAGAAATCTGTACAATAGATCGACCTGGAACGTTGTATAGCATGATCGGGAGTTTTGTACTTTCAGCAATTGTTTTAAAGTGCTGATACATACCTTCCTGACTTGGTTTATTATAATATGGTGCAACTAACATAATCGCATCTACGCCTACTTCTTCAGCTTTTTTCGTAAGCTCCACAGAAGCATGTGTATTGTTGCTACCAGTTCCAGCTATCACAGGCACCCTCTTATCAACAACAGATACGACATGATGATATAACGCTACTTTTTCTTCAGATGTTAATGTAGGAGATTCACCTGTCGTTCCTCCTACAACGATTGATGTTGTCCCGTTATCAATCAAATAATTTACCAATTTTGTTGTCTTTGCAAAATCGATGTTTCCATTTTTATCAAACGGTGTGACCATCGCAGTTGCAATTGTCCCAAAATCTCTCATGGTCTCACTCCTTATAATTCCAGTTGCTTTTCTTTCGAAAGCTCAAATGCGCGATGAAGTGCATTTACAGCATCTACAAGTTTCTCTTCTTTCACAAGTACCCATATTGTTGTATGGCTATCTGCTGATTGCAATATTTGAACTCCATTTTCAGCTAATGATGTGACAATTTTCGCTGTAACACCTGGAACACCTGCGATACCAGCTCCAACAATAGATACTTTTGCACAATGCTCCGTTACAATTGGATCATATCCAAGCTTATGAAGCACTTCAACTGCTCGATCTGCAACATCATCACTAACTGTGTATGCTACACCGGTAGGAGAAATATTGATCAAATCTACGCTAATCTTCTCATTTGCCATTTCTTTGAAAACTTCTGTTTGTAAATCATATGCCCCGTCTTTTGCTAACACTTTAATTTGTGTTACATCGGAAACATGAGCAATACCAGTTACAGGACGCTCTTGTACATCACGACCTTTTGTTGCACCATCATACGCTGCAATTAGAGTACCTTCGCTATCAGAATACGTAGAACGCACACGCAGAGGTACTTTTGCATGCATCGCAATTTCAACAGCACGAGGGTGAACAACTTTCGCGCCTTGATATGCCATATTACAGATTTCATTATATGTTACATTTTCAAGGTGACGCGCATCTTTTACAATACGAGGATCAGCTGTCATCACACCTTCTACATCTGTAAAGATATCAATATATTCGGCATGAAGCGCAACACCTAATGCCGATGCTGATGTATCACTTCCACCGCGTCCAAGTGTTGTCGTATCGCCTTCTTTCGTTTGCCCTTGAAATCCCGTTACGACAATTACATCTACTTCTTCTAATTCTTTACGTATACGTTCACAGTTCATTTCAATGATTTTAGCGTTTGTAAAATCATCATTTGTAATAAAGCCAGCTTGTGCACCATTGAATGCTGCCGCTTTAATTTCATTTTCATTTAACATATTCGAAAACACAATTGCCGAAATTAACTCACCACAAGACAACAATAAATCTTGTTCACGTTTTGAAATAAACGATTGTTTTTCACTTACAAGGCTTAGTAATGTATCAGTCGCATATGGCTCACCTTTGCGACCCATCGCAGATACAACAACTACAATTTTATAGCCTTCTTTTAATGATTTTTTGATGTGATGAAGGGCGTGTTTTCGACCATTTTCATCACGTACAGATGTACCACCAAATTTTTGGACAATAATTTTCATTTTTGCACCTTCTTTTAGCCGTTTACACTAATTGTAATTTCACTAATCGTTCTGCAATTTGAACAGAGTTCCATGCAGCCCCTTTTAATAAGTTATCAGATACGACCCAAAGATGGAATCCTTTATCATTGTTTAAATCTTTACGAATGCGACCAACGAATACTTCGTTTTTACCCACTGCAGTTGCTGGCATTGGATATACTTGTTCTGCTGGATTATCTTGCAGTACAACTCCTTCTGCATTCGCTAACAGGGTGCGCAGCTCTTCTACTGTTATACCTTCTTTTTCCACTTCAATATACACCGATTCAGAGTGACCTGATACAACCGGCAAGCGGACACATGTTGCCGCTACTTCAAGATCTGGCATATGCATAATTTTCTTTGTTTCATTAATCATTTTCATTTCTTCAAATGTAAAGCCATTATCTTCAAACTTATCAATTTGTGGAATCGCATTAAATGCAATTGGATAATGCTTTTCATCACCTTTTACTGGTAAAACATTTGCTTTTGCCTCTTCACCGTTTAAAATGGCTTGTGATTGTTCATGTAGCTCTTCAATTGCAGCCGCTCCTGCTCCTGATACAGCTTGATATGTGGAAACGATTACTCGTTTTAAACCAAAGTTTTGACGAACTGGTTCAAGAGCAACTACCATTTGAATGGTAGAACAGTTTGGATTTGCAATAATTCCATTATGCTCTAATAAATCTTTTTCGTTTACTTCTGGTACAACAAGCGGAACATTTTCTGTCATGCGAAACGCGCTCGTATTATCGACAACGATTGCACCGCGTTTTGCTGCTTCTGGTGCTAATTGTTTTGATACAGATCCACCCGCACTGAAGAGTGCAATATCCACTCCTTCAAAACTTTCAGGAGTAGCTTCTTGTACTGTTACTTCTTCTCCTTTAAATAAAAGCGTTTTGCCTGCAGAACGTTTAGATGAAAGCAACGATAACTTTCCAATTGGAAAATTACGTTTCTCTAAAGTATTTAACATTTGTTCACCAACTGCGCCGGTTGCTCCAACTACAGCGACATGAAAAGATTTTTTCTTTTCCATCACTATGCCCCTTTCTAGGTACCAATCCTTCTATACTTAGAATAAAAAGGAGTAAAAAATACTCCTTCTCATTCTTAATAGAATTAATTTTATCATATTCTGCGATAAGAATGATGGTTTCATGAAAAAAATTGTCTGTTTTTTGATTGTTAATTCATATACTTGAATTTTTCTACAACTACAGGTTGGAGTTGTTTCCCTTCTAGCGATTCAACAATTGTATCTTGTAATAATTCCATTCGCGCTACCATAGAATTGGGCTTATTATGCGGTGAATCTTGCCCAAATGGCACAAAATAAATATTTTTTGTTGCCATAAGGCGCATTAGGTTTACACCAACTTGGTAGTAACAAAATATATTTTTTTATTTCCTTCTATTATATAGAAAACAGTGTAAAAAAATAAACACAAAAGAAACAAGCCCTTCTCACACGAGAGGGCTTGTTTAACATCTCTATTTATTATTCACTTTTACTTGTGAACGATTTCATTATTTTTCCAATCAATTGTATAATTATCTACAGACGTATTTTTATGTTCATCAAGCCCAATGTTTTTATCATTATATCCTTTCCAGCCTGTTGGTTTAAACATCTGGTATTCATCTTTCTCTCTACTATGCTTCACAGATAGATCAGTTGACTCCTCGTCTTTATCTGCAGTTATAATTGCCATTGTACCTGTTTGAAAACCATATGCTGTTAAACTTGGTAGTTTATCTTGTGGTAATATATTATCTAGTGCAGAACGGAGCCCTGACGTCGTAACCATAAACAATCGGTTACCATATCTAAGTTATTTTACTTTTATTAACAAAACGCTTACAATAATCTTAATATAATGTTATATTAATGTTGTAGCCAATTTTCTACTTTCGTATTTGTAATGTCATAACCAATGTTTGATTAAGAAACTGTCATCTTGTCAAACAGCAAAAAGCCCTGATGCTCTACTCTTCATCAGGGCTTTTTGTTTGTTATCTCAATCAATTCACATAAGACTTATCAAGTTCACACCTACTTGGAAAGAAAAAAATATATTTTTTTCCTTCCTTCTATGATTTCAATAACTACCCCCACAAATACATTATTGCGCCACTCCAAATACATTGATTTCAGCCGCACTTGTCCATGGATTATTGTTTATCTCGCTTAAGGCACGCAATTTAATATAGCGACCTGTCTTGGCTGCAAAGCTGACTTCTTTCAAAGTGGTATCACTTGTAAAGGTACCTGTGGCTACAGCTGTTCCCCAATTCACTCCATCACTACTGACGTAGAACTCATAGCCCTTAATCGTTCCGTTCACTTGGCCGTCTTGTCTTGGCAAGTAGTTGAATTTGGAGAGGCTATAGGTTGCACCTAAATCAATTTGAATCTCGTGCGGCATTGGAGCTACGGGGCTCCAGTTCGTATGCCAAAACGTGTTTTTGTTTCCATCAAAGGCATACGTACCCAAATCGTACGAACTATAGCTGTCTACATATTTTAGTGCCCAATTTGTTTGCGGAATCCAATTAGCTTCTTTTGTTGTGACCGCTACATTCATGGCAGAACCACTTGTGCTTGTCGTCGTAATCGATACTCCCGATTTTTCTCCAGTGTAGGTATTACTATTCGGATTGGTGTCTGGACCAAAGGAAGCGGCGTGATTTTGATTCGTGTAATAGAATGGGTCTTGGTATTCACTGACGGATTGTTCTATATCAATGAAAGGATGAGGGTCATTATCAATATTATTCATGGATTCATCAATATGCCAAACTGCAACGCCACCAGAATTTGTTGGCAAGCTTGCATCATACCCAACCTTTTGGCGATTCTCAACTAAAAAATACGTATTATCCTTTAAAGGAATCTTTAAAACATTATAGTTATTTGAGGTCGTATTTAGAGTGAAATTGTTGGTGGTATTTACTACAGTTGGTGTTACAAATCCTAATTTTACTTTTGACCAGGCATCCATATGATCAGGTGTAGCTCCATAATCTTCTCCTTGAAGACTATTCCAAGCTCCATTAGCCATTATACTTAGACCACCCACACGATTATTAACGCCATATAAATCTGGAAGGCCAAAGGAATGACCCAATTCATGAGCAGGGATACCGATCGTTGCCATATGACCATATTGTTTTTCACCCTGCGTCGTATACATACCTGATACTGTAACACCATCATGATTTGTGTTAGGAGCATACCACTGATGTGCCCAAACATTTGGCGCTGCACCACCACTAGCCTCTTCATTGCCAGCAAGAACAGTTACAATGTAGAAGCCATCTTTAGAGTTAATGACTTGATCATTATTGGTATCAAAACTAGCAAAATTCACCGTAGGATCAGCTTTAGCCAGTGCATCTGTTATAACCGTTCTAATGTCTTTTCCCGATGTATCCGGATGAGCATAATCTAATTTCACTTTAACCACCCCATCATTTTGCGTACCATATGTTTCGGATACCGGAGTGATCTGTGCTTTTCCATTACTCACTTCATTATAGTAATTCTTTACTGACTTTTGATTTGCAGAAAAGAATCTGTTACTCCAATCATTGTCGTTATATGCGATATCAACATCTGTAAACCCAATTAACACAACAAGTAATTTTTGAGGTCCTGAAATTGGAGTGACAGTTCCGTCAACATTTTCTGGTGATCCCGTAAATTCTTTTGGTAGCTCATTCTTGAACTCCTGTTTTTTCTTTGCTTGAGGGTTGTACTTCTCTATCCATTTGTTCAAATTGTTCTCATTTACCGCTTTTGCAGGCTTCTTGTCAATTTTATATTTTTTGCCCGTCGATTTCAGTTCGTTTGATGTAAGTTCAGCGTAATTCCAATACCCCTTCTGATCTTGTAAAAGTACGTCACCATCCTTTGTGCTTGCCCAATGGAACCATTCATCTCCATGCACCGTAGCTTGAAACGATTCGCCCGACGGTTGCTCCATTTTGACAACTCCATCGTGTGCTGGTGCAGCAAAAGCGTTCGTTTGAAAGTACAAAACACAAATCAAAGAAAAAACGGACGTGAACAGGAATTTAAAACTTCTTTTCATAAACCTTCCCCCTTTTAGAAATCGTTATCATGTGAGAATGATTTTCTCTATAGATTCATGAAGATCACCTCCCCCCCTTTAAAAATATTCAACAGCATAACTTTGATGACATTTTATGGAAGAAAGGAGTTTGGAAATAAGTTGAGAAATATGATTATTGGAAATATAAATGAATAAAGGAATTTGTTTTGTAATTGCAATTGGCTGAACACTTCATCTGTCTTCTATAGAAACCTTAATGACAAGATAAAAATCCTTTAAAAAGAAGTAAAATATATAACTGATTCCTTAACGTACAGGGAATCGATTAAAGTGTTTCTAAACGCATAAATTTTCTTTTTTAATATGGCGCCCCCCTATAAAATAAAAAAATGCATAAAAAAAGAGCCAACTCATAGGAGTCAGCTCTATTCATTATCTAAGCTAATGCACATAAGACTCATCGAACTGCATCCAACCTTCAACGCCTTCAGCTTCATTCGATATGAAGAAATCTCACTTATCACTTACTATTCGCATGATGGTACACCTAATACCTTCAAAATCGCTGCCAATTGAGCTGAAATACGAATTCTAATTTCAACTCCATCAACTTCGGTAACTAGGAAAAATTGATCGTTAACTTGTGCAATACAAGTTATTACCATTTCGGTTCCCCCTTTCTATCAAACTTTATATAAACTATGAAAAAAAGAGAGAAAGCGAAATGGACAAGCTCCTAATAATGAATAAAGTTAGTTTAAATTACTTAGAATCGCATCATATACCCATCAACTTAAGAATATTAACTCCTCCCCTATAATTTTATAGAAAGAATAGCGTATTTTTTTCACTTTAGAAGGTACTTTGTTTTATTAGTTTGATAGCGTTGGGGCTCATCACATAAAAATAAAAGTACAAAAGTCAGTTCCCTTCATTATCTAAGCCAATTTACATATGACTCATCGAAATACATCCAACCTTCAACGCCCTCACCCGTTACATAAATCCAATTTTTGTAACGATAATGAACGTCATAAGCAGATCGCTTTGTAATTTTATTCATAACAGGGTCGCCAGTCGATGCACCTTTTCGTAAGTTAACATCAGTCGCATTTACCCACACGACACCCTGTGATTTACCATCTTTATTGATACTTGCTGTATCATCACGCATCCAGTTTTCTGGGTTTACTCGATACCAGAAATGAGAACCATCATAAGACCATTCATAATACGTATGCCCTTGCCCTTTTGTTGCTTGACGCATAATAGATGCATTTACATTAGGTTCTTTACGAATATTCGCTACATCAGCAGTTGTTGTAAGGTATCCTAAAGCTTCTTCTTGTGGAAGAACAAGTTGAGACTCACTTCCTATAAACCATTCTAGCGACTTATCGCCAATAAGTTTGTTTACATCACAATTACCAATACCTTCTACATATCCACCTGTCGCATTATCAGCGTATTGCCAAAGATCGCAAGGATATTTAGGTTTTGCTCCATAGCGAGGAATCCATAGGAAATCAGCTTGTACATTTTGTAATCCATAGGAATTGTACATATGATGAGATACATAGTATCCTACTTTCCACCCTGCGGCTTTACATGTATCAATGAATGCTTGTGACGCTTCTGCCAGGTTCGTTCCACCGCAGCTAGATAATGTATCATCTTCAACGTCTAGCACTAAAAATTTAGCATTAGGGCTAACACGAGCCATGAAGTCTTTCGCTTCCACAATTGCATCTTCTACAGATACATAGCAACCATATGCATAAGCAGCATGAGGAATCCCATACGCTTCTAGATTTTCTACGTGGTCATTATATAGCTTGTCTACTTTATTTAAACCATATTGCACACGACAGATTGCCAAATCAATATTTTCAGCAGCTACATCCCAGTTAATATTTTCGTTCCATTTTGAAATATCAATAATATGTTTAGTCATTATTCATTCTCTCCTTTTTCTTTTTCCTTTTCGTTTTCAATTACATGTAATTTATTTGAAATCACTGAAGGAACTTTAACGCCAATTTGTGTAAGGTTCTCAATGATGGATAACCCCTCATTTGCGACATAAAAAAGAACCGTAGCAAATGCCACAGCTCCATTAAGCGACAAAATAACATCTATAATGTTTGCTAGAATAATAATCCCAAATACTCCAATTTTACGAGCATAACCGAAAAGAGCGCTTCTGCTATGTAATCGGTTCTCCTTAATTGCTCTTGTGATACCTGTTATAATATCAACGAGCATTAGAATACCTAGCAAATCAAGAAACTTTACGCCTCCGAACAAATAGGCATGTACAATTTGTAAATTCTCCATATTAATTAACACTTTCATTCTCCTTCCAAAATAAAAAGAGCAGCCATAGCCACTCTCTTTTACAAGTTATTTAATTCTTAAAAAATCAAATTTAGTTATCTTTCTTATCAAGATCGTCGGATAATTCTTTTAAAATATCACGTGCTTCTTTCTTTTCATCTTCTGTTAATTTTGCTTTCTTACTTTTTGCTCGAAGTGATTTCAGTACTTCCATATAAGTACTTTCTTTAGTACATGCGTTGTCTGTATAGTCATCGCCAATTGCCATTAGAGAATAATATGATTCTCCACCATATTGACCTTTAACTTCTCTAACCCCTTTTCCTGTAGTGTATAAAGTTCCATCTTTACCAATCGTAATTCTAACATCCAAATAGCTCATACCTTCTTCAATAGGAAGTTTCCATTTTAATGTTCCATCGGGATTTAACGCATGCACTCCCAAATTTGATGATGATGCTGTAAAATATATTACACCATTTTTATCAAGTGTTAATCCCGGATTCATGCCCTTAGTTTCATATTTCCACTTTAAAGTATAGTCTGGATTATATGCATATAATAGGTAAGCACTTTGGTAATCACTTTTAATTATATAAATGGTTCCATCTTCCGTAGAAATTACAGGTTCAGACACTATTTCTTTCTCACCAGTATTGATAGTGTGTAATAAATTTCCGTCTTTATCAAAAACGCATAAATTGTTTCTATCAGTAATAAGTATTTCGTCATTTAAACCCAAAGAAAGTGTTCCTGGAGGATGGTAAACGTCTCCTCCGACAGTTTTCTTCCATAGTTGCTTTCCGTTTTTATCGTAGGCATACAAAGAGTTACGATCTAAAATATAAAGTGTACCGTTTTTTGAAAGTACCATATAGTTAGCTTTATTTAAACCATCTCGAAATTCAGATGAAGCCCATTTCATTGATCCATCTGGATTATAAGCTTCTAACTGAGATTTATTAAGATTACGTAAATAAATTGTACCATCATTACCAATAATAAGATATTGGTTAACAAGAGGCATTTTATGAGGAGTTTTATGTTGCCATTTAATTGATCCATCTGGATTTAATGCCGTTAAGCCACTTCCAGCAACATATATAGTTCCATCTTCCGCTATAACTGGTGGAGTGCCCCAATTTGTAACATCATCTTTAATCCATTTAACAGATCCATCTTTATTAAACGCATATAACTTTCCATTGCTATTTGATGCATAGACAGTGCCATCCCGTCCAATTGCTGGTTGATTATTAAATGGTTGCATGTTTTTACCGAAAGCTCCTTCTCCCCAGTAAACCTTATGCTCCCATTTTATTTTAGTAACATCTGTTCCAACATAAGGTGAATTTTTATTCCAATTATATCCGAAAGGAAACTCGGCTTGTAAATCATATTTTCCTTGTTCAAATTGTTCACCTTGTGTGTTAGTAGTTTGCGCCTGCGTTGTTGCATGAGGGTTTAATCCTACCATCAAAGCAAACAGTAGCAACATTAACATAAATTTCTTTTTCATAGTTTTCCTCCTATGTAATAATTTGTTAGACATAACATTTAAAATAATAACATATTAACTATATATTGTAATTTATTATTTTAAATAATTATCAAAATAAAAAAGCCTTACTTATTAGCAGACTTTGGTTTCAACTTCTCATTTTCTTCTCTTAACTTTTGGGTTTCCGCTTCTAGTTCGATTACGCGAGCCAGATAAATATTTTTCTCTTGGGTTGCTGCGTTTAACTGTTCTTCCACCACTTTTGCGTACATTTCTGTGTTTGCTGTTATTTTCACTATTAATCACCTTTTCTATTTGATTTAGTCTATCGTCTGTTTTTTCTACATATTGTTGAAAACCTTTTATCGTGACTGATAACGAACCATATAGATTGACACCGTTACGTTGCTCATCAGTAAATGGTAATGGGCAATCATCAACCATAAAACCATAATGCTTTGGAATATCTTTCAATGTGTACGGAACTTGTCCAGTTTCTTTTTTTGTCCGCATTTCATATAAAGTAGCTACATCGCTTTTGAAGTAGTATTCTTTAATTTGTAAATCTAAAACATCTTGTAAAGCATTAAACTGTAAATCTTTTATATATGTTTTTAGTTTCCGTTGAGACGTAGTTTGAAATTCTGTTGCCACTACACCATTATGACTTGATCCATTGCCGGATTTAATTTGTAATTTTCCATTCCAATGGTCGCTACAATCAAGCATTGTTTTATATAGAGTTAAATGTGATGCGTTAGACTCGGTAACCCATTCATTCTGATAGCGACCATTAACATTATAAAAATGAATTGCATCTGATGTTATATCTGCAACTTCACCTCTTTCGGGGTTATCAAGTTGTAATGACGGTCTCCACCATCTAGCCTCATCATAAGATTTTGCGGTGATAGACTTATTTTGACCTTTATCATTTATAATAAGTGATCCAGCTCCATATGTTGCGCTATCATTACCATTGTTAAGATTCAATCCCCATGCTGCAATACTGAGAGAATTTGCTTCAGTTCCGTTTTCTTTATAACCTTTACTATAAAAACTTCCCTTTTCTAAACCTGTAACAACTTTCTTTGACCACTGATTCCATTGAGCTGGAGTTTGAACTCCTTGTGTAAAAACTTTACCATTTGACATCTCTGAAAAGTTATTACTATCCTTCGGGTCTTTCGCTCTAATCGTAATACCTTCGAGCAATTTACCAGCAATTGATTCCGCTGTAACCGCGCCAATTAGATTAATACGCTTTGCTTCAATTTGAATCTTTTCTGCCGTTTGGTTAATACTTGAGATGAGATTACCGACTCTAACTGTGCTAAGAATACTTTTTTCAGTAACATCAATACGTGATTCCATCGTTTTTACATAAGCACTTGTGGCATACTTACCATCAGCTTCCACTCGTGTGTATACTTCTGTCTTTTTAGCTGAAAGGCTAATTCCTTCTTTTGTAGCGGCAATCTCACGATCGATTTGCTCTGTTTTCTTATTGTAATCAGCTGTCGCTACCTTTTCTGCAATCTGTCCTAATAATTCATCTCTACCGACAACGTCCATTGCATTCTCTGTAAACTCAGATGGCTTCATTCCACGCTGTAACATCATTTTAGACGCCCAAAGTTTACCGTTTCTTACTACATAGAACCTAGCATCAACAAGCGCTGTACCCGCTGGTGCTTTTGCTGTTCCTGATGCGAATTTCCAAACGTTATTTTCTAGAGGAATATCAAAACCAGGACTAGAGATTCTAGCTCCAGAAGCATTATAAAATTCTATTTCTATCCTTACACCCTTGTCTATTTTGCTTTTATCATCAGTCATAAACCAACCAGATATGACAAAATCTTCACCGGCTACAGCTTTAACTTTTCCACTAATGCCACCATGCCAATTATCAGCAGTTAACCCAATTTGGTCTGTTTTAATGCTGTAAGAACCGTTATACATAACATTTGTGTCACGTACAACATTAGGATGTAAGGACCAATGCTTTGAATCTGTTTTTAATAATGAATTTCTAATTAAGTTATCCATTCCTATACTGCTAACATAGTTACCCACTTCTGTGATTGTTACCTTTGCTTTTATCGCTTCTGCTTGTGCTTCCAGTGTAGATTTCGCTTCTTTTATTTGCTTTCCTTGCGCTGTTTGTGTTTCCTGGATACTGCTAACACTTTGTTTAATACCTTCTGCATTTTTCTCTACAGTAGTAACACGTTGCTCAAACTTATTTTGATTACTTTCAACCTTTGTTATGTTTTCTTTTATGCCCTCCACACTCTTTACGATCTCGGTTGTTTTCTTGGTGAACTCTTCATTAGACATTTGATCCTCTGACGGAGTACGATACCCTGTCGCTATATTGCCTTCTTCTAATTGCATGTTTCTTATTTTAATGTTTGTGTTTTTCGAAGGGATCCACCCTCCACCTACACCAAGAACCGAATTGTCATAAAAATCTTGAGTGATATTATCTGGCATTGTAAAGGTAACTGAAGCTTTAGTCCACTTACCAGGAATAGTGTTAGGCGTACGCATTATACGTTTAGCTGTAACGTCATTGTCATTTGATCCTGTACTAGTTTTAACTCCTGTGTTATTGATATCAACCGCTAACGGAACGACTTCATCAGCATATACTTCGTAACTGATTGTATATGTCCTTCCAGCGTACAAAATAGCGTTCTTAGCATTGTACATGATGCCTTTCCATAAACTTTTATTTCCCGTCGGAATTGTCACATTCCACCATTGATTATTATCATCGTATGATACACTTGTTCCACCAGCTGCACTGAAAGCTTTTTGTTTATAAAAGTTCTGACCACCAATTTTAATATCATCAAATTTCTTCTCGACACTTGTTAATTTTTCACTTACTTGACCTGCCTGCTCTTTAATTTCAGTTGTTGCCTTTTTTAGTGAATTTGTATCAGACTGCACATCAGAAATCAGTTTTTTCGTACCTTCCACAGTTTGTTCAACTGTGTTTATTTTGTTGCTGATGGTTTCATTTTTTTTATTTAATGATTCAATAGATTGCTTGAATCCATCAGATGTTTGTTCCATTTGGGTAATTTTTTTACTAATGTCACCTTGTTCATTTTGAACATTTTTTATAGTTCGATTAACACCATCAACAGTTTCTTTTACTTCATTATATTTTCCATTAGCTTCTTTTTGAACGGTTGCTACTTTTTCATTAAGCTCTGTTCTCGTTGTTTCTACCTGTTTATTTACTTGTTCTAATGCTTCTTTTTTAACTGCATCTACATCTGGAACGATTACATCCCATGTTTTACCGTTCCATTTTTTCAGAATGCCTGGTCTACCTTTTGAAGTATCTAGCCAAAGCGTTTTACCAGGTTCAAGATTAGTAGTTGGTTCCGCATTACTTTCAATGATTGTAGTTTGGAAGTTCTTTTGATTTTCTTTCACTAATTCAGCAAGTTTCTTCGCTGCTTCGCTTTCTTTCTTGGCTTCTTCGACCTTTTTGTCTGTCATTTCGTTAATACGGTCTGTATAGTTATTGGATTCCTCTAATAGCTTTTTATCCAATTCTTTTACAACGGAAAGAATATCCGCGGCCCATTTCTTTTGTTCTTCCGTACGATCCACAAGTTCTTCTCGTTTATTACTAAACTCATAGACGTTTGGTGTCTGTTCAAATGGATAACGAGTCCGTTTTACTACACGTACATCAAAATCCATGTTGTACTTGTGATGTTGTAGAATTGCTTTATCTCCGACTTTTGGTTCATTTGAATCATCGAAGCTTGCTTCTTTATGGTCCACAGTGATAAAAACTACAGGAATGTCATTTACAGCCTCTTCACAACGTTTCCTTGCTGTTTCTACACTTTTGATTTTGTCATCCTCAATGTTTTCAGCTTGTCTGTAACGAATGAGTTCTGGCATCTTGTATTTAAGAGGTGATTCATAATAATACGTAAATTGTGGGCCATCTCCCTCTTCTTTAGATGGTTTATGACCTAACAGTAAAACAGAGAAGGAACAATTACTGTCATCAGTTGTTTTCTTAATGGCATTCACGTTATAACCAAACTTATATAACTTGTCCGTTGTTTTACCAATTCTATCAGCGAAAATAACAGTCATATTATCGAATATACATTCAATATCGAATCGATCTAATAGCTTTCGAATCATTTTCATTCGACTTTCGCCACCGAAGTTTTCAAACTGTAGTTGATTATGCTTCGAACAACGATTGATATATTTGAAGTTACTTCCCTTAAATGTGTGGGCAAGTCCTTCTTCTATTGAAAGGGAACCAGTGACCTTATTTTCTTGTGTTTGTAAAGATAACTCGGCACCAACTTGTATTGCATCACAATCCTTGAACCCTAATTCATCAAGATGATTCACTAGAATAATGTAGTATTGACCTTCAAAGATAAGTAGATTCCTATCTTCCACATATCCATATACTTTTTTATTCATTTTTGTGTCTGGAACTTCAAAGCGAATAGAGGACGGTTCATTCTTGCCCTCTATTACCTCAAAAAGTTTCATGTCAACCAGATGAAATTGATCTCCAGTACTCAGTTGTTCAATTTTAGGTCTTTCAACACGTTTCATACTACCAACCTACTTCTAAATAATCGATTTTGTTATTGAAATCATTTTTGTTATATGTGAATCCGCCGCCTTTTACAATTACATTCGTTACAATACTATCTTGAATACCAACAAGCATTACTGTTCTCGCTTGACAGTTTGCTAATATTGCTCTAAATGTCTTTTTACCGCCCTCACCAATGTGAATGTCAGCGCGCGGCCAGCCGCGTTGATTGTTGTATTTTGCGACACCACCTATACAGCTCCAGTCCAATGTGAAATAACACCAAATCCCATCTTCTTGACAATAAGTAACGTCTGGATTTGTAATCCTTACTCCGTATCCATAATCAGTTACAATTCCAGCATTCATAGTCTTAATAACAGGGTTTAAAATCCTCACATTTTGATATTGAGGAGCAGTGTCACCTTCTTTACTCTTGAACCAAACTCCTCGTGAGGTTTCTTTATTTTTACCATTTCTAATATTTATACCTTCAAGCGTAAAATCTTCACAGGTGTCGTTTAGAATTTGGAATATCAAACCATGTCCAACGTCATTTCCTATTACTTTTTCTGTCTTGAAGTAAGACATATTATTAAACAATCCAAGTTCTTCTAGCACATTTGCGGCTTGAACATTATAAGTAATGTTTTTATGAATCACTTTATCAACGGGACCAATTTCTACTAGACCTTTTTTCACATTTTTTAATTTAAGGGCAACTTTAACATTGTCACATGGCGTTAAATCGTAAGGCTTTGTATTTTGGTTTGTGAGCGTGTTTTTATCATTGGATATATAAATACCTACCGTTGCACCTATCGACGTCGTAGCAGTGCAATCTATAGCTTCAATATCTATTTCTGAGTCTTTCACAGCATTTAAAGCAACGTATGCCTGTGACTCCCCGCCATTGATAACTTTTGTATCAATCACAACATCCTGACAATGTGATAACACAAATGCTTTTGCATCTTTTAGTTTTTTAAGATCAAATAATCCACCTTTAAAAGTGATACTCCTTGTCTTATCATATCCGCCAATGTTGACTGTATCTTTGTTAGTAAAGAATGTTGTACTTCCTGCCTTTAAAACGAAAACCGCATTCGGATCAGCACGAACGGTTATGTTACTCGGAATTTCTAAATCGCCAATTGTATATGTCCCCGCTGGAATATCTAATGTTTTTCCTGCCGATTCATTTAATGACTTTTGGAATGCCGTGTTATCGTTTCCGTAAGAAATTGCACTGTTATACGGAATCATTGATTTGATTGCCGCATCTAACGAAGGATGAACGCCTTTTACATTTAACACTTCTTGTTTAATGTCATCATAAGCACCAAATAAAGCTAACTGCTTCCAATCTGTCCAAGTATTGTTAGCTTTTTTGCGGACATACAAACTATTCTCCGCTGTGCTATTCAAGCTATACGCGACCTGCATACAAGCATAATTACTTTCATTATGCGAATAAACTTGAATGTACCAATAAAAACCTAATTTCTTAGGAGAATTTTCAAGATTACGACCTCTATAAAATCCAGTTTTAATTACTTGATTAAGATCAGTCTCTTCTTTAAGCGCAATGGTGTCTCCATTGTCATCGGTTAATTTAATACGTTGAAAACTATCTGTATTATCAAGCTTTGTTTTTATTTTTTGATTCAAATCATATAATGTCTTTTCTCCTAGCCTTGCCGCGACTACCTCATCAAAATTTGACGGCTTTGCTGCTAGAAAATCCGAGATCATTTTTTTGACTACATTTAAAGCATTGGCGTCTCCACTTGCTATTAAAGACTGTAATTTGGCAACATCAAGAGCTTCCTTTTCTGCTAAATTTAAAAGAGCTTGTTGAACCCTAACAATAAAATTGTTGTTGTTCACAAGCTCCGAATAGATGTTGTCTACTTCTAAGTTCAATTCTTTGCGTTCATCAGCAGACATAAGGGTATTTATATAATATTGTCTTGATAAACTCATAGCATTCTCTCCTTTCTATAAAAGCTAAGTATTCATTAATCCCAATTGAACGGGAGAATTCTATTATTCAAAGAAAATATCATTATTTTTTTGATTATCCCAATCACTAAATTGTTCTTCTAATAATTCTAATTCTTTTTCAAACTCTTCTTTTGTTATTATTCCCTCTTTATAAAGTAATCGTGTGATTATCAATGCAGGTTGATGTTTTTCATTAATAGATTTAGACATTTTGTGTTCCTCCTTAATTACAAGTAGTAAAATCTTGTATTCACTTCACACCAATGGAATGTGGAGGATTCGATTTTAATTTGGTTTATACCAGATGCAAGATGTATTTCACCTGCATCTGCATGCCGTACTAAATTGCGACCATATTCATCTTCTATATGAAGACCCTTAATAACAATGATTCCCTGTGAAACGGCAGAAGGATTGTAAATAGTCAACGAATCATTAGTAGTAAAGTTAGTAATCTTTAAATAACGTGGATCACATTTAATACGCCATGTTATGTCATGTTGCGACGGATTAATTTCCATCGTTCCGACGTTTTTAAAATGGAACATTTTTTCTTTGAATGTGTAATCATATTTATGGTCCCACTCCAAATTCATACCCCAAGCAAATTTATTAGTATCCCACCCTTTAACGTCTAAAGAGGTAAATATACTTTCACCAAATCCGTCAGGCATTGAAAATTCAATGATAATCTCAAATAATAAAGAACCAGGCGGACGGTTAATATTGATATTTTGATACTCAACCCGTCTCCGTATGCCTGGTTCTCGTGAATATATAATATAGAAATCATCTAATCTTCCAAATAGGGCGTACAACTCGTTTCTTTTTTCATAAACACCCTCTATGTCCATCGTGTTTACAAGGACCCTGAGCTGACAACCTCGTTCTGTATAGCTTTTATTGTAATATTGAACACCGAATTGCCCTTTCATTTTCATCTTATCTGACTCTATTTTAGGTGGATCTACTGTTAACTCTAACGTTTCAACATTGTGGTCTTTCTTAAGGGAACAAGTTTGTCCATTTTTAAATAAAAGAATTGTATCTGGCATACTTATCATATCCTCCCTTTCAGAAAGTCAATTTTTTCTATTCTTAAATCTTCTTTTCGTACAGAGCGCTGTACAGTACGGCCATCCACAATTACGGGTTGATCTACAGTTAGCCGTACAACTACATCTTTGGGAGTTGAATCCATACCAGACATTCCTTCATATGAAACATTCGTTACACGCATTGCGTTTTCGCTCAGTGACTTTATATTACCAGCCATCGTACGATTCATATTCGCAACTAATTCTTTAATTGTACCCGTGATACCAAGTGATTTCTCTCTTGATGATAATGGTGTTACAGATACCTTATTTCCCTTTTTAGTAAACAACTCTGGCCCAGCTTCACCAGCTATGAATTGACCATCACTAAGAACATGTCCACCTTTAGCGAGCATTGGCACATGTGGAATTTTCGGTGCATCAACACCAGGTATTTTGTTTAGTGCATCGGCCGGCGTATTAAATCCATCTATAAATTTATTAATCATTTTAATGATAAAATTTATTGTTGCTTTAATACCAGACTTAATGCCGTCCCATGCATCTAAAATACCTGACTTCATTCCATCAAATGCACTAGTAACTGCATCAGTAACCCGTCGGACAGGACCCATAATTGTTTCTTTTAGGCCTTCCCAAATGGATGATGCTGTCGATTTAATTCCGTTCCAAACACTTGATAACACAGAACTAATCCCATTCCATATGCTACTACTTGTACTACTGATCCAGTTCCACACAGATTCAATTGCACTTCTTATAGCATTAAATATTGTTGTGGCAACTGAAACAATACCATTCCATAATCCAGTTAAGAAACTAACGATTGCATTCCACACTGTACTTGTTGTTGAACTGATCGTGTTCCATGCGGATATGATGAAATTCTTTATAGATTCAAAGATTGGTGTAACAAAACTAACGAGTCCGTTCCAAACTGATGATAAGAAATCTGTTATTGCTTGCCATACAGAACTCGTTGTTGAACTGATTGTATTCCAAGTATCAACAATAAATTGTTTTACACTTTCAAATATTGGAGTAGCAAAATACAAAATAGCTGTCCAAATTGCTTGTAAGTATTGTGCGATGAACCCCCAAATCGCTTGTATAACTGTTGAAATTCCGTTCCAAATCATTGAAAAGAAATCCGCTATACCTTGAAGAATAGGTGTTAAGAATGCGACAATACCATTCCATATGCTCATAAAAAATTCTGATACGGTTGTCCATGATTGGACAAAGAAATCACGAATACCATTCACAGTAGTTGTAAATAGCTCTACTATACCGGCCCAAAGCTCAGCAAAGAAATCCTTGATTCCATCCCAAACACTTGTCGTCACTTCAACAACTTTTTCCCAAATATCTGAAGTTGTATCCACAATCCCATTCCACAAGTTAGAAAGAAATTCAATAATTGAATTCCATATATCAATTGTTTTCTGCTTAATAGAATCCCAGTTTTTAACGATAGCAACAATTAAGGCAACTATCCCAGCAATAATAATCGGTACAATCCCCCACATTACACCTGTAGCAACACCAAATGCACCAGCAAGCACACCAACTATACTAGACAACGTTATGAATATAGGTGCTAATGCTAATATTGCACCAGATATAATACCGATTACGGTTGCTATAGCTGCTAATGTTGCTGCTAATTTAGGGTTTTCCGAAATCCATCCGGCTAATTTACCAATTACATTTGCAACAACCTCTAACACTGGTTCTAGTGCAATTTTTAAATCCCCCATGGCTTTCTGAAATTTAACGGCTGGTGAAGCATCTAATTTTTTTACTGATTCATTAAGTTGATCTTGGTTTTTCTTAAAATCTATTGTTTTTTTTGAAGCACCTATTAAAGTGTTAGTTATGTTTTGTCCTTGATCTTCATACATAGTGGCTAGAACTTTAACTCCAACTTGATTCTTTTTAACAGGATCTTCTATCGCATCAATTGCTTTAGCCACTTCTACCATTGCTTGCGAACCTTCGCTTCCACCTTTAGCAACAGCCGCTCCCCATTGTTCTATTTGTTCAGTTGCAATCCCAGAGCCATCAAGCGCTTCTTTTAACGCCTTATCTGCCCCTTGTGCAAATTCATTTAATTTAACCCGTCCTTCCTTTAGTCCGTCTAACAGGTTATCAATATTCCATGTACCCGTTTCAATCCCGGCTTCCATAATCGCTTGTACTTCTTCAGCTTTGAACCCAGCACGAGTTAATTGACCACCATATTCGGCGATAATGTCTAGTTGCTCTGGCGGAAAGCCTACTTTCAATAGCGCATCAGCCATACCCATCGCGCCTTCTTGAGATATCCCTAACTCACTGGAAATCTCGTTTGTTTCCTGGATTAACTCAGTAAAATCAATACCCTCATATGTTTGAGAAATGGTTGCTGCTTGTTTCACAAGAGATGTGTTTGCTTCATCAGAAGCCGTTTTATTTAATGCCCATTGGCGACGAACACCTTCAAGTGCCTCTGCCCCATCAACTCCATATGCTTCAATACCTCTTATAGCTGTTTCTACTGATTTTTTAGATTCCTCGGGAACATTAAATGATATATCGATTTTTGTTTTTAACTTGGATGTATCTAGTGCAGTCTCAATAACTTTATCTATTCCAGCACCAGTAATACCTGCACCTAACATATTTTCTAAACCGATATCAAGTTCTTTGAACTTCTTACCTGTTTGTTCAGCTTCTTGTGATAACTTAGATAATTCTTTTCTTACATTCTCTACAGAATTACCATCATCAATCGTTGCAAGAATTTGTTTCATTTTTTCCAAGTCAGTTCTTGTTCCTAATGCTTCCACACCAATTTTATTAATAGCTTCGTCAAGTTGTTTAGACGACGCTGTACCGCTTTTGATTGCGTTGACTAGTCTACCACCTAAAGCACTAGAAAAGTTGTCTACACTTGTCCCTGTGGCTTGGAATAGTGTTTCTAGTTGTCTTGTGGAACTAGCTATACGGCCTTCTTCAGCTTCCATCTCTCGCATAGAGTTTTGCAGGCTTTTCAGATGGTTTTCAGTCGCGATTACTTCACGGTTAAACGCCCTGTACTGTTCTGGTGATATCTTACCTTCTGCAAACTTTTGATTAATGTGCGTTTGTGCTTCTTTTAGCTTATTTAGCTTTTCAGTTGTTACGGTCACTTGCTCAGCTAATATTTGTTGCTTCTGTGCAACCAATTCAGCGTTACCAGGATTAAACTTCAGTCCCCTCTCAACTTGTTTCAATTCTTGAGATAAAGCTACAGATTCCTTTGTAACATCTTTTAGTGCGTTACCTAATTTACTTGTATCTGCACCAAGTTGTATCGTAATCCCTTTTATTGATTTATCCACACATTCACCACCTTTTCACAAAAATAAAAATGACCACCAATTATAGGCAGCCATTTTTAGAATGCATTGAAATCTTTTTGAGTAGCTTTTCTCACAGTTTCTTTTTGTGGATTCTGCAAGTCGATATATTCACTAATGTAATCAAGGCACATGCCAATTGTCATTTCCTCTAAATCTGCGCTTGTAAGCTTGCATTTATAACATAAAGCAAGAAAAGTCTCGGTTGTAAATCCTTCTCCATCGCCGGTTCCTTGCTCGTCATTTACATCTTTTTTTTAGATTGCATAGATGCCATTAACATATCTTGAATTTCTGGAATGATTTCATAAATAGGGAATTCATCAAATGTATCAAGCCAAGTAATCGGATCAGGGATTGTTGGGTCTGCTGTTTTCGCCAATACATAAGTAAAGTTATAGAAAACATCCATATCCAATAAACTGAAATCCATATTATCTAAATCATTAACATCCGATTTTATTAATGGATACAGTTTCATTAGGTCCGAAAAGTAATCTTTTCCGAATTGTGCTTTATATCGCTTAGGAGTTCCACCTGTGCTTTTTAATCGTACTTGCTTACCATCTACTACAATCGTTTTTTCCATTTACATTACGCTCCTTTTGGTGCTGCTGGTGTTTTTACATACACTTTTTTGTACCAGTTATCATAAATTGCTTGAGTTGTTTTAGAAGTTGTTTTTGTTTTAACCATCGGTCTACCGCCAGGCGCTAAAACAATTGGACTAGAGACAAACTTCAATTCATTTGTGTTAGGTTCAGCGGAATTTGTTTTTGTTTTAGATGCAAGTGTTGGGCGACTTGCTGAACAATTATACATAACATGTCTAGTCGCGTTCACATCACCATCAAATTCGAATAATAACGCGAACGACTTTCCTTTTGCATCAGCTAACTCATTTAATACTCCATCTTCTACATCTAATTGCTCACCTAGCGCATCAATAGCAAATTGTTCTGGAATAGTCGCAATAGATAGTGTTCCGTCATACCCCTGGTTATTACTTGCAGCATAATAAAGCATGTCGTCTGCATAAAATTCAATTAAGTCTCCGCGCGGATCAAAAGTTAACTCAACTCCACCAGGTAGCCGAATTGGTGTTCCAAACGTAACTACAAAATCTTTCACATCATATGGTACATAATGGACGTTTTTCAAACCGAACGTTACTTTATTTTCAGGCATTTAAATCAACCTCACTTCATAAAATTTTTGATATAACTTCTCAGATTCAATAAATATCTCAAATGGAGATTCATAAGGTATCTCGTGTTCATTTAAGACGTTTTTAAGCTTCGCTTCTGCAACCAAATCTTTTTTAATTGTGTAAAGCTCAATATTGATATCATTTATTTCGTGATAGACCTTATTGTCAGCCATCATGTTAGATGAGCCGTCCACAAGGATACAAATATACGGTGGCGTTTGTGTTGTTGTGAAATGCGAATAAGCCACAGGATAACCTGTAGCTTTCAAAATGTTTAATAGTTCTGCTAATGTCATTTCCGTATCGCCCTTTCAACGCGATCTGTGAATTCAGAGATGGCTTTCTGTTCTTCTGGTCCAATATGCGGAAATGTCCGCGATCGGCCAGTACCACCAGCAATTACATGCCCACGCTCAAGTAAATGTGTAAGTTGATATTTTTTATTATAAATAACCCATATACCATTTACTTTCTTACGTGTCCATCCCTTGCGGTAATCACCAGATTTATCGTCAAAGCTACCTGCTGTTTTTAAATTATTTACAGATTCTTTCGTTACATCATCAGCCGCCTGTTCTACCTTTTCTTCTACTGCTCTTGTATATAGCTCTACTTGTCTAGCGATTTCATTAGCTAAGTCGCTAACACTAACCATAATACTTCACCCAACCTTTTCCATAGCTATGATGGTTAATGTTTTATTCTCTTCATTATCATTTATTGGTGGTTCAATAATATCGAAGATACGCCCCTTTAAATTAATCCGCATTTCTTCTGTAATTCCAAAAGTGTAGGGGATAATGAACCGATAAATTAGCGTTGCTTGTGAAGCCGAAGCGGCAATATATTCTGATCCTTTTAATGTTTTTATCATAGCCCAAGCTTTTTTAATTTCTTTCCAATCTATTTCAATAACCTGGTCAAGATCATCTTTTATTGTTACAGGCTGTTCAATAATGATTTTATTTCTAAAATCCCCTGTGTTTAATGGCTGTTTATACTGAAAAGGACGCATATCATTCACCGTCCACTTTAATTTCTTCTAACGCTTTTTCAATGCTAAGACTATTAATCTGACTTAAAAAATTCTTGTCAAAATACTCTAGTGCATCATTATAAACATAACGAGAGCGTTCAAAGACTAACTCCTTGAACTCCTCGTTATTATTTAAATCATAATCCCCACAAACCCTAAGTAATGCCTTGTTAGATGTAGATAGGATGCGCTTTAGGTTATCATCTTCCTCATCACCTAAATGCATCCTATCTTTGAATTGCTGTAATATTTCATCTGAAATTACTGTATCCATTCACATCATTCCTTATTTAGTAGCTGGCGTTGGAGCAGAATCAAGTTTTAATGTGTAAACCTGTGATGTATATTTGTCCTTCGGCTTACCAGTAGCATATTGTTTAGCAATATAAAGCGTTGCATCCTCTAAAGCTAACGTTTCTTCATACTTTTTGATTGGCTCCGTTCCACCCATCGCTGCAATATACTCTCCTTTAACAAAAAACAGTACTTTACCCTGAGGTACAAATACTGACTCTGTAGAAGTTGGATTGAAAGGTAAACTTGTTACATACACACCAGCCGCATTTTGAATTGTTGCATTTGCTTGAATATCAAACGTATCAAATGGATTTGTTACCATAACTACTTTTCCAGCAATATTTTTTGGTCTGTCCGCATCTGAACCATCCGCATTTAACTTTTTAGCAAGTAACTTAACAACGTCTTTCAGTTCATTGATTGTTTTACGACCTGGTTCAAAAGTTAAAGTCCCTGCTGATTTTTTATCTGGATATACTCCACCAACAACACTTCCACTTGGATCTTTTAACAGTCCGATAGGCTCATCTTTACCTGTTCCAGTTACAAATCCACGTTCTAAACCTACTGCCATCGCTTCTGAAATCATCGTGCGAACATAACGTTCTACCCATACTGGGCCAAGTTTAAGCATGTCGTTTGCTAATGGAATAAATGCTGTTAATTTAAGTTGAGCAATAGACTCTTTTCGGAATGTAGCATTTAGTTGCCCTTTAATATCACCAAATAATGGTCCCCATACTGCCGCGCCTTCTGGATCTCCATAAATAAACTCTGTCACAGCTCCTAAATTTTCTAATCCGATATGTTCTAACAGCGGATGGCTTTGAACTAAGTCATCAAAAATTCGTTCTTGAGTTGTTTTCGGTAATGTTTCAGTGGACTTAAAACCACCTTCTTCAACAACTGCATTAAAGAATTTCATTTCCTCACTTGTTAGTACATTAGCACCACGAGACTGCATAATAGAACGATCTACCATAGATTCATTTACTTGATTTAAAATATCCGCTCGCACATCTGTAGCAAGTGCTTCAATCATGGAATTTAATGCTGCCGCTTGTTCTTCTGGTGTACCTTCTTGTGTCGCTTTTGCAAATGCTAGTTTCTTTTCTTCAAAGTTATTAAATTTAATAACCATATTTTATTTTCCTCCTAATTTTAAAAAGAGCGCACTCAAATTCTGTTTTGTATTAACAGGCACTTGAATAGGCTCTTTTGGATTTATTTTTGTATTCGTTTGTAACTCATTCAGGATTTCATTTTTCAATCCTGATAAAGATGCATTTAAATCTTCTTTTGTAATCCCTTGGGTTTTACCTTTACTTAGTGTTCCATTTCTGAAACCATCAATTACTTTCTGTGGGATCATTGCGGATACAGTATTTGAAGCCGTCATTTTAACTGGATTCTCCATGAACATAATTTCATCCACAAAACTGTTTTCTAATGCTTGTTGTGGACCCATCCATGTTTCTTCAGCCATCATATTAAGTAATTCCTCTTCTGATTTACCACTTTTAATGACATAAGCATTTACAATTGCTCGATCTGTCGTTTTTAACATCTCGGCTGCCTTTGACATGTTACGATGATCTCCACCATTCCACATAGAAGCGTTATGAATCATGATTTGTGCCGTTGGTGAAATACGAACCTTATCACCAGCCATTGCGATAACAGAAGCCGCGCTTGCAGCCAAACCAACAATTTGGACTTCTACATTACCGGGATAATTTTTTAATGCTGTATAAATCTCTGATCCTTCGTGTACATAACCGCCAGGACTATTAATTGATACAATTAAATCCTCGCCATTGGCATTAGTAAGTTCTTTTGCAACCATTCCCGGACTTGTCGCATCCATTTCAAGCCATTCATAAATCCAAGCTTCATCACTAGAAATGATAGGTCCTTTAACATCAATTTTCACCGCCATTTTCTTTCTCACCTCCTTCAGATTCATTTAGTTTTGTATAGTTTTTCGTAATATGATGGATATTTAAGTTCGGATCATCCGAATCTTCATAATCTACTTCTGATCTAATCTCATTTCCTGTAAATGCACTTGAAGAAATGAGTTTGTCAATACTTGTTGCAAGGTCAAATATACTTTGATAGGAAACAGCCTTAACCTCAATCTTTTGTCCTGAAAGATATTCACTCATTTCAAAGAATTTAACATTCGCTTCATCAGATAGCTTTTTTAATAATGGTTTTACTGTGAAAAGCATGTAATTTTTCGTTTGCTTCTCTACGTCAGCCATTTCTCCATATAATAAAGCTGTTGGAATGCCAATAGCCATGGCTACTTGATTTAAAAAGCCATTCGTTACTTTATTGATTTCTTCCACACTAGGACCGTTAGCAGAACCATTATATACTTCTTTGTACTCAATCCCTTTTTGTTGTGGAACAATAGCTATATCTTTCGTACCGATCGCCTTATACATGTTGTCTATAAACTCTTGTAATTTCGCTATTTGTTCTTCTGTCTTGGCACCAATCATATCCATATCAACTGTGCCACGAACTTGATTTTTACGTTTTTGAGAGTTTAGTATCCTACCAAATAAGTCCCCGTAATCTGCAAATAAACCATCAATAAGTGGAGATAATTTGTCATTTCGATACTTTAAATGAATAACTTCGCTTTGCTTAAAACTTCTCTTAAACGTATAATCCTTTACTATTACATCGGTAAAAGTATCTTCAAACACAGCATACTCATTATGTTGAAATCCATCGGCAATAAGTAAATCACCATCATCTGCTTGTATAACTAAGCATTCATTATCATAAATAAGTTTACGAATAAATCTTTCCCAGAAAGTGCTTGCCGTCATATTCTTGTTCGGTCTAACGTTTAATCGATAATAAAGTTCATTCTTCTCAAATGCTTTACCATTTCTTACTCTGAATTCTGACTGACTAATCGTCCTTCCTAAGAATGATACGCATGTATCGATTGCTAATCGTTTCATATGAACCCTGTTTGCTGTATCAGCAATCAAATCCAGATCGACCATAAATTCTAGCTCTTTATTTCTTTTAAATACTGAACCTAACCATCCAATGGTTATCACCCCCCCTTTATTAGAATTTAATATCGCTTAGTATAAAGTCGGTTGCCTCTCGTATCTCATCCGCTCGATAAAGAGCATGGACAAAACATTGGAATCCATCTGTTTTTCTACGTACTGGCTCTTTTTTCTCGTATATTTTGTTTCCATCACCTTTGATAACAACCAATACGTTTTGCGTGTACCAACGCATTAAAGGGTTATCATCGAAAATAATTTGGTTATTTGCAAATGCCATTTCAATACGAGGTGCTAGTAAACTATGAATCGCTTTTGGATTCCTTATAACTTCTATTTCAAAACCTTCTGCTACCAATAAAGGTCTTATTGCTTCCATTCGGAAGTTATCAGCTATAATTTTCTTAATGCCATATTGTTCACGCATTTCTACAAACCAATCAACAATGTGTTGAGGATTAATAGTCGGTTCATCCACAACTGTTAGTAGTCCTTGTTCTTCCCATTCTTTTATTGGAGCAAATTTCTGTTTTTTAAACTCACCTGCTTTTTTAGAATATCCATAATAGATATCAACAAATTCCTTTCGAACAAAGGAATGAGTTTTAAAAATGTATTCCCCATTTTGCCTGAATAAAAGACCACATGCTGCAAAATCTCGAATACTTGCAAAGTCTAATGCTCCAATACATTCTTGAGCATACAAATTAGGGAATGGACGATTTGTAGCAAGAATTTCTGACCACTTTGCAACAGAACGCTCTAAATTGGTAACTGGTAAGTTCATCCGCTTGGTCATGAACTCTTCTCGGTTACTTGGATCGTCTTCTAAATCTTCGTATTCTTCCTTAATCGTTTCAAGCAATCCTTCAGCATACTCACTTAATGGCTGCGACAACATAGGATTTGCCATTTCCCAATTATCCGGATTATCTACTTCACTTTCATCATTCAATTTACAAATGAACGGAAAAATAGCATTCGGACGGGCTTCACCATTTAATACCTTCATTGCTTTTTCTTTTTGCTTATCTAAGAAACCATCACGGACATATCCATCTGTACCAATGTAAAATTCTCGTGGGTTTTTCTTTTTCCCTAAACCACTAATGTGGACTCGAACATCTTTATTGCTTTCATATTGATGTATTTCATCAAAAACAACTGCACCATCACGCAAACCATCTTTTGTATCTCCGTTTGATGTTCTAAACTTTAGTACGCTTCCGGTAGCTTTTGAAACAGTTTGAGTTAATGTTGTTTTAAATGCTCTTTGTAAAATTTCATTTCGCTTAACACATTTATGAACTTCGTCAGGACTTGTTTTCGCTTGTTCTTCACTATTCGCAACAACTGAAATGTTATACTCTGGAATACCGTACATTTCACTAATTAAAAAATGAATAATAACTGATATTAAACCATTTTTCCCGCCACCGCGTCCTAGCATCCACAAGAATTTACGATAAAACACACGCCCATTTTTCTTATAAAATAAAAAGACGAATGCTATTAAGAATTTCTGGAAAGATTGTAATGGAAAGTACCATTTTTCACCAAAACGGATACATTTCTCAATCATTTCATCATCAAAATACAAATTGTCTCTGTTTAAAACATATTTTTCTAGATATTCTATTAACAGTTCTCTTTCTTTGTTGAACTTTACTTTTCCACTTCGATAAAGTTCAATATATTCATCGACGTACTTTTGCCTAATCATATTAAATCACTTGTACTATATCCCGAATTAGGAACACCAGCTTTAGGAACAAACTTTATATCCCTTCCTAAAGCAATTAAAGAACTGTTAATTTTATTCCTCTCACTTATAAGAGGGTGGGCCTTAACAAAAACTTGAGATCCGTTTTTAATCGTTACGGACTCACCTTCTTTATTAATAGTTCTGTTTATTTTTCTGAACGCTTTAACTAGATCAATGTATCGTTCTACTTTTTCTACCTCAACTAAATCTTCGATATCAATACTGTTCATTAACTGTTCCTTCAACTTTATAATACTGACAGCCATCTACCCACCCCCCCTTACGTGCGTAAAATTCGAAAAAAACCTGACAGTTACCCCCCTCCTCCGGTGCCCCAGTTCCCCAAAAAAGCTAAAACTTTTGACCGGGGGGTGTATTTAAAACTATTTTTCTACCATTTTTCATCGTGTTCCCATTTATTCTGTTTCTTTTCAAACGTTCTTCCATGTTCTTTATTATGACAATCCACACAGACTGTTTCAAGATTATCTATTTCTAATGCGAGTTCTGGATGATGTTCTAGCTCTTTAATATGATGGACAACGAGTTGTATCTTCTTACGCTTCGCACTCTCGCTGTACTCATTGGTGTCTGTTTGAACGCGACCGTTACGTTTACATTCCTGACACTCATAGTTGTCTCGCTTCTTTACTTGTTCTCTTAACCGTTTCCATTCACCACTATCATAGAACTTACGCTTCTGTTGTTTTGTTTTATACTCTTTCATCGATTGCTACAGCCACCTCACAATAAACTCTTGAATATATTCCAACTATATTGTATTATCTAGATACGGATATTTATTAAACTATTCAAGTTATTACCAAACCATTTTCTTACCTTTTTTCAGAACCTAGCTTCCTTAGGTTCTTTTTTTATGCAAAATAAAAGAAGAGCACTTGTTTCCGCAAGCGCTCCTCTTTGGGTAAGGGTAAGAGTTTGAATTACGAGATTCCTTTTAACAAAAGTTAAACGGTGTACAAGCAGTATATGCTCGTCCTTCTCAAAATGTGAAAAGAGCAACCAAATGGATGCTCTAACTTCTACTATTTTTTTATATAATTAATGTACGGTATGTGAAGTTTTATCCTTCTCTCAATCACTTGATATCAATTTATACTGCTGCACGTTGAACGATACGACATCAAGTAACTGAGAGAAGAGCAAAAGCTCTTCAATACTTCAATGTTCATTCGATCTGCACCATCGAAGCTGTCGGAAACCAAGTTCAAAACCATAATACAAAAGGACCGTTTAAATTATAAAAGTAACCTTGTAAGTCGTGTTATTTCCGCCACTTCTCACAATACAAATATAACACGATAAATCCAAAACAACCGGCACTTTTGCGGTCAAAAAACGGTCACGACTCTGCCACTTATTTTTTATTTATCCTTTTCCAATTCTTCTGCTGTGATCTCTTCTTTTTAATAAACAACTTTCGCTGCCTTCTTCTCTTTTTTTCTTTTCGCTCTTTTATCTCATCCATTACCTCCATAAATATTTCTAGTTCACGCCATGCCTCATCTGAAAAACCCATTCCTAATCCCCTTTTCATATAAGTTTTAATATTAATAATGAGTTATCCATATCTTATATTTTGTGTAACTAAGCCAAATGCTGAACCACTTGCTATCAGTAACTTTATAAGACTTTCTATTTTGAGTTACACAACACAATAAAAATGGTTAACTATAAGTAAAAAAAGAAAAAGACCGACTTCTATCGGCCTTTTCAAATATTCTTATATTGTTGGTCTCTTCTAAGACCTATATTTTCTAGGACCTACAATTAGTTTGATTGCTGTTCTTTCTTGATTATCGATTGAAACCTCTTGAAACGCTGGAATAAGAACCAAGTCAATACCACTAGGAGCTACAAATCCTCTTGCAATAGCAATGGCTTTAATCGCTTGATTTATAGCGCCAGCTCCAATCACTTGAATTTCTGCATTACCGCTTTCTCTTAATACGCCTGCAATTGCGCCTGCAACTGAATTGGGATTTGATTTTGATGATACTTTTAATATATTTTCCATGTAAGTTGCTCCTCTATTATTTAATCGCTTTTTTGGTTACTGACTGGAATGTAATTAACGTATCTTTAACTAATATTCATATCAAAAGCAAACAATACTATTGAATGTATTTATTCGATACTTTTTATGTTGTACCTGCCCATCTACATAAATAAAAAGCGATGACTAAATCTTAAACTTAGTCATCGCTCTATCCATTGCATCTTGGTTTACCCCTATATATCTAAGTGTTACTTTTTCTGATGAATGATTAAATATCTCCATAAGCAACGCTATATTCTTTGTCTGCATGTACATATGATATCCGAATGTCTTACGTAATGTATGTGTACCAATCTCATCTAAGCCAAACTCTGCTGCTGTACTACTAAGTATCTTATATGCCATGCTGCGACCAATAGGCCTGTTACTACCTTGTCTGCTCTTAATTAAGTACTCATGATCTTCTCTCTCTTCAATGAACCATTTCAACTCTCTTCTTAATGCTGCAGTAATTTGAATACGTTTCTGCTTACCTGTTTTCATTTCACGCATTGAGATGTGGCTTCCTTTTAAGTCACCAATCTTTAACTTCAAAATATCACTAATGCGTAATCCAGTGTTAACACCCACAACAAACAGGATATAATTACGTTCACTCTTCTCTTTCAAATATTCTTTTATTTGCTGTATTTTCTCTGGATCACGGATAGGCTGAACAAAGTTCATTACTCGCCACCTACCTGTTCCTCTTGCTCGTAAACTTCTAACCTAAGAGCAAAAGCAAGTTTATAAAAAGCATTAGATTTATTTCGTCTATATGTCCGTTCACTCATTCCAATCTCGTTATAAACCATATAATCAAAGATTTCTTCATCTTCCAAGTAACGTTTTACAATTATGTCTCGTTGATTCTTGCTAAAACGACTTAATGCCTTATCCACTTGAAAAGATAGGCGTTGTAGTCTCTCTTCTCGCTTACTTAATTCTACATTTTCAAGAGCAACATCTTCAGCTGGATTACCCACCACGTTTGTTGGACCGTGATATCTAACTTCACAAGAAGCTGTCACTTTCATTTCATTTCTAATCATGCCGAATTGTCTATAAATGCGAATACTTTCAAGAACTGTTTCTATGCGATCTTGTGTAGCCTTACGATCAATTTTCGGTAAGAATGTCAATTGTTCCATATATAAAACACTCCTTGTCTATTTGATAACAAAAAAACGGACACCAAACTACAGAGCAGTAATGCTAATGCTCTTTATAGTTTGATGTCCGCTGGTTCTTCCAGTAGGACTAAATATTTAATTTTTCATTATTATACCATTCATAATAACAAATGTTGAATACCACTTACACTAAATAGCTGTCATAATGCTATTTCCTTTTGTTTCAAAGGATTATTTGGTTACAAAACGTTCTGCAAACCTTAACCGCTGCAATATATATGGATCGTTTTCGTTTCCACCAGTTGCCAGCCAATCACCTACACGTTGATTAATATCTTGCAATACTGGCAATGGTAACTGTGATGCAATCTTATTTATCTGCTCTAGGTATGTCATTCTTCTTCCTCCCTGTAACCTTGCCAACTGTCTTCTTCTAATCTAAAAGCTTTTGTTTTTAACCATCTATTACGCATGTTGTTCATCCGAACTGCCGAGTCTTCATATTTCATGAGTCGCGCAGAAATGATCGTGCATGTTAATCCAATCAGAAAGAAAATATCTGCAATAAATATTTCGATTTCCCTCATTCCTCATCCCTCCGCATATTATTTCTAAATCTGCGTATACTATAACTGGCTACTCATAGCTGTACTCCATTTGTAGTTCTATTCTTCTCTCCCTTGAGGAGGAGCAGTTAGCTTTTGCTGACTGCTTTTTTCGTATAATATTTCACCATTTGCACATACTACAGTTAGGCCATCTCATGTTCTTGCATCCTAGGCCTGTTTCCCTCTCCAAGGGTGAGCAGTTAGTTTTTGCTAGCTGCTCTTTAAGTTAAATTAGAACAAGTTTTTTCAGTTTCCCTGCAACTTTACAAACATAAAACATATATTATATTGAGGGTCACTCGTATCCTTTATATAGCACCTTTCTTAAAAGAGCACTTATAAAACGGTGCTCTTTATTTATTTTCCCTGTATAACATTTCAAATTTTGCACATACTACAAACTGGTAGTAAAACTCCTTTTATTTTTGATGAGATATAAACGTTCTAGTTCCTTCATGGGCAAGCAGTTAGCGAATGCTAGCTGCTCTTTTCTATCTCAACGTTTTTCCCTTTTCCGTATAACATTTCAACATCTGTACATACTACAGTTAGGCTACCCCATAGCCATTCTTGGATCCTCTCTTCTGAAAAGCAGTTAGCTTTTGCTGACTGCTTTTTTTCGTATAATATTTCACCATTTGCACATACTACAGATAAGCTGTTTTAGCAGCTTAGTCCAGTATTCTTTCTTTTAACTCTTTTTAGGGAGCAGTTAGTTTTTACTAGCTGTTCTTTAAGTAAGATTGATTTGTCACTTTTATACAGAACAAGAATATATTATATCAAGTCATGTACCTTATACTTTCTTACTCCAAATACACCCTATATAGGGTGCTCTTTTTACTTTCAAATTGGACAAGTTTTTTTCAGTTTCCCAACACCTTTAAAAAAGAAAAACATATGTTATATTAAACCTTGATAAAGTGAATAAATTTTCACACCTTCTGGTTTACCCATAGCACTCTTCTGCAAAAAAGGGCACTTGTAAAATAGTGCTCTTTATTTATTTTTCCTGTATAGCATTTCAGATTTTGCACATACTACTTATAAGCCTTCCCTTGGGCGATAGCTATACTTGAATCCTCTTTTCAAAAGGGCAGCTAGCTTTTGCTGGTTGCTCTTTTATTCATTTTCAATTGGACACATTTACCAATATTATTTCTATAAAATTCATGTTATTGTAATTTAGTCTAGTACGTTGTTACTTGACAAAATACCTTTTGAGGCCCTGTGATAAACAGGGCTTCTTTTATACAAAATGAAATTTTTATCATAAAACAAACCTTGAATGTTTATATCACTTTTAGACATCCTAAAAATAGGAGGTGATATATATGAATAACTCTAAAAAAGAAAAAAATGATGTGACAAATAATAATGTGCTTGGTCTTGATTTAGATGAACAGGCTATGAACGGATTATACGGAATGCCTGAAACTGATATCGAGGACAAAGATCACCGTAAAAAAAGTAATTCACAAAATATCTAATACATATCAGATATCACATAAATACTCCCCCTTAAGTCCATTCTCTAACGGTGAGCGGTTAGCTTTTGCTAGCTGCTCTTTTATTAAGAAAACATGACCTTTAATATTTCTTACATATTTTCTAGAGGGAATACACATTTTACCTATATGTCGTTCGAACTAGCGGCTTACTCTTCTTTCAATGACTAAACCATTTATCTAATGAGAAACCTATTGAGCCTACAGGCAGGCAAGGAATCTTTGCCTGCTATTTTTTTGTATATTTTTTTTTGATTTGAATCATACTATTCATGAATCAGTTTACCAATACGAGTCATTTGAGCACTTTGAAAATCTTACTAAGTTATTCTACTCCTCACAGGACAAGCAATTTAGCTTGTCCTGTTTGCAATTAAAGTTATAGTTTTCATTTTCCTATTCTCTATATTTAAAATTTATTTTTTGTATTAAAAACAAAGGTTTGCAACATTATAAAAATGTTCCTCACTAATATGTGAGTACAAAAGGAGGATTTTAAAATGGATAAACGAACAGAGAAACAAGTTGAAGCCGTGGCACGTAAAGCTGCTGATTTGGAAGTTTCACAAGAATTAACTAGCCTTAAAAATCAAATTCAACAGTTGCAACATTCTTTATCTCAAGCATCTCAGGGGCAACAACAAGGGCAGCAACCACAGCAAGGATTACAACAGGCTAATCAACTAATGCAACAACTTCAACAATTTAGTCAACAATCTCAACAACAAATGCAACAAGCTGACCAACAATTACAGCAAACTATTCAACAAGCTATTCAAACACTAAATCAAGGATTACAGTATCTACAGGCTAATCAAACACTAAGCCAAGTAAATCAAGCTATTTCTCAGGCTCAATCACAAGTAGGTGGCCAACAAGGACAGCAGATGGGCAACCAGCAAATGAGCGGCCAACAAGGACAGCAAATGAGCAACCAGCAAATGAACGGCCAACAAGGACAGCAAATGGGCAACCAGCAAATGAACGACACTCAACAACAATTTCATTAAAACTTGTTCTAGCAAAACAAGAAGCTGTAAAATTTCTATATCTTATATAACAGTGAGCAAAATTCAATTCCTTTTTGTTAGCTACTCCTAAAACGAAGCAAGAACATAAGAATTCTTTGGGGAGCACTTAAATAAGTGCTCTTTTTTATATAAAGACTTTATACAACATGGTATTTTCGTTCGAATTTCTTATTTGGCATTTTATCTATTAATGAGATAATCAAATATATTCTTATCTACTTTCTCCTCTTTATGCTCTTAAGGGTTTTCGTCTCGGCGTATATTTCATTATGGAGATTCTCATGTATAACATTTCAAATTTTGCATATGCTACAAACAGGCAACTCCATGTATTACATATTTGTTGATCTATCTGTCCTCTCCCCTCGAGGATGAGCAGTTAGCCTTTGCTGACTGCTTTTTTTCGTATAATATTTCACCATCTGCACATACTACAGATAAGCTATTTTAACAGCTTAATTCAGTTTTCTTTCTCTTAACCCTTTTTAGAGAGCAGTTAGTTTTTGCTAGCTGCTCTTTAGTTTGAAATTCACTTACACATTTAAGAAACAAAAACATATATTATATTAAATGTTGGTCAAATGGATAACTCTCCACGCCTTATTGTTTTCCCATAGCATCCTTCTCCAAAAAGGGCACTTGTAAAATAGTGCTCTTTTCCTATTTACATACATTTACCAATATTATTTTTCGATATTTCATGTTAAGTTAGATGAGGTGATTTTATCCATGTCACCATTGCAAATTTCTGCCCCATCAATATATGGGGCCTTTTTATTGGGAAATTTTAAATTATATTACAACCACACCTTCGCCACTTATGGCGACAATTTCAAATCGTATTAAATCAACACTGTTTCCCGCTTTTCAATACGAATTACTTTATTGTTCTTGTATATTAAAGAATGCTCGCCATGTCCGCTAGATGGGGGATCTATTTGCTGAATCTGTCCATCTTTCACTACATAAATCTTATTTTCTTTTAAATCTATTTCAGCTTTCATTTCTGCAATATTTTCTTTAATAATTCCCACCGAAACCACTCCCATTTATGCTATAATTACTTTGTGGATAATTATGTCGAGAGCAATCTCGGCTTTTTTTATTTTGTGTAATCTCATAAATACTGCACAACATCTTCTGGGATAAATGTTTGTTCCACTGACAAGTAAAGCCGTATTGGAATTGGTTGTTTATTATCCCTTGCTTGCTTACATAATTCTTCAGCTTTCTCCCAACCAAAGCGCTGATCTTCCGACCGCTTATATCGCCAAATTCCAATTGTATAATCCTCAAACAGTTCGTACTTTTCATCATATGTAGTTGTTTGTTTCAACTCATCAGTTCCCTTAGCTCTACGTGGAACTTGAACAATCACATCTGCATAACGCACTTGAGAGCTTGAATATTGAACTTTAGCTCTCTTAATATTAAATTCAGATACTCGTTCGACATCAAAGATTGTTAACTGCTTTGGCATATGTCCCATCCTTTTCCCTTCTCATCATCACAACATTACTGTGCCTCCTGCCTAGATTCATTATCAAATCTACGTTCAAGATTGATAAACTTACTAAACTCTTTAATAAAAGCCAGTTCTACAACGCCTACAGGGCCGTTTCTCTGTTTAGCTAGAATAATTTCAGTCACATTTTTATTCGCTGTTTCTGCATCGTAATAATCTTCACGGTATAGGAATGCAATCAAATCCGCATCTTGCTCGATTTGTCCAGTCTCACGTAAATCAGATAACAACGGCCGCTTATCTTGTCTATTTTCAACAGCACGACTTAACTGTGATAATGCAATTACACAAACTTTTAATTCTCTGGCCATCAATTTCAACTTGCGGCTAATCTCACCAATTTCTTGCATGCGGTTTCCTTTATGTTTTGGATCACCTACGATAAGTTGTAGATAATCGATTGCTATTAACACCTTTTTATTTGGATGTTTACGTTTCAATTTTCTTGTCTTTGCATAAATTTCTTGCATTGTTACATTTGGCTTATCATATATTTCTAGCGGCAAGTTATTAATTAGTCCCATCGCTTGACTAATCTTTTCCCAGTCCTTGATGTTACATAGTTTTTTAGGGTTCTTCATTTTTGTCGCATCAACGTTTCCAGCGCTCGAGATCATGCGCTTAAGCAATTGTTCTTCTCCCATCTCTAGTGAAAATATTCCTGTCGCTGCATCTGAACTTGCTGCATTATAGGCGATGTTTAACACAAATGCAGTTTTCCCCATCGATGGACGCCCACCCACAATGATTAAATCTCCTTCCTGCAATCCAGAAGTCATGCTATTCAAGTTGTTGTAACCAGTATTTATGCCTGTTAAATCACCAACATCAATCTGCATTTTTTGATATAACTCTACAAGAGTTCCTCTTAAATCAAATTCACCTGCATATCCTGTCTCCTCAATGGCATTCAACTCATCAATTGTGTTGCTAATCGCACTAATATCCTTGTCATTTTTAAGATTGTTATATAAATTGACAACTACTTCTTGAGCGTGTCTCATCTTCCAAGCTTCGATAACTAGACCTTCGTGATAAGAGAAATTCTTTGTTGTTGAAACGACCTCGGTTAGATTAACAAAAAACTCTACACCGCCAATTTGTTGGATAAAGATTTCATCAAATTTAGCAATTACTGATACAAGATCTATTGGGCTCTCAGCATCATCTAATTCCTTCATAGCCTTAAAAACAATTTGATGTGCTGGATGTGAAAATTGTTTTTCTTTTAACTGACAATCTTTAATTAAATCACCTTCAAGAAGGATGCTACCTAAAACACTTTGTTCGGCTTCTGTATTGCGAATGATTTCGTTACTCATCGCATCATCCATCCGTTCTGTTGGTTAAGCGCTGCAAGTTCTTCATCGGTAGGTGCATTTTGTTGCCAAGACTCTTGTTGTTGCAATACTTGCTTAGTTGATTCAGATAAACCTTTTTGCTGGTAAGTTGGTTGTTGTTTCACCTGTGTTATTTTCTTAGCACGAAATGCTTTATCAGCCACCTCGACATCAGCTACTGTCTTTAGACCTTTAAGGTGCCAATCTCGTAAAATTGTATTTACGTAAGACATATTTCTAGTATTTTTCTCTAAAGCGATTTCCATTGCTTTAACAACAAGCTCTGCATTTAGGTCGTCTATCCAACCATGAATACCATCTGCGATAAATGGTGTAATGAATCCGAAGTTCTGTTCGTAAAAAGAAATTGGATTAACTTCAACAACGTCTTCCGCGCTCGCGCGTTCTTCTTGTTGTTGTTCTTTTTCTTTTTCTTTTTCTTCTTCTTGCCCACCTGTCGTTGACGTATCGTCGGACGTATCGTTAGCAACAAGAAATTCTTCGAAAATGGAACGAATTTTATCGTTTTTAACTTTTTGTGCAACTAAACCGACCAGACTAACATCTGACACTCCATCTAATTCTTTACGGATACAATCCTCAATCGGTTTACCACCTCTATTAAGGTTGTATTTTCCCCAGTTGATAATCGCTAATTCTCGTGTTTCTGGATTATACTTAACTAATTTATGGTGCTTTTCAAAACGATCTAAGAGTGAATTAATACTTTCCATGGAATATCCTAAATCAAAAGCCATTTGCTTTTTCGTAATTTGGTATACGCCAATTTGTGTAGTGCGTGGATTTGTAAGAAGATACAAATTAAACAACTTATCTTCTGGAGTCATTTCCTCAATAACCTTTGCATCCTGCCAAAATGAAACTTGTACTTGTCTATAAACTGCCATATTATTCATCCTCCTGTTTGCATATCGCAAATCCATCTTCTATACGTAATAAGCGATAATTCTTATATCCTTTTGCGAGATACTGCTGTACTAAATGAATGAGATGTTGCTTTGATGTCGATCGCTGAAATATCGTAGGATTCAGCATCACTCTATGTATTTTCTTGTCTAAAAGCATGCAACACCCTCCATTGTTATCCAGCGTTTAATTTGGTATAATTACCCTAACTTAATTTTTGAAAGCTATTTATCTATCACTTTGCCGAGTGATAGATTTTTTTATTTCTTTCGCTTCACTAAAGAAGCATTAACCCCATTCGCTTGGAGCCCCTTAATCACCACACGATAACTTTTATATACCTCATGTTCTTCTTTTGCATCACGAAGCATTTTAAATTCTTTCATGCATCGATCCAGTTCTTCTTCCCAGCGATTTGATTCTTCAGCTGATTTTGCATTAAACATGTTATGAACGCTCGCAATCATACAATCATGGAGCTTATTCGCAAACGAAAAATCTCCTGGAAGAACAAGATCATGTAGACGATCATATTTAGTTGTCATAATTCACACATCTTCTCTATTTGAATTTGATGCTGTACGCATCGTTACAACCAGAAAGAAGAATCATTTTTAAAGGGGATGGGGTAACAATTCTTTCTGGTCATAACGACAAGCACAGTGGCTTGTCCAAATGATTAATAAAATGTTATAATTACTTTGTTGAATTTATTTTGAGCTACTGTTGTCTAGGCGGTAGCTTTTTCTTTTGCCTTTTTATGCTTCAAAGTAAACGAAGCTTCAATAATTCGGATTCGAATTGCTATTAACTTCTTATTAAGCTTTAATTCTCTAACTTTTTTAAAATCCCCAAATACTGTAGCTAACTTTATTTCTCCATTTAATTTCGCTTCACAACGAATTAATTTTTTGTAATCATCTAACCTAGGATTTTTATAATCTACCGTCATTCTGTTTTACCTTCCTCTCCTTGAATCATTTCAATAGTTTGTTGAAGTTTTTCCACATATTTTTCTAAAGTCTTTACTGTTCGTTGATCACAGTGGATATATCCAGAATAAATTCCATACTTGACTTGGCTTGAATTATCTTGTTTTTTAATCATCTCGTCTTTCTGAGTTGTGTAGGTTTCAATTTGTTCTTGTAAAAATTGAATTTCATGCTTCATATTCTCAATTAAGCTTAATTGCATTAAGATAGCTAGTTCTCTGTTCTTATTAAGTGTCATTTTCTTTCACTCCTTTACAGCACTTTTGTTAAAGTCATTAAGCTATCCACCGATTGAATAATAACGTTTTCTGCCATAGCCTTTTGCAACCAGCTTCTTTGTATTTGTTCCATAATTCCAAAGTGAACTTGTTCTAACGCTTGTACTACACATTGAGTAGCTTGGATTGTATCGAAGATTTCCTTAGCATGAACTGCGTATTCGTGTTTCTTCTTTTCATCGAGCTGCCATGATCTTGTTGTAACTTGCAAGCTCATAATTTCTTTGGCTGCCGCTATTCCCTCTTCAGCTTGTTTAATGTAGTTCATCAATTGTAAATTCACATCTTGAGTTAAACGTGGATCTGTAGGCGGTAGATCAACACCATAAATATGTTTAATCGCTTGTTGATTCAACTTTGCCCCTGTCGCATGGCACCAATCCATCGCAAGTTCAAATTCTGGTTTAGAAAGTCCAGATTCAATACGAGTTAATCGTTCATGTGTAATGCCAAGGTACTTAGATAATCCTTTCTTAGTTTTCAGATGGACATTGTCACAACATTCTCTAGCATTCTGTAACAATTCCCCTATTGCTGAATTGCAGTATATGCTTGTTCCCATATTTGTTCGTCTCCATATTTAGTTTTCAAATGGTTACAATGAATTTAATACGTACGTAACTTGTCTATTTTTTATGTAAAAAGAGAGGAGTTATTCCTCAATATTTTCTTTCACTTGCATTTCTTTGATGATGGCCCAACCAGCCTTGTAATATGCTTGAAGGGTTTTATCAATATCCTTTTGCGATTTAGGTTCAGGAGCCACGACATGGACTTTTGTTTTTCCAAATTCATAAGTCGCTGCATATTCTTCTTGTTGGCTCATGGTGTCACCTCTTGAAGTGCTTTTTATATGTGTATGCCGCTGATCTGTTGGTACTGCCATTGGAAGTTCTGACATTTTTCCACCTCCTTAAGGACACATTTCGTTTCCTTTTTAGTTAAAAAAAAGATTATCTATTGTATTTTTATATAAATCAGCTATTTTTTTAGCTAACTCTAGAGATGGTGTTCTATCACCTCTTTCAATAGCTCCCAGCATTTGAGGAGTTATATCTAATTTTTTTGCAATTTCAATTCTTGATTTACCATTTCTATACAGAATCAATTTGTTTCTTTTTTTGTTCACTTCTTCACCACCTTATCGGAAACATTTTGTTTCCTTTCAACTTAAATATATAGAAACAATTCGTTTCTGTCAATATTTTTTAGAAACTTTTCGTTTCCTTTGTGGAAATAGAAACTAAACGTTTCTATAATTAACTTTAATGACTCTATCCTTATACAGAAAGAAGGGAGAATTTATGCTTGGGAAAAAGATTGCTGAGCTTAGAAAGAACCAAAAACTAAGTCAATATGAATTAGCCAATCGATTAGGGTTTTCACGTGGAAAATTAGCTAATTATGAACAAGGAACTCGCGAACCTGATTATGAGACACTTAAAAAAATTGCTGATTTTTTTGAAGTATCAACAGACTATTTGTTAGATAGAACAGTAAAAAAAGAATTACCTTCTAATGAGCTACCTGATTTATCTAAAAACGAAGAACGTGACATAGCACGCAATTTAGAAAAAGCATTAGAAGAATTAAACAATAGTGACGAAGCATTAATGTTCGATGGAGAACCGATCGATGAACATACAAAAGAAATGATCCGTATTTCTCTTGAAAACTCAATGCGAATGGCAAAAGAATTAGCAAAGCAAAAATTCACTCCAAGCAAATATAAAAAAGATTAAGTGGAGTAATTTATGAACATCAAAGAATACGTACTAAACATTACAAAAAAATATGAAACAATAGATCCATTTGAAATTGCCAGACAAAAAAATATTACTGTGTTGTATGCTGACCTAGGGAATACCCTTGGTTTTTACAACACTTATAAGCGCTTTAAATTTATACATATTAATAATCAAATTGACGAAACCACTCAACGATTTGTTTGTGCACATGAATTAGGTCATGCTGTACTTCATCCTAAAGCAAATACCCCCTTCTTACGTAACCAAACATTCTTTTCGGTGGATCGCTTAGAAATTGAAGCGAATACATTCGCTGTAGAGTTATTACTAACTGATGAAATGGTTTCTGCATATGAAGATACTCGTTTATCTATTCAAGAAGTTGCAGAGATTCATGGGGTTCCCGGTGGATTCGCCCGGTTAAAATCGTATGTTTGCTAAGTAAGAAAGAGGAGTTTTATGTATACGGAGAATAATAAAATATTTAGCACCATGTTGAAGGTGTTTTTATTTTCATTGAGACTTCCTAAAAAATACACTTGTACATAATATTTCAAAATATTTCACATCAAAGGAAGAGGAATCTAACATTACTCACTTCTTATCATGCTATGAATATACAATAGACACCTTAGAATAAATTACATTGAATCATCACCATCCTTATCCTATCAATAAATGAACTAAAATCAATTTAATAATCAGAAAAACTAATAAGGAGATAACTAATATGAATATTCAAATTAAACAACTTATCGCACATGACTTAGATTTAGACAAATCAAAGCCTGGATTCTTTGACGATATAATTAACTTGACCTCGATTCCAACTACTGTATTTGATTTTTTCACCAAACATATAAATAACTCTTTGAACGCAAGACAAATCAAAGCATGTACTTTTGCCAATAAAGACACATATATACAAACAAAGGTATCTAATATTGCACAAAAACTAACTGATATTCCTGTTTTTATTGAAGAAACACGTGATATGGCTGAGGACCTCTTCAGCAAAATGAAATCAACCAGTACTAAAAGTAGTGGTACCCTATTTTTCATTATTTATAACGACACACATCATGATTACTTGGCTATTATGAAAATGGATCCTAATAACGGAATTCAAATTGATAAAGATACTCATACTTTAACTGTTCAGGAGAATATGCTTCCTAACCCTGATGATCGACTACATAAATGTGCGTTTGTAAAATTACAGACAAATATTTTCATAGAAAATGTTCACCTTCATGTACTAGATAGACAACAATCCGGTGGAGAAGTTTCTAAGTATTTCATGATTAATTTCTTACAAGCATCTGAAATACTTAATGACAAAATTATGACCAAACGAATTATTGATAAACTTACTGAAGAGGCTTTAAATATTACTCCTGATCCCGATAAACAATTAGACTTTCAGTTTGACGTAAACCGTATGTTTAAAAGTGGAAGACCCATTGACGTAGATCATGATTTAGAAAGATTAATTACCCCATACATCCAAGAAGAAAAAAATAGAGCTGATTTTATAGAAGGGTTCAAGCTTTCATTACGCGAAGACTATGAAGATGTAAAGTTTCAATTTAACGCTGAAAGAGAAAAAGCCATGTATGTCTGCTTGACTTCTCCTGGAAAAGAAGTAAAAATTGAGTTTGATGTTGACTTACAAGGGGATATTATTAAGGTACAACAGGATCAAGATAACTTAAAAACAATTATAACTATAGATGGTTTAGCTCTAGAGAAAAAAATTAGATAGAATGGATGTATGTACAATGTTAGAGAAAATAATTTTTTTCGAAAATTGTATGAACGAACTAAAAAAAATATCAACTACACAAGAATATAGTGAAAACTCAGATTTAATAGTTGTTTCTTTTACTGGGACTTTCGGAGACTTCCAACATTTCATTAAATCATATTGGGAGCCTCACGATACTATCGATGAACACATCAAAATTCGTGTTTCATATGATCATCGTATCTTAAATCCTACTATGATGACTTCAAAGATGGCTTATGACGTTCATAAAATCGTGAATCTTAAATTAAATTTTTCGAAATCTGATAGTATATATGCACATTATAAGGATACCCTAGTATTTTTGAATTTAAATTCGTTTACTAAATTTATTAATGAAACTAAATTAATGGCATTTTTAAATCAACTGGACAATAAAAAATTCATATTCTTACCTATCGATAAAGAATATGAAAACGGAATTATCCATTTACTCCCATTAAAAGATATAGAATTTTTCACAACATTTGATAAAGATATACCCTTAGATATAAAAGAAAAACTCGATGAAAGCTCTTCTCTTTATTTTAAGTATATGAATAGAAAACATTGTGATTTCATTGCAAACCCCTATGTTTTTCATTTTAGCGATATTGAAAACACTTCATTAAAACAAACCTTAGATTATAATCTATTTTTATCTGCCATGCACTTTATTGCCAACTGGTCTTCAAAAGAGAAATTTATAATCAAAGGCTATAAAAATGTTGAACTTACAAATCAGGAATTTTTCTGTACAAAATATGCAAATGATTTGTTCAATATTTTTGAATTTGTTTACGACAAAGATAAATTTGTAGATAAAGCTGAAATTGCACGAAATATTTTTTCGCTTTACTTAAATGATGAAGATAATTTAGATCAAGTTGACCTTCAATTACCCAAAATATACGATACTATAACTACACACTTTAAAACGTATATACAGAAGGAAATCAAAGAGTTCTTCGATCAACGCAAAGATGTCGAAAAAGAAGCTTATAATGCTGCAATTGAAGCAAAGGGTGAAACAGATAAAGTTGTTCAAAGTATTAATTTACTCCTTTTAGGCCTAATCACAGCCGCTTTAACAGGTGTATTTGCATATTCTAAAGGAGAAAAGATTATTTTCCTTCTTGCTTTATTATTTCATATTATTTATATAATCCTAACTTATTTTATAAATAATAAAAACTTTTCTTACAAAGAAGCGGATATTTTAGCCTCTTTTAATGGATATATTGAACAATTCTCTGTGCTAACCATAGAAGAAACTAATAAAATTAAAGAAACATATATTGAACCTGCTTTTATACGATTAAACAATGCATTATTGTGGTACAAATGGCTTGTGTGTGCACTTGTACTAATCTTAATGTGCGCAACATGTGTTGGTTTCTATTTTTTATATACTAGTCCAGAAAAAACTTCACAAAAAGACAATACAATGAAAGTTGATAAAATAATTATTCAACAACAAGATACAAATGTTGAAAGAGTTCCTTCTAAACCTGTTTTTCAGGAACAACTACCCCTATTTGATATTAATAAAATACTTCAAAAATGAAAGGCAGCAATGCCTTTTACTTTTAAATAAAAACAGAACAAACATTCTTGTAAGTGGTATATTATTTCATAGGTTTTTCCATATAATAAATAGAAGGAGGTTATTCCTTATGAAAACAGCAATCTACCTACGTAAATCCCGTGCCGATCTCGAAGCTGAAGCACGTGGCGAAGGTGAAACTCTAGCAAAGCACCGTACTACCCTGCTGAAAATCGCAAAGGAAATGAACTTAGATGTTTTAGCGGTTCGCGAAGAAATCGTTTCTGGAGAAAGCCTCGTCAAACGTCCTGAAATGCTGGCACTTCTCGAAGAAATTGAAGATAACAAATATGATGTTGTTCTTTGTATGGATATGGACCGTTTAGGTCGTGGTGGTATGAAAGAACAAGGAATCATTTTAGAGACGTTTAAACGCTCGAATACGAAGATTATGACACCAAGGAAGACTTATAACCTTAATGATGAGTGGGACGAAGAATATAGCGAATTTGAGGCGTTTATGGCACGTAAGGAATTAAAGATTATTACACGTCGTATGCAACGCGGCCGTGTCGCAAGTGTAGAGGCTGGTAATTACCTTGGTACACATGCACCTTACGGATATGATATCCATCGTTTAAATAAGCGAGAACGCACGTTAGCAATTAATTCAGAAGAAGCATCTGTCGTAAGAATGATATTTGAGTGGTATGCCAATGAGGATATGGGCGCAAATGCAATTATGCGTAAATTAAATGAGCTTGGCTACAAAAGCAAGTTAGGTAACAATTGGAACCCGTACAGTATATTGGATATGTTAAAAAATCATATTTATATTGGCAAAGTCACATGGCAAAAAAGAAAAGAGGTAAAAAGTCCTAATGCTGTAAAACGTAGTAATACAAGGCAAGATAAATCAGAATGGATTATTGCTGATGGAAAACATGAGCCTATCATCTCAGAAAGCTTGTTTGAAAAAGTACAGGAGAAACTAAACACCAGATATCATGTTCCTTATAATACAAACGGATTAACGAATCCACTGGCTGGGATTATTAGATGCGGTAAATGCGGCTACAGTATGGTACAACGGTATCCAAAGAATCGAAAGCCTACAATGGATTGTAAACATCGTGGTTGTGAAAATAAATCCAGTTATACAGAGTTGATTGAGAAGCGTTTGCTCGAGGCATTAAAAGAATGGTACATCAATTATAAAGCTGATTTCGAGGAAAATAAGAACAGTGGCAACGCAAAAGAAACACAAGTGATACAAATAAATCAAGCTGCTTTACGAAAGCTTGAAAAAGAATTAGTGGATGTCCAAAAACAAAAAAATAATTTACACGACTTATTAGAACGTGGCGTTTATACTGTTGATATGTTCTTAGAACGTTCAAATGTTGTTTCCGATCGCATCAATGAAATTACTTCCACGATGGAAAACTTAAAGAAAGAAATTAAAACGGAAATAAAAAAGGAAAAAGTGAAGAAAGATACCATCCCTCAAGTAGAGCATGTTCTTGATCTATACTTCAAAACAGATGATCCGAAAAAGAAAAACAGCCTCCTAAAGTCGGTTTTAGAAAAGGCTGTTTATAAGAAAGAAAAGTGGCAAAGACTCGATGATTTCGAACTTGTGCTTTATCCTAAGCTCCCTCAAGATGGCGACAAATAAGGGTTCGCTCTTTGTCGTCATCTTGTTGGTGTAATTAGATTGACACCATTTAATCCAAGAGCATCGTTCGTTGAAACTGCTAATACAACCGGTTTACCATTTCGTAGTGTGGCTTTAGCGGCCATTAATACGGGTGAATCTGTCATTGCATTCGCAAATTTACTCATTGTATTTCCTGTTAATGGTGCTATAACCATACAATCCAATGGAATTTTCGGACCAAGCGGTTCTGCCTTCACAATAGAATCAATTACTTTATGGCCAGTAATAGCTTCTATCTTCTCAATCCACTCTGCACCTTCACCAAATCTTGTGTTTGTCGTTTGTAATGTATATGATACAACAGGGCGTACTTCCGCTCCATCCGCAACAAGTTTTTCTAAGTGTGGCATGACTTCTGCATACGTACAATGTGAGCCTGTTAATCCAAAACCAATTCGTTTCCCTTTTACACTCATTTTTTATTCTCCTTTCTCACATCTACATCTGCCATTAATAAATTAGAAAGGACATTTGCGAGAATTTGCCCTGCTGTTTTTGGTGCAACAATCCCTGGAAGTCCAGGCGCTAACAAAGCCTTAATTCCTCGCTTTTCTGCATAGCGGAAGTCTGTCCCTCCCGGTTTAGATGCTAAATCAATAATTAATGTATGAGCAGGCATTTTCGAAATTGCGCTTGCCGTTACAACAAGATGGGGGATTGTATTAATAACAATGTCAACATCGTGTACCTCTCGCTCTATATCTCGCATTTGAAATGGCATAAATGTCATTTCTGTAATACGCGCAATATGTTCAGAACGACGAGCACCTACTTTCACTTTCGCTCCTAGTGACTGAAATGCTCTTGCTACACTCATTCCAGTTCTCCCAAAACCTAATACCATTACCGTAGATCCATGAATTGTGTAATCGGTATGTTGAATAACCATCATAATAGTCCCTTCAACAGTTGGTATTGAGTTATAAATCGCTACATCATCACGATCAAACAATTTGACAAGTTTTCGATTCGTTGAAGAAGCAATTGTATCTAAGTAAGTGTTACTGATACCTGAATATATCGTAAAATGCGCTGGTGTGTTTTCAATATGTTCTTTTGTAATCATAACTGTTGCATTAGAAAAAATTGTATCGATCTTTCCGTTTGCATCAGTTCCAGCTACCGGCAAAATAATGGCATCTAAAGAAGTAAAATCGAGATTTTGCATACTCTCTTTTGCTGATCCTGTAAATCCATGATCCAACTGATCAAAACCTACTAATGAGAGTTTCGCATCAAGCTCAACTAGCTTACGAATGACTTCAAGTTGCCTTGCATCTCCTCCTATGACAGCGATATGAATATCAGTCAACATTCTTTTCTTCACCTTCTTTTTCTCTCATTATAAGAAAAGTGCCTACTTTTTCGTTTTCCTCCACATCATATGTAATGTACGAGTATAAGGTGATTGAAAACAACAAAGTAAGAATGACTTACATCTATAGATTTTCATAATAAAAAAGACGACCACAATGGTCATCTTTTAATTAAAATCTGAATAATTAACAAGATCAAAAATGATCATATCTTGCCCTACTTTTTTAATTCGACTCCACTCCACCCTTACTTCTTGTTGCCCTCTTTTAAATCCTCCCCATTTTCCAACTGGAATAATGAGCGCTTGAATCTTTCCATCTTTCTCATCAATCTCTAGATCGGCATGCCCTAGTACGCCCATTCGTTCCGCACGTTGTAAATCAACAATTTCTTTTCCGCTTAGTTCACTTAATCGCATTCCATCCCCTCCATATATAACATTTTTATTAGAAGATTTCTTTTATATATAAATCCAAATTAAAAACCTGACATAAACCCCTTTTCTTTTTAGATGGCCCTGAGCGTCTGGCCATGCATAGAAGCGGTCAGGGCCTATTTCTGCCACATGCGAAGTTTAAACAGAGAGAGAAAGAAAGTAGCCATTATTTTTTGCTTGGCATGGCGGCGACTTGTGTGTTTGAAATTCAAGTTGGATTTATATATTAAGTACCTATTCTAGACTTCGCAAAAAAATACCTATATAAAGTGACACTTCCATTAGTGGGAGTATTACTGCCCATTAAAGCGAGATAAATGCAAATAAAACACCGTTTCTCTTAATAAGAAACGGTGTTTTATACATACTTATTTTTGATTTATTCCTTTTGGAAGCTCTCCATTTGGACTAATCAATGACGCAGAAAACTCATCTGTGAACATATTACGAATCAATGTATCTACATCAGCTTTTGTAACACTGTTTACACTTTCGATAATTTCATCTAAAGAACGGTGTTTTTTTAGAAGTAATTCATTTTTACCATTACGGCTCATTCGACTATTTGTACTTTCTAAACTTAACATCAGATTCCCTTTTAGTTGCTCTTTACTGTTAAGTAATTCTTTTTCTGTAATACCTGTATTTTTTAATGTATCAAGTGTTTGTTGAATTGTTTCGTACAACATATCAAGTTGCTGACTGCCCGTTCCTCCGTAAATTGTTAACATCCCTGTATCTTCATAAGAAGAATGATAAGAAAATACAGAGTACGCTAACCCACGTTGCTCGCGCACTTCTTGGAACAAACGACTACTCATACTGCCGCCTAGAATATTATTCAATACAATCAGATTATAAATACTTTCATCACCCATCTGTAATCCTTTAAATCCTAAACATAAATGAGCTTGTTCTGTCTCTTTTTTACGCGCTACTTTATTTGGATGAAAAATAGGGCTATGTACTTGTTCACGGTTTGTTGTTCCTTCATAATCTCCAAAGTATTGTTCAACGATTTGAACAAATGATTCATCAATGTTACCAGCAATTGAAACAACGACATTTTCTGGCGTATAATGATTTTTCATGTATTCACGAAGCGTATCACCTGTAAACGTTTCAAGCGTTTGCTCTGTTCCTAAAATAGGATATGCCAGCGGATGTGTCTCATACGTCGCTTTCGTTAACATATCATGAACAATATCATCTGGCGTATCTTCATACATTTTAATTTCTTCAAACACAACGTTTTTTTCTTTTTTCAATTCTTCTTCAACAAATGTTGAATTAAAGAACATATCCGCTAAAATATCAAGTGCGTATTTTGCATGCTCATCTAACACTTTCGCGTAATAACATGTATATTCCTTTGATGTAAATGCATTAACTTGCCCGCCAATGCTGTCGAAGGATTCTGCAATTTCTCTAGCACTACGTGTTTTCGTTCCTTTAAAAAACATGTGTTCTAAAAAATGAGAAATCCCATTATTCTTTTCATTTTCATTTCGTGATCCCGCATGAATCCATACTCCAATTGCAACAGAACGTACTGTTGGAATATGTTCCATTACGATTCTTACTCCATTTTTACATGTATATTTTTTGATCAAAAGCCTTCCTCCTATTAACAATTTCTCTGTTAAAAAATTCTATTATATAATCATAACAAGTTTAAAGGCGAATGTCATGCAAATGTGTTTAATCAATACGCTTTTCATCTACTAAAGCAGATACGTTCCCTACAGTATATCCTTTTTCTTTTAGCTTTGAAATCAATGTATCAAGCGATTCCGCCGAAGAAGAAGTTGGATGCATTAAAATAATGGCACCGGAATGTACTTTACTTAATACTCTCTGGAGTAACACGTGTGGTTCTGGATGCTTCCAATCAATTGTATCCACTGTCCACATAATCGTTCCCATTCGTAACCTTGCAGCCGTATGAACAACATCGTCACGAAAACTGCCACTTGGAGGTGCAAACCAACGCACTCTTTGATTCGTTGCCGCTTCAATGACTTGATTCGTTTTTTGTAATTGTTCTTGAATTGCAGAAAGCGACAACGTTTTCATATCAGGATGCGTATACGAATGATTTCCCACTTCCTGGTCAGCATCTGCAATCATTTTTGCAAACCGTAAATTTTCTTTTACCCATCTTCCCTCTAAAAAAAAAGTTGCTTTAACATTATGCTTTTGCAGTACCTCTAACATCCGCGAAAGATATTCATTCCCCCAAGCAACATTAATAGTAAGTGCAACCATTTTTTTACTTGGATTCCCTCTATAAATCGGGGCAGGTGATAAGTCTGCTAAATGTACTTTGGGCGATACTTCTCGGTATACCAATTGTTTCTCATCAAACCTTTCCTGCTTCTTCATGTTATTATAGGAAGCTCGTATATCCACTTCTCTCCCGTTATACCCTGGCGTCGCTTTCCACACTTTATCAATACATGCATCTTGCGCTGGAATCGCATATACTTTTGCTTTTTCTTCAATTTCCTCATACAAACGGTCTTTTGCATATGATATATGTGAAACATGTATAGCGGAGAACCATAATATAAAAAAAATAATGCGAATCTTCATAAAGCACCCTCCAATAAAGTAAAACTTCCATTAGTGAAGAACCTTCCATCCCATCGACGAATGGTTAGTCCGATATCTCTTCTATTCTTTTCATGTACACCTCTTTAAACAAAAGTAATCAACAGCTTCTTTTCTTATCATTGTTAATTTAAACGTTCTCATTAAAACTATACTCTGTTATATACAAAAAAACCTTGAGATATATCCCAAGGTCTTTTACATAATAAAAAAGCTAAGGAAATCCCTTAGCTTTTTTATTATTCCTGCTCTTGCTTTGCAGCTTCTTGTTCTTGCTTTGCAGCTTCTTGTTCTTGCTCTTCTTTAAGCAATACTTTTCGAGATAAGTTTACACGACCTTGTTTATCGATTTCGATAACTTTTACTGAAATCTCATCACCGATTTTCACAACATCTTCTACTTTCCCTACACGTTCAAGTGCTAATTCAGAAATATGAACAAGACCGTCTTTACCACTGAATAACTCAACGAAAGCACCAAACTTTTCAATTCGTTTTACTTTTCCTAAGTAAATTTCACCTACTTGAACTTCACGAACGATATCTTCGATAATTTTCTTCGCTTTTTCATTCATTTCTTGATCAATAGATGAGATAAAGACTGTACCATCTTGTTCAATATCAATTTTTACGCCTGTTTCTTCAATAATCTTGTTAATTTGCTTTCCACTTGGTCCAATAACATCACGAATCTTATCCGGATTAATTGTCATTGTCACAATCTTAGGAGCATATCGAGATAACTCCGTACGCGGCTCAGCAATAACAGATAACATATGATCTAAAATGTGCATACGCCCAACTTTTGCTTGTTGCAATGCTTCTTCTAAAATTTCACGTGATAACCCTTCAATTTTAATATCCATTTGAAGTGCCGTTACACCTTTAGCTGTACCTGCCACTTTAAAGTCCATATCACCTAAGTGATCTTCCATACCTTGGATATCTGTTAAAATTGTGTAATGTTCACCAGACTTCACAAGTCCCATTGCAATACCAGCAACTGGAGCTTTAAGCGGAACACCTGCATCCATCATCGCTAAAGTACTACCACAAATACTTGCTTGAGAAGTAGAACCATTTGATTCTAATACTTCTGATACAAGACGTACTGTATACGGGAAGTCCTTTTCAGATGGAATAACCGGCTCAAGGGCACGTTCACCTAATGCACCATGACCGATTTCACGACGACCTGGTCCGCGCATTGGTCTCGTTTCACCAACACTAAAGGACGGGAAGTTATAATGATGCATGAAGCGTTTTGATTCTTCTACACCAAGACCATCTAAAATTTGCACATCGCCTAATGCTCCTAATGTACAAATACTTAATGCTTGTGTTTGTCCACGTGTAAACAAACCAGAACCATGCGTACGAGATAAAATTCCTACTTCTGATGCTAGAGGACGAATTTCATCACCTTTACGTCCATCTGGGCGAATTTTTTCAACTGTAATAAGACGACGTACTTCTTCTTTTACAATTTTATATAAAATTTCATTTACTTGTCCCAATGTTTCAGCATCAGCTTCTTGCGCCTCATAATGCTGGATAATACGCTTTTTCACTGCATTAATCGCATCTTCACGTGCATGTTTCTCGTGTACTTGAATTGCTGCATGCATATCTTTCTCTGCCATTTCACGTACAGCTTGATTAAGCTCAGCGTTCACTTCATATAACTGAACTTCCGTTTTTTCCTTTCCAACTGCTTGTACAATTTCTTCTTGGAAAGCAATTAGACGTTTAATTTCTTCATGACCAAACATAATTGCTTCTAACATTGTTTCTTCAGGCACTTGGTCTGCTCCTGCTTCTACCATGTTAATAGCATCTTTTGTTCCAGCAACAACAAGGTGAATATCACTTTGCTCTTGTTGTTCAACTGTTGGATTAATAATAAATTCGCCGTCAATACGACCAACTGTCGCACCAGCAATCGGCCCTTCAAATGGAATATCTGAAATCGATAACGCCAATGAAGAACCAAGCATAGCTGCCATTTCTGAAGAACAATCTTGATCCACACTCATTACAATGCTGACTACTTGTACTTCATTACGGAAACCATCAGCAAAAAGAGGACGAATTGGACGATCAATTAAACGGCTCGCTAAAATTGCTTTCTCACTTGGACGACCTTCACGTTTAATAAAGCCGCCTGGAATTTTTCCTACTGCATATAAACGTTCTTCATAGTTTACTGTTAGTGGGAAGAAATCTACATTTTTTGCCTCTTTTGATGCAGTTGCTGTAGATAGAACCGCTGTGTCGCCATATCTTACTAATACTGCTCCGTTTGCTTGTTTTGCAAGCTGACTTGTTTCAATCGTTAGCTGACGACCAGCCCAATCTATCGAGAAGACTTGCTTTTCGTGACTCATTTAAGTACCCCTCTCAATTTAAAGTATTCAATTCTTCTATGTAAATGGATAATATATCACAATATTCTTCCTCTAGTATTACCGAAAATCCAGTAAGCTATCAAGAGTAGAAGATATATTTTTACCTAACAAAAAAGCGGGAATATTCCCGCTTTTTTGACTATCGACGTAATCCAAGCTTTGTGATTAGTTCACGGTAGCGAGTGATGTCATTGTTACGAAGGTAAGTAAGTAAGTTACGACGTTTACCAACCATCTTTAAAAGACCGCGACGTGAATGATGATCTTTCTTGTGAGTACGTAAGTGCTCATTTAGAGTGTTAATTTGCTCTGTTAGGACAGCAACTTGAACCTCTGGAGAACCAGTATCAGTCTCATGAGTTCTAAATTGTGCTATGATTTCATTTTTACGCTCTTGCGTTAAAGCCATCCTATTTCACCTCCTAAGTATTAAATCCCCAATTACCTAGCAAACGTCGGTGAGTCGTAATGCCAAGCAATGGTTATTGTAAAGTACATAAGATAGAATACTACTTTTCATTAGAAAAAGCAAGTATATTATTTGCACGGCTAAAATAATCTTCCGCCGTTCTCTTATCTTTTGCAATTTGTGCAACTAACTCATCAATTCCGTTAAACTTTTTTTCTTCACGAATGCGGATGTGCCATTCCACAACAACAGACTCATCATATATATCGCGCTGAAATTCAAAAAGATGCACTTCAATAGAAAGCTGCTTTTCATTTTCTTTAAAAGTAGGTTTATATCCGATATTACATACACCTTCATGCCACTCACCATTCACGTTCATTCGAACAGCATATACACCAACAGGCGGCAAAAGATATTCATCATTTAAAGCCACATTTGCTGTTGGAAAGCCAATTTGGCGCCCTCGCTTATCTCCGTGAACAACTATGCCTTCAACCGTATATGGTCTACCTAAAACAGATGGGATTCGTTCCATTTCTCCGTTACGAATATGTTTTCGTAATAATGTGGAGCTTACTTTTTCTTCTTGAAATTCTACTTTTTCAATCACAGTTTGTGTAAACTCCCCTCTTGCATGAAATGGCAAAGTTTCCATCGTCCCTTTTCCTAAACGTCCATATGAATAATCAAAACCAGCTACAACATGTTTTACATTTAGCCCAATAATATATGCATCTACAAACTGTTGTGGTAGTAATCCAGCAAATGATTTATCGAATTTCACCACATATAACATATCAATCCCTAAATCTGCAATTACTTTTTCTTTAATAGATAACGGTGTAATATACTCTACATGCGCTTCTTTTTTCCCTAACACAACAGATGGATGTGGATGAAATGTTATGACAGCACTTTTATATCCTCTTTCATCCGCTATTTTTTTTGCTGTTCGAATCACACGTTGATGCCCTAAATGAATACCATCAAAAAATCCTAATGCCATTACAGTAGATGGTAATTCTGATTTATTTTGTTCGTGTGGATGAGTTAAATGAATGAGTTTCACGCTTGAATTCACCTTTTTCTGTAATAATCCTTCCAATTATTCATTATAGCTGTAATTCTTGATTATTCACAAGTACTTTCATCGGTTTCAACATACCTTGATGCTTTGGATGATGTTCATAAATCGCTAAGCAGCGTTCATTTTCATCAAAAACTGTAATGAATGGTGCTGTTACTTGTTCATTATTTGGTAAAAACATGCCATTCTTCACTTTTTCTGCTTGTTCTCTACTAACAACCATTTTTGGAAACTTACGTAATGCTTCATCAATCGAAATGAAGATGGATTCCACTGTTCCATTTTGCACGTTTTGCTCAATTTCTTCAAATGATATGCAATTTTCTAATTTAAACTCTCCCGACGCTGTTCTTACAAGATCGGACATATGTGCTGGAAACCCAAGCTTTTCCCCAATCATAACAGCTAATGTTCTTACGTATGTTCCTTTACTACAGGTCACACGGAAACGGAAAGAAATTGTCTCTCCTTCAAATAATTCACGATTATCAAGTAAAGTAAACTCACGAATCGTAATTGTACGAACAGGACGCTCTACTTCTATTCCCGCTCTTGCATATTCATATAGTTTCTTTCCATTCACTTTTACAGCTGAGTACATTGGTGGTACTTGTTCGATTGTTCCTGTTAAACCAGCTAATACAGATTCTACTTCTTCACGCGTAATAACACGATTAACATCTTTCTTTTTAACAACTTCACCTGAAGCATCTTCTGTAGTTGTCGAAAATCCTATTGTAACTTCACCTTCGTATGTTTTTGTTTCACTCGTTAAAAATTGTGCAATTTTCGTAGCACGCCCTACACAAATTGGTAATACTCCTGTCACATCCGGATCTAAAGTTCCTGTATGCCCTATACGTTTTTCCCTTAATATTTTTCTTAATTTGAATACACAATCATGTGATGTCATTCCTTTTGGTTTATGTAATAATACTACACCTTCCATATATTCACCTCATCGTTATACTATTGAATGCCGAGCTTCATTTAGATTGAAAAAATGGATAGACATATGTCTATCCATTATTCTTCACGTTTACCTTCTTTATTAATTTCATGTAAAAGTGTATCAATTCGATGACCATATCCAATCGATTCATCAAATTCAAAGGAGATTTCAGGCGTTTTCCGAAGACGAATACGCTGTCCAATTTCGGAACGAATAAAGCCTTTTGCCTTCGCTAAACCTTTTAATGTATTTTCTTTCTGTTCTTCGTCTCCTAAAACAGAAATATATACTTTGGCAATCTGTAAATCCCCACTTACTTGCACATCTGTTACCGTCACAAAACCGATACGTGGGTCTTTAATTTTACGACTGATAATTTCGCCTAATTCTTTCTTCATTTGCTCGCCCACGCGATTTGCACGTAGCTTCATAACTAATCACCTCATTCAATACCATTCCAATTGTGTTATCGTACGCTCAATCTCAGGAAATGAATCAATGTACGCAAGTACACGATTCATTTCTTTTTCGCAGACAACACGATTTGAGGATACGGAAACAATTGCAATTTCTGTACGTTGCCATACATCTTGATGCCCAACTTCTGAAACAGATACATTGTAACGCTGTTTCACACGAGTTAACACACGCTGTAAAATTGCTCGTTTCTCTTTTAAAGAATGCACATCATAAATCATACATTCGAATGAGAGCGAAGCGATAATCATCGCTTCACTTCTTCCATAACGTACGCCTCAATGATGTCCCCTTCTTTAAGATCATTATATCTTTCAATTGTAATACCACACTCATAGTTTTGTGCAACTTCTTTTACGTCATCTTTGAAACGTTTTAACGTATCAAGTTGGCCTTCGAAAATAACTACACCATCACGAATGATACGTACGCCGCTATCACGTGTAATTTTACCATCAGTTACGTAACAGCCTGCAATTGTTCCAACTTTCGTTACTTTGAACGTTTGACGAACTTCTGCTTGACCGATTACTTTTTCAACGAATTCAGGATCTAGCATACCTTGCATTGCTGCTTCAATCTCTTCGATTACTTTATAAATAATGCGGTGCAAACGAATATCAACATTTTCTAATTCAGCTGTACGCTTCGCATTGACATCAGGACGTACGTTAAACCCTATTACAATCGCATTAGATGCAGAAGCTAAAATAATATCAGATTCTGTAATTGCACCTACGCCAGTATGGATGATTTTCACTTTTACGCCTTCAACATCAATTTTACGAAGTGATGCTGCCATTGCTTCCACAGAACCTTGTACGTCTGCTTTCACAATCAAGTTAATTTCTTTTACATCGCCTTCTTTAATTTGTTGGAATAAATCTTCAAGGCTTAATTTAGATTTTTCACCACGCTGTGCAACCAATGCTTGTTGTGCACGTGATTCACCGATTTGACGCGCTTTCTTCTCATCAGCAAATGCCATAAAGCGATCTCCTGCTTGTGGTACTTCATTTAAACCTGTAATCTCAACAGGAGTAGATGGACCAGCAACTTTTACACGACGACCAATATCATTTACCATCGCACGAACACGGCCGAATGATGTACCAACAACGATTGGATCTCCTACTCGAAGTGTACCGTTTTGTACAAGTAATGTCGCAATTGTTCCTTTACCTTTATCAAGCTGCGCTTCAATTACTGTACCAGTTGCATAACGATTTGGATTTGCCTTATATTCTTCTACTTCACTTACAAGAAGAATCATTTCTAACAAGTTGTCAATTCCTTCACCTTTAATAGCAGCAATTGGTACGAAAATTGTATCACCGCCCCAAGCTTCTGGAACTAATTCGTACTCAGTTAGCTCTTGCATTACACGGTCTGGATTTGCCGATGGTTTATCCATTTTATTTACAGCAACAATAATTGGTACTCCAGCTGCTTTCGCATGGTTAATCGCTTCAACCGTTTGTGGCATAACACCGTCATCAGCTGCTACAACAAGGATTGTAATATCCGTAACTTGTGCACCGCGTGCACGCATTGTTGTAAACGCCGCGTGACCTGGTGTATCTAAGAATGTAATTTTCTTGTCATTTACTTCAACTTGGTATGCACCAATATGCTGCGTAATTCCGCCAGCTTCACCAGCAGTTACTTTTGAATTACGAATTGAGTCAAGTAATGTTGTTTTACCATGGTCAACGTGTCCCATAATTGTAACGACAGCTGGACGCTCTTTTAAGTTTTCTTCGTCATCTTGCTCGTCCATAAACGTTTCAAATTCTGTTTCACTTACAATTACTTCTTCTTCTACTTCAATACCGTAATCACTCGCAATTAACTCAATTGTATCTTTCTCTAAATCTTGGTTAATTGTTGCCATGATTCCAAGCATAAAGAGCTTTTTAATAATTTCAGATGGCTCTTTGCTTAATTTTTTCGCAAGTTCACCTACTGTAAGCGTGCCAGAGAACGTGATTTTGTCTGGTGTTTCAACTACTTGCGTTTGTTGTCTTCCAGCAAAGTTTTCTTGACGTTTGTCTTGACTTCCTTTGCCTTTTTTCTTATTCTTATTGCTGTTCTTTTTGCTGCGAACAACTTTTTCTTCTACTTCAAACTCATCTGCAACAGAAGGTTTTTCTGCTCCATCATTATACTGATTATCTAACTTGTTTACTACTTCATCATCTAACATCGCCATATGATTCGATACCTCAATATTCATTTCTTTTAGTTTTGTAATAATATCCTTACTTGAGATATTGTGTTTTTTTGCATATTCATACACTCGAATTTTGCTCATACCTTCACCCCCGGTAAGTTGTATCGAGCATGCTAAGCAGCTTCTTAGCAAAGCCGTCATCTAACACCGCTACAACGACTCGTTCTTCTCTCCCAATCGCATGCCCTAACTCTTGTCGATTTTCGACCTTCCTCATTGGTACGTTGTAGAACGTTGTTTTGTCCGTAATGCGCTTTGTTGTATTTGCTGACGCATCTTCTGAAAGCAATACGAGCTTTGCTTTACCGCCTCGAACTTCTTTTAAAACAAGCTCTTCACCCGATATAATCTTTCGAGCCCGATTAGCCAGCCCTAAAAACGATTTCCAATTGGACACTTACTTCGACTCCTTCTCAACAAGCTCAATTAGCTCTTCATAAAGGGAGTCATCAATTTTCGCTTTTAGGTGATGTTCCAAGACATTCTTCTTTTTCGCCTGAGAAATGCATTCTTTATCTTTTGACAAATATGCACCGCGTCCTGATTGTTTACCTGTTAAATCAATCGACACGACTCCCTCCTTGGAACGAACAATGCGAATGAGCTCGCGTTTTGATTTCATTTCTTGTGTTACCACACATTTTCGTAACGGAACTTTTCGATTGCTCACGTTCATCACCTCTATTCGATTTCATCTTCAGCAGAATCGAATGCGATCATCATATCCTCTTCTGTTAAAAGTCCTAGTTGTTTCGCATCAGACTCGCTTTTAATATCAATTTTCCAGTTTGTTAATTTCGCTGCAAGTCGCGCATTTTGTCCACGCTTACCAATTGCTAAGGAAAGTTGATGATCTGGAACAATTACAGTAGTTGCTTTGTCTTCTTCGTTTACAAGTACTTTTACAACTTGTGATGGACTCAATGAATTTGCTACATATTCAACTGGATCATTTGACCAGCGAACAATATCAATTTTTTCACCTTTTAGCTCATCTACGATGCGTTGTACACGTTGTCCTTTCGGTCCTACACAAGAACCTACTGGATCTACATCTACATTCTCAGAGTAAACAGAGATTTTAGAGCGGTCTCCAGCTTCACGTGCTACAGAACGAATTTCTACAGTTCCATCATAAATTTCTGGAACTTCAATTTCAAACAGACGCTTTAAAAGGCCTGGATGCGTACGTGACACATAAATTTGCGGGCCTTTTGTAGTTTTCTCTACTTTTGTAATGAAAACACGAATGCGATCATGCGGTTTGTACTGTTCGTTTGGCATTTGCTCACTTACCGGTAAAAGTGCTTCTACTTTCCCTAAACTTACATAAATAAAGCGAGCATCTTGACGTTGTACAATACCAACCATAATGTCTTCTTCGCGGTCGCTGAATTCAGAGTAAATCACGCCACGTTCCGCCTCACGTACACGCTGCGTTACAACTTGTTTTGCTGTTTGCGCTGCAATACGTCCGAAATCTTTTGGCGTTACTTCAATCTCTAATACGTCGCCCTCTTGGTAGTTTGGATTAATTTGTCTTGCTTTTTCAACAGAAATTTCAAGACGTGGATCAAATACATTTTCCACTACATCCTTACGCGCTAATACTTGAATCGTACCAACTTCAGGATTGAAGCTAACGCGCACATTTTGTGCTTGGTTGAAATTTCGTTTATAGGCAGATATTAAAGCTGCTTCAATAGCATCAATAATAATATCCTTGCTAATACCTTTTTCTTGTTCTAATACGAGCAAAGCATCTAACAACTCAGTGCTCATGTAGATCCCCCTTCTTACTAAAACGTAACTGCAAGTCGCGCATTGGCAACTTTATCCATTGGAATTTGGATTTCTTTTTTACGTGTTTTAATTGTTAATAGTAATGTAATTGTTGTTCCATCATATGCAAGTAGTTTTCCTTCAAACATTTTCTCACCATCGATTGGCTCGTATGTTTTAATTGAAACTTGTTTGTCTACTGCTTGGTGGAAATCTTTTTCTTTCTTTAATGGACGCTCCGCTCCTGGAGAGGATACATCTAAAAAGTAAAGATGAGGAATTGGATCCTCTTTATCTAAAGCTTCACTTAACCGCTCACTTACCGCACCACAGTCCTCAATATCTACTCCAGTATCAGAGTCAATGGATACGCGTAAAAACCAATCTTTTCCTTCTTTCACATACTCTACATCTACAAGCTCAAGGCCAAGCTCTTCGACAATTGGCTGCGTAAGTGCTTCAACAACTTCTGTAACTTTCTTATCCATAAACAGCCTCCTTTCTGCCGCCATGTAACAGTTGAAAGACTTCATCCTGCGTACTTTTAACCAATGCAGTTTGTATATTCTTTCTCGTTAGCTAACAAAAGCCCCTGCTAATAAGCAGGGAATATCTGTCTTAGTATTACCAAATTTAAGAAGTAAAACTTGTAACAAAATATGTATATACGACAGAAGCGTCTACGTAAATTTCAGACGCAAAAACGTAGATAGTAAAACGAAAGAGTGGGTTTCCCCACTCTTTTTTTCACAAAATATACATGCCATGGTTATCTCGCTATCTAGTATAGCATAGCAACCATGGTTTTGCAAAGACTTTTCCTACCTATTAGAACAGTGATAACTGATTTTGATCTGGTAGTTCTCCTAAACAACCTTGACTATCTAAATACTCAATAATTGTTTTTGAAATCTTGCTGCGCTGTTGTAAATCCTCTTTCGATAAAAATTCGCCATTTTCACGTGCTGCTACAATATTTAATGCCGCATTTGTACCAAGACCCGGTATTGCATTAAACGGTGGAATCAATGTATTTCCATCAATAATAAAGTCAGTTGCACTAGAGCGATATAAATCAACCTTTTGGAATGAGTAACCACGTTCACACATTTCAAGTGTCATTTCCAATACTGTTAATAAGCTTTTCTCTTTCGGCGATGCATCTAATCCTTTTTGCGCAATTTCATCAATTTTAACGCGGATAGATGCTGAACCTTTAGCCATTGCCTCTAAATCAAAATCATCGGCACGAACTGTGAAATATGCCGCATAGAATAAAAGCGCAAAATGCACTTTGAAATACGCAATGCGCACAGCCATGAGTACATATGCTGCCGCATGGGCCTTTGGGAACATATACTTAATCTTTTTACATGATTCAATATACCATCCCGGCACATTATTATTGCGCATTTCCTCTTCCCACTCTGAAGGTACACCTTTCCCTTTACGTACAGATTCCATAATTTTAAACGCTAAAGATGGTTCTAAACCTTGGTATATTAAATACACCATAATGTCATCACGACAACCAATTACTTCACTCAGTGTACACGTGCCATCATAAATAAGTTCATTTGCATTTCCAAGCCATACATCTGTACCGTGAGATAGTCCAGAAATTTGGACAAGCTCTGAGAATGTCGTCGGCTTCGTTTCCTCTAACATTTGGCGAACAAATTTTGTACCAAATTCCGGGATACCAAGTGTACCTGTTTTACAGTTAATTTGTTCCTCTGTTACGCCAAGTGATTCTGTACCTGAGAAAATTTTCATTACTTCTGGATCATCGGTTGGAATCGTCTTCGGATCAACTCCACTTAAATCTTGAAGCATACGAATCACTGTCGGATCATCGTGTCCAAGTATATCAAGTTTTAATAAGTTATCATGGATAGAATGGAAATCAAAATGTGTAGTTCTCCATTCTGCCTCTAAAGAATCTGCTGGATATTGGATCGGTGTAAAATCAAAGACATCCATGTAATCTGGAACTACGATAATACCACCTGGATGTTGCCCTGTCGTTCTCTTAACACCAGTACACCCTGATACAAGACGATCTACCTCTGCTCCTCGTATCGTTAAATTATGGTCTGAAGCATAGCCTTTCACATAACCATACGCGGTCTTTTCGGCAACAGTACCTATTGTTCCAGCACGATATACATTATCTTCACCGAACAGTACTTTCGTATAGTTATGGGCACGAGGCTGGTATTCTCCTGAAAAGTTCAAATCAATATCCGGAACCTTATCTCCTTTAAAACCAAGGAACGTTTCGAACGGAATATCATGACCATCTTTTTTATATGCAGTTCCGCAATTTGGACAATCTTTATCAGGTAAATCAAATCCAGAACCGACCGATCCATCATTAAAGAACTGCGATTGCTTACAATTTGGGCAAACATAATGCGGCGGCAATGGGTTTACCTCTGTAATTTCCATCATTGTCGCAACAAATGATGAACCAACTGAACCACGCGAACCAACAAGATAGCCATCGATAAGCGATTTCTTTACAAGCTTATGAGAAATCAAGTAAATAACAGCAAATCCATGTCCAATAATACTTTTCAATTCTTTTTCCAAGCGGGCTTCTACAATTTCTGGAAGTTCATCTCCGTAAATACTTCGCGCCATTACGTAACTCATATCCCGCGTTTCATCATCTGCACCTTCAATTTTTGGCGTGTAAAGATCATCTTTTACAGGCTTTACGTCCCCAATCATTGATGCGACTTTTTGTGTATTTGTTACAACAATTTCTTTTGCTTTCTCTTCACCTAAGAAAGAGAAGCATTCTAACATTTCATCTGTTGTTCGGAAATACACAGGCGGCAATGAATGACGGTTTAATGGATTCGCTCCGCCTTGCGAACTCACTAAAATTTTCCGATACATTGCATCTTCTGGATTTAAATAATGAACATTTCCAGTTCCAACAACAGGCTTATCTAACGTTTCACCTAACTTTACTAAGTTAGAAATAATTGTTTTTAATTGACCTTCATCACGAACGAGCTCAAGTTCTACCAAATGCCGTAACACTTCTGGAGGCATTACCTCAATGTAATCATAGAACTGGGCAATTTCCTCTACTTCTTCCGGTGCCTTTTGCATCATCGCTTCAAATACTTCACCTTTATCGCAAGCTGTACCGACTAATATACCTTCGCGATATTTCTTTAATAAAGAACGCGGGATACGAGGTACGCGGTAGAAATATTGAAGATGCGCGTAAGAAACAAGTTTATATAAATTTTTCAGCCCTTCATCCGACGTTGCAAGCAGTGTCACATGACTTGGGCGTCCACGTTTATACGCATCTCCTTGTCCCATACTATCATTTAGCTGATCGTGATATTCAAAACCTTTTTCAATTACACTTTTTAGCATTTTCACAAGCAAATATCCAGTTGCTTCTGTATCATAAATCGCGCGGTGATGTTGCGTTAATTCAATATCAAGCTTTTTACATAACGTATTTAAACGATGGTTTTTCATCTCTGGAAATAAGAAGCGCGCCAACTCTAACGTATCGATAACTGGGTTTTTCGTTTTTTCTAATCCACTTTTCTTAAATCCAACGTTTAAAAATCCCATATCAAAGCTGGCATTATGAGCTACAAGCGTATGATCCCCCATCCACTGTTCAAACTTTTTAAATACCTCTTCTACTTCCGGGGCATCCGTTAGCATATCATCTGTAATACCAGTTAATTCAATGATTGTTGCTGATAGCGGTTGATGTGGATTGGCAAAGGATTCAAAACGATCAATAATCTCTCCGCCCTTTACTTTTACAGCAGCAAGCTCAATAACCGTATCATAAACAGCCGATAATCCTGTTGTCTCAACGTCAAATACAACATATGTTTCGTCTGCAAGTAATCGATGTTCCTCATTATAGGCAATTGGCACACCGTCATTCACAAGGTTCGCTTCTACACCAAAAATCACTTTAATTCCTGCTTTTTTTCCAGCAGAATACGCTTCAGGAAAAGATTGTGCAACAGCATGATCTGTTATAGCTACCGCTTCATGTCCCCATTTTGCTGCTTGACTCACAAGTGTAGATGCAGAAGTTACAGCATCCATTTGACTCATCGGCGTATGCATATGCAGCTCTACCCTTTTTTCTCCTTCTGGTGCTTTATCTTTACGAGATGGTCCTGTTATTTCATTAATATCGTTTGCAATCATGACTAAATCCCGAACAAAAGTATCATTTTGAACAGATCCGCGTGCTTTCACCCACATTCCTTTTTTCAATGATTGTAAGAGTGGAATATCTTCTTTATCGCGTGAAAACATTTTAATCATAATGGAATCGGTGTAATCAGTTATCTTTAATGTCAATAACGTACGTCCGCTACGAAGTTCTTTTGTTTCCACATGGAAGACATAACCTTGAACAGTTTTTCTTCTTTCTTCATCTTGAATTTCACGTAGTGGTGTAATCTCCTCATCAGGCTTAATGAGATAACCGAGTACAATCGGCCCTTCGTGTACAACATCATTTTCTTCCGCTTGTTTCTTGGCCATTTCTTCCATGGCTTGTATAACACGCTGACGATCCTCTTGCTGTGTTTGTTCACGAAACTTTTGAACTTCCTCTTCATTTTGTTTTATATTTGTTTCTAACTGAAAACGAGGAAATCCAAAAACTTCATATTGGTCTCCGACTGGCTTAGCAAGATTTTTCTTTAGCGCAGTAGATTCTAAATCATTATTCACATCAAGTAACAACTTCACTCCGGTTACATGCGGAAGTTGCTTTTTTAAATACGCAAACATAGGTGAGAAAGTAATTCGATCTGTACAGAGCGGCCAATACGCCTTAACCTCTTCTTCCGTAAATTGCTTATTCTCTGTTTCTAGTGAAAATGATGTTTTTGCAATATGAGAAAATGACTGCTTAAGCTGTGTTTCAAGCAATTCATATAATTCTGTTGGTAAAATACGTGGTACTTGTAAATCAAAATGCCAACTCTTATTTGCTTTATCAACAACTAACCTTTGAATGCCACCACCTTGTAAATATTGATTGATAAGGTCTTCAGGCATTTGTAACTGCTCAAGCAAAATTTGAAATCGCTCTTGTTGTTCGTTTGTTAATGACATAAGCAACCTCCTTCCATCTGCTATTATAAATTGAAACGTTCCACAAAGAAAGAGAAGGTACCTCACCTGGAGGTACCTCTTCTTATTTTAAAATATTTGCAATGTATGTGTGAAGTTCTTCGACTTTCACTTCTGCTGATTCATTTGTTGCACGTACTTTTACTTCAACAATACCTTCATCAGCCTTTTTACCAACTGTTACTCGAACCGGAAGACCGAATAAATCTGCATCAGCAAATTTTACACCGGCACGCTCTGTACGGTCATCTAATAATACTTCATATCCTTGTTCTTGTAATGAATTGTAGATATTTCCACCCACTTCACGCTGTACATCAGATTTCATATTTACTGGAATCACGTGTACATGGAATGGTGCAACTGCTTTTGGCCAAACCAAACCATTTTCATCATTAAATTGCTCAGCAATAGCTGCAACTGTACGAGATACGCCAATTCCGTAGCAACCCATAATGATCGGCTGCGTTTTACCATTTTCATCCAGGAATGTTGCATTCATAGATTCACTGTAGCGAGTACCTAGTTTAAAGACATGTCCTACCTCAATACCGCGAGCAAAACGAATTGTTCCCTCACCATCTGGAGAAAGGTCTCCTTCTTGAATAAAACGCAAATCAGTATATTGGCTTACTTTAAAGTCACGTTCTGGATTTACATTCACATAATGGAAACCTTCTTCATTTGCTCCGCAGCATCCATTTACGATAGCCTGCACTGCATGATCAGCAATGATTTCTACTTCTGCTGTGCCGATTGGACCTAAAGAACCGACTTCACAGTTTAACAGCTCTTTTACTTCTTCATGCGTTGCAAGTTCAACAACAGAAGCACCGTATAAGTTTTTCAACTTCACATCGTTTACTTCATGATCGCCGCGAACGAGTACAACGATAAACTTCTCGTCTATTTTAAAGACCATAGATTTAATACAATTTGTTGCTTCAATATTTAAGAATGCACATACTTCTTCAATTGCTTTTTGATCTGGCGTTGCTACTTTTTCAAGTGCTTTTTCTACTTCACCGCTCTTTTCATAAGAAGCAATAACAGGTGCCATCTCAATATTTGCAGCATAGTCAGATGTATCAGAATATGCGATTGTGTCTTCCCCTACGTCTGATAATACCATAAATTCATGTGTATCTTTTCCGCCCATCGCTCCAGAATCAGCAATAACAGCACGGAAATTTAAACCGCAACGTGTGAAAATATTAGAGTACGCTTGAAACAGACGGTTATATACCTCGTCTAAACTCTCTTGCGTTGCGTGGAAAGAATATGCATCCTTCATTAAAAATTCTCTTCCGCGCAACAAACCAAAACGAGGTCTTTGTTCATCACGGAATTTTGTTTGAATTTGATAAAGTGTTAAAGGTAATTTCTTATATGACTTAATTTCATCGCGTACAAGATCAGTAATCACCTCTTCATGCGTTGCTCCTAAAGCAAATTCACGATTATTACGATCATTCATACGCATTAATTCTGAACCATATGAATACCAGCGTCCAGATTCTTGCCATAATTCAGCTGCTTGAAGAGCTGGCATTAACAATTCTACAGCACCAGCTTTCTCCATTTCTTCACGAACAATACGTTCTACTTTATGCAGCACTTTCAGACCAAGCGGTAAAAAACTATATATGCCTGAAGCGTTTTGACGCATAAATCCTGCGCGTAATAGAAGCTGATGACTTTTTATTTCTGCATCAGCTGGCACTTCACGCAGTGTAGGACTAAATATCATACTTTGTTTCATTCTATAGCACCTCTTTTATAAGAAAAACTTCCGTATATCATTCCATGTTACCACTAACATCAATAACATTAATAAAGCAAAACCAATAAAGTGAACCATTCCTTCTTTTTGACGGTCAATCGGCTTCCCGCGGAGCGCTTCAATTAAGAAGAAGAACAGACGCCCTCCATCAAGTGCAGGAACAGGTAATAAATTAAACAAACCAAGATTTATACTTAAAACAGCTGCTAAGCTCATCACACGAATCGTACCATATTCTACAACTTGGTCTGTTAAATTATAAATCCCTACTGGACCAGATAAATCGTTAATAGAAAAATGTCCTGTAACGAGCTGAATAAGTGAGACAAATATGAGCTTTGTCCATCTGTATGTTTCTTCAAACCCCGATTTGATTGAACCTAAGACTGATTTCTCAACAGGTGATTGTACACCGAGTCTACCAACTGTAACGTCGCCCTCTTTTTCAGCAGCTGGAGTAACTTGAATTACTACTTTTTTACTATCACGTGTTACATCCATCGTAATTTCTTTTCCTGGATTTCCACGGACGATACTCGTAACATCTTTCCAACTATTTGTTGGCTTCTTATTAATCGACGTAATGATATCATCTTCGTGTAAGCCTACTTTCTCTGCTACACTACCAGATACGACTTTTCCAATCATTGGTTTATCTACTGGAATCCCCTGTACGAAACCGATGATAACAAAGATAACAAAGGCAAGCACAAAGTTCATAGCAGGACCAGCAACAATGGCAAGCGCTCGTTGTCCTAGTGTTTTTGAACCAAACTGCCGGTTAAACGGCGCAATTTGTGTCTCTTCTCCTGCGGAAACACAGCGAGCTTTCTCATGCACTCGAAATGTTTGTAACTCTTCTTCATACTCTTCATAGCCAGATATGGTCAACTTATGTTCCAAGTCAGCTTGTTCTACTTCAACGATACGAATATTTGGATATTTTTCACGATTATCCAAAACAATTTTTATAACCTCTTCTTTTTCATTTAGAACAAGACCTACTTTTGTCCCAGGTTTTAGTTCAACTGTTTCTGGATCCTCTCCAGCCATTCGTACATAGCCACCAAGCGGAAGTAAACGAATTGTATAAACTGTTTCATTTTTTTCAAACGAGTACAATTTTGGACCAAAACCGATGGCAAATTCACGACACAAAATGCCAGCACGTTTGGCAAAGTACAAATGTCCAAGTTCATGGAAAAATACAAGTGCACCGAAAATTAAAATAAAGGCAATCGCTGTATTCAATTCTCATAACCACCTTTGCTAAATTTGTTCCATCACAAACCGTCTTGTGGCAGCATCAATGTCTTGAATTTCTTCTAAGCTTGGACGCGCAATGACATTGTGATGGTGCATTGCTTTTTCAATGAGTTCTTCCACTGTTAAGAAACTGATTTTCTTTTGCAGAAAAGCTTCTACAGCAGCCTCATTAGCTGCATTCATCACAGTTGGCATACTTCCTCCCATTTTTCCAGCTTCATATGCAAATTGAAGACAGCGGAAACGTTCCATATCCATTGTTTGAAAATGTAACGTACCAATCTCCCATAAATTCAGCTGTTTAGCGTTTGGAAGTGAAAAACGATCAGGGTAAGTAAGTGCATATTGAATTGGAACACGCATATCAGGTGTACCAAGTTGCGCCATTACACTGCGATCTTCAAACTCAACCATAGAGTGAATGATACTCTCTTTATGTAATACAACATCGATTTGCTCATAAGGAATATTAAAAAGCCAATGCGCTTCAATAACCTCTAATCCCTTATTCATCATTGTAGCAGAATCAATAGTAATTTTCGAACCCATAGACCAGTTTGGATGACAGAGTGCATCCTCCACTGTTACATGTTTAAGCTCATCCCTCGTTTTATCTCGGAAACTTCCACCTGATGCCGTTAAAATCAATCTAGAAATACGCTTCTCATTTTCCCCATTCAAGCATTGAAAAATAGCAGAATGTTCACTATCTACCGGAAGCAAAGGTACGTTATGTTTCTTTGCAGCTTCTATAACTAAATGGCCTGCTGTTACTAATGTTTCTTTATTTGCAATTGCAATCGTTTTTTTCGCTTCAATTGCTCGTAATGTCGGTAATAATCCGACACTCCCAACAACAGCGTTTACAACTATTTCTGCATCTGGATGAAGTGCAACTGCAAGCAGCCCTTCATCTCCATATACAACTTTCGTATTTCCACAAACCGTCTGTAATTTCAAAGCTTCTTCTTTCTGCTGTACAGAAACAATTTCAGGAGAAAATTCTTGAATCATCTGCTGAGCAAACTCAATATTTCTTCCAACAGAAAAAGCAACGAGACGGAATTTGTCTTGGTGCGTGCGCAATACATCTAATGTTTGCGTTCCAATTGAGCCGCTTGCACCTAATAAACTAATGGTTTTCATTACTTCTACTCCTCGTCCATTCATTAAATGAAATGTAAGAAATGTAATAGCGGTAATACAAATAGCCAACTATCCGTGCGATCGAGAATACCACCATGCCCTGGCAAAATCGTACCTGAATCTTTCACACCGTAATGACGTTTAAATGCTGACTCTACTAAGTCTCCAATTTGGCCAAATACCGCTATTGCAATTGTAACTGCAATAAGGACAGCTATATTGGAATGGACCGGTAAAAACGCATTATACACAAGTGCAACAACAATTCCACATAAAATGCCACCGATAGAACCTTCTATCGTTTTATTTGGACTAATCTCGGGCCAAAGCTTCCGTTTCCCGATAGCTTTTCCGATAAAATAAGCGCCGGAATCCGTTGCCCAAATTACAAACAGCGCATAAAATACGTACTGAATTCCTGCAATACGTGTTTCATTTAAATAAAAGAAACCCATTGCGACATATGTTGTTGCCATTAATAAAAATGCAGCATTGTCAAAAGTAAATGTATTCTTAGAGAGGACCGTATATGATAAAAGTAATAAGACAATTACAAATGTAATTTCTCCTTTTGATAAACCTATTGTTTCAAATACGTCCGCTACATTACTTGGAACTAAACTAACCCATAACAATAATGCTGCTAAAATTGTTGGTACAGAAATAATTGTTAGTTTGTTCATTCGAATTAATTCATATAACCCAACAGAAGCTAATGCATACACTAAAATTGTAAAAGGCACGCCACCGTAAAATACGATGGGGATGAATAGCGCGGCAGCAATCACTCCATTAATTATTCTCTGTTTCACTACCAAACCCTCTCTTTCTACACGCCTCCAAATCTGCGACCTCTATTTTGGAAGTCAGTAATAGACTGTAATAAATGTTCCTCTGTAAAATCTGGCCAAAATACATCGGTAAAACAAAACTCTGTATAAGCAATTTGCCATAACATAAAATTACTTATACGAAGCTCACCGCTTGTCCGGATCAGCAAATCAGGATCAGGCAATGTTCTTGTCATTAAATACGAAGAAATTGTTTCTTCTGTTATGCCTTCAGAATGAAGTTTTCCTTCCTCACTATCCTTCACCATATTTTGTACAGCAGACACAATTTCATCACGACTTCCATAGTTTAACGCAAAATTTAAAATTAACCCCGTGTTTTCTTTTGTATCTTCAATTGCTTTATCCATCGCTCTTCGCGTATGAGTTGGAAGGCGATCCTTTTGTCCTATCACACGTACTTGTACATTTTCTTCAACAAGTTCTGGTAAAAATGTACCTAGAAACTCTTCAGGAAGTTTCATTAAATAATCCACTTCTAATTTTGGTCTTTTCCAGTTCTCTGTAGAGAAGGCATAAAGAGTCAACACTTTAACACCGAGCCTACTGGCAAACTTCGTAATTTTCTTTACGACTTGCATCCCTTCATGATGACCTGCAATACGGGGCATCGCTCTTCTTTTCGCCCATCTTCCATTGCCATCCATAATGATTGCAATATGTGCTGGAATTTCTCCTTTTTTTGCTTCTTCTACGAGATGATCAAACGACGCAATCTTATTGCCTTTAAAAAAAGGAAGTTTTCTAAACATCATTCAAACCCTCCAACGAGCAGACATATGCCTAAAAGTGTAAAAAGACCCCCTTAAGAAGAGGGTCATATTTGCGAAAGTTTCGCGATTACACTTCCATAATTTCTTTTTCTTTGTTTTTTGTAACTTCATCAACTTTTACGATATACTTATCTGTTTCTTTTTGAATATCTTCTGTATATCCTCTTAAGTCATCTTCTGTAATGTCGCCGTTTTTCTCAAGTTTTTTTAGATCATCATTTGCATCGCGGCGTACGTTACGAACAGCTACTTTTGCATCTTCAGAATATTTCTTCACAACTTTAACAAGTTCACGACGACGTTCTTCTGTTAACGCAGGGAATGCGATACGAATAACAGTACCATCATTAGAAGGATTTAACCCTAAATCAGCTTTTAAAATCGCCTTCTCAATATCACCGATAGATGTCTTATCATACGGTTGAATAACTAGTAAACGAGCTTCTGGTACTGTGATATTTGCTAATTGTACAACTGGCGTTGGTGCACCGTAGTAATCTACTTGTACTTTATCTAACACAGAAGCACTCGCACGACCTGCACGAACTGTTGAAAGTTCACGAGAATATGCTGCAACTGCTTTCTCCATTTTTTCTTTTGCATTATTCATTACTTGTTGCGCCATTTTATTTCCCCCTTACAATTGTTCCGATATTTTCGCCGAGAACGGCACGCTTAATATTTCCTTCTTCCATAATTGAGAATACAATTAGTGGAATGTCATTGTCCATACATAAAGAAGAAGCTGTAGAATCCATTACACCTAAACCTTCTTTTAAGACATCTAAATATGTAAGTGACTCATATTTTGTTGCTGTTTCATCAATAGTTGGATCTGCACTGTATACGCCATCTACATTATTTTTCGCCATTAAAATAACATCTGCCTCAATCTCAGCTGCGCGTAATGCCGCTGTTGTATCAGTAGAGAAGTAAGGGTTACCTGTACCTGCTGCAAAAATTACAACACGCTTCTTCTCTAAGTGACGATTTGCTTTACGACGAATATAAGGTTCTGCCACTTGGCGCATTTCAATAGAAGTTTGCACACGAGTTTGAACTCCTAAATTTTCCAAGCTATCTTGAAGAGCTAAGGAATTCATCACTGTTGCTAACATACCCATATAGTCTGCTGTTGCACGATCCATTCCCATCTCGCTCCCGATTTTCCCACGCCAAATGTTACCGCCACCAACAACGACTGCAACTTCTACATCAAGCTCAGCAACTTCTTTTACTTGCTGTGCAACCGATTTAATAACAGATGGGTTAATTCCAAACCCTTTATCTCCAGCTAAAGCTTCACCGCTTAGCTTTAATACAACACGATCATATTTTGGCTTACCCATAATGAACCTCCAGTACTTGCATCTTTATTTTAAAAAAGGGAACACAATGTGTCCCCCAATCTTTATTAGTTGTTACCTTTTACTTGGTTCATTACTTCTTCAGCAAAGTTGTCTTCACGTTTTTCGATACCTTCACCAACAGCGTAGCGAACGAATCCTTTTAATGTTCCGCCTTTAGACTCAACAAACTGACGAACTTTCATATCAGGGTTTTTAACGAATGCTTGGTCAAGTAAGCAAATCTCTTCGAAGAATTTGCCAAGACGACCTTCAACCATTTTCGCAACGATTTTTTCTGGCTTCCCTTCATTTAAAGCTTGTTGTGTTAATACTTGACGCTCATGCTCAACTTCTTCAGCTGTTACAGCATCGCGGTCGATGTATTTAGGATTAACTGCTGCAATGTGCATTGCTACATCTTTAGCAGCTGCTTCATCTGTAGAACCTTCAAGAACTGTTAATACACCAATGCGTCCACCCATGTGTAGGTAAGCACCGAATGCATCAGCATCAGTTTTTGATACGATTTCGAAACGACGAAGTGTAAGTTTTTCACCAATTTTAGCGATTGCTTCGTTGATGTGCTCTTCTACTGTTTTGCCGCTTGAAATTGTTTGAGCCATAGCTTCTTCAATGTTAGCAGGTTTATTAGTTAATAAGTGAGCAGCTAATTCTTTAATTAATGTTTGGAAACCTTCGTTTTTCGCAACGAAATCAGTTTCAGAGTTTAATTCTAAGATTAAAGCGTCGTTACCGTTTGCTTCGATGTAAGTTAAACCTTCAGCAGCAATGCGGTCTGCTTTTTTCGCAGCTTTCGCAATACCTTTCTCACGTAAGAAGTCAATTGCTTTCTCCATGTCACCGTTAGTTTCTGTTAGCGCTTTTTTGCAATCCATCATACCTGCGCCAGTTTTTTCACGAAGTTCTTTTACCATTTGTGCAGTAATTGCCATGCTTTTCATCCTCCTAAAATATGTATATACCTTAAAAAAGGTGATAAAAGGCCTACCCCCTTATCACCTTTCTAAATTTGTTACGCAGTAACAGTTTCTTCACCTTGTTTTGCTTCAAGGATCGCGTCTGCCATTTTAGATGTAAGAAGTTTTACAGCACGAATTGCATCATCGTTTGCTGGGATTACATGATCGATTTCATCTGGATCACAGTTTGTATCAACAATACCGATGATTGGAATGTTTAATTTGCGTGCTTCAGCAACAGCGATACGCTCTTTACGAGGGTCTACTACGAATAATGCATCTGGAAGACCTTTCATATCTTTAATGCCGCCTAAGAATTTTTCAAGACGCTCTAATTCTTTCTTAAGTTGTACAACTTCTTTCTTAGGAAGTACTTCGAAAGTGCCATCTTCTTGCATTTTTTCGATGTCTTTAAGGCGTTTAATACGCTTTTGAATTGTTTGGAAGTTTGTTAACGTACCACCTAACCAACGTTGGTTAACGAAGTACATACCAGCGCGAGTTGCTTCTTCTTTAATAGCATCTTGTGCTTGTTTTTTTGTACCTACGAATAATACGTTACCGCCGTTAGCAGCGATATCTCTCATTACGTTGAATGCTTCTTCAACTTTTTTCACAGTTTTTTGTAAGTCGATGATGTAGATACCGTTACGCTCTGTGAAAATGTAACGTTTCATTTTTGGGTTCCAACGACGAGTTTGATGTCCGAAGTGAACACCAGCTTCAAGCAATTGCTTCATAGAAATTACTGACATAATTTAGTTCCTCCTAAATGGTTTTTGATATCCTCCGTTCACTTCATCTTTAAGCGAAACTACAAACGTAGCACCAACACTTAAATCAATGAACGTGTGTACTTTGTACTGACACCACTGACAACTATATCACAACAAAATATCACAATCAAGTCGAAAATACATACATTGTGAAACTTTCTTTTTCATTGCTCTTTTTTGCTATGAAATCATTACTCACTCTTTATAACATTCCCATTTTTCATTCTTTTTACGCTAGTATTCCACTGAAAAGAATAGTTTTATGTCAATTTTTTAATAGGGATTTATGTATGAATCCCTTTTGATTTTTCAAAACAGAGATTACTGCTATGAAAAAAGAACCTGCACTGGCTTACTCTCTAGTTTTCACTGCGCATGCGGCAGAAAAAGGCCCTGACCGCTTCTATGCACGGCCAGTTCCTCTTCCCTCCCCTAAAAAGGGGGTTTATATCCATTTTTTAACTTGTATTTATATATGCTACTCCTACTAAAAAAAGCTCTTCTGCATTACACAGGAGAGCTTTTAGTCTATTGAAATTAGTTTGTTTTTAGTTTCGCAAGCTCATGTAAAAACTTGTCATTTAATACTTTGATGTATGTTCCTTTCATACCTAAAGAACGAGACTCAATTACACCAGCACTTTCTAACTTACGAAGTGCGTTTACAATTACAGAACGTGTAATACCTACACGATCAGCAATTTTACTTGCAACAAGTAAACCTTCTGTTCCATTTAACTCTTCAAAAATATGTTCAATTGCTTCTAGTTCACTGTATGATAATGAGCTAATTGCCATTTGTACAACCGCTTTACTACGTGCTTCTTCTTCAATTTCTTCCGCTTTTTCACGTAGAATTTCCATACCTACTACAGTAGAACTATATTCAGCAAGAATTAAATCATCATCTAAAAACTCTTGACCAAGACGTGCTAATACTAATGTACCTAGACGCTCACCACCACCAACGATTGGTACAATAGTTGTTAAACCTTGACCAAATAATTCTCTGTTTTCTACAGGGAACGCTGTATACTCACTGTTTACTTCTAAGTTTGGAGATGTTTCAGTTACATTGAATAAGTTCTTTGTATATTCTTCTGGGAACTGACGCTCCGCAAGCATTTGTTTCATGCGCTCGTTTTCGATTTGTTGGTGAATTGCATATCCTAATAATTTTCCGCGACGACTTACAATAAACACGTTCGCTTCAATTACTTCACACATCGTGTCAGCCATTTCTCTAAAGTTTACTGGTTTTCCTGCTGCGCTCTGTAATAACGCATTTAATTTTCTTGTTTTTGCTAATAATTCCATTTCTAAATTTCCTCCTACACATTATTCACATAGTTTTAATCACTTGGAAACTAGGGCGAGTCACCTGATGATACTATTACAAAATAAACTGGCTCACATCTTTATTTTTAGCAATCGTCGCTAATTTTTCCTCTACATACTGAGGTGTTATCGTTATCTTTTCTAACGTAATTTCAGATGCTTCAAACGATAAATCTTCAAGAAGTTTTTCCATAATGGTATGAAGCCTTCTTGCTCCAATATTATCTGTGTCTTGATTGACTTGATAGGCAATCTCGGCAATCTTACGAATAGCTTCGTCAGAAAATTCAATTTCTATACCTTCAGTTTCCAATAATGCTATATATTGTTTTACTAAAGCATTATCTGGTTCTACAAGAATTTTCACGAAATCGTCCGCTGTCAATTTCGTCAATTCTACACGAATCGGGAATCTTCCTTGCAGTTCCGGAATTAAATCTGACGGCTTTGACATATGAAAAGCACCCGCTGCAATGAATAAAACATAATCCGTTCTTATCGGTCCATATTTTGTCACAACAGTCGATCCTTCCACAATCGGTAAGATGTCTCGCTGCACGCCTTCACGTGATACATCAACACTATTCGATTGTTTACCAGCAATTTTGTCAATCTCATCAATAAAAATAATCCCAAGTTGTTCAGCACGATAAACGGCTTCTTGTGTAACTTCATCCATATCAATTAAGCGCTGTGCTTCTTCATTTGTCAAGACTTTTCTTGCTTCTTTTACAGAAAGTTTACGTTTTTTTGTTTTTTTCGGCATAAAACTTCCAAGTGCATCTTGAAAATTCATACCCATCTGTTCCATTCCTGTACCTTGGAGCATATCGAACATAGATGATTGCTGTTCTGTCACTTCAATCGTAATCAATTCATCTTCGAGCAAACCAGCAGCAAGCTGTTTTTCTACTTCTTTTCGTTTTTGCTCTACTTCTCTCTCATCCTGTTTTTCCGTTGTTGGAGCGGTGTTTTGATTTTGATATCCACCAAACAACATTTCTAACGGATTTTTAAATCCTGATTCTTTTTGTTTATGCGGCACTAAAATTTCAACAATTCGTTGATTAGCTTGCTCTTCTGCTTTGTCTTTAACATGAATCATTTTTTCTTCTTTTACAATTCGAACGGAAGTCTCTACAAGATCACGAACCATAGATTCAACATCACGACCAACATAACCTACTTCTGTAAACTTTGTTGCCTCTACTTTAATAAAAGGAGCACCAACAAGCTTTGCAATACGACGCGCCACTTCTGTTTTTCCGACCCCTGTCGGTCCAATCATTAAAATATTTTTTGGTGCAATTTCATCGCGAAGTCCTTCTGCCAATTTACTGCGGCGATAACGATTTCTAAGTGCCACTGCAACTGCTTTTTTCGCATCTTTTTGACCGATAATATATTGATCTAATTTTTCTACAATTTGTCGCGGAGTAAAATGTAAATGCATTTAAAATGCCTCCCTTACAGTTCTACAGTTCTTCTACAATAATATTTTCATTTGTATATACGCAAATATTGCTAGCGATTTCTAAACTCGCCTTTGCAATTTCTCTTGCTGTGAAATGAGAACCTGCATGTTGTTTTAAAGCGCGCCCTGCCGCAAGTGCGTAATGCCCACCAGAACCAATTGCTAAAATGCCATCATCAGGTTCAATCACTTCACCCGTTCCTGAAACAAGCAACAGCGTATTTTTATCCATAACAATTAACATTGCCTCTAGTTGGCGAAGCATCTTATCCCCCCGCCACTGCTTTGCCATTTCTACTGAAGCTCGCTGTAAATTACCATTGTATTCTTCAAGCTTCCCTTCAAACATCTCAAATAATGTAAAAGCATCAGCCACAGAACCTGCAAAACCAGCTAACACTTTGCCATGAAATAATTTTCGAACTTTACGAGCTGTATGCTTCATAACGACAGCATTTCCAAGCGTAACTTGCCCGTCACCAGCCATTGCACATTCTCCATTATGGTGAATCGCAAATATTGTTGTAGCATGGAAGTTTCCCATAGAAAAAACTCCTTTATTTGTTTTTATCCCGCTATTCGTAGGCAGTAATACTCCCACCTCAAAATTCGGTGAAAACATTGTCCAGTTCCAGTGGCTAGAATGTTCGGTGACTTCACTTCTTCCTACGAGGTAAAAAACACCTCTTCGTCAGAAGATCCATCCCCCTCACATTCTGGACGAGCCACTTCCACTTTTCTTTGTTGTCCAGCTCTAGCGGCTAGAATCTCCGGTCGTTTCGCCCCCTCGGACGAGGCAAAAAGCGCCTCTCTGCCTTGGGCGTGGGCGTCCTGCGATTCTGAGCGAGCCGCTTCCGCTTTTCTTAAGAAGTTAGGTGGGAGATAAACTGCCCGTAAAAGCCCGATTGGTGAAAGCTAACTATTAGTGATTAAGAAGAAGAATCCCCTCCACCGATAGTAGTTTCACTTTATAACTTTTAAAAGCAATTTATGCGCGAGGATGGTGCATCATGTAAACCGAGCGTAATCTTTCTTTTGAGACGTGCGTATAAATTTGTGTCGCCGATAAATTTTCATGTCCTAATAATTCTTGTATAGCCCTTAAATCCGCCCCTTCATTTAACATATGGGTTGCAAATGTATGTCTTAACATATGCGGACTTATATGCATTGTAAGGGATGTTTTTTTTATTAGTTCATTTAAAATATATCGAACCCCTCGATCAGTTAGCCGTGTGCCTTTCGCATTTAAAAACACCATTTGAGAGTGTTCTTGCGATTTTTTTTCCAATTGTTTTCTCCCATTTTCTATGTAAGTTAGTAAAGCATCTTGTGCATAACTACCGAAAGGAACATAGCGTTGTTTCTTTCCTTTTCCCATCACCAAAATTGTACCTGTTGAAAAGTCAATATCCGTAAGCTGAAGCTGCACGAATTCGCTCACACGAATACCTGTCGCATACATAAGTTCCAATAAAGCTTGATCTCGTTGCCCTAGTGGTTTAGAAATATCCGAAACTTCAAATAACTTTTCTAATTCTTCATTGTACAAAAATTTCGGAATTGACCATTCTTTTTTTGGGAGCGCGGCAAGTGCAAATGGATTATCTCCCCGATATCCTTCACGCATCAAGAAGCGATACAGACTCCGCAAACTCGAGATTTTTCGCGCTACAGACTTCCTTGCTAACTTTTCATTATGCAAAGTTGTTAAATATAAACGAACATCAGCATACGTAACATCCTCAAAAGTCAAAATACCTTCTCGCTTCATAAATTGTACAAAATGTTCTATATCGTTTTGATAACTTGCAATTGTATATTTTGAATAATTTCTTTCAATTTGTAAATATCCGACGAATAATTGTAACATTTTATTCACATCTTCATTCATTCTCTTCACCTCAATAAAGGCTACTAAATCGTATCACAATTTAGTAGCCTTTGCAAGAAACTTGACTAAATATTTACAAAATTTTGAATTGTTTCTAATGCGCGATTTGCATACGCTTCATTACGCTCTTGCTTCTTTTTAATTTTCTTTTCTAGCGGTGCAAATAGCCCAAAATTGGCATTCATCGGTTGGAAATTTTTCACATTCGTCGTTGTAATGTAATTCGCCATACTTCCCATTGCTGTTACTGCTGGTAAAACAACTGGTTCTTCACTTTTCACAAGCCGAGCTGCATTTATACCTGCTAATAAGCCCGAAGCAGCTGATTCTACGTATCCCTCTACTCCAGTCATTTGTCCTGCAAAGAATAAATCATCACGATTTTTATATTGGTACGTTGGACGAAGTAATTTCGGTGAATTAATAAATGTATTACGATGCATTACACCATAGCGTACGATTTCTGCATTTTCTAATCCAGGAATCAATTGTAACACTTCTTTTTGCGGTCCCCACTTTAAGTGTGTTTGGAAACCGACAATATTGTATAACGTTCCTGCTGCATCATCTTGACGTAATTGTACAACAGCATACGGTGTTTTCCCTGTTTTTGGGTCCTCTAATCCGACTGGCTTCATCGGCCCAAAGACTAAAGTTTGTCTACCGCGGCTTGCCATGACTTCTACTGGCATACACCCTTCAAAGAAAATTTCTTTCTCAAATTCTTTTAACGGCACTGTTTCCGCAGCAATTAACGCATCATAAAAACGGTTAAATTCTTCCTCTGTCATCGGGCAGTTTAAATATGCTGCTTCCCCTTTGTCATAACGGGATTTTAAATATACTTTCTCCATATCAATGCTATCTTTTTCTACAATTGGCGCTGCTGCATCATAGAAGTAAAAATAATCCTCACCTGTTAGCTCTTTCAGTTGCGATGCTAGACTCGGTGAAGTAAGAGGGCCCGTTGCAATAACAGTAGGTCCTTCTGGGATTTCTGTAATTTCTTCATTCATTACCGTCACGTTCGGATGATTTTTCACATATTCCGTTACTTTAGTCGCAAATTCATGACGGTCAACAGCTAGCGCACCACCTGCTGGCACAGAACATTCGTCTGCCGCACGAATAATAACAGAATCCATACGACGCATTTCTTCTTTAATTACACCAACTGCGTTCGTTAATGTATTTGCGCGAAGCGAGTTACTGCATACAAGCTCAGCAAATTTATCCGTATGATGAGCTGGTGTTTGTTTTACCGGTCGCATTTCATATAATCTTACTTGGACCCCGCGCTTTGCAATTTGATAAGCCGCTTCACTTCCCGCAAGACCTGCACCAATTACGTTTACTACTTGTGTTGTCATGTATCTCACCTTTCTTTTTGCATTTCCCGAAAAAAATGTGAGCTGGTAGGCTCACATTTGTTGTTCTTCTTCATAATCACAAGAAATACACTGTACTTGAACGCCTTTTTTCAACTTCTTCTCAACAAGCATACCTTCGCACTTTGGACATTTTCGACCAATCGGTTTATCCCAAGAAACAAAGTCACACTCTGGATATGTACCACAACCGTAAAAAAGACGTTTCTTTTTGTTGCTTCGTCGTTCAATAATTTGTCCTTCATTACATTTTGGGCATGTAACACCGATTTCTTTTACAATCGGTTTTGTATTTCGGCAATCTGGAAAATTAGAACAAGCCATGAACTTTCCGAATTTACCCATTTTGAAGACCATTGGATGACCGCACAGTTCACAGTCTTCCCCAGCAGGTTCATCTTTAATTTCTACTTCGCGCATTTCTTTCTCTGCTTTTTCCAAACGCGGCTCAAACTCTTGGTAGAAATCATCGACAATTTGTACCCAATTCGCGTTTCCCTCTTCCACTTCATCAAGATTTTTCTCCATATTAGCTGTAAACTCAATGTTAATAATTTCAGGGAAAAACTCTAAAATAAGTTCGGTTACAATTCCGCCAAGTTCAGTCGGAACAAATCGCTTATTGTCTAATCCTACATACCCACGTTTTTGAATTGTCTCTAGCGTCGGTACATATGTAGACGGTCTACCAATTCCCAGTTCCTCTAACGTTTTTACTAAACGTGCCTCTGTATAACGCGGTGGCGGCTGTGTGAAGTGCTGTTTTGGTTCGACATCTTTAGAAAAGACCGTTTCTCCTATATCTAGATGCGGTAACATTTTATCCTTCTCTTCTGTCCCGTCATCTTTCGATTCCACGTACACCTTCATAAATCCTGGGAACTTCACAACAGATCCATGTGCACGAAATTGAACAGAATTGTTTATCAGTGTAGCTGTAACAGTATCCATTATAGCTGATGCCATTTGACTTGCAACAAATCGCTCCCAAATCAGTTTATATAAACGATATTGGTCACGGCTCAAATAACTTTTTAGTTCATCAGGCTTACGCAAAACAGATGACGGACGAATCGCTTCATGCGCATCTTGTGCTTTTGCTTTTTTCGATTCTTTCTTTTTTTGTGCTCCTATGTAGTCTGCACCAAATGCTTCTTCAATATAAGAACGTGCTTCTTGCTGTGCCGTTTCTGAAATTCTCGTTGAATCCGTTCTCATATAGGTAATTAATCCAACTGTCCCTTGCTTTCCAATATCAATACCTTCATAAAGCTGCTGTGCAAGCATCATCGTTTTCTTCGCTCGCATATTTAACTTTCTTGCAGCTTCTTGTTGCAGAGAAGATGTCGTAAACGGTAATGCCGAATTACGTTTACGCTCTTTTTTCGTTACATTTTCAACTGAAAACGCATTTTCTCGCATTTTTTCAATGATTTCATTTACTTGTTGTTCATTTGTTAATTCAACTTTTTCCCCGTTTATTCCATAAAAGGCCGCTTCAAACGTCTCTTTCCCTTTTACAAATTCAGTTTTAATTGTCCAGAATTCTTCTGGTATAAACGCTTGAATTTCTTTTTCGCGTTCTATAATTAAGCGAACTGCAACAGACTGCACACGACCTGCACTTAATCCTTTTTTTACTTTCTTCCATAATAAAGGACTAATATTATAACCAACAAGTCTATCAAGTACACGTCTTGCTTGCTGTGCATCCACTAAATCCATATTAATTGCACGAGGATGTTTAAAAGATTCTTTAATAGCATCTTTGGTAATTTCATTAAATACAACTCGGCAATCCGACTCCACATCTACGTTCAGCGTATTTGCTAAATGCCAAGCAATCGCTTCTCCTTCGCGATCTGGATCGGCTGCAAGATACACTTTTTTCACTTTTTTTGCCGCTGTTTTCAAATCTTTTAAAACAGGCCCTTTACCACGAATGGTAATATACTTCGGGGTGAAGTTATTTTTCACATCTATCCCCGTTTGGCTTTTAGGTAAATCGCGAACATGGCCCATTGACGCGACTACTTTGTATTTTTTTCCTAAATATTTTTCAATGGTTTTCGCCTTAGAAGGCGACTCCACGATTACAAGGTAATCTGACATGCTAGTGCCTCCTTAAGAGGTGGATTCAAGTCTACATCTTTATTCACACAAAAGCTCCTTCCTCAAAGTTTCTAAAACTTTTTGGACGGATTATTGACTAATATTATTGATTTATCTCATTTTTGTCAATCAACAATGAATATAACATACAGTGACTATCTACTATTTGTCAATAATTGTTTAATAAAAAACATGAAATATACTGTATAAATTCAATTTAAAAAAGATATAAAACCCATTCTTTTTAGGTGGGCGGGAGCATCTGGCCATGCATAGGAGCGGTCAGGGCCTTTATTTGCCACATGCGTGCTTCAAAACACAAGGTAGATAGCAAGTACATACTCTTTTTTTCTGCATAGCAGTAATCTATATGTCGAAAAATTAAAATGGATTCATATTATAATTTGAAAGCTCTTCTATCACATCTTCGGCACTTTGAACCAATTTTGCTCCTTGTTGGATGAGCTGATTCGTTCCAGCCGCACTCTCAATATAATTAGGTCCCGGCATAGCAAATACTTCTCTATTTTGTTCTAAGGCGCAATCTGCTGTTATAAGAGAACCGCTGCGCGCTTTCGCCTCTACTACGAGAACCCCTTGACAAAGCCCACTTATAATACGGTTTCGTCTCGGAAAATACCATTTTTGCGGTGTATAATGCGGAGGGTACTCCGTTAGAAGCAAAATTTTATTTTTCCATTTTTCACAAAAACCTTGATTTTTCTTTGGATACATATATTGTAGACCATGTCCTAATACTGCAATTGTCGCAAAAGACTGCTCTACTGCAATTTCATGCGCAATTGTATCAATTCCACTTGCAAGACCACTCACGATTAGCCAGTCATTATTCATAAGCGGTTGTAAAATAGATTGTATGCTTCCTTTTCCGTATAAAGAAGGATTTCGTGTTCCAACAACAGCTATTTTTTTGGACCATTGCAATAATTCTTTCTTCCCCTTTCCATATAAAACATATGGCGGATCTGGGATTTCTCGCAATAAACTCGGATAATCATCATCCCATATCGTCATGTAAAAAACGTGTTCATCTTGTAATTGTTGAGTGTAAAAAGAAGGCGATGTTTTTTGAAGATAAGAAACGAGTGCATAGGCTTTTTGTATGGATAACCCAAGGAATTTTTCAATTTGAGGAGCTTGAAAGGAATAAATATCCGTTAACTGAGGATCAATAACTAATAAGCGCCTCAGTACTTTCCACTGATCTGCCAAGAAGTAGTGAAGATGTAATAATCTTTCACGTTTCATATTCATTCTCCTTACCCATAATTTAGATTATGTTAACTAAGAAAGGGATAAAAGACACCCACTTTTACAGAAGGTGTCTTTCTAAATGATTAATAATTTTTACAAGTTTCAAATAAGCCTTTTTCTTTTAAAACAGAAATTAAAGTTTCACCCATAACAGCTGGTGTTTCAGCAACTTTAATACCGCACGCTTCCATTGTTTTAATCTTTTCAGCAGCTGTACCTTTACCACCAGAAATAATCGCACCAGCATGGCCCATACGTTTTCCTGGAGGTGCTGTTTGGCCACCAATAAAGCCGACAACAGGTTTCGTCATGTTCGCTTTTACCCATTCAGCAGCTTCTTCTTCTGCCGTTCCACCAATTTCACCAATCATAATAACAGCATGTGTCTCTTCATCTTCATTAAATGCTTTTAAAGCATCGATGAAGTTTGTACCATTTACAGGGTCACCACCAATACCAACTGCAGTTGATTGGCCGATTCCTTCTTGTGTTAATTGATGAACTGCTTCATAAGTTAACGTACCTGAACGAGATACGATCCCAACATGACCTTTTTTATGAATGTATCCTGGCATAATACCAATCTTACACTCATCTGGCGTAATAACACCTGGGCAGTTTGGCCCAAGAAGGCGTGTCTTTTTGCCATGCATATATTTCTTAACACTTACCATATCTAATACAGGGATACCTTCTGTGATACATACTACTAAATCAAGTTCTGCATCAACAGCTTCCATAATTGCATCCGCAGCAAAAGCAGGTGGAACGTATACAACAGAAGCATTTGCACCTGTCGCTTTTACAGCGTCTTCTACTGTGTTAAATACTGGTACACCTTCGATTTCAGTACCACCTTTACCAGGTGTTACACCGCCGACAATTTTCGTACCGTATTCAACCATTTGTTTTGTATGGAATAAACCTTGAGAACCTGTAATACCTTGTACAATAACTTTTGTATCTTTATTAACTAATACGCTCATTTTTTCTCCCCCGCTTTCTATTAGCCTACTAGTGAAACAATTTTTTGTGCACCGTCTGCCATAGATTCTGCTGCAACAATATTTAAGCCAGATTCATTTAAAATTTTCTTTCCTAGCTCTACATTTGTACCTTCTAAACGAACAACAAGCGGTAATTCAAGACCTACTTGTTTTGTTGCTTCGATAACACCTTCTGCAATTACATCACATTTCATAATGCCGCCAAAAATGTTAACAAAAATACCTTTTACATTTTTGTCAGAAAGAATGATTTTGAAAGCTTCTGTAACTTTTTCAGCTGTAGCACCGCCACCAACATCTAAGAAGTTAGCTGGGTCACCGTTATAATGTTTAATAATATCCATCGTTGCCATTGCAAGTCCTGCACCATTTACCATACAACCAATATTTCCATCTAGCGAAATATAGTTCAGGTCATATTTAGAAGCTTCAACTTCTTTCGGATCTTCTTCATCAAGATCACGAAGTTCTAAAATATCTTTATGACGATATAAAGCATTAGAATCGAAGTTTAATTTTGCATCTAACGCCATAACTTTTCCATCACCTGTTGTAACAAGTGGATTAATTTCTGCGATAGAACAGTCTTTTTCAATAAACGCACGGTATAAGCCCATCATAAACTTTACAGCTTGTCCAACAAGCTCGTTTGGAATATTGATATTAAACGCAATACGACGCGCCTGGAAGCCTTGTAGGCCTACAGCAGGATCAATATATTCTTTAAAGATTTTTTCTGGTGTGCTCTCTGCTACTTCCTCAATTTCTGTTCCACCTTCTTCAGACGCCATTAACACAACTTGAGAAGTCGCACGATCTAATACAAGACCAACATAATACTCTTTTTTAATGTCGCATCCTTCTTCGATAAGTAAGCGCTTTACTTCCTTACCTTCAGGACCTGTTTGATGGGTTACAAGTGTTTTCCCTAGAATTTCTTCTGCATATGTACGAACTTCTTCTAAGTTCTTTGCTACTTTTACACCGCCAGCTTTGCCGCGTCCGCCAGCATGAATTTGTGCTTTTACTACACATACACTTGTTCCTAATTCTTTCGCTGCTTCTACAGCTTCTTCTACTGTAAAGGCAACCTTCCCGTTCGGAACGCTTACCCCATAGTTTCTAAGGACTTCTTTACCTTGATACTCGTGGATATTCATGGTCCCATCCTCCCCTATCTTCCTGTTTTACTCGAAAAGTTTTTTAATGTTTTTAAACACTACATTGACATTGTATAAAATGATTGCGATGCTGTCTACAATAAAGTGTCAGAAAACTGAAATCGCTTTATTCTTTTTTAAAAATAATAATGTTAATATACAAAAATAAAAAAATAAGCTGCAAATTCACAACTTATTATTCAATCATATCTTTAATTGGAGCAAACGTTTTTCGGTGCTCATCTAACACACCATAAACTTCAATCGCTTGTAAATGTTGTTTCGTTCCATAACCCATATGTTGCTCAAATCCATACTGTGGATACTGTTTCCCAAGTTCTTTCATCATGCGATCTCTCGTGACTTTCGCAATGATAGATGCAGCTGAAATCGAAATACTTTTCGCATCTCCCTTAATAATAGACGTTTGCGGGATAGAAGCCTCAAGTTCCATTGCATCAATTAGCAAATGCTCTGGTTTGCACGATAAATTACTTACAGCCCCTAACATCGCTTGTTTCGTTGCTTGATAAATATTTATCTCATCAATAACGTGAGACGGGATAATTCCAATCCCAATTGCGAGCGCCTGCTCTTTAATTCCTTCATAAAATTGCTCACGCTTCGCCTCACTCAGTTTTTTCGAATCATTCAAACCAGGCATATAGAAATCTTCTGGGAGTACAACAGCAGCCGCAACAACAGGTCCTGCTAACGGACCTCTTCCGACTTCATCAATACCAGCAATAAATTCAATTCCCTTTTGACGAAGCGCATTCTCATATGTTGACATCTCAATGAATTTTTGTCTTTCTTTTTGTTTATCCGCTTTCTGTTTTTTCCATTTCAAAATAAGTCTCTGCACGCCTTTTCGTTCGTCTGCTAATAACATGCGAAAACGTTCATCGTCTTCCTGTTCAATTTCTTGCAATAAAGTTTCGATTTCTTGAATTGTTTGTTTTTTAGACATACGTAATTCCTCCTACAAGTAAGAAAAGGCGCGCAATAGCGTGCCTTTTCTCCCTAGTTAATATTAGCGAGCCGTATCTTTGCATTCGAAAAAATACAAGACGCTAGGCTAAAATAACTACCCGTATAATTTATAAAATGAAGTGAACGAAATAGAAGCGTCACTCTATGCTTCTTCCGTAATTTCTTCTGGTGTTTCAAATGTCATTTTCCCAAGTTTACCACCGCGAAGCTCACGAAGAACAAGTTCTGATGTTTTATCATAATCAACAAGTCCCCCGCCCATTAAACAGCCTCTATTTTTTCCAATCGCATCAAATAGTTCGACAATCTCTTCTGGAATTTCATTTAACTTATAACGATCTTTCAAACGTTCTGGATACTGTTTCTCCATAAAGCGAAGGGCATACACAGCCACATCTTGCAAATTTAAAATAGAATCTTTAATTGCTCCAGTCGTTGCAAGACGAAGTCCAACCATTTCATCCTCAAACTTTGGCCATAAAATACCTGGCGTATCTAATAGTTCCATTTCTTTCCCTACTTTAATCCATTGCTGCGCCGTTGTTACACCTGGACGATCGCCCGTTTTCGCAATATTTTTCTTCGCTAATTTATTAATTAATGTCGATTTCCCAACGTTCGGAATACCAACAATTAAAGCACGAATTGCTCTTGGTTTAATACCTTTTGCAATCATTTTATCAAATTTTTCTTTAACAAGTTCTTTACAAGCTGCTGTAATTTCTTTCATACCTTGTCCAGCCTGCGCATTGATAGAGATTGCTTTATGGCCTTGTTCTCCAAAATAAGCAATCCATTCTTTTGTTACACGATCATCTGCCATATCGGCTTTATTTAAAACAACAAGTCTTGGCTTGTGCGTAATAATTTCATCAATCATTGGATTTCGTGATGATAATGGCAATCTTGCATCAACAAGTTCAATTACCACATCGATTAATTTTAATTTCTCTGTTACTTGGCGCCTTGCTTTAGCCATATGACCAGGAAACCATTGAATTACCATATTTCCACCTTCTTTTCTACATTCATTTTACAATACGTGCATCTTTGAATGGCCAATACAATATATTAGCTTTTCCAATTACTTGGTCTATTGAAATGGTTCCAATTGTACGACTATCCTTACTAAAACGGCGATTATCTCCTAATACAAATAATTCTCCCCTTGGAACTGTTGTCTTCCCTGTAATTTCTTCAAGCTTAAAATCATACGTTAATGGACCATCCGCAAGCTGCTTTTTCTGCTTATCTAAATACGGCTCCTCATACGGTTTTCCGTTAATATAGAGTGTGTCATTTCGATATTCTATCTGATCACCAGGCAAACCAATGATACGTTTAATGTAATCCTTATCTTCGGTTGCTTGAAACACAATAATATCAAAGCGTTTTGGTTCTCCAATGTGATAACCTATTTTATTGACAATCATACGATCACGATCATGAAGAGTCGGTGACATAGATACACCATCTACAAGAATTGGCGCAAAGAAAAACTGTCTAATAATCCAAGCTAAGACAACAGCAATCAAAATAGCTTTTGTCCATTCCCAAAGCGTACTTTTTTGTTTTGTCATGCGATTCCCCTCCACGATTATGTAAGCTGTTAGTATGTAAGTAAAGACACAGCTAGATTGGAAAAAGGGAGCTTGCAAATACAAGCTCCCATACATGTCTTATCGAATTTCTTTAATACGTGCTTTTTTACCGCGAAGGTTACGTAAGTAGTATAACTTAGCACGACGTACTTTACCACGGCGAAGTACTTCGATTTTCGCGATTCTTGGCGTGTGAACTGGGAATGTACGTTCAACACCTACACCGTAAGAAATCTTACGAACTGTGAATGTTTCGCTAATTCCGCCACCACGACGTTTAATTACAACGCCTTCAAAAATCTGAATTCTCTCACGAGTACCCTCTACTACTTTTACGTGTACACGTAAAGTATCACCAGGACGGAATGAAGGTAAATCAGTTTTTAATTGACCTTTTGTAATATCTGCGATTAATTGTTGCATATTCAATTCTCTCCTTCCAAACAGATGCTCATACAAAGTCATATCATAAATTGCAGCGGAACACCGTTGTTAACGGCTACCCTCTATAAGTAGCACAAGTGTTATAATAGCATATTGTTCAGTTTGTTGCAATAGCATTTTTTACTTCTCTTCTTTAAATTCAGCTAACCATTTTTCCTCTTGTTTAGATAAACTACGTTCCTCTAATAAATCATTGCGACGCATAAAGGTACGGCGCAATGATTCTTTATGACGCCATTCTTCAATATATTTATGATTTCCAGACAGAAGTATATCCGGTACTTTCATTCCACGAAAATCCGCTGGTCTTGTATAATGTGGATGTTCTAATAAGCCTGTACTAAATGAATCTTCTATTTGTGACTGTCGATTTCCTAAAACATCAGGTAATAAGCGAACAACGCTATCTGTAATAACCATAGATGCCAATTCTCCACCCGTTAATACATAATCACCTATTGAAATTTCATCGGTTACAAGATACTCACGAACACGCTCATCATACCCTTCATAATGGCCACAAATAAAAATGATATGTTCTTCTTCAGATAGTTCTTCAGCTTTTCTTTGGGTAAAACGCTCTCCTTGCGGACACATTAACACAACGCGTGGTTTACGCTCCGTTTCCTTCGTTAACTCTTCTACAGCATCAAAAATAGGCTGTGGTGTTAATACCATCCCAGCTCCCCCGCCATACGGGTAATCATCCACACTATTATGCTTATTAGTTGAATAATCACGAAAATTAACAACTCTTAGCTGAACCGCTTCTTTTTCTTGTGCTTTTTTCAATATAGAAGAACCAAATACACCAGTAAACATTTCTGGAAACAATGTTAAAATATCAATTTTCATTACAGTAATCCTTCCATCACGTGAATGATCACAAGCTGTTCATTGATGTTTACTTGTAAGACAACTTCCTCAATATATGGGATTAAAATATCTTGGCCTTTTGGCTGTTTAATGACCCAAACGTCATTTGCCCCAGGAGAAAGAACTTCTTTAATCGTACCAATTGTCTCTCCGTCTTCTGTTACAACCGTACAACCAATAATTTCGTGATAATAATACTCTCCTTCAGCCAATTCTCCAAGCTGGTCCTCTGGGACTTTTAATAAAGAACCTTTCCACACTTCTACTTCATTTACATTGTTATAGCCTTCAAACGTCAATAAATCAAAAGACTTATGACTGCGATGAGAAGTAATCTTTACAGCTAATGGCTCAGCACTTTTCTCTTGCCATATGTATAATGTGTTCCCTACTTTATAACGCTCTTCTGGAAAATCTGTACGCGAAACGACACGCACTTCTCCTCTAACACCGTGAGTATTTACAATTTTCCCTACATTAAACCATTTCGTCATAAACAGCACGTCACCCCTGTTCGTTATATGTCGTTAGCATCCCCATTCTCTTTGCCGGAGATGCGATTTATCTTAAAATGTTAAAAAAGGGTGAGGAACAGATCCTCGCCCTTTTCGTACTTATTGAATTTCCAGCGTGACTTTTTCATTTTGATGATGTCCCGCTGCATATAAGATCGTTCGAATTGCCTTTGCAACTCGCCCTTGTTTCCCAATGACTTTACCCACATCCTCAGGATGTACGGTTAATCGATACTTCATCTCTCCGTTGTACAGTTCCTTTGTAACCTTCACATCTTCAGGATGATCCACAAGGGGTTTAATAATCGTTTCGATTAACCCTGACATAGCCATTGCTTTAATTACTTACCTTGTTTAGATAAGTGGAATTTTTCCATGATACCTTGCTTAGAGAAAAGGTTACGAACTGTATCAGATGGTTTCGCACCGTTTCCTAACCATTTTAATGCTGCTTCTTCGTTGATTTTAACTTCAGCTGGAACAACAACTGGATTGTAAGTTCCGATTTCCTCAATGAAACGTCCGTCACGAGGAGAACGAGAATCTGCAACAACTACACGATAGAAAGGAGATTTTTTAGCTCCCATACGTTTTAAACGAATTTTAACTGCCATTTATAAAGCACCTCCGAATATATTTCACACAGATAATAATATTAGCAAAAAGAGTGACCCTTTGTAAAGTAAAATTTCTTAACAGAGCCATCTTTTTTTCCTTACATAAATGGAAACTTCAAACCACCTAGTCCTTTTTTCTTACCTTTTTGCATACCAGACATCGTTTTCATCATCTTTTTCATATCTTCAAATTGCTTCAAAAGACGATTGATCTCTTGTACAGTCGTACCACTACCTTTAGCAATACGTTTCTTACGACTAGCGTTAATCATTTCCGGTTGTTCACGCTCTAATTTTGTCATTGAGCGAATAATCGCTTCAATGTGTCCGATTTGCTTTTCATCAACTTGGACATTTTTTAATCCTTTAATTTTCCCAGCACCAGGAAGCATATTTAGTAGCTCATCAAGTGGTCCTAATTGACGCACTTGTCCTAGTTGCTCAAGAAAATCATCCAACGTAAAGGAAAGTGTGCGCATTTTTTGCTCAAGTTCTCTTGCTTTTTCTTCATCAACTGTCGCCTGCGCCTTTTCAATTAACGTCAGAACATCACCCATACCTAAAATACGCGATGCCATACGTTCTGGATGAAATGCCTCTAGTGCATCTAATTTCTCACCCATACCAGCAAATTTAATCGGTGTGTTTGTAACAGCTTTAATAGATAGCGCTGCACCTCCGCGCGTATCACCATCTAATTTCGTTAATACCACACCTGTCAAACCAAGCTGTTCATGGAAACTTTGCGCAACGTTAACCGCATCTTGTCCTGTCATTGCATCAACAACAAGGAAAATTTCATCCGGTTTCGCTACTTCTTTCACTTGTGCTAATTCATCCATAAGTTCTTCATCAATATGCAGACGACCTGCTGTATCAATAAGAACATAATCATGGTGTTCTTCTTTTGCTTTTGCAATTGCTTGTTTTGCGATTTCAACAGGACTTACTTTGTCTCCTAAAGAGAAAACTGGCATATCCAATTGTTTACCGAGTGTTTCAAGCTGCTTAATTGCCGCTGGACGATAAATATCAGCTGCAACAAGCATCGGTTTCCGATTATGCTTTTTACGAAGTAAATTCGCAAGCTTACCTGTTGTAGTCGTTTTCCCCGCTCCTTGCAAACCTACCATCATAATAACAGTTGGCGGACGGTTAGAGACAGCGATTTTGCTCTGCTGGCCGCCCATTAACTCAGTAAGTTCTTCCTGTACTACTTTAATAACTTGCTGTCCAGGCGTTAAACTTTTCATTACATCTTGTCCGACAGCACGTTCAGACACACGCTTTACAAAATCTTTTACTACTTTAAAGTTAACGTCGGCTTCTAAAAGTGCAAGACGAACTTCTCTCATCATTTCTTTTACGTCGGCTTCGGATACTTTCCCTTTGCCGCGAATTTTTTGCATTGTCTGTTGAAGTCGGTCGGCTAATCCTTCAAATGCCATATTGCCGCCCTCCTAATCTAAATTTTCGATAGCTTCAACAACTTGTTTTACTTGTTCATCTACATGCTCTTCTTCGCTGATTAGCTGCTTTAACTTTGCAACAAGTTGCTGCCTTTCTTGAAACTTTTGAAGTAACAATAACTTTTCTTCATATTCTTCAAGCATCGCTTCTGTCCGTTTAATGTTATCATACACTGCTTGGCGACTTACTTCAAATTCCTCTGCAATTTCACCAAGCGATAAATCATCAAGATAGTAAAGTGACATATAACTTCTTTGTTTTGGCGTTAACAACGATTGATAAAAATCAAACAAATAATTCATTCTCGTTGTTTTTTCGAGCATGTTGAATCACCCTTTGTTAAGTGAATTACCTTTACATCGATTAGTTTACATGTAGAATAAAGGTGTGTCAAGTTTTTTTCTTAACATCTTAATTTATACTCAAAAAAAGAAGCGGGAAACACCGCTCCTTCTTTTTCTACATATGTTTTAAGCTCTTGTACGTAGCAGGGAAGAGGCTTGATCGCTTCTATGAGGCAAATGCTCTCGCTCACTTCAAACGAATAGGCTTTTTGTGTTAGTTTTTAATTTGTATTTATATAGATAAAAACTAGCACGAATCGAACATTCACTTTATCCCGCATTAACGGACAGTAAGCCCCCCTCAAGCTGCAGAGAAAAGCGAAGAAGATAAACGGGAGAGAACTGTCCGTAAAAGCCCGATTGGTCCAACTAACCAGCAGTGGGAGATAAAGTCCTTCCCACTGCTGGAAGTTTCACTTTATTGTGCTTCTATTTCTACAAAGTCGCCAAATAATCCATATACATATTGTTCTGGGTCAAATGCTTGCAAGTCATCCATTTGTTCTCCCAAACCAACAAATTTCACCGGTACATCCATCTCATTACGAATTGCCAATACGATTCCACCTTTGGCAGTTCCGTCCAATTTCGTTAAGACAATTCCCGTTACATTTGTCGCCTCACGGAATGTCTTCGCTTGGCTTAAACCATTTTGCCCTGTTGTTGCATCAATGACAAGTAATACTTCATGAGGAGCTCCAGGAACTTCCCGTTCGATTACACGTTTTACTTTCTCTAACTCTTTCATTAAGTTGACTTTATTTTGCAAACGACCTGCCGTATCACATAACAAAACATCCACTTTTCGCGATTTTGCAGCCTGAATTGCATCGTACATAACAGCCGCTGGGTCAGAACCTGATCCTTGTTTAATTACCTCTACACCAACACGTTCTCCCCACACCTCTAGCTGCTCGATCGCCCCAGCACGGAATGTATCACCAGCTGCCAATAATACAGATTTGCCGTCCGATTTAAATTTATGTGCCATTTTTCCAATCGTCGTTGTTTTTCCAACTCCGTTTACTCCGACAAATAAAATAACTGTCAATGCGTTATCTTGTACATTTAATTCATTATTAAAATTACCGTTACCTTTATAAATCTCAACTAATTTTTCAGAGATAACAGCTTGTACTTCTTTTGGGTCTTGAATATTACGACGCTTCACTTCATCTCTTAATTGGTCAATTAACTCCATTACTACGGACACACCTACATCCGCACCAATTAAAATTTCCTCTAACTCTTCGAAAAACTCTTCGTCAACTTTCCGATAACGATATACTAAATCATTTACTTTTTCTGCAAAGGAATTTCTTGTTTTTTCTAAACCTTGTTTAAACTTCTCTGTTACCGTATCTGTTTGCTTTGAAATTTTTTCTTTTAATTTTTTAAAAAAACTCATTCTTTTCCATCCTTCCTATTTGCTCGTAACAAGCTCTTCCCCATCATCTAAACGAACGGAAACAAGCTTGGACACACCAGACTCTTGCATCGTTACACCATATAATACATCAGATTCTTCCATCGTACCCTTTCGGTGCGTAATAACAATAAACTGCGTTTCATTACTAAATTTTTTCAAATACTGTGCAAATCGAGCAACGTTCGCCTCATCTAATGCAGCTTCAACTTCATCTAGCACACAAAACGGTACAGGACGAACTTTTAAAATACCAAATAACAACGCAATAGCAGTCAATGCTCGTTCTCCTCCAGAAAGAAGACCTAAATTTTGCAACTTTTTCCCTGGTGGTTGCGCAACAATATCAATCCCTGTATTTAATAAATCTTTCGGGTTTGTCATAACCAAGTCTGCACGTCCACCGCCAAATAACTCACTAAATACTAGCTGGAATTCTGTACGAATCGCTTGGAATGTATAAGAAAAACGCTTTTTCATTTCTTCATCCATCTCGTCAATTACTTGATGCAGTGTTGATTTTGCCTCTTGCAAATCATCCCGTTGCTCTAATAAAAACGTATGGCGCTCAGATACGCGCTCAAATTCATCAATAGCACCTATATTTACTGTACCGAGTTCTTCAATGGATAGTTTAATTAATTTCACTTTTTTACGAGCTTCCTCGCTAGACATTGTCATCGTATACTTTTGTTTCGCCGATTCAAAAGAAATGGTATACGTTTCCCTTAAGTGTTGCAAGCGATTTTCTAACTCCACGTCTAAACGATTTATTTTCACTTCTTGATCTTTTAATACATCAAGCAAGTATTTATGCCTACGTTTCGCTTCTTTTACCTCTAACTCTAGATGTTCTAACCGCCCTTGTAAATCAAGACGTTGTTCACGGCGTGAGCTAATTAATTCCACAGTTTGATTTCTATCGTGTGTTTTCTTTTCAATCATACTTGTAATTTGTTCTTCGCCGCTAGAATTCGATGTCATTTCTTGTTTTAAGAATGCTAAATCTTCTTTTGTCTTTATAAGATTCTTTTTCGTTTCATCTCGTTCTCTTGTCAGGCGTTCTACTGTTTCTTTTTGGTTTGATAATCGTTGATGCTTTTCAGCTGCTTGTACTTTTAGATCGGTAATCTCTTTCTGAACTTTTTCCCTCGAAGAATGCTGCTCATTCTTTTGTTGTGTTAACTCTGCAATCGTTATATCGAGTTCCGAAATTTTTCTTTGCAGCTCAGTAAGCGTTTCTTCCAGCTCAGTTTTTCGCCCTTGTATCTTCGCTTGATCTTGTAAAAATCCTTCTAGCTCTAAATCATAAATAGATAAACGCTCGTTAATACGATGTTCTTCCAGCTCTAACTGATTCATTTCTTCTTTGTATTTTTGTTCGTCTACACGCTTTTCTTCAATATTTTGTCTTAGTTCCTTCAACTTCACTTCTTTTTCTTGTATTTCTTGTTTTAACGCTTTAACAAAGTTCTCTAGCTTCTCAGTCTTTTCTTCCATATCTGTCAACTTTTCATTCCACTCTTCCAATTCGCGTTGACGTCCTAATAAAGAAGAATTCGTTTGCTTCACTGCACCGCCTGTCATTGAACCACCAGGATTCACAAGATCCCCTTCTAATGTAACAATGCGATAACGATACTGCATTTGCTTCGCTAATTCATTTGCCCCTTTTAAATCCTTTGCAACTATAACTGTACCTAATAAATTTGTAATTACATTTTCATATTTATTATCGTACTGTACAAGCTCTGAAGCTATCCCTATAAATGACGCATGCTGACTTATCATGCGAAGTTGCTCCGTATTAAGCGCTCGGCCCTTTATAACACTTTGGGGTAAAAAGGTCGCACGGCCATGGCGGTTTTGCTTTAAGAATGTAATAGCTCGGCGTGCATGTTCTTCTGTTTGTACAACCACATGTTGCATTGCTGCCCCAAGCGCGATTTCCATCGCTACCTCATATTTTTTTGGTACAGTAAGAAGCTCTGCAACCGCACCTTCAATACCATGCAACTGGCTATCACGCGCTTTTAACACTTCACGGACACCTTGGTAAAATCCAGAATAATCTTCTTGCATTTCTTCAAGCATTTCTTTACGAGAACGAGCTTGCTGAACATATTGATATGCCTGATACAGCTTTGTCTCATTTTCACTATATTGATCTTTACATTTCCCCAGTGCAGTTTCCGTTTGCTGCATGTTTGACAACAGATTTATAATTTGTTCTTTTATATGTTCATATTTTTCAATGAAAGTTGATTTTTTCTGCGCAATGCCTATACGCATTTGTACATATTTTTCATTTTCTTCGTCAAGACGTTGATTTTTGAAATCTCGCTGTTTAAATTGTTCCTCTAACATTGAAAGTTCATTTCGATAGCTTGCCTGTTGATTTAAAAGTTCAATATAATCCCCTTTTAAATGTTCAATTTTCTCATCTAAATTTTGTTCATATGTAGACAACACTCGTTCGCTATCTTGAAGTTTCTGTTCTAACTCTTTCACATGACTTGCTAATTCCAGCAATTCTTCTGTTCCTTGCATGGCACTTCCTTCATATACAGAAGCTTTTTCTGTTAACTCATGAATGGATGCTTCTAACTGCGCGCAATGCGCGGTTGCATTGTTCTTTCTTTCTTTCAGCAGTTCACGTTGCCCTTCTAACTTTTCAAGTTCTTTACTAGAAAGAAGAAGAACTTCTTGTAAAGATTGAATAGACTCATCAATAGCTTGTACATTTCCGCGTATTTCTTCTAAATCCGCTTCATCTTTTTGAAGATGCGTTGATACCTTCACTTCTTCATCTTTGTTATGTTTAAATTGCTCACGAAGCGCTTCCCATTTTTCATGTAATTCTTCAATTTCATACACAATTAATGCCGCTTCAACTTTTTCTAGTTCATCTTTTTTCTCAAGATAATCTTTTGCAATAGAAGCTTGTCTTTCAAGAGGTTCAATTTGCGTACTTAACTCGTAAATAATATCTTCTACACGATTTAAATTCTCTTGCGCCTCCGCTAATTTTCCTTCCGCTTTCTTCTTGCGAATTTTATATTTCAACACACCAGCCGCTTCTTCAAAAACACTACGACGATCTTCTGCTTTGCTGCTTAAAATTTCTTCCACTTTACCCTGACTAATAATAGAAAACGCTTCACGCCCCATACCTGAATCCATGAATAAATCAACAATATCTTTTAAACGACAAGACTGTTTATTAATAAGAAAATCACTATCTCCAGAACGATATACTCGTCTCGTTACACTTACTTCGTTATATTCAATTGGTAGACGTTGATCCTCATTATTTAATGTTAATGTGACTTCTGCAATATTTAATGCTTTACGTGTATCACTGCCGGAAAAAATAATGTCTTCCATTTTCGCACCGCGCAGCGATTTTACAGATTGTTCACCCAGCACCCAACGAATTGCATCTGTAATATTACTTTTCCCGCTTCCATTCGGCCCTACTACAGACGTTACACCTGGTACAAAGTCAATCGACACACGTTCTGCGAAAGATTTAAATCCTACTATTTCTAATCGTTTTAAAAACACGAAAGGCCTCCCCCCTTTATGCACAAGGAATCCCCCTAAATATAAGGGGGATTCGCTATAAGTTCTCTTTTAATTTCTCTAACGCTTCTTGGGCAGCATGCTGTTCTGCCTCTTTCTTAGACTTCCCACTTCCAAGACCTAATGATTCGCCATTTAGTGTAACGCGCGATACAAATTCTCGGTTATGAGCCGGTCCTTTTTCTTGCAAAATTTGATATTCTATATTCCCGCTACCATCACGCTGAATTAACTCTTGTAGTTGACTTTTAAAATCCATCACATGAGAAAAAGCACCTTCATTAATTTTTGGATAAACAACTGTTTTTAAAAATCCCCATACCTTTTCCAAACCTTGGTCGAGGTAAAGTGCGCCAACAAATGCTTCAAAGACATCCGCTAATAACGCTGGACGTTCACGCCCTCCTGTCATTTCTTCTCCCTTTCCTAAAAGGACAAGATTCCCAAATGATAACTCATTTGCAAAGCGCACGAGAGAAGGTTCACATACAATAGCAGCGCGAAGTTTTGTTAATTCGCCCTCACTCATTGTCGGATATTTTTGAAACAAGTATTGCGAAACTGTCAGTTCTAATACCGCATCTCCAAGAAATTCAAGACGCTCGTTATCTTCATGTGGCTTTTTTCGATGCTCATTCACATACGATGAATGCGTAAATGCTTGAATCAACAACTTTTCATTTGTAAATGTAATACCTATTTTCTCTTGAAACTTTTTAAAAGCCTCTCGATATTTAGTTTCATGCTTCTTATCTCTATACTTTCTGTACGGCATAGGTCCCTCCAGGTATATATGCTGAGAAAGCCCCGTATATAAACGGGACTTTATCAAGCATTATAGATGACTCTCTATGTAAGTCACAGCATCGCCAACAGTAGCAATCTTTTCTGCTTCCTCATCAGAAATTTCCATTTCAAACTCATCTTCTAATTGCATTACAAGTTCTACTACATCTAAGGAATCAGCACCTAAATCTTCTTTAAAGTTCGCAGCTGGTGTTACCTCTGTTTCGTCTACTCCTAGACGATCTACGATGATTTTCGTTACACGTTCTAAAACGTCTGCCATATTCATTCACCTCCTTTAAAAAGTATAGACAAACAATTACTGTTTTTAATTCATCCGCTCTCCTCAAGACATCATATTTAATATTGTACAGAAAAACGAGATGAAATCAACCTATTTCTATAGTTTCTTCCCTTACATCACCATGCCGCCGTCAACATGAAGTGTTTGTCCAGTAATATAACGACTCGCATCCGATGCTAAAAAGGCAACTGCATTTGAAATATCTTTAGCTTCTCCAAATTTTGCAATTGGAATTAACTTTAGCATTTCGCTCTTTACATCTTCCGCCAATACACCTGTCATATCTGTTACGATAAATCCAGGAGCAATCGCATTTACTGTAATGTTACGACTTGCTAGCTCTTTTGCTGAAGTTTTTGTTAATCCAATTACACCAGCTTTTGCTGCAACGTAGTTTGCTTGTCCTGGATTTCCAGTAACACCGACAACGGAAGCGATATTAATAATGCGTCCATGACGTTGACGCATCATATAACGAGATACAGCCTTTGTACATAAAAAGACACCTTTTAAGTTTGTATTAATAACCGCGTCCCATTCTTCCTCTTTCATACGCATTAACAAATTATCTTTCGTAATGCCTGCGTTATTTACAAGAATGTCAATTTGACCAAATGTATCAACAGTCTGTTTTACCATGTCAGTTACTTCTTCGCTACTTGCAACATTTGCTTTTACTGCAATTGCTTCTGAACCTAAATTTTTAATCTCATCAACAACTTCATTTGCTTTCAATTCGTTTCCTGCGTAGTTTACAACTACTTTTGCACCTTGTTTTGCCAAATCTATTGCAATTGCACGGCCAATTCCGCGAGATGCTCCCGTTACTAACGCAACTTTGTCTTTTAATAACATTAGCCTTCTCCTCTCAGTTTCGAAATGGTATCTTTCATTGTCTCCTCATCGTATATCGCATATACTTTCGCAGACGGAGCGATTGATTTCATAAGACCAGCTAAAACTTTTCCAGGCCCAATTTCAATAAATGTATCTACACCAAGTTCTACCATACGTTCAATGGATGGATACCATAATACAGGGGAATAGAGTTGCTCAATTAATTTTTCTTGAATGTCTTCTTTACGCGTAATACAATCTGCTGTTACATTTGCAACTACCGGAATTTTTGCATCTTCAATCTTAATTTCATTTAACACGCTTCGAAACTTCTCAGCCGCTGGTTTCATAAGTGATGAATGAAACGGACCGCTAACACGTAGTGGAACTACACGCTTTGCACCGTTTTCTTTCGCTCTTTCTGAAGCCAATTCTACACCTTGCTTTGTACCAGAAATTACGATTTGCTTTTTGCTATTCATATTCGCAATTTGAACAGAATAACCTTCATTTGTCACTTCCTCAGTTACCTGCTTTAACATTTCAGGATCTGCTCCCAAAATAGCTGCCATGGCACCTTCGCCATTTGGCACAGCCTCTTCCATGTATTCGCCGCGTTTTCTAACAGCATATACACCATTTTCAAATGACAGAGCACCCGCTGCTACTAGCGCACTATATTCACCTAAACTATGTCCTGCAACATAATCTGGTGTAATATCGTACTGCTCTAATACCTTTAAAATTGCAATACTCGTCGTTACCAATGCTGGTTGTGCATTGGTCGTTAACGTCAATGCTTCTTGAGGCCCTTCAAAAATAAGTGATGAAAGAGAATCCTTTAAAATTCCATCAGCTTGACGAAATACTTTTGTAGCCTCTTCATAACTTTCTGCTAATTGACTTCCCATTCCAACTGCTTGTGAACCTTGTCCTGGAAAAAGAAATGCCAGTTTTCCCATTGCAAACCCTCCTCATTATTGAAGCGGTTCTTCCTCCATTACACTCTGAATAGTAGGAATAACTTCCTTTGCTACCATTTCCCGTGTTTGACGAATCGCACTAAAAATTGATTGATCATTTGAAGAACCATGCGCTTTGATGACAGGAGCTTTCAATCCAAATAAAGCTGCTCCTCCATACTCTGAATAATCCATTTTATCTTTTAATACCATTAATTTTGGTTTTAATACCGCTGCCGCTAGTTTGCTTGTAAATGAACTCATTAATTGCTCTTTCAGCATTGAGAATAAAGATATTGCAGTCCCCTCTAACGTTTTAAGAGCAATATTCCCTGTAAATCCGTCACAAACAACCACGTCAGCTACACCTTGCAATAAATCTCGTGATTCTACATTTCCAACAAAGTTAAGCGGCGCATCTTTTAGCATTGCAAAGACTTGTTTAGAAAGCTCGTTTCCTTTTCCGTCCTCAGTTCCAACATTCAAAAGACCTACGCGAGGGTTAGAAATCCCTCTTACTTTCTCCGCATATACAGATCCCATTACAGCATATTGGTACAAATGAATTGCTTTCGCATCGACATTTGCGCCAACATCTAGCATAACAAATCCTTTTCCATCTACTGTTGGCATCGTCGGAGAAAGAGCAGGGCGCTCTATCCCTTCTATACGTCCTACTACAAATAATCCAGCTGCCATAAGAGCCCCTGTATTCCCAGCTGAAATACAAGCATCGGCTGCACCTTCTTTTACTTGCTGCGCAGCAAGTACCATAGAAGCTTGCTTTTTCCGACGCACCGCTCGTACAGGCTCATCTGTCCCTTCAATTACTTCATCTGTGTGCAGCACTGTAATCCGCTCTTCGCTTGTTAAATATTTGCGAATTTCATCTTCTTTTCCAACTAAAGTAATATGTAAATCTGAATATTCATTAATTGCTTTCATTGCTCCAAGCACGACAGATTTCGGCGCATGATCGCCACCCATTGCATCTATTGCGATTCTCATAAGTTGTTCCCTTCCTCACTATAGTTACTAGATCGATACATTTCAAAAGTGCCAGCAAAAACAAGTTCATCTCCAACAAAACTTTGCACTTTGACAACCGTCCGTCCTTTATCATTCTCTACATCTTCAACACGCGCTTTTGCAACAACACGCTCTCCTAATTTTACAGGACGAATATATCGAATGGTAGACTTCGCAGTTAAAGCTAATTCTTCATCAATAACCGCAACAGCTAATGAGTTTGCTTGCGCAAATAAATGATGCCCGCGAGCAATTTGATTACGTTTAAAGACATGTTCTACTTTCACTTCAAAAATAGAAATTGCATGTCTATCTAATTCTATATCAATAATTTCTCCTACCACTTCATCAAGTGGTAAAGATTTTACATCTTCTTCATGTTGTTTCGTTGCCACATGTTTTATTCGTTCTCGTAATTCTGGAATCGAAAGTTCCATTCGATCGAGACGAATTGTTTGTATACTCACTTGAAATTGTTCAGCTAATTCTTCATCCGTAATAAACGGATTTACTTCTATTGTTTGTTGTAACAACTCTTGTCTTTCTTTTTTTCTTCTCTTTTTCATTCCGCACCATCCATTTTTATGACTAGGTACTAACAGTAGTATATAAGCATTAAATACAGAATGCAACATTTTTTTACGTCTCGCGCTTTAATCCAGCTTTTCTCCTTGAAAAACACCTGATTTCTCTAAATACCTTCGCAGCATTTCATACTGTTCGCTTTGCCAAAAAGCAGTCGAATCAACAAGTAGCGCAGCGTCTTGCCTTGCTGTTTCTAACGCCCGATAATCGTGTACCATATCAGCTAATTTAAATTCAGGTAAACCACTTTGCTTACTCCCAAAGAAATCTCCAGGACCACGCAATTCTAAATCTTTTTCCGATAAGACAAATCCATCATTTGTCTCTGTCATAATACGCATGCGTTCTTTTCCTGTTTCCGATTTCGGATCAGCAATTAAAATACAATAAGATTGTTCACTTCCACGTCCCACACGACCACGAAGTTGGTGAAGTTGCGATAACCCAAAACGTTCTGCATCATAAATAACCATCGTTGTTGCATTCGGTACGTTCACACCAACTTCTACAACCGTTGTCGAAATAAGAATTTGTACTTTATTTTCACTAAACTGATGCATTACTTCATCTTTCTCCTGAGAAGAAAGACGGCCATGCATCAGACCAACTTGAAATTTCCCTTGATAATGATGAGTCAACATACTATGCAAATCAATTGCATTTTGCACATCCAGTTTCTCTGATTCTTCAATTAATGGACAAATGACATACGCTTGTCGTCCTTTTTTTACTTCTTTCTCTACAAATCCAAGAACACGTTCAAACATATCATGTTTCGCCCAGTATGTTTCAATGACTTTGCGCCCTGCCGGCATCTCATCAATAATGGATACATCCATTTCACCAAACGCAGTAATTGCTAATGTACGAGGAATTGGTGTTGCTGTCATAAATAAAACATCGGGATTTTCACCTTTTTCCCTTAACACACGACGCTGCGCTACACCGAAGCGATGTTGTTCATCCGTAATTACAAGCCCCAGCCTGTGAAATATGACTTCATTTTGAATTAAAGCATGCGTTCCAACGAGAATATCAATTTCTCCTTGTTCTAGTCTAGCTAGTATCTCGCGGCGACGCACTCCCTTTACAGAGCTTGTTAATAATTCAATGTTCATATTAAAATGAGAAAATATAGATACTAAAGATTGATAGTGCTGCTCTGCTAAAATTTCTGTCGGTACCATTAATGCCCCTTGATATCCAGCTAATTTGGCAGCATACAAAGCAATCGCAGCCACTACCGTTTTCCCAGAACCTACATCACCTTGTAGTAAACGATTCATTCGATACGGGGACTGCAAATCTTTCATAATTTCTGTAACAACACACTGCTGCGCATTCGTTAACGGAAAAGGAAGAGCTCCAATAAACTCTTCTAATTGTTTAAGAGATATATCTTTTTTTGTTCCCTTCGAACTTTCTCGCTCCATTTTGCGAAGCGCTTGCATCTTCAATTGGAACAAGAAAAACTCTTCATATACGAAGCGGCGACGCGCCTGTTTCATATCTTCTTGTCCACTAGGAAAATGCAAGGCATATAGTGCTTCATAACGAGATAATAACTTATAACGCGATAACAACCCTTCTGGTAACACTTCTGTCACAAAAGAACCATACTCTTTAAACGCCCCTGCAATAAAGCGACGCATTTGTTTTACCGTCAATTTCCCTTTAACTGAATATACTGGTTCTACTTCTTGTTTACGAACAACCGGCCCAAAGTGAAGTTCAGATACCGAAATCGTTTGACGATGTTGATCCCATTTCCCAGAGATTGTTACCGTTTCATCAATATTTAATTTCTGTTTATAGTAGGGTCTGTTAAAACAAACAGCTGTAATTAAATAACGCCCAACGAGAACACGTACAGTAAGACGAGATTTCTTCTTTCCATAATATTGCAGTAGAGGTTCGCTATGTACTTTCCCTTCCACAGTTACTCGTTCTTCATGTTTAACTTCAGCCAAATCTTTCATCGCATAGTCTTCATAACGATATGGAAAATGCTCTAGTAAATCAGAAACCGTAAAAATCCCCATCTCATTTAGTAATACAGCTGTTTCTTCTCCAATCCCTTTCACATCCGTAATTGGAATTTGCACCACTTCATTCAAGATCTTCACGCCCCGTCAAATCTTATTCCTAATTTCATATATAACACACAGCTTCTGTACTTGGAGGTTATATATCAACAATTGATTACGTATTTCTATTTTCACGTGGAATACGCAATCAATATCTCTCCTATTCTACCATAGCATCAAGAAAGCAGAGTAGTCATTTCACCTTTCCCTATTCTTACATACATTCATTTTCATTTTTTAACAAATAAGTCCTACTATGCAAAATACAAAATAGTCTGTACTCGCTTTCTCTTTTTGTTTTAAACCTTTCATATGGTCAAAACCCTTTGATCGTTTTTATGCATAGGCAGCTCCCCAAATTGCTTTAACGAACCATAAGCTAGGGATAAAGAGAACTTTACCACCAAAAGAAAGAGAGCCTCACCGCATCTGCTAGCAAGGCCCTCTCATCATTTATATTTGTTCATCTCATAATAGAGTAATCACATTTTAAACAGAAATAAAACTTCATAATAAAGGTTTCACTTTATTCTACAGAAAAAATGAAAGAATATAAAGGTTGATTTCCATTATGAACTTCCACTTCTACATCTTCAAATTTTTCTTCTACAAATGTTACTAATGCATCTACTTCTGCTTCTGATGCATCTTCACCCTGTAAAATTGTTAAAATTTCTGCATCTTCATCAAGCATATTTTCTAACAGTTTTTTCGCAGCTGTAATTTTCTCTACATCTGTAGATACAATTTTCCCATCTGCAATGCACATGAAGTCGTCTTTATTAATTGTGACACCATCAATTTCTGTATCACGAACTGCATACGTGATTTGGCCTGTTTTCACATGAGCAAGCGCTTCGTTCATTTGCACTTCGTTTTCTTCAAGAGTTCCTGCTGGGTTGAACGCAAGCATTGCTGCCATACCTTGTGGAACTGTTTTTGAACGAACAACAATTACTTCTTGGTTCACTACAGAAGCCGCTTGCTCTGCAGCCATTACAATATTACCATTGTTTGGTAATATAATAACTTTTTCTGCATTCGCCTCTTCAATTGCTTTTACAATATCTTCTGTACTTGGATTCATCGTTTGACCGCCTTCAATGACTTGCGTTGCACCGATGCTTTCAAACAATTTTTTAATACCAGAACCCATTGCCACTGTTACAATTCCATAAGGCTGTTTTTCTGCAGGGTGTTGTACTTCTACATGCATTGCCGCAGGCTCATCTAATAAAGCAGTATGTTGTTCACGCATATTCTCTACTTTAATTTTGATTAAACTTCCATAACGTTGTCCGTAGTTCATCGCATCTCCAGGATGCTCAGCGTGAATATGAACTTTTACGATTTCATCATCAGATACAACAAGCAATGAATCTCCATACACACTAATCTCTTCACGGAATTTTTGCTCAGAGAAATTATGTTCTTTCATTTTCTCTTCGTCTAACTTAACCATAAACTCTGTGCAGTAGCCGTATTTAATATCCTCTGTACTCAATTGGCTTTGTACACTGCGGTGATGTTCTGCACGTACCATTTCGTTCATAGATGATTGTGTTGGTGCATTCGAGGCGATTGTTTCACCTTTTAAGTCTGCTAAAAATCCTTCATAAACGACAACAAGACCTTTCCCACCGCTATCTACAACACCAACTTGCTTTAATACAGGTAATAAATCAGGTGTACGATTTAATGATGCATTTGCTTCATTCACAACTTCTTCCATAAATGAAACAAAGTCGCGCTGTTTTTTCGCAACTGTGACTGCATGTTTACTCGTTTCCCTTGCAACTGTTAAAATTGTTCCTTCAATCGGCTTCATAACCGCTTTATATGCGGTTTCTACGCCCGCTTCTAATGCATCAGCAAAATCAATGGTTGTTAATTCTTCTTTTTGCTCAATAGATTTTGAAAAACCACGGAACAACTGAGATAAAATAACACCCGAGTTACCACGCGCTCCCATTAACAATCCTTTGGCTAAACTTGCTCCGACTTTACCAGCATGTTGTGAAGGATTTCCTTTCACCTCACGCGCTCCTGAAGTCATCGATAAGTTCATATTTGTACCCGTATCGCCATCTGGAACTGGAAAAACGTTTAAAGCATCAACAAGTTGAACATTGTTTGTTAAATTATTTGCTCCTTGTATAATCATTTGTGACAAACGTTTTCCATCAATTTTTTGAATTGACACAGTTCTTCCTCCTTAATGCACATTACAAGTTTATTACTTTAACTCCTTGTACGTAGATGTTTACAGAATCTACTGCTAGTCCTACCGTTTGATCAAGTGTATATTTCACTTTCGTTTGGACGTTATGTGCTACCTCTGAAATTTTTGTACCATAGCTCACGATAATATACATATCAATATGTACTTCATCTTCGTCTTTACGAACAATAACGCCTCTAGTGAAGTTCTCTTTTCGTAAAATTTCTGTCAAGCCATCTTTTAATTGGTTTTTAGAAGCCATACCGACGATGCCGTAACAGTCTACTGCAGCGCCTCCAGCAATTGTTGCAATTACATCTGTACTAATATCAATTTGACCGTACTTTGTCTTAATTTCAATTGACATCTCGTTTCCCCCTTCTGAAATGGTGAAAGTGAGCTAGACTACTTTATTTACTATAATATAATCTTTTTAAAGAAAATTCCATCGTTCTTTCTTTTCGCTCTCACATTTATATAATTAAAACAGCACTTTTTTATGGTGAGCAAAATAGTCCATTGTTATTATACAACATATACCACTACAATATGTCAAGTGCTTTTTCTTGATTTTAGCTTTTGATTTCTTACATATAGTGTCAAGTAATTTTTCTTGATTTCTTTTTTATACACTGTTGCATTCTCTATTTAGTTGTGTTAAATTATAGTAGTGTTTTTAGCATCGCATAAAAGACTAACATTGAAAATTACGTAGGTTACGGTAGTTAAGGGAGGGAAATATAGATGGCTCGTGTTTGTGCTATTACTGGAAGAAAAGCTCGTTCTGGTAACTCTCGTTCTCACGCAATGAACGCTACAAAACGTAAATGGGGCGCTAACCTTCAAAAAGTTCGCGTACGCATTGACGGTAAAGTTCAACGTGTTTACGTTTCTGCTAGAGCATTAAAATCTGGCAAAATCGAACGTGTTTAATAATAAAAAAGAGAGCCTGTTGGCTCTTTTTTTATTATGCTCATGAAAAAAGCACCGATAATAGGTGCTTTTTATCCTTTTTTAAAAGTATTCAATACCGCGCGAACAATTCCACCAAGAAATTTCGGTAACTTAATTGTATAAAATCTCATGGTTTCCCTCCTACCCCCCATTACTCCACTTGTTTACTATATGATGCAAAGAGCAAAAGTATTTCTTCAATCAGTGCTTCTTATCACCATTAATATGCCAGAAGTAAATGAAAAAGTACCTTTTTCCACAACGAGTTCATTACTAACACAAAGTGTCGATCCCCATTTTATCGTTTTATCAGTAAGTGGATATTTAAAGCCACGAAGTGTAATTCCCGTTACTATTTCTGTCACTGGAACAAAAGATATGTAAGGAAATGATGAATTTTCTTTAATTGTATATGTACCGGATTCCTTAACTGAAATTTCATTTTTATAATCTACAATGCTTATATTGGTATTAGATTGTAAACCTTTTATTAACATTTGAATGTTTGCTAAACTATGATCCATTCTTCCACCTGTTGCACCAAAAATACGAATTTGTTCTGGTTGTTGTTTTAAAGCCCAGTTAATCGCAATCTCTAAATCAGTTTGATCCTTTTCTTTAGGAACAATATGCAAATCATGTTTCTGCTTTTGCATCCATACTAGTTCCTCTTTTGTAACCGAATCATAATCACCAAACGCTACTTCTGGCATAATTCCAAACTGTAACAAATGGTATACTCCGCGATCAACAGCTGCCCATACAATCTTTTCACTCTCATATTTGGAAAAATCTGCCCAGCACTCTACTGGACCCCCAGCTAAAATATGAATAATCACGTTCTCTCTCCTCCTATAGAAAAAAGGCAATCTGCTAATAGCTAGATTACCTTTTCTTTTTAAACAAAACTCCTATATATCCATTTAAATTTCCCGACATATAAACCACTGCTATGCAGAATAAAACATGGACGCTAACTTGCTTACTCCCTTTGTTTGAAACCTCGCATGCGGCAGGAATAGGCCCTGACCGCTTCTATGTACGGCCAGATGCTTTCGTCCCCCTAAAAAGAAAAGGTTTTTTTGTCGTTTTTTAACTTGTATATACATCTACCGCTACATTCTTATCCGCGAATCGCAGCAATTGCTGCTCCGCGATCTTTTTCATTATATACTGCAGATCCAGCAACAAGAACATTCGCTCCTGCTTCTACACATAGTTTTGCTGTTTCTGTATTCACGCCGCCATCAATTTCAATCTCTACTTGTAAATTACGTTCACGAATCATATCGGCAACTTGTTTAACTTTCGGCAATACAGAATGAATAAATTTTTGTCCGCCAAACCCCGGGTTTACAGTCATAAGTAGCACCATGTCGATATCTTCTAATATGTGTTCAATCACGGAAGCTGGTGTATGTGGATTTAAAACTACACCCGCTTTAATGCCTTGTGATTTAATTAATTGAATCGTACGATGTAAGTGCGAGCAAGCTTCTACATGTACCGTAATAATGTCCGCTCCTGCTTTCGCAAAAGCCTCAATATACTGATCCGGATTTTCAATCATAAGATGAACATCTAATGGTAAAGAAGTAATTGGGCGAATAGCTTCCACAATTAACGGTCCAATTGTAATGTTTGGAACAAAATGGCCGTCCATTACATCGACATGTATGTAATCTGCTCCGCCCTTTTCCACATCTTTAATTTCTTCTCCCAATCTTGAAAAATCTGCTGATAAAATCGATGGTGCAATTTTAATCATAATTAATACCTCGGCTTTCTCTCTCTAATTTCTTCAATAAATTGCACATAGTGCTCATAACGATAGCTTGTAATATTCCCTTTTTCTACCGCTTCTTTCACCGCACACTTCGGTTCAGAAAGATGTGTACAACCTCTAAATTTACAGTATTGACTCTGTTCTTTCAACTCTGGAAAACAATATGTGAGATCTTCTACTTCTATATCGATGAAATCGAGTGAACTAAATCCAGGTGTATCCGCTACAAGTCCACTCCCTACTTCAATTAATTCTACATGTCTTGTCGTATGCTTACCTCGTCCTAAATGAGCTGAAATCCCACTCGTTTTTAGCGCCAAATCTGGACGCAATACATTTAAAAGCGAAGATTTACCTACACCAGATTGACCTGCTACAACGGAAACACATCCTTCTAAAAATGGCTTTAACACTTCTATACTTTCTGATGTAGTCGTTGAAGTGAATACAACATCATATCCAATTTCCATGTAATCCTTTGCATATGCTTCAATCGTTTCACGTGTTTTCACATCTACTAAATCCATCTTACTAATACATATAATCGGTTTAATACTATGAAATTCAATTAAAGCTAAAAACCGATCTAATAATAATGGATTGAATTCTGGCTCAACAGCCGAAAACACAAGAAGTGCTTGATCAATATTCGCAATCGGCGGACGCACAAGCTCATTTTTTCGTTCTAATATTTCTAGAACATACCCTTCACTCGGATTATCAGCTTGAAATACAACTTGATCACCAACAAGCGGTGTAATTTTATGCTTACGAAATACGCCACGTCCTCGGCACTGTGTAATCTCTTCTTCATGCTGCACATAGTAGAACCCACTTAAAGCTTTTATAATTTTTCCTTCTGGCATACATTCTCTCCTTTATTTATCTTGTTCTAAAAGACACAACAATAGCCCTTCATAATCTACTTTAGAACGAGATTCGTTCAACTCACCATTTATAATTTTTGTAACTACTCAGTCATACATTTTGGGATTTCCCCCATATTTCAGCATCTAGATTGCTGCCATGAAGATAAAAACGGACCTACAGTTTGCTACCTTTCTCTGTTTTAAAGCTTTGCGCGTGGCAGGAAAAGGCCCTGACCGCTTCTATGCATGGCCAGTCCCTCTCACCCATTTAAAAAGGTGCTTTTCTTCCTTTTTTTCATAGAGGGGCTGAGTAGTTACTAATTTTTTATAATAGACGTTTCACTTTATTGCGTTGGATACAAAACTTCTTTTTCAATCAAGGTCGTTCCGTCACGAACAATTTTGTAACGACCCTTTTTTCCCTCTTGAATAATAAACTCAAGAGAGACTGTCGTTGACTCTGTTATCGTTCTCGTTTCAAACGGTTTATCCATAGTATTTTGCATATCTTCTTTATATATTTCAATTTTTTGTGGTGTTTTCTCTCCAGTTGCTGGCCCTTGATACTGAATTGGAATATTGTCAACTTTTACGATTTTTGTTGGTTTTTCTTTCTGTCCTTCAGAGACCGTAATCGTTACTTTTGCCCCTTCTTTTAAATTCGTATCTGGCCTTGGTGATTGTGAAATAACAAGCCCTTTATCCACTGTATTGGAATATTCTCGTCTTATTTCCGGCACAAGTTTTTTTTCATTTAAATAGCTATTCACGCTATTTTCTGCCCAACCAGAAAAATCAACGAGTTGAATTTGTTTTGGCCCTTTACTAATCCATATCTTTACCTCTTGCTCTTTTTCAACAATAAGTTGTCCTGCTTCTGGACTTTGTAACACAATTTCATTTTGCGGCTTTTCACTTTCAATATAATCAGGAACAACCCCTTTATATGGAGTCAATTCATCTTTAATCTTCTCGTAATCTTTCCCTATCAAATTAGGCATTTTTTTCTTTTGCTTTCCACCAGATTGAAAAATTGTAATTTTTGTATTTTCTCGTACAACTCGCCCTGCCGCTGGACTTGTTTTAATAACCTTACCTTCTTCTACTTCATCTGTATATATAACTTGAGGTGACGTCAATTCGAATCCTTTAAGTGTATTCACTGCTTTTTCATATGTCATACCAGACACATCTGGCACTTTGACTTCCTTTGGAATGAAGAAACCTGGAATAACCGTCACTGCCAGTATTCCACAAACAACTAAAAATAGAAAGATCGTCAACAAAATTTTAAGCCAACGATTACTTTTTTTCTTTTTTTGTTCTTTTTCTGAATCGTCCTGCTGTTTTTTTTCTTTCGACTTTCCAGATAAAACAATTGTTTCTTCAGTATTTGTATTTAATAACTGTTCCTGCTGAATGATAGGAATCGCTTTTGTCGCTTCCATATCTTCTGGTATATGAAAAGGTTGTTCATTTATTCGCTCTGGATATAAAGCAGTTTCAATATCACGTTTCATTGCATTTACAGACTGATAACGATGAAACGGATCTTTCGCTGTTGCTTTTAAAATAATATTTTCTACACTTTGCGGAATATCAGGATTCCATCTTTTTGGAGATGGTGTTTCATTTTGTAAATGTTTCAGTGCAATAGAAACAGCAGATTCTCCAGAAAATGGCGGTCTTCCAGTTAATAGTTCAAACATTACAATCCCAAGAGAATAAATGTCTGATTGCTTATTCGCAACACCACCTCTTGCCTGTTCAGGAGATAAATAATGAACAGAACCAAGAACAGAATTTGTGTGTGTTATAGTGGTTGCACTTGTCGCAGTTGCGATTCCAAAATCTGTAACCTTCACAACACCATCATTTCGAACTAATATATTGTGAGGCTTAATATCACGGTGGACAATTTCAAAATGATGTGCATGAGCCATCGCAGCAGTTAATTGTTCCATAATAGCAATCGCTTCTTCTACAGGAAGAAGACCTCGCTGTTGTATATATTGCTTTAACGTTTGACCTGGTACATATTCCATAACAAGATAATAGATTCCATCTTCTTCTCCAACATCGTACATATTCACAATATTGGGATGCGATAACGTTGTAACTGACTGTGCTTCTCGATGGAAACGCTTAATAAATTCCTCATTATTTGAATAGTCAAGCCGCAACATTTTTACAGCTACATCACGATCGAGTATATCATCATGCGCCAAATATACATTGGCCATTCCCCCGCCGCCAATCATTTTAAGTAGCTTGTAACGATCATTTAGGCGTCTTCCAATCATCACGTTGTCATTCACCTACTTTCGTTCGCCGAGTCCGCATAATCAATAATGACAAGAGTAATATTGTCTTCTCCTCCAAAATCATTTGCAAGCTGCACAAGTTGTTGACTTTTCGTTTGCAAAGACTCATCAGATTGTAAAATTCCTTGCATATTATTCATTGCAACTTTATTAGATAATCCATCTGAGCAGAGCAACAACTGATCTCCCTCTTCTAACACTAAGGTTTTTACGTCTAATATAACGGTTTCTTCCGTTCCAAGCGCTCTAAGTAAAACATTTTTTCTCGGATGATATTCAGCATCTTCTTTGGAAATTTCTCCATGCCGAACGAGTTCATTTACAAGGGAATGATCTTCTGTAACAAGTGACATATAATCATCTGATAGCATATAACAGCGACTATCTCCAATATGACCAATTGTCACAAAATTATCCGTACATATCGCAGCAACGATTGTTGTTCCCATCCCACTACATTCTGAATGTTCTCCAGAATATTTGTATACTCGTTCATTAATAATTTGGGCATGATTATGTAACCATTGTTCTGCTTTTTTAGGCGTATTCATATTATACGTTTGTTTCCAGTAATCATGGAACAATTGGATTGCCATCGAGCTAGCAACATCGCCTGCTCGATGACCCCCCATTCCATCTGCTACAACCGCTAAAATATCACCATCTAAGTTACAAAATACTCCTGCACTATCTTCATTATGTTGACGAACTTTCCCTTTATCTGATAGAAACACGGTTTTCATCATCTCACCTCGTCTCTTCTTTGCGCTCCTTTGCACGCAATTGACCGCAGGCTGCATCAATATCATGACCTTGTTCGCGACGAATTGTTACGTTAACACCACGATCTTTTAATGTTTTTTCAAACAAGAAAATTTGTTCACGCGGCGTTCTCACATAGTCACGTTCTGGTACATAGTTAACTGGAATTAAGTTAACATGACACTTTACACCTTTTAACAGCCGAGCTAACTCTTCAGCATGTTCGACCTGGTCGTTTTCTCCGCCAAATAAGCCATATTCAAATGTAACGCGGCGTCCTGTTTTTTCAATGTAGTATTTAATAGCTTCCATTAAATCTGGCAGCTTGTACGCTCGGTTAATTGGCATTAATTTTGAACGAAGCTCTGTATTTGGAGCATGTAAAGAAACCGCAAAGTTAATTTGTATATTTTCTTCAGCAAACTTATAAATTTTCGGGATAATTCCACTTGTTGATACCGTCATATGACGCGCTCCAATGTGAAGTCCTTTTTCATGATTCACGATGCGTAAAAAGGCCATTAAACTATCATAATTATCAAATGGTTCTCCGATTCCCATCACAACAAGAGAGCTAACACGCTCATCTGTAGCGTCTAACTCACGTTGCACTTCGACAACTTGCGCAACAATCTCACCAGCTTCTAAATTACGTTTTAAGCCGCCAAGTGTTGATGCGCAAAACGTACAGCCAATTCGGCACCCAACTTGTGTTGTCACACAAATTGAATTTCCGTATTCATGGCGCATTAATACTGTTTCAATAGAATAACCATCATGCAGTTGAAATAAAAATTTAATCGTTCCATCTGAAGATGTTTGTTTTACTAATGTTTTTAAAGTTGTAATATCAAAGGAATTCGACAATTTTTCACGCAATCCTTTAGAAAGGTTGGACATATCCTCAAAAGTTGTTACCCTTTTTTTGTATAGCCAATCAAAAATTTGACCAGCACGGAATTTCGGTTCCCCTTGTTCTTTTAACCATTGTTCCATATCATGAAGCTGCAAGGAATAAATAGATGGCTTTTTTTCTTCCAATTCTTTTTTTTGTTTTTTTACAGTAGTTTCCATGATGCTACACCTTCTTTCTTAAACAAGCAATATAAAATCCATCCGTTGCAAAGTAATGCGGCAAAATTTGCACTCCACCTTTTCCTACATATGGATGCACAGCTTTTGGCAATCGGTCTTTCATTGTTGTATCCCATTCAAATTCAGAATGTAATTGTAAAAACTGCTCGATTACTTGTTCATTTTCTACTTTCTCAATTGTACACGTACTATAAACAAGGCGTCCTCCCTTTTTCAACAAAGGAGCTACCTTTTCTAAAATAGACAGTTGAATATTGGCAAGTCTTTCACTATCTTCTTTTTGTTTTCCCATTTTAATATCTGGCTTACGGCGAAGTACCCCAAACCCAGAACACGGCGCATCTACTAATACTTTATCAAAGCTCTCTTGTTCAAAATGCTCTTGTACTTTCCGTGCATCAAGTGCTTTTGCTTCGACATTTTCTAGTTGAAGACGCTTTGCCTGCTGCTGAATTAAACGTACTTTATGTGGGTGTAAATCAAGAGAAATAACTTTTCCCGTTCCTCCCAAACGTTCTGCAATATGCGTTGTCTTCCCGCCAGGAGCGGCGCAGCTATCTAGAATAATATCTCCTGCTTTCGGATCAAGCGCGCGAGCCACAAGCATAGAACTTTCATCTTGAATAGATAGAAATCCTTCTTGAAATGCTTCTGTATGAGCTAGATTCCCTTTTTCAATTTGAATCGCATCTTCCGATAAATCGCCATGCTTTGCTTGCAGCCCTTCTGTTTCTAACATTTTGAGCGCATCTTCTACAGACGTTTTCGCTACATTAACCCTGGCTGTTGGAACTGGCGGGAGTAAGTTTACTTCACACATTTGTCTTGCTGTTTCAATTCCGTATGCTTCTATCCACTCTTTTACAAGCCATTCTGGATGGCTTGTTGCAATAGCAAGGCGCTTTTCTGGACTTTTAATCTCATCTAGCGATAGAACTCCTTCACGCTGAATCGAACGAAGTACCCCATTCACAAGTCCAGCGATTCCTTTATGACCACGACGCTTCGCAATTTCAACTGCTTCATGAATGGCAGCATGCTCTGGAACACGATCTAAATACAGCATTTGATATAAAGAGAGACGAAGGAGTACTTTCACCCACAGTTCAATCTTTTTTCGTAAAAACGGCTGTAAATAATAATCAAGTGTATCACGTCGCTGGATTGTTCCGTATACAATTTCAGTTAACAAGCCAACATCTTTTTTATCAATGCTACTCTTTTCAATCAGGTTGTTTAAAAGCAAGTTGCTATATGCACCGCTTTTTTCAACTTGTACTAAACCGTCAAGAGCTAATTCACGAACATTTTGTTTCATGCGTCTTCTCCTAACTTCGTACCTATTTCAGGTTTTGTTCCACGTAAAAATTGTGAACAGTCCATGCGTTTTTTACCGGATGGTTGCAACTCCGTGATTTTAATTGCTGTTTCATTTCCTGTTGCGACAACGAAACCATCTTCTTCAATTGCAACAACTGCCCCAGCTTCGGCTCTATCTGTTACAGGAACTTTTTCTCCCCACCATACTTTTACAACTTGTCCTGCTAATGTCGTATAAGCTACTGGCCATGGATTTAAACCACGAATATGATTGTAGATTTCTTCTCCTGTTTTCGTCCAATCAATCTTTTCCTGCTCACGTTTAATATTATAAGCAAATGTTGCTTCTTCCTCATTCTGTTTAATTGGTTCTAATTTCCCTTGTATTAAAAGCGGCACCGTTTCAGATAATAACTGAGCTCCCGCAACGCTTAATTTATCAAATAATGAGCCGGTTGTTTCACGTTCGGTAATTTCCACTTCTACTTGCGTTAAAATATCACCAGCATCTAATTTTTCAACCATATACATAATCGTAATGCCTGTTTTTTCTTTTCCTTGCATAATTGAGTAATGAATAGGTGCACCGCCGCGAAGCTCTGGAAGTAATGAAGCATGGACATTAATACATCCATATTTCGGCGCTTCTAAAATTTCATTTGGTACAATTTGTCCAAATGCAGCTGTCACAATTAAATCCGGCTCTAATGCCAACACCTTTTCATATTCCTCTTTTTCACGAATCTTTAACGGTTGTAATACCGGAATACCATGTTTTTCTGCTTCAACTTTCACAGGCGTTGGGGTTAACACCTTTTTTCTACCTACCGGACGATCGGGCTGCGTTACAACCCCAATCACATCATATCCATCTTCAATAAGACGACGAAGCACCGGCACTGAAAAGTCCGGTGTTCCCATAAATACAACTTTCACCATTTGAAAAACTCTCCTTTTACATCTCTTCTAATTCATTTTCCTCATAATATCGCGTTACTTTAGATGTAAATAACACACCATGTAGATGATCGATTTCATGTTGAATTGCACGGGCCAAAAAGCCATCTGCTTCTAATAAAAACACTTTCCCGCGGCGATTTTGAGCACGTACTTTAATATACTCAGCACGGATTACATCACCAAAAAGTCCCGGAAAACTTAAGCAGCCTTCGGGACCTACTTGTTCACCACGTTGTTCTAATATAACAGGATTAATTAATTCAATTCTCCCGTTATCATCATCAATGTCCACAACAGCAACTTGCAGACTTACACCAACTTGCGGTGCTGCTAATCCAACACCATCTGCAATTAACATTGTTTCGTGCATATCTTTTAAAAGCTTCACTAACTTTTTATCAAAATTTATAACACGTTCACAAGGTGTTTCTAATACTTCATTTGGATGTTTTACAATTTCTAATGTTGCCATACTGCTCTCCTTTTCAACTTACGATCGAATTGAAATAAAGTGAAGCTTCCATCGATGGAGGCAGCCCACTTAACCGGGCGCATGCCAGCAGTAAGAGTACGGGCAGCGAATCTTTGCCTCCTACTAGTAACGGTTCCACTTTATTTTATCCATTTGCCTCTAAATTCAGCTTTGCTACATCAACATAGTTGGATTAAAATCAATCGAAATTTGCAAGTCTTTTTGCATTTCTGCTTGATAATGTTCATTTATCATTTTAAGCACGTACTTTAAGTTTGGTTCCCGTTTGTATTTTATCATGCATTGGTAGCGATATCTATCTTTTATACGAGGAATTGCCGAAGCAACCGGACCTAAGACCATCGTTTTCTGTGAACAATGTTGTCGTAAAAAACCAACAATTTTCTCTGTTACCTGCACTGCTTTTAATAATTCTGGATGAGATACTGTAACTAATGCGACATAATAATAAGGTGGATATTGCCGCATTTTCCTCATATACATCTCACGTTCAAAAAACACCTCATACTTCTGTTGTTTTGCTAATTCTATACTATAGTGCTCAGGTGTATACGTTTGAATAACTACTTCTCCTGGAAGTTCGTGACGTCCAGCTCGGCCGCTTACTTGTGTTAAAAGCTGATATGTTTTTTCACTCGCCCGAAAATCCGGCAAATGCAGCATTGTATCTGCTGTCAATACACCTACAAGCGTCACGTTTGGAAAATCAAGACCTTTCGCAATCATTTGCGTTCCAAGTAAAATATCTGCCTCTCCTGCCCCAAATGACTTTAGGAGCTTTTCATGCATCCCTTTACGACTTGTCGTATCCACATCCATTCGAATCACACGTGCTTCTGGGAACAATTTTGTAATTTCTTCTTCAACCTTTTGTGTCCCTGTCCCAAAGAAGCGGATATAGGTACTATTACAAGCAGGACAAGCATTCGGTAAATTTTCCTCATAACTACAATAATGACATTTCAAGCGGTTATTCATTCTGTGATATGTAAGTGAAATATCACAGTGCGGGCATTGTACAACATATCCGCAATCACGGCACATAACAAATGTCGAATGCCCTCTTCGGTTTAAAAAAAGCACCATTTGTTCTTTTTTCTCTAATCGATCCGCTATCTTCTCATGAAGAAGCTGAGAAAACATAGAACGGTTGCCACCCCTAAGCTCTTCTCTCATATCAATAATCTCAACTGCCGGCAAATCCCGTTCATTCATCCGTTTTGTCATTGTAAGAAGTGTATATACACCTTTTTGGGCACGAGCAAACGATTCTAATGTAGGTGTAGCACTTCCTAATACAACTGAACAATTGTGATATTCTCCCCGCCGAATTGCAACAGAACGTGCATGGTAGCGTGGATTGTCCTCTTGTTTGTAACTCGATTCATGTTCTTCATCAATAATAATAATTCCTAAATTCTCAAATGGTGCAAAAATTGCTGAACGCGCGCCTACAACTACTTTGACTTCTTTCCGTAAGATTTTACGCCATTCATCATATTTTTCCCCAACAGACAATGCACTATGAAGAACAGCAACTTGCGAACCAAAACGCCCTTTAAAACGATCTACCATTTGCGGCGTTAACGAAATTTCAGGTACAAGTACAATCGCTTCTTTTCCTTTCCTGAGCACTTCTTCAATTGACTGTAAATAAACTTCTGTTTTTCCGCTCCCTGTGACACCGTACAGTAAAAACGTCTCATGCTGCTCTTCTGTAATAGAAGTTAAGATCGGTGCAATCACCTGTCGTTGCTCTTCTGTAAGCGGGAATGGTTTTGTGCGTTCAAAAGCATCATCGTCATACGGATTCCGGTATACTTCCACATATTTTTCAGCTAACAAACCTTTTTTCACAAGAGATTTAATGGGGGCATCCGTCATTTGCAATTCTTCCATTACTACTTTTAACGGTACAGACTGATAATGTTCCATGAAATAATACAATACATCTTGCTGCTTTTTACTCTTTAGATGAAAGGCCGTTTCCTCTAATTCTTCATAAGGCAAAACAGGTTGAATCATTTTTTGTTTTTTCTTTTGCCCTTTATCCTTTACTTCGTAAACAACTTCTAGAGTCCCTTTTGCAATTTCTGTTTGCACCGCACGATACAACTGCGGCCATTCATCAAGTACATTCCAGTCGATGCTTTCTTTTCCTTGAAAGAGCAATTTCACATTGGCCGCTATGTCTTCCGGTCTATGAAGACGTAGCTGTTTTTTATATGTCGCTTTAATTGCTGTTGGCAACATCACTTGAAATGCTGAAATTGTGAAACAAAGCGTTTCGTTTGTAAGCCAACTCCCAAGCTGCAACAATTCCTCATTTAATACAGGTGTAACATCTAACAATTCATGCAATGTTTTCAACTTGTTTACATCTACATCTACTGTATCTTTTATCCCAATGACAAATCCTTGTAATTTTCGTGGTCCAAATGGAACAACGACTCGCATACCCGTTTGAACAAGATCTTCCCAACGTTTAGGAATAATATAATCGAATGGCCTATCCGTTTGCCTTGCTGGAACATCGACAATTACACTTGCAAATTTCATGCAGGATCCTCTTCCAACATTTTTTCAACATGTAGTAAAATTTCTCTCGCTACTTCCAGCTTTGTTAATAGCGGCAATTCAACCACGGCGCCATTTCGTTTATACATTGTCACAATATTTGTGTCCGTACCAAATCCTGCTCCTTCTGCTTTTACATCATTCGCAACAATCATGTCAGCATTTTTTTTACGTAATTTTTTCGTTGCATACTCTTCAACGTTCGTCGTTTCTGCTGCAAAACCAATGAGTAATTGATGCTCTTTTCGCTCACCTAATGTTTTAAGAATATCTATCGTACGTTCCAATTCGATGATTGTATCGCCATTTTTCTTTTTCATTTTTTCATCATAAACGATTTTCGGCCGATAATCTGCAACGGCAGCTGTTTTAATCACAACATCCATACGAGAATAATGATATAAAACTGCCTCTAACATATCTTGTGCTGATTCCACTTGGATTGTCGTTACATTCGCAGGCGGTGTTAGCGCCGTTGGACCAGAAATAAGAATGACTTCTGCACCAAGATTTGCCGCAACTTCCGCAAGTGCATATCCCATTTTTCCAGAAGAAAAATTCGTCATAAAACGAACTGGATCAATTTTTTCACGTGTCGGTCCCGCCGTCACCAATATTTGTTTTCCTAGCAGCCACTTCTCTTCTGAAAAATGCTTTTCTAACATTGCTACAATGTTTTCTGGTTCTTCTAACCGACCTTTAGCAACATATCCGCAAGCTAAAAAGCCTTCTCCAGGCTCTATAAATGTATATCCTAACTGTTTTAGCGTTTGCATATTTTTTTGGACAACTGGATTTTCATACATATGAACATTCATCGCAGGTGCAATCCACACTGGTGCTATTGTTGCCAGAAGAGTCGTTGAAATCATATCATCTGCAAGACCATTTGCGAATTTGCCAATGATGTTTGCTGTCGCCGGTGCAACAAGTACAAGATCAGCCCAGTCTGCTAAATCAATATGAGCAATGACTGCTGAATCTTTTTCATCAAATGTATCTGTGTATACATCATGGCGAGAAAGCGCCTGAAATGTAAGTGGTGTAACAAACTTCATTGCCGACTCGCTCATTATTACTTTTACAAGCGCACCTGCCTGTGTTAACTTACTTGTTAGTGCAGCTGCTTTAAATACAGCAATGCCTCCTGTAACACATAAAAGTATTTTTTTCCCTTTTAACATAAGTCTCGTCCTCTTTCTTTCATGACTCCTATCGGAACTTCAAGTCACTTATCATCACAGCATACAAGTACAAGCTGTCGTTATTTTATATACTCCATGAATCCATTTTGATTTTTCGACATATAGATCGCTGCTATGCAGAATACAACATGACCGCCACTTGCTTTCTCCCTTTGTTTTAAACCTCGCATGTGGTAGGAAAAGGCCCTGACCGCTTCTATGCATGGCCAGATGCTCTCGCCCATCTAATAAGAAAGCTTTTATGTTGTTCTTTCATTTATCTATATCGTAAAAAAATAACAACCTACTTGTAAATAGGTTGTTACTGTTACATAGAAAAGTATAGTATCTATGCCTCTATTTGTCGAAAAGAAAGCTTTACTTTTGGTTGTTATCTTCACTTGGTTCGTAGTTTAATATTTGCGCATTAATTTCTTCTAATGCTTTGCCTACAAATTTATGAGATACTGGTCGCTCAACACCACAATCGTTATGCTCTTGCATTTCACGGGCGCGCTTTGCAGCTACTGTTACTAGCGTATACTTAGAATCAATTTTTTGTAACAATGAATCAATAGATGGGTTTAACATATTACATTTCCTCCGTCATTTCTTTATAATATTTTGCTACTCGCTCACGGCGACAATGTTCACCTATCACAATTGCATTAATACGTTCGCAAGCAAGTTCTACTTCATCGTTTTCTACTACGTAGTCATAAGCATCCATCATTTCGATTTCTTCTTTTGCTACTGTCAAACGATTTTGAATTACTTCTTCTGTTTCTGTGCCACGGCCCACAATTCGGTTTTTTAGTTCCGATAAACTTGGAGGAGCTAAAAAGATAAATACACCTTCCGGAAAAGCTTTCTTTACTTGAATTGCACCTTGCACTTCAATTTCTAAGAAAACGTCTTTCCCTTGTTGCAATGTTTGCTCTACATAATCAATTGGTGTTCCGTAATAGTTTCCAACAAACTCCGCCCATTCAAGCAGTTTATTATTTTCAATCATCTCTTCAAACTCTTCTCTCGGTTTAAAGAAATAATCAACACCGTCTACTTCTCCTTCACGCGGTTTACGCGTTGTTACAGAAATAGAATACTGTAAATTTGTATCTTCTTGACTGAACAATTCCTTTCGAACTGTTCCTTTTCCAACACCAGAAGGCCCTGAAAGAACAATGAGCAACCCTCTTCTACTTCTCATATATATGTTAAACCTACCCTTCGTCACTTAAATCTTCTTTATTGTTTAACCGATGTGCAATTGTTTCCGGTTGTATTGGACTTAACACAATATGTCCATCATCCATAACAATCACCGCTCGAGTTTTTCGACCATAGGTAGCATCAAGCAGCACATTTTGTTCGCGAGCTTCCTGTACTAACCTTTTAATCGGTGCTGATTCCGGACTTACAATGGAAATAATTCGATGTGCAGATACGATATTTCCATATCCAATATTTAAAAACCGCATGGCCATAATTTGCGCCTCCTAGTAAGTCTATCCGATTTCTCCCTCTCGTATAACTTCGTATACAATTGACAGCTACTCAATATTTTGTACTTGTTCACGAATTTTTTCAAGATTATTTTTCATTTCAACAACATATTTTGAAATTGTTAAGTCATTTGCTTTTGAACCAATTGTATTAATTTCACGATGCATTTCTTGTACGATGAAATCCAATTTCCTTCCAATTGGCTCTTTACTTTGCAGCGTCTCTTGAAATTGTTCTAAATGACTTTGTAAACGAACTAATTCTTCATGAATATCACAGCGGTCTGCAAATACCGCTATCTCTGTAAGTAATCGCTGTTCTTCTAATTCTTGATTATGTAATTCTTTCAAACGGTTTTCTAAGCGTTCACGATATTTTTGAATAACTGACGGCGCATATGGGACAATGGAACGCACACACGTGTAAATGCCTTGTAAACGATGCTCCAAATCTTTATGCAGTCGTTCTCCTTCACCATCACGCATCGTTTTCAACATACTAGCTGCGCGGCGAACTGCTTCATACAAACTATGTTCAAACGCTTCATTTACATTTTCAACTTCCTCAATTGCTGTCACTTCCGGCATAGCAATAAGCTGCTGTAATGTAATCGAATCCTGTAATTGAAATTTCCCCTTCGCTTCTTCCATAATGAGCTTGTATTGCTCTAAAAGGGACCAATCCACGCGTAATTTCCGTTCAACGAGTCCTTCCCCTTCAACAATAATCGACACTTCAATACGTCCGCGGCCTAATTGTTCTGCAATTAACTTGCGGATTTTATCCTCGAACACCATCATTTGCTTTGGAAGACGAATATTCATCTCTAAAAAACGATGGTTGACCGACTTCATTTCTACTGTAATTTGAAACGCATCACTTTCTACTTTTGCGCGTCCAAAACCTGTCATACTCGAAATCATTTTATCACATCCAAGCCATGATCTTACTCAATGAAAAAGGTAATAGAGACTCTACTCTACTACCTTCTCAAATTATAGCATACTTTTATGTCATTTACTATTTCAAGTTTACCCCTCTTTTATATACAATTGTTTTCTTCTTTTCTGACTTCCCAGTTAGTAAAGATCCTACTAATAAAAATGTTGGAATAGAAGAAAGCCCAACAATTAAGAGCCAATCTTTCGCTTGAATTGGCATCGTACTAAAAATCGGTTGCAACGGCGGATAATAGATCACTACTAGCATGAGTAAAATCGAAAGAATGACCGCTCCTACTAAGTACATATTCCCAAATGGATTACGGTGAAAGACAGAATGCTCACTGCGGCAATCAAACACATGAATAAGCTGAGCTAATACAAGTGTTGCAAAGGCAACTGTTTGCGCATACTTTAATTCATTTGGATGTTGATTGTATGCAATGATAAATGCTAAGAGTGTCATCGCACCGATTAAAAAGCCTCGGCTCACAATCTTCCATGCAAGTCCTCTCGCAAATACCCCTTCTTTTGGATGACGCGGTTTTCTTCGCATCACATCACCTTCTGCCGCATCAAGTCCGAGCGCCATCGCTGGCAACCCATCCGTCACCAAATTTACCCATAAGATTTGAATAGGTACGAGCGGCAATGGCAATGCTAATATCATTGCAAATAGCATAACTAAAATTTCGCCAACATTAGACGCAAGTAAATAACGAATAAATTTACGAATGTTTTCGTAAATGTTTCTTCCTTCTTTAATTGCCGCTTTTATAGTAGCAAAATTGTCATCTAATAACACAAGAGATGATGCTTCTTTCGCAACATCCGTCCCAGTAACCCCCATCGCCACACCAATATCTGCCGCTTTTATAGCAGGCGCATCATTCACACCGTCGCCGGTCATTGCCACAATATGATCTTTATTTTGCAGCGCCTTCACAATTTTCAATTTATGTTCTGGAGAAACACGTGCAAAGACATATGTTTCATCAACAATACCTTCTAATTCTTCAACCGACATGTTTGCAAGTTCGATTCCCTCTACAACACGACCGCCATGTGGTAAAATCCCAAGCTGCTCAGCGATCGCCATCGCTGTTACTTTATGGTCTCCTGTAATCATAATTGTTTTAATACCTGCATCTTTACATTCTTGCACCGCTTGCTTCACTTCCGGTCTTGGTGGATCAATCATTCCTTGCAATCCAATAAACATTAAATCTTGTTCTGCTTCTCGTTCCCCTTGCAAATGATCTGTTATTTTTAATGGTTTAAATGCAATTGCCATTGTACGAAGTGCTTGACTTCCTAAATGATGAATCGCCGCTTGTACTTCATTTCGATACAATTCCGTTAACGGCTGCTGTTTATTTCCCCATAAAATAGTTTGACTCATTTGTAATAAAACATCAGGTGCTCCCTTTGTTACTACAAATTTTTTCCCTGCCTTATCACGAACAATTACACTCATCATTTTCCTCGTTGAATCAAATGGAAATTCGTGAATGACTTCAAATTGATCCTTTATTCCTTCTCTTGAAATACCAGCCTTCATCGCTGCCGCAACGAGTGCGCCTTCTGTCGGATCACCATCTAATACATATGTTTTTTTCTTTTTCACGATATTTGCGTTGTTACATAGGCACCCAAATGTGAGAAGCTGATATAAAGAACGAACCGCTGACGGATTTATTTTCTTATCATCTTTCATAAATTCGCCTTTTGGTTCATAGCCTTGCCCCGTTACATTCCACGTTTCACCACTCGCCCATACATGTGTGACCATCATTTTATTTTGCGTCATTGTCCCTGTTTTGTCTGAACAAATGACAGATGCGCATCCTAAAGTTTCAACCGCAGGCAACTTTCTTACAATTGCTTTTTTCTTAATCATCCGCTGCACACCAAGTGAGAGTGCTACTGTCACAATGGCTGGCAATCCTTCAGGAATCGCTGCAACGGCAAGCGAAACACCTGCTAAAAACATATGGTACATTTCATTTCCTTGATAAACACCAACTAATACAACGAGTGCCGTTAAAATTAATGCAACAATAATTAAAATTTTGCCTAACTGTTCAAGTCTTCTCTGCAACGGCGTTTCATTTTGCTGTGCATTTTGCAGCATATTTGCAATTTGTCCCATCGCTGTATTCATTCCTGTTCCAATAACAACTCCAATACCGGATCCCCTCGTAATCATTGTTCCCATGAATGCCATATTTGTTTGATCACCAATTGAAACATCCGCGCCTTGCAGAACATCAATTCTCTTTTGGACCGGCACTGATTCTCCAGTTAATGCTGACTCTTCAATGTTTAGACTGGAAGCTTCAATGAGACGTACATCCGCACCGATACGATCCCCGCTTGAAAATTTAATAATATCTCCAAGCACAAGACCTTTCGAAGGAATCTTCAGCCACTTCCCATTTCGAAGTACAGTTACTTGCGGGGCGGCAAGTTCTTTTAATGCTTCCAGTGATTTTTCTGCTTTTCTCTCTTGAAAAAAGCCAAGAATTCCATTGATAATGACAATTGCCACAATCGCAATTGCATCCACATATTCTCCTAAAAAAGCAGAAATAATCGTTGCCCCAAACAAAACAAGTACCATAAAATCTTTAAATTGCGCCAAGAACACAACAAGTGCAGAAGGCCGCTTTGCTTCTTGCAATTCATTTGGGCCAAGTTTTTTCAGCCGAATTTCCACCTCTTGCTCCGTCAATCCTGTTTTTACATTTGTATTCGTTCGTTCTTCTACTTCATGTGCACGCAGTTCATACCAATTCATCTCGCTACCTCCTGATTGCAGACATACTCTAATGAAAGCTTATTCAGCCTCGTCCGAAAAAATGCTATAATTAACTTTTAGTGAGAAAGGAGTGTTCAACGTGGCATTCGATGGATTATTTACAAGAGCAATCACACATGAAATTTCAAACTCTCTTCAAACAGGAAGAATTTCAAAAATATATCAACCGTCAAAATATGAAATTTTATTACATATTCGGGCAAACGGAAAAAATCAAAAGTTACTTCTTTCCGCGCACCCAACATATGCACGGATGCATCTAACAACACAAAACTATGACTCCCCTGCATTACCGCCAATGTTTTGCATGCTTCTTCGCAAACATTTAGAAGGTGGATTCATTGAACAAATTGAACAAAATGAATTAGAACGAATGATTCAAATTACCATTCGCAGCCGTAATGAAATTGGTGATGAATCATTAAAAACATTAATCATTGAAATTATGGGACGTCATAGCAATATCATTTTAGTAGACTCTAAAACAAATATCATTTTGGATAGCTTAAAACACGTTTCTTTAGCGGTAAACCGTCACCGCACTGTATATGCCGGGGCTGAATATGTTGCACCACCAACGCAACAAAAAATCAATCCCATGCAAATTGAAACGCAAGAAGAATTTATCAGGCCGCTCGACTTTTTATCAGGAAATATGGATAAACAACTCGTAGGTGCTTTTACAGGAATCTCCCCATTATTTGCAAAAGAAGTAATTGCAAATGCTGGCATGGTAAATGAACAGACATTATCTGAAGCATTTTTCACATTACAAAAACCGCTCTTACAACATCAGTATACACCTTCCATGATTGTAGCAAATGGGAAAGAATTCTTTTATTTATTCCCACTTGCACACTTAAAAGGTGAAGAGAAAACATTCTCATCTATAAGTGAATTACTAGATCGATTCTTCTTTGGAAAAGCGGAGCGTGACCGTGTAAAGCAACAGGCCCATGATTTAGAACGGTTTATGCAAAATGAAAAAGCAAAAAATGTAAAAAAGTTAATTAAATTACAAAAAACGTTAGAAGACGCGGGCAAAGCAGATAAATATCAACTGTTTGGTGAATTACTTACAGCTAATATGTACGCTATGAAAAAAGGCGACAAAGAACTTGAAGTTATCAATTATTATGATGAAAATAGCGGCACTGTAAAGATTACTTTAGATCCACTGCGCACACCATCAGAAAATGCACAGCGTTATTTCCAAAAATATCAAAAAGCGAAGAATTCTATCGCAATCGTGGAAGAACAAATCGAAAAAACAAACGAAGAAATCATTTACTTTGACAGCTTACTCCAACAAATGGAAGCTGCTTCTTCTAAAGATATTGAGGAAATTCGCGAAGAACTAGCCGAAGAAGGATATATGCGGAATCGCAAGGCGAAAAACGTAAAGAAAAAACCATCTAAACCTATATTAGACAAATACATTTCAAGTGATGGAACAGAGATTTTAGTCGGGAAAAATAACAAACAAAACGATTATTTAACGAATAAACTTGCACGCCGGGATGAAATTTGGCTTCATACGAAGGACATTCCAGGATCCCACGTAGTCATCCGTTCATTAGAGCCAAGTGACGAAACATTAGTGGAAGCAGCAAAGCTCGCTGCCTACTTTAGTAAAGCAAAAGAATCGAGCTCAGTTCCAGTCGATTATACGAAAATTCGTCATGTGAAAAAGCCAAGCGGAGCAAAACTTGGGTTTGTGACATATGATAATCAACAAACAGTATATGTAACACCGGATGCAGACACAGTGATGAAATTAAAGGCTTAAAAATACGAAAAGAAGTTGTCCAAAAAAGTAGTAACTTAGGGCAACTTCTTTTTCATGAAAACCTTTTTCTGTCACACACAAGGGTTACAACAAAGAGCGAAAGCGAACTACATGTTGAAAAATTTTAATGAAACTTTAAAGATTCTCTATATTCCCTTACAAAAAAGATAGTTATTTCATTCATTTTTACACAATTACTTTTCTATCAAAAAATATAGACACAAACTCATCTTGTGTGTCTATATTTTTTGACAGAGATTTAATAAAACTCTTTTCACAGTAGATTTTTACTCCCCATTCATGCTGGATAAAATGTTGGCATTATTCTTGCTTTATATAAGGAGATGAAAGGGAGGAATTAAAATGAATTCAAGAATTAAAAAAATTCAAGAACAGCTACATCAATTTGGAATAGACGGATTACTTATTACAAAAAAAGAAAACCGCAGGTACGCTACTGGATTTACAAGCACTGCTGGAGTTGTCTTAATCTCTCCTACAAATGCCGTATTTATTACAGATTTCCGTTATACAGATCAAGCGAAATCGCAAGTACGCGAAGCGGAAATTATTATGCATAAAGGAAACATGGAAAAAGAAATTGCGGCTCAAATAGACAGGTTACAAATTAAAAAACTAGGTATAGAAGAAAATAATATGACGCTAAAGCAATACACAGCGTTAAAAAAATATACAAATATCGAACTTGTTCATGTAAATGAAATAATCGAGACGATTCGTACTGTAAAAGAAGACTTCGAAATCGAAATGATTAAAATTGCCGCTCGCATCGTGGATGATGCTTTTGAGCATATTATAACGTTCCTAAAACCTGGCGTATCTGAACGTGATGTCAGAGATGAATTAGAATTTTTTATGCGAAAACAAGGGGCTTCCTCTTCATCATTTGACATTATCGTTGCGTCCGGCACTCGCTCTTCTCTCCCGCACGGAGTAGCTACAAGTAAAATCATTGAAGACGGTGACATTGTTACATTAGACTTCGGTGCACTTTATAACGGATATTGCTCTGATATAACGCGTACTGTTGCAATCGGCAGTTGTTCCGAGGAATTCGTAAAAATATACAACATTATACTTGAAGCTTTAAAACGAGGTACTGCAGCAATTCGCCCAGGTGAGTCAGCAAAAACAATCGATGACATTACAAGAAATTACATTACTGAACATGGATACGGTGAATATTTCGGTCATTCAACAGGCCATGGACTTGGATTAGAACTTCATGAACCTCTTCGATTATCAAAAGACAGTACAGACACACTGCAAGAAGGAATGGTTGTAACTGTAGAACCAGGTATTTATATCCCAAACTTTGGCGGTTGCAGAATTGAAGATGATATTGTCGTGACAAAAACTGGACATGAAGTGATTACACATGCGAATAGAGAACTTATCGTTATAGGCTAAAAAGAAGTTTTTCGTTTTTTATCCCTCAACTACTACTTATAAATAGCGGTTATATTTAGATGAATATAACCGCTATTTAATCCTATTTCTCCCTCCTTCATTATTCTCATACAATTCCAAATTAATATTTTTTATGCTATCGTTATAGCAATAATAAAAACTACAAAACGAGGTTGCTTTCAAATTGAGAATTGAGAATTTAGAATGTATCATTGGTGATCCTTTTCAGTTTATTCATATTCATTTACGTTCTATTTTCTACTACAATTTTTCATACGCTTATTTTTTCATGTGTTTTCTTTATCCTTTTATTCAAAGGGAATATATCTTTAGTAGAAAAATTTACTTTTTCTGCGTATCACAACTTCCCTATATACTTATTGGAGTAACAGGTTTATTTCTAATGAGTTATGTCGTCTATCGTATTGTAAAACGAAAAAACGGATTAGAAGTAAAGGAAACGAACATACTCCCTGCTGTATTTATGCCAAGTAAAGTCACAAATGGAACAAAAAATAAAAAAAGCAAGGCACCTGAAAATCCATTTCGTTATATCGTTTTTCGATTGGAAAAACAATTGAAACATCCGTACTCTCGAAGGCGTAGGGAAACGTTAGAAGATTGGTTATTTCGTTTAAAAAGACTAGAAATTTCAATCAATGAAGTGCTTATCATTCAGTCTTATAACGAAGCTCGTTATTCACAAAATAAACTAGATTCTCATCTACTGACCTCGCTAGAAAAGAAGTTGAACATATTATTGCTCAACAAAAAAGCGGCAAAGGAAGTTGATTCCACAAAAATTGAAATTTAAAAGATTATTTTCCGCTTTATTCCTATGCATAAAAAAGGATTCTCTTCCTATTTGGAGAAATGAAATAAAAGTCTACATTTCATAACAGGGGGATTACAATGGAGAATTTATTTTTAATTGATAAAATTGACGGATTAAGCGACGATTTTTCTAAACTTGTTTCGATGATGAACTATGCACGCTTCTCAACACTACATGCAGTTCAAGATTTAACAATTGAAGAATTAGATTACTTAAATGATGAAAATGCAAATTCAATCGGTATGCTTCTGTATCACATGGCGGCTATCGAATTTTATTATCAAATTCATACCTTTGAAGACAGAGAGCCAACAGAAGAAGAACTAGAACGCTGGTTACCAGGTGTTGAACTCGGTAATCTTGGACGGGAGAAAATCAAAAACCAACCGCTAGACTTCTACATCAACACATTACAAGAAGTACGCGAGAAAACAATCGCTACATTTCAATCACTTCCAAACGAATGGTTATTTAAAACAACTCCATTTTGGGAGGGCAAGCCAGCAAACAATTATTTCAAATGGTTTCATGTGTTTGAAGACGAACTAAATCACCGTGGACAAATTCGCATGATTAAAAAAATGCAACAGGCTCAATCCGTAAAATAATATGTAAAAAAGCTGTATTACTTTATACGTGAAGTAATACAGCTTTTTGTTATGACTTTGATTCATTTTATTAAACTCTTATTTCAGTAAATGAAATTATATATTTTTTTGCCCCAGACTACACTTTTTATCTTCAAACATGACAGAGCATGCTTATTCAATAAAAGCGTGCTCTGATGATTATTAGATGAATGTCCCTACTCTATCAAATTTAATAATATACTTCATTATTCCGCTCATAAATTTAGCTTATATGCTTTAATTGTGTTTCTTCTTTCTATTCCGTCCTTTAAATAAAGCAAAACCAATTAAAATTGCTAAAGTTGTAAAACAAACCACTGTTCCGACTGAAATTCCATTACTAAACGTTGAGCCTATGAAAATAATACACAATCCTACAATTCCAATAATAGTTGTAGTTGGAAATAACTTCATTTTAAAATTAGGCATCGTTGCATAGTTAGGACGTAATTTAAGTTGCGCAAAGCAAATACTTAACCAAAGCAATAACATTGTAAACCCTGGAATTGTCATCATTGTTCCGATAATACTATTTGGAGCAAAGAATGCTAGGCCTGCCCCTATCAATAGTAATAAGCCATTCAAAGAAATTGCAATGATTGGTGCACCTGATTTCGCAGTCTGTTTCAATATTTTTGGTGCTTCTCCTTTTTCAGCTAACGCAACCATTGTTCTGGAAGTAGCAAAAACTCCTGAATTCGCAGCTGAAAGAACTGCAGTTAATAAAACAAAATTCATAATGTGTGCAACACCTGGAATACCAATGGCATTCATTACTTGTATAAATGGACTTTCATTTCCTGCAACTTCATTCCAAGGTATTAACCCCGCAATAATTGTAATGGGTAAGATATAAAATATGATAACGCGCCAAACAACACCCTTTATCACTTTAGGTAACACCTTTTCAACGTCTTTTGTCTCAGAAATTGCGACACCTATTAACTCAGATCCTCCGAACGAAAACATTACAATAAAACAAGCACTAAATACTCCTTTTATACCATTTGGAAAGAATCCCCCATGTCCAAGTAAATGTTCCGTTGGTGTTGATGGAGCAAAACTCGTTAGTCCAAATAAGACTGCTCCTCCTAAAAGGATGAATAATACAAGTGCCAAAATTTTTATACTAGCAAACCAAAATTCCATTTCGCCATAAAATTTCACTTGAAAGCTGTTAATCCCCACAACTAATAGTGCACAAATAGCACTTAGTAACCAAAGAGGTACATTTGGAAACCAAAATTGTAAAAAAGATCCTGCAGCTAATATTTCTACAATTGTAACAAGCGTCCAGTTAATCCAGTATAGCCATCCAACTACAAATGATACGTGAAATCCAAAAGCCTTATGAACTAAATGTTGAACATTTTGATTTGGATAAACAACAGCCATTTCAGCTAAAGCCACCATAACAATCATCATTAATAATCCACCAAGTAAGTACGAAATAATTACGCCAGGCCCGGCAATCCCTAAAGTATCTCCACTACCTTTAAAAATACCCGTACCAATCATTCCCGCTAACGCTAAAAATTGCACATGTCTAGGTAATAACTCTTTCTTTAAACCATCTTTCTTCATTCTGTTCTCCTCTTTCTGTTCTTAATTTTCCAAGTTGTTTTGCAAGTGATTTTACATAGTAATAGCCATCTTCCATAGCTATTCACCTCCTTTACATCACTACTTTCACTTAATAATGAACCTACACCTTGCTGCCTTTCTTTGTTTTAAAACTTTGCACGTGGCAGAAATAAGCCCTGACCGCTTCTATGCCCGACCAAGCCCTCTCACCCATTTAAAAAAATGCTTTTCTACCTTTTTTCATAGAGTGACTGAGTAGTTACTAGTTGTTTTGAAAACACAAAAAAACCCTACTGAAATTAATCAGTAGGGACGATTTTATTCGCGGTACCACCCTAGTTATTGACAAACTTTATATGCCAATCTCTTCATTATCTATAACGGCTCTTCACCGTCTTCCCCTTACTATTCGCTCGAAGAAGATGCTCCTGGACTGTAATTCATGTTGTTCTATGTACTGACTTACACCAACCGCCAGCTCTCTTTAACAGGGAGAACATACACTACTCTATTCCATTCATCGCTTATCTATTATTTAATTGTTATGAAAATGCAAAAAATCCCTACTGAAATTAATCAGTAGGGACGATTTTATTCGCGGTACCACCCTAATTATTGACAAAGTTTATATGTCAATCTCTTCATTATCTATAACGGCTCTTCACCGTCTTCCCCTTACTATTCGCTCGAAGAAGATGCTCCTGGACTGTAATTCATGCTGTTCTATGTACTGACTTACACCAACCGCCAGCTCTCTTTAACAGGGAGAACATACACTACTCTATTCCATTCATCGCTTATCTATTATTTAGTTGTTATGAAAATACAAAAAATCCCTACTGAAATTAATCAGTAGGGACGATTTTATTCGCGGTACCACCCTAATTATTGGCAAACCTTATATGCCAATCTCTTCATTATCTATAACGGCTCTTCACCGTCTTCCCCTTACTATTCGCTCGAAGAAGATGCTCCTGGATCGTAATTCATGTTGTTCTATATACTGACTTACACCAACCGCCAGCTCTCTTTAACAGGGAGAACATACACTACTTTATTCCATTCATTGCTTATCTTATTTACTTAATGATTATCCTATAATAAATAAGGTAAAAAAGCAATATTTTTTATACATGAAATGTATCGTCATGTAATAACAACTTTCTATTCACTGTGGAAACAATCATTCCAGAAACGATTAAAATTACAAATATATAAATGAATTTCGCTAAAAATAACCACTCTTGAAAAAGTGACATATCGGCCATTTTTTTCTGACCTTCTATTAATAGAAATGCTACAGTAGGTACTAGAATGATAAATTCAATCGTAAAAATTAGTTTCTTTTTTTTACTTAATTTTCGAATATCGTCCCACCTGTATAGCAAAGCAAAAATAATTCCAGTAATAAAAACAATGTTTATCCAATTGCCTGCAATTCGATGATTTAAAATAATAGATAAAATTAGACTACCCATTAAACCGTAAAAACCTACTTTTTTCGCCATTAAATCCCCCTCCATATTTCCATATTCAGGATTACCTTTATTATAACATTTACTCGTTATATTTTCTGTATGTCGTTCTTATTACATTACGGTGAATGAAATTATTTCCCCTACTTTATATCGCCCCACCAATTAGAGTAAACCTGTTATTTATACTTCTAAATACCAATTCTGCCTTCTACTATAACCCATTCATAAATATAAAATAATATTTTGAAATGAATGAATTATTTTACAAATCTCGTAATTCTGTCTTTGTATATGGTAATATAAACCATATATAAAGACAGAAAGGAGTAATATTTATGCCACACATCATTTCCCTCAATATCGGAACACCGCAAAAATTACAGTTCCAAGGAAAAGAAATTAAAACAGGTCTTTTTAAAGAAAGTATTAACAGACCGTTATATTTATCAACACTGAACTTTGAAGGTGATGGCCAAGCAGATTTAAAGCACCATGGTGGGAAGGACAAAGCTGTTTGTGTATATGCCTTTGAACATTATCCATATTGGGAACAAGAATTAGCACAACAACTTTCATACGGAGCATTTGGAGAAAATTTAACAATTACAGGATTACTGGAATCAGATGTATGCATTGGTGATATATATAAAATAGGAGAAGCGCTTGTCCAAGTAACGCAGCCAAGGCAACCTTGCTATAAGCTATCTTATCGTTACGATCGAAAAGACTTCCCGCTTCTCGTTCAAAATACGGGATTTACTGGATTTTATGTAAGAGTACTAACAGAAGGAACTGTTTCCCCATCTGATGAAATAAAATTAATAGAACAAAATAAACACCGCATCACAATAGCCTTCGCAAATGAAATCATGCACCGCGATAAACAAAATATTGAAGGTATACAACGCATATTAGCAGTTGATTCTTTATCAGAAAGCTGGCGTAATACATTTACGAAGCGTTTAGAAGGAAAGGAAACGAGTACAGAAAAACGCTTAACAGGAAAATAACAAACTTGTAAGAAAAGAGGACAACGCATGAGTGAATTTATATTCGTATTATTTGTTTGTCCATTACTTATCTTTATTCTTTCTGTTATTGGTACACGGATTACAAAAACGTATTATGTGATGCCTATTATTACGTTTGCGATTTTTCTTATTTTGGCAGTAACCTTATTTAATCGAACATTTTTCTTTTGGGTAGGAATGTATAGTATTTTTTCATTTCTTGTTTCTTATATAACACTATTATTTGAAAAGGGAAAAAAAGAAGTAGATAAAAAGCAATAACTATATAAATCCAAATCGACTTTCCAACACACAATTTGCCGCCATGCAAAGCAAAAGGTAACTTGCTACTTTCTTCTTTATTTGAATATCGCATGTGGAAGAAACAGGAACTGACCGCTTCTACGAGTGGCCAGACGCTCTCGTCCATCTAAAAAGAAAAAGGTTTTATGTCAGGTTTTTAATTTGGATTTATATATATCATTACATGTTACTAAAGGAGCACTATTCATGATTTTCTTTGATATTGATGGTACTTTACTTGATTATGAGCTTGCTGAAAAAAATGGTATTCTTGACTTCTTTCGTAAACATAATTCCGTTTTTTCTGGCAAAGAATTCGAAGCTAGTAAACTATGGAATCGACTCTCAGAACGATACTTCAATCTATTTTTATGTAATGAGTTATCGTTTCAAGAGCAAAAAAGATTACGAATGAAAGACCTTTTTCAACAGTACGGTATTCATTTAACGAACGAAGAAGCTGATCAGAAATTTAACCTATATTTATCCTCATATAAAGAAAACTGGACAGTGTATGCAGATGTAATCGATGTATTGAAGAGCTTAAAACAAAAAGGTTATCTATTAGGAATTATTAGTAATGGAGATTACAATCAACAAATTGAAAAACTAAGTCGTTTACATATCCTACATTATTTTCATCCAGTCATCGCCTCTAGTAGGGTAGGGGTGGCAAAACCAAATATGGCTATCTTCCAAGCAGCTAGTAAGACAGCAAAGTGCCGGGTTCAAGATTGCTATTATATCGGAGACAGATTAGAAACAGATGCTCTTAGCAGTAAAAATGCTGGTATGCACGGAATATGGTTAGATCGAGGTAATAAAAAACAACAATGTAGTGTCCCTACTATACAACACTTATATGAGCTAAATCATATACTTACATAAATTTTCTTGTACAAACATTTAGACTACCTATTATAAAACCGTAAAAGGAAAGGGAAATATATGTTCTCATCATTAAAAATTCTAGTCACTCTCATTTTAGTTTGTTGCCTCTTCTTGTTAGCATTTACATTTGATAAAACCGAGCAATTTCTTAATGCAACTATTTTTAAAAAGTTTAGTGAAAAGTGGAGAAAGATAATCTTAACAGCCATGACCATCTTATTCGAATTACTTGTGATATGGCGCTTTTCAATTTCGTTCAAAGCATCTGTCTTAGAAAGTTTAGTTATGGGAAGTATTTTATTATTATGTTGCATTTGGCTTATTCCCTATTTCGTTACGATTCAAAGAAATAATACTAAAATTGCAGATAAATATTATAGCGGTGGTGTAGATTTAGGATCAGTTACAGTATTCCGCCTTTCTTTAAATCCTCTTGTATTAGGAACGATTATTTTATCAACTGTAAGTATTGGCATTGGCATATTTTATTACTTACCTTATTTTTTATAATAAGAATGTTAGATAATAATTAGTGGACTTTTTTTCTATTTGCTCTAAATTTTGAGAAAAAGGGTGATACTTTAGTCCATGAATATATAAATACATTTTAACTTTTTGACATATAAATTGCGGCTATGCAGAAACAAAGCTTCTGCGCTCGCTTTCTCTCTTTGTTTGAATTTCGCATGTGGCAGAAAAAAGGCCCTGACCGCTTCTACGCATGGCCAGACGCTCTCACCCACCTAAAAAAAGGATTTTTAATTTGTATTTATAAAAAAACACGCCCGAGTTTCCCCCCACGGTCGTGTTTTTTTATATCATTATGCTGTAACCCAAGCCTCGTCAGCTGGATTTTTGCGCCATTCTTGTAGTTTCTTTGTTTCTGCTTCGCCAATCATACCTTTTTCTGCTGCTACTTCAGTAAGCGCACTGTAGTCGCTTAAAGAATATGATTCTACGTTTGCTGCTGCTAATTTTTCTTTTCCTGCTTCCAGTTCGTATGTGAAGATTGATACGATTCCTAGTACTTCACAACCAGCTTCGCGAAGTGCCTCTACACAAGTGATTGCGCTGCCACCAGTTGAGATTAAATCTTCTACTACGACAACTTTTTGGCCTTTTTCTGCTTTACCTTCGATTTGGTTTCCTTTACCATGACCTTTTGCCTTGCTGCGGACATAGCACATTGGTAAATTCATACGATCGCTTACCCAAGCAGCGTGTGCAATACCTGCTGTTGCTGTACCAGCAATAACTTCTACATCCCCGAAGTGCGTTTGAATTAATTCTTCTAATCCTGCTGCAATTGCCCCGCGTACTTCTGGGTATGATAATGTTAAACGGTTATCACAATAAATTGGTGATTTCATACCAGAAGACCATGTAAATGGATCATTTGGTTGTAAGAATACTGCTCCGATATCTAATAAATGAGATGCGATTTGTTTTTTCATACTGTTACACCCTCCCACTGTTCTTTTACAATTTTGTACGCCTCACGCGGATTTTCTGCTTTTGTAATGCTACGTCCTACTACAATATAACTAGAGCCTAGTTCACGTGCACGTTTTGGCGTTGCTACACGCACTTGGTCATTTACATCGTCGCTTGCAAGACGAATCCCCGGTGTTACTGTTACAAAAGCGTCTCCGCATACTTCGCGTAATTTTGGTACTTCAAGCGTTGAACAAACAACGCCGTCCAAACCGCTTTCTTTCGTTAATTTCGCATAGTGAGCAACCGCTTCTTCTAACGTTTTCTCAATACCGATCTCGTTTTTCATTACTTCTTCCGATGTGCTTGTTAGTTGTGTAACTGCAATACAAATCGGTCTCTCTTTTCCTTCTTTCTTACCTTCCTCTAATCCCTCAAGCGCATATTTCATCATACTGCTTCCCCCAGCAGCATGAACGTTTACCATGTCAACTTCTAAACTAGCTAAATTACGCATTGCACTTTTTACTGTATTCGGAATATCATGAAGTTTCAAATCTAGAAAAATTTGATGTCCTTTTTCTTTTAGATATGTGATGATGGCAGGTCCCTCTTTATAAAACAGTTCCATACCAACTTTGACAAATAATTGTTCCCCTTCAAAATGGCTTAAAAACTGTTCTACCTCTGCCTTACCTGGAAAATCCAGTGCAACAATTAAAGATTGTGACATATTTACTTCCAGCTCCTTCCACGGCATTCCGAAATGTGTTCAAATCCTAGTTCATCTAAAAGCGCTGGTAATTCTTCAATAATTGTCGGACAGACAAATGGATCAACGAAGTTTGCTGTTCCAACTGCTACTGCACTTGCACCCGCATAGAAGAACTCAATTACATCTTCCGCCGATTCAATACCGCCCATTCCGATAATCGGAATGTTAACAGCTTGACTCACCTCGTGCACCATGCGAATTGCCACTGGCTTAATCGCTGGTCCAGATAATCCTCCTGTACGGTTTGCTAAAATTGGTTTTGCTGTTTTTAAATCTAAACGCATGCCAAGCAATGTATTAATCATTGTTAATCCGTCTGCACCTGCGTTTTCAATTGCCTTCGCAATCTCTACAATATTTGCCACGTTCGGTGACAACTTCACATATACCGGCACTTCAGAAACCTCTTTTACTCGCTTCGTTAAATCAGCAGCAATTTCCGGTACTGTACCGAAAGCAATTCCACCTGTCTTCACATTTGGACAAGAAATATTTAATTCTAGCGCATGAACATTTGGTGCTTTCGAAATTTCCTTTGCAACTGCTACATAATCTTCAGCTTGTGACCCAGCAACATTCGCAATAATAGGAAGATCGAATTGCTCTAGAAAAGGTAATTCGGAAGTCATTACCTTTTCTAGACCTGGATTTTGAAGTCCAATTGCATTTAACATTCCACCTGGTGTTTCAGCAACGCGAGGCGTTGGATTTCCATAACGAGGTTGCTCTGTTGTTGCTTTAATCATGATTGATCCAAGTACACTTAAATCGTAAAATTGTGCATACTCACGACCAAATCCAAAGCAACCAGAAGCCGGGATGATTGGATTTTTCAATGATAATCCTGGTAATTCAACTTGCAATCTGTTCATAGTACAACCTCCCCGATTGGAAATACTGGCCCGTCGCTACACACCTTCTTGTAAGAATGTCCGCTTGGATCTTCTTGCAAGTGGCATACACATGCAAAACACGCCCCAATTCCACAGCCCATACGTTCTTCTAGGGAAATATAGGCTTTTTTCTCTTTATAACGGCCCTCTAATGCACGTAGCATCGCTAAAGGTCCACATGAGTATAAAATGTCAAAATCAATTCCATACGCATCAATCACATCTGTTACAAATCCTTTTGTACCATGTGTACCGTCGACTGTTGCAACATACGTGTCACCAAGTTCTGCAAATTTATCTTCGTAGAAGACGACATCTTTCGTTTGAAAGCCTAAGATGTGAATGACACGTATCCCTTTTGCAACAAAGCGTTGTGATAATTCATAAAGTGGTGGCACACCAATCCCGCCTCCAACTAATAAAGCTGTTTGTCCTACCTCTGCTTCTTCTACTGGAAATCCATGACCTAATGGTCCTAATACGTCTACAAGGTCACCTTGTTTTCTCTTTGCTAATGTTTTTGTTCCTTGTCCTTCCGCACGGTATAGCATTGTAAATTCATTTTTCTCTTGATCTACATTACAAATACTAATTGGGCGGCGCAAGAGGGGCGTAATACCCTCTGCTACCTTAATGTGTACAAACTGCCCAGGCTCGTTCATGTGCTGTACTAAATCACCTTGAAGCACTAATTCATAAATATTTTTTGCGATTTCTGTTTGGTTAACGACGATCATATTTTGCTTTTGCATCATGCATGTACCACCTCGTGACGCTCAGCTCCCGCAAATTCTTTCATAGCGTGAGCTGAAAATGTCATCGACTCTAGTACTCGTAAAATTGCTCTTGTTGTATCAAGTGATGTTAAACATGCTACACCATTTTCTACAGACTCACGACGAATACGGAAGCCATCACGCGCTGGTTGTTTTCCTTTTGTTAATGTGTTAATAACAAATTGCGCTTTTCCTTGGCGAATAATATCAAGCAAATTGTAGTCTTCAGAATCAATTTTGTTTACAACTTGAACTGGAACGCCTTGGTCTGTTAATGATTTCGCAGTTCCTGCTGTCGCTAATAAGTTATAGCCAATTTCATGGAATCGCTTTGCGATTTCCATTGCTTCTTCTTTATCTTTATCTGCTACTGTGATGATTACAGATCCGTGCGTTGGAATATTGATTCCAGCAGCAACAAGTCCTTTATATAATGCTTTTTCAAGCGTTAAGTCTTTACCCATTACTTCCCCTGTTGATTTCATTTCAGGTCCTAATGTTGTATCAACAGAACGTAGTTTCGCAAAAGAGAATACTGGAGCTTTTACATACACTTCTTTCTCTTCTGGGCGATATCCCGTTTCATACCCTTGTTCTACAAGATTTTGACCTAAAATAACTTTTGTTGCGATATTCGCCATCGGTACACCTGTAATTTTACTTAAGAATGGTACTGTACGGCTCGCACGTGGGTTTACTTCAATTACATACACTTCGTCTTTGAATACGACAAACTGGATATTCAGTAATCCAACAATGTTTAATCCTCTTCCAAGTGCAATTGTATTTTCGATAATTTGTTCTTTCAATTTTGCAGATAAGCTTTGCGGTGGGTATACTCCAATTGAGTCACCAGAGTGAACCCCGGCGCGTTCAATATGTTCCATAATACCTGGAATGAATACATTTTCACCGTCTGAAATTGCATCTACTTCAATTTCTTTACCAACCATGTAACGGTCGATTAATACTGGATGATCCGCATGAACTTTAACCGCATTTTTCATGTAGTGCAGTAGTTCTTCTTGACGATATACGATTTCCATCGCACGTCCACCTAGTACGTAAGATGGTCTTACTAATACTGGGTAACCAATTTCTTCAGCGATCGCTACCGCTTGTTCTACAGTCGTTGCTGTTTTTCCAACTGGTTGCGGAATACCTAGCTCTGTTAAAGCTACTTCAAACTTATCACGATCTTCTGCACGGTCTAAATCTTCTAGCGATGTACCTAAAATTTTCACGCCGCGTTCTTGTAATTTTGCCGCTAAGTTAATTGCTGTTTGCCCACCAAATTGAACGATTACGCCTTCTGGTTGTTCTAAATCGATGATGTGCATTACATCTTCAATTGTAAGTGGTTCAAAATATAATTTATCTGAAATACTAAAGTCTGTTGAAACTGTTTCTGGGTTATTATTTATAATAATTGCTTCATACCCAGCTTCTTTAATTGCCCATACAGAATGAACTGTTGCATAGTCAAACTCGACACCTTGACCGATACGGATTGGACCAGAACCAAGAACGACTACACTTTTACGCTCTGTCACGATTGATTCATTTTCATCGCCATATGTGCTGTAGTAGTAAGGCGTTGCAGATTCGAATTCTGCCGCACAAGTATCTACCATTTTGAATACTGGCGTCATATTATTTTCTTTGCGCATATCGTAAATTTCACGCTCAGTTTTATTCCAAGCTGCTGCGATATAATGATCACTGAAGCCCATTTCTTTCGCGGATTGTAATACTTCCATATTTCCTACATTCGCTTTTACAACACGTTCCATATTTACGATGTTCTCAACTTTTTGTAAGAAGAAGAAGTCCATTTCACACCATTCGTTAATTTCTTCTTTCGTTACACCTTGACGAATTGCTTCTGCTACAACAAACAGGCGCTCATCATCTGCTTTTATAATACGTTTTTTCATCGTTTCTTTATCAAGTTCTTTTAAGTAATCTAGTTCTAAGTGATAAATACCAAGCTCTAGAGAACGAACTGCTTTTAGTAATGATTCTTCTAGGTTACGTCCGATAGACATTACTTCACCAGTTGCTTTCATTTGTGTGCCAAGCGTTCTGTTTGCTGATTCAAATTTATCAAATGGCCAGCGTGGAATTTTAGAAACAACATAGTCTAATGCTGGTTCAAAACATGCATATGTTTTTTGGGTAACTGGGTTTACAATTTCATCAAGTGTTAAGCCGACTGCAATTTTCGCTGCCAACTTTGCAATTGGATATCCTGTTGCTTTTGATGCTAATGCAGATGAACGACTTACACGTGGGTTTACTTCGATTACATAGTATTGGAAACTATGCGGATCAAGTGCAAGCTGAACGTTACATCCACCTTCAATTCCAAGTGCACGAATAATTCTTAATGAAGTATTACGTAACATTTGATATTCACGGTCACTTAATGTTTGGCTCGGCGCAATAACGATCGAATCCCCTGTATGCACACCAACTGGATCGATGTTTTCCATGTTACATACTACAATCGCATTATCATTTGCATCACGCATTACTTCATATTCAATCTCTTTAAAGCCTGCAATACTTTTTTCTAATAAGCATTGCGTTACTGGGCTATGTTTTAGACCACTTGTTACAATTTCAATTAACTCTTCTTCATTATGGCAAATACCACCGCCAGTTCCACCTAGCGTAAATGCAGGGCGAACAATTACTGGATAATCAATTACTTTTACAAATTCATATGCTTCATCAAGCGTATGAATAATTTCACTTGGCGGTACTGGTTCGTTTAAGTCTCGCATTAATGTACGGAATAAATCACGATCTTCCGCTTGCTCAATTGCTGATAATTTCGTTCCTAAAATTTCAACTCCGCACTCATCAAGCACACCTGATTTCGCAAGTTCAACCGCCATGTTTAAGCCCGTTTGACCACCTAAGGTTGGTAAGATAGCATCTGGACGTTCTTTACGAATAATACGGCTTACGAATTCTAATGTTAATGGCTCAATGTATACTTTATCTGCTGTTGCAGTATCCGTCATAATTGTTGCTGGGTTAGAGTTAACAAGGATTACTTTGTAACCTTCCTCTTTAAGAGATTGACAAGCTTGTGTACCAGAGTAATCAAACTCCGCTGCTTGCCCAATTACAATTGGTCCTGACCCGATTACTAAAATTGTGTTAATGTCTAGGCGTTTTGGCATAACTCTTCCCCTTCTTTCTTGAAGTTTTCAATCATTGTTAAGAAATCTTCGAATAAATTATTTGCATCTTCTGGTCCTGCTGAAGCTTCTGGATGGTATTGTACTGTAAATGCTGGGAACTTCGTATGACGAAGACCTTCTACTGTTCCATCATTTAAAGCTACATGTGTAATTTCAAGCTCTGTATTTTCAACTGATGCTTCTTCTACAGCGTAACCATGATTTTGAGAAGTAATTGCTACTTTTCCAGTTGCAAGATGTTTTACTGGATGGTTTAAACCACGATGACCGAATTTCAACTTACTTGTATTTGCACCAGATGCTAGAGCGAACAATTGATGTCCAAGGCAAATCCCGAATAAAGGTACTTTTCCGATGATTTCTTTTAACATTTCAATCGCTTCCGGTACATCTTTTGGATCCCCAGGTCCATTACTTAACATAATTCCATCTGGGCTTAAGCGTAAAATCTCTTCAGCTGTTGTATTGTAAGGCACAACAATTACATCACAATCGCGTTTATTTAATTCTCGTAAAATACCGTGTTTCATTCCAAAGTCAACAAGTACAACACGATGACCACGGCCTGGGCTTGGGTATGGATCTTTTGTTGATACACGTTTTACATGATCTGTAAATACTGTCGCTTTTAATTGGCTAACGATGTACTCTACATCCGCATCCATGTTACAAAGACGTCCGCGTAGTGTTCCATATTGACGAATTTTTCGTGTTAATTTTCTTGTATCAATTCCTGCTAGCCCGGGAATATTTCTTTCTTTTAAGTAATCATCTAACGAAATTTCATTACGGAAGTTAGATGGATGATCACAAATTTCATTTACAATTAACCCATTTACAGATGGATGAATTGATTCAAAATCGTCACGGTTAATGCCATAGTTTCCGATTAATGGATACGTAAATGTTACAATTTGACCGCAATATGATGGATCAGATAATGTTTCTTGATATCCTGTCATTCCTGTTGTAAATACAACCTCACCTGACTTTTCGATTTCCCCTCCGAAACCTTTTCCAATTAATACTGTTCCATCTTCTAAGATAAGCTGTCTTTTCATACTAATGCACTCTCCTTTTGCCATGCGATCTTACCGCCAACTAATGTCATAACCGGCCACCCTTGGCACTTCCAGCCTGCAAATGGCGTATTTTTTCCTTTTGATAAGAATGTTGCTGGGTCAATCTCTTCTTCTTGTTCCAAATCGATAATTGTAATATCAGCGGCTCTTCCTTCTTTCAGGCGACCTGCTTCTAAACCGAATGTATCAGCTGGTTTTTCTGTTAAGAATTGAATTAACTGTTCTAATGTGATAATTCCTTTTTTCACAAGGTTTGTATATAGTAGTGGGAATGCTGTTTCAAAACCAGTAATTCCGAACGGCGCTCTTTCAATACCTTGTGCTTTTTCTTCTGCTGCATGCGGTGCATGATCTGTTGCAATTATGTCAATTGTTCCATCTAATAACCCTTCAATTAAAGCCTCATGATCTTCTTTTCCTCGAAGCGGTGGGTTCATTTTAAAGTTTGAATCAACCGATGGGATATCATCTTCACATAATACTAAGTGATGCGGTGTTACTTCTGCTGTTACGTTAATCCCAGCACGTTTTGCATCACGAATCACTCGTACAGATCCTTTTGTACTTACGTGACATACGTGATAGTGGCAATCCGCCGCTTCCGCAAGTAATATGTCCCGGGCAATATGTACGGACTCACATACTGATGGGATACCGTTTAATCCATGTTTCTCAGAAAACTTCCCTTCATGTACACATCCTTTATTAATAAGCGTATTTTCTTCGCAGTGTGCAACAACTGCCATATTTAATTTTGCTGCACGCTTCATTGCTGCCAGCATCATACTTGCATCTTGTACGCCTACTCCATCATCAGTAAACGCGAATGCCCCAAGTTCTTTTAACATTTCAAAGTCTGTCATTTCAGAACCTGCTTGACGTACTGTAATCGCTCCATATGGGAGTACATTTACATGTGCTTTTTCTTTAATTCGTTTTTGCAGGTCTTCCATATGTTCTCTGCTGTCTGGTACTGGACGTGTATTTGGCATTGCGCAAATTGTTGTAAATCCACCTTTTGCTGCTGCAAGTGTACCTGTTTCGATCGTTTCTTTATGTTCACCACCTGGTTCGCGAAGATGGACGTGTACATCTACTAATCCAGGTGCAATTAATTTTCCGTTTACATCAATTACTTCTACATTTTCAGCAGTGATGCTTTCTGCTACTTTCGCAATTTTACCGTCTTGTACGAGAAGGTCTGTTGTGACGATATTTCCCTCTGCATTTACATAGCGACCGTTTTTAAACAAATAATTCATGTTTCATTCCTCCTAATACATTTGGTAATGCGCGTTTTAGTACAGCCATTCTTACATAAACACCGTTTTCCATCTGTTTAAAGATGCGTGAACGCTCACACTCGACAAGTTCACTTGCAATTTCTACATCACGATTCACAGGTGCTGGGTGCATAATAATGCTTCCTGGCTTCATGCGTTTCTCACGTTCAATCGTTACACCGTGCTCTTCATGATACTCTTTCATAATGTCTGTTTCATAATGATCATGACGCTCATGCTGCACGCGTAGTAGCATCATTACATCCACTTTTGGAACTAGTTCGTCTAATGCTTTGTATGTTCCAAATGTGTTCGTTTCATCTTTCCATTCTTCTGGACTTGCAAAATAAACGGTTGCTCCTAATTTCGTTAACGCCTCTGCATTTGAACGTGCTACTCGGCTATGACTGATATCTCCAACAATTGCTATTTTCAGTCCTTCAAATGTTCCAAATTCTTGTTTTATCGTTAGTAGATCAAGTAAACATTGTGTTGGATGATTTCCACATCCATCACCTGCATTTAAGATTGGAATATTCACTTGTTCTCTAAGCTCATCGAAGTATCGATCTTGCTCGTGACGGATGACAACAGCTCTTGTTCCTATCGATTCAAGTGTTTTTACCGTATCGTATAAAGTTTCTCCTTTTTGTACGCTAGAAGACTCTGCTGAAAAGTCGAGAACATCAAGTCCTAAACGCTTTTCTGCTACTTCAAAGCTAAAACGTGTTCTCGTGCTATTCTCAAAGAATAAGTTTGCAACAAATGTTTGCTCTGTCGCTTTTATGCCCTTTCCGCTTGCGAAATCTTCTGCATCTTTTAGGATTTCTGAAATCTCCTGCTCCGATAACTCACTCATCGTTAACAAATGGTTCATTGTCATCCCTCTTTCTAATTTTTATGATACACTTATGAATTTATATAAGATTAACTGCATAAAAACACCCTAGCCGTGTGAGACTAGGGTGTAGCAAACTACACACCCTTTTCCGTCTCACAGGACTGAATTAAAAGGCTGTCTTTATGAAGCAACTTGCTTTGATTGTTTTTTCGTTTTCATTTCAGGTAAAACTAGGTTTAACAATACTCCCACGATTGCTGCAAGAGCCATACCTTCTACTTGGAATGATTGACCGATATGAAGTACTGCACCGCCGATTCCGATAACTAGTATGACTGATGCAATCATTAGATTACGTTTATCTCCGAAATCGATTTTCTCATCTACTAACATACGTAAACCGCTTGATGCAATAACACCGAAGAGCAAGATTGATACACCGCCCATTACCGGTGTTGGAATCGAATGGATCAGTGCTGAGATTTTCCCAATAAATCCGAAGATAATTGCAAATATTGCAGATCCAACGAACAAGTACACACTGTATGCTCTAGTAATCGCAAGTACCCCTATATTTTCACCATACGTTGTATTTGGCGGCCCTCCAATTATGGACGCGATAAATGTTGCAATGCCGTCTCCCATAATAGAGCGATGTAATCCTGGCTTTTCAATCAAGTCTCTATTTACAACATTTCCAAGTACAATTTGATGTCCAATATGTTCTGAAATCGTTACGACTGCTACTGGTACCATCACTAGGACGATTTTCCACGAGAACTCCGGCGTATATGTGACAAATGGTACTATGAAGTCCGGTACATCAAACCATTTTGCTTCTACTATTGGTTTTAAGTTAACTAAGCCTTGGAAGTAAGCAAAGATATAACCACCTATGATTCCAATTAAAACTGGTATGATGCTAAGGAAGCCTCTTCCAAAAATCGAGCATATAATTGTAATTGCTAATGTTACGAGTGCAACTGAAAAGTGTGTAAAACTATATTTTCCATCTGCATTATTCATTGCCATATTTACTGCTGTATGTGCAAGACCAAGCCCAATTACCATAACAACTGGACCAACTACAATTGGTGGTAAGAGATTCATAATCCAATTTGACCCAGACTTTTTAATTCCCAGTGCAATTAACATGTAGACAAGTCCTGCCATCATTCCGCCAAGCATTGCTGCTCCTGGTCCACCTGCTGCTTTTGCTGTAATAATCGGCGCAATGAACGCAAACGATGATCCGAGGTAAGCGGGTACTTGCCCTTTCGTCACAAGTAAGAATGCTAGCGTTCCTAATCCACTCGAAATTAAAGCAACTGCTGGACTTAATCCTGTTAAGAATGGCACAAGCACCGTTGCCCCAAACATTGCGAATAAATGTTGTATACTTAACAATAACCATTTTCCTGGTTTCGGTACTTCATGAATGTCTAACACTGGCTTTTGTTCCATTGTTATCTCCTCCTCCAATGTTAAAAACTTGAAATAAAAAAACTCTTTGTGACTATGCACAAAGAGTCCTATACTTACGTATGTCAAATTAGACATATGAAAGTCAAGACCCTTTGGCAGCCTCACAGGACTACATTTAAAAGGGCTTTATTTTTCGTGTATGCTTACTCGATCTTGTTTATCAGTTTCTTGAAGGTCTACTTCAATACGTTCTTCGCTTGATGTTGGAATGTTTTTCCCTACATAATCAGCGCGAATTGGCAGTTCACGGTGACCTCTATCTACAAGAACAGCTAGCTGAATTTGCGATGGTCTACCGATGTCCATTAATGCATCCATAGCAGCTCGCACTGTTCTTCCTGTATACAATACGTCATCAACAAGAATAACTTTTTTATTTGTAATATCAACTGGAATGTCTGAACCTTTTACAAGTGGTTCTTTGTTTTTAGATTGTAAAGTCAAGTCATCACGATATAACGTAATATCTAACTCACCAACAGCCATTTCTTTTCCTTCAATTTGAGCAATTCGTTCTGCTAAGCGCTGTGCGATGAAAATACCGCGTGTTTTAATTCCAACTAGAACACAATTTTCAACACCCTTATTGCGTTCTACAATTTCATGACTAATGCGTGTTAAAGCACGGCGAATCATTTGATCATCTAGTACCACTGCTTTTTCTTTCATGTTCTTCACCTCCAGGCTTATTTCTTGCGTGAGAGGAATGGTATAAAAAAACCCTCTCGTCGTGTGCGAGAGGGTTTTCTGAAAAAGGGTATACGTATACCCTATGTATTTCAAACCGCTACCTTCTCAACCTCACGGGGTTGTGTTAAAGGACTTATTCAACTGCTGTTATTATGTCAGTTTTTATAACGATTGTCAATATTATTTTCGTAAATCATTTAAAAGATCTGCAAAAATTTGTGGAGCTGGTGCTTCAAACTCTAAATATTCACCTGTACGTGGGTGGATGAAACCTAAAATACCTGCATGTAAAGCTTGACCATTTATATCAAACGTTTTCTTTGGTCCATATTTTGGGTCACCTGCAAGTGGATACCCAATATACTTCATATGCACACGAATTTGGTGTGTACGGCCGGTTTCTAATTGACACTCTACATGAGTAAAGTTATTAAACCGTTCTAATACACGGAAATGAGTCACAGCATGTTTTCCTTTTTCATCAACGGTCATACTTTGACGGTCTTGTTTATCACGACCAATTGGTGCATCAATCGTTCCTTTATCATGCGGAATAACCCCATGAACAATTGCTTGATAACGTCTCGTTACTGTTTTCTCTACAAGTTGGTTGACAAGCGCCTCATGTGCCATATCATTTTTTGCTACCATCAATAATCCAGATGTATCTTTATCTATGCGATGTACAATCCCCGGGCGCATTACACCGTTAATACCTGATAAATCTTTACAATGATGCATTAAGCCATTCACTAATGTACCGCTCGTATGCCCTGGTGCAGGATGTACAACCATACCTCGTGGCTTGTTTACAACAAGCACATCACTATCCTCATAATGAATCTCTAAATTCATATCTTCTGGAAGAATATCTAATGATTCTGGCTCTGGGATGGTAACTGTAATTTCATCATTTGTTTTTACTTTATAATTCCCTTTGATGTCTTTTCCATTTACTGTTACAACACTATCTTTAATCCATTGCTGTACTTGTGAACGAGACCATTCATTGTTAACACCTGCAAGAAACTTATCAATCCGTTCACTTTTGTTCTCTTCTGTAACTGTTACTTGTACTACTTCGCTCATTATTTACTCCTTTGTTTTCTTTCCTTCTAGTAATGTTTGAATAATAATTAACGCCACACCCACACATAATGCCGAATCTGCAACGTTAAATACAGGGAAGTTGTATGAAAAAATATACGTATGAATAAAATCAACAACTTCTTTTCGTACGACACGATCAATAAAATTACCAATTGCCCCGCCTAGAATAAGACCAAGCGAAATGCCGAGAAGCTTGTCTGTCTTTGCGTATTTCTTCATATAAAACAGAATAAAAATAACAAAGATGACTGTGATAATGTAGAAGAACCACATTTTATTTTCTAAAATACCCCATGCAGCTCCGCGATTGCGGTGAGACGTTATATACAGCACATTATCAATAATTGGAATACTCTCACCTAATTCCATTTCCTTCACGATAATCCATTTTGATACTTGATCAATGGCAATCACAAATAATGCTATTAAATAATATATCATTTTCGTTTCCCCCACAATGACAGTGTACCTCAAAATTTTAGCATAGCTGCTATGTTTTCACAATGAAGCATCGCATGGGAGCATAAAATAAAATGAATTAGGTAATATAATATTGTTGTCTTGTAACTACTCAGTCACTCTATGAAAAACCGATAGAAAAGCATTTTTTTAAGTGGTCAAGAAGGACTGGCTATGCATAGTAGCAGTCAAGACCTTTTCCTGCCACGCGCAAAGTTTTAAAACAAAGAAAGGCAGCGAGGTGTAGGTCCATTTTTATCTTCATGGCAGCAATTATAGGTAAGCATATTTTCACTGGAATTATACCCCTTACCAAACTTCTAGATGAAATGTATGGCTGAGTAGTTACGTTATCTTTAAGTTGTTTTTACTTTTTCATAAAAACACTCATAAATTGTACGTGCTGTTGGCATCCCCTTTAATTGTCTAAATGTCATTCTTTGTCCGGTTTCTTCACAAATTCCATATATCCCAATTTCCATTTTCCAAAGTGCTCGTTCTACATCCTTTAAATCTTCTCTCATATCATGCAATAATAATTTATTTTTCACATCTGTTTTAACTGTGCCTAACAATTCCTGACCAAATTCTACATTACACGCATACAACTCTTCCTTCGCTAATCTCTCCTGTAATTCTCGCTGCATTAATTGTAGTTCTACTTGAATCTCCATGTATGTGTCAGTCACAAGTGCGTCCCTCCCGGCTGGAATGTATCGTTAGTTTATCCGAAACGCACACGATTACCGCACACACATTTTTCCTTCCAAGGAAGAAAAAAATCGACTGCAGATAAGACAGCCGATTTTTTTCATTTCATTATTTTACATAATGTTCTGTTACAACTTCTCCGCAACGCTTACATAATGTTGGATGGTCCGCATTGCTTCCTACTGTTTCAGAGACAACCCAGCAACGTTCACACGTTTCGCCAGTTGCTTGCGCTACAACAACAGCTGTATGTTCATATTTCGGTGCATCAGCTGGTGCTTCTTCCATCGTTCCACCAAGATGGTACTCAGAAACGATAAATAATTGTTTTACATCTTCTGTAATGGATTGTAACAATTCTTTCATTTCTGCTGTTGGATAAAGTGTGATACTTGCATTTAATGATTTACCAATTACTTTTGCATTACGCGCATCTTCTAACGCTTTTAATACATCATCGCGAAGTGTCATAAATGCATCCCATTTTCCTTTTAACTCTTCAGCATCTTCTACTTCTACAACTTCTGGCATATCAGTTAATTGGACACTTTCTTCCACAGCGTCAGGGATATATGGCCATACTTCATCTGCTGTATGCGGTAAAATTGGCGTTACAAGTTTTGTTAATGCAACAAGTACATCATATAGTACCGTTTGAATCGCACGACGGTCATGATTATTTTCTGATTCGATATATAAAATATCTTTTGCAAAATCTAAATAGAATGAACTTAAATCAATTGTACAGAAGTTATGAATTGCATGATATACAGCAGCGAATTCATACGTCTCATAAGCATCTTTTACTTTTGCAATTAAGTCATTTAATTTCACTAGCATGTAACGATCTACTTCGCGTAGTTCAGCTTTTGCTACTACATCTTTACTTGGATTAAAGTCAGCTAAGTTTCCTAATAAGAAACGGAATGTATTACGGATTTTACGATATACTTCTGCTACTTGTTTTAAAATATCATCAGAAATGCGTACATCAGATTGATAATCAACTGAAGATACCCATAATCGTAAAATATCGCCGCCTAATTGGTCCATAATTTTCTTTGGTACAACAATGTTTCCAATAGACTTACTCATCTTACGACCTTCACCATCTAGTACGAAACCGTGACTTAAAACACCCTTATACGGCGCTTTACCTGTTACCGCAACCGCTGTTGATAATGAAGAGTTAAACCAACCACGATATTGGTCAGATCCCTCTAAATACAAATCAGCTGGACGCTGCAGATCATCACGCTCTTCTAGCACTGCTTGATGGGAAGAACCAGAATCAAACCATACATCCATAATGTCTGTTTCTTTACGGAATTCACCATTTGGACTAGATGGGTGTGTAAAGCCTTCTGGTAGTAAATCTTTTGCTTCACGTTCAAACCATACATTTGAACCATGTTCACGGAATAACGCTGCTACATGATTAATTGTCTCATCTGTAATAATTGGATCCCCATTTTCTGCATAGAATACAGGAATCGGAACACCCCATGCACGTTGACGAGAAATACACCAGTCACCGCGGTCACGAACCATGTTATGAAGACGAGTTTCGCCCCAAGCTGGTACCCACTTTGTTTCCTCTACAGCTTGTAATAATTCTTTGCGGAACGCTTCAATAGATGCAAACCACTGTGCAGTTGCACGGAAAATAATTGGTTGTTTCGTTCTCCAGTCATGCGGATAAGAATGCGTAATAAATGTTAATTTTAATAACGCACCAACCTCTTCTAATTTTTCTGTAATTGGCTTATTTGCTTTATCATAGAATAATCCTTCAAATCCAGGAGCTTCGCTTGTTAATACACCTTTATCATCAACTGGACAAAGAACTTCTAAACCGTATTGCTTTCCAACTAGGAAGTCATCTTCCCCGTGTCCAGGTGCTGTATGTACACACCCTGTACCAGCATCAGTTGTAACATGCTCACCAAGCATTACAAGAGAATCACGGTCATAGAATGGATGCTTCGCTGTTGTATATTCCAGTTCGCTACCTTTTACTGTTTTTACAACTTCAGCATTTTCCCAATCTAATGTTTTCGCAACTGTTTCAAATAATTCAGAAGCAATGATATACTTCGCATCTGCTACTTTCACAATGCTGTATTCAAGTTCTGGATGAACAGAAATACCTAAGTTAGCTGGTAACGTCCAAGGTGTCGTTGTCCAAATAATGAATTTTTCGTCGCCTTCTAAAACATTCTTTCCATCTTTTACAGGGAATGCTACATAAATAGATGCAGATTTTTTATCTTTATATTCAATTTCCGCTTCCGCTAATGCAGATTCACTTGTTGGAGACCAGTAAACAGGTTTTTGTCCTTTATAGATATAACCTTTTTTCGCCATTTCACCAAATACTTTAATTTGCTGTGCTTCATATGCTGGCTCTAATGTGATGTATGGATGATCCCAATCACCACGTACACCTAAACGTTTAAATTGCTCGCGCTGACGATTTACTTGCTCATATGCATATTCTTCACAAAGTTTACGGAATTCAGCAACTGTCATTTCTTTACGCTTAACACCTTTATTTGTTAAAGCTTGCTCAATTGGTAATCCGTGTGTATCCCAACCTGGTACATATGGTGCACTGTATCCTGTCATTGATTTGTAACGAACAATAAAGTCTTTTAATACTTTATTTAACGCATGTCCCATATGAATGTCGCCGTTCGCGTATGGCGGTCCATCATGAAGCACAAATAGCGGACGTCCTTTTGTACGTTCTTGCACTTTTTCATAAATGTTCATTTCAGCCCATGTTTCTTGCATGACAGGCTCACGTTTCGGTAAATTTCCACGCATTGGAAATTCTGTTTTTGGCATTAATAATGTATCTTTATACTCCATGCTCAAATTCCTCCTTGAATATATAAAAGAATGACATTTTTTCTAGATAAATGGAATAAAAAAGAGACCTTCTCATCCCCCAAAAGGGACGAGAAGGTCTCCCGCGGTACCACCCTAGTAGACTACTACACATAGTAATCCTCTTTATATTCTTAACGCGAATACACGCCTCTGCTTACTTTGTTGTTCAGCGAGGAACTCCAGGGTGATATTCCCACTCTCTCCTTATCCTGAGCTTCCACCATCCTCAGTTCGCTATATAAGGTATGAAAAAAGTACTTATCCCTATCTTCGTTTTTCTAAAAAATTATGTTGTATAGAATTATATGTAATAACGCGAAAAACGTCAAGTTTACACTGTTTCTTCTTTCTTAAGAAGCTCATCTACTTCTTCTTCCAACTCAATTAACTTGTCCCAATCATCATTGTTTAGCATTTCAAGCTGTGCTTCTAATAGCATACGGAAACGTGTACGGAACACTTTTGCTTGCTTTTTCAATTCTTCAATATCAAATGCCACTTTTCTTGATTTTACGAGCGCTTCATTAATAATACGGTCCGCATTTTTCTCTGCTTCACGAACAATTAATTTTGCTTCTTTTTGAGCATTACGTTTGACTTCTTCTGCTGCTTCTTGCGCTACAACGATAGATTTATTCAATGCATCTTCAATATTAGAGAAATGTTCTAATTTCCCTTCTAGTTGTGCGACTTTTTCTTCTAACGCCTTCTTCTCACGAATTACTAACTCATAATCTTTGATGACTTGATCAAGGAATTCATTTACTTGATCCTCATCATAGCCACGAAAGCCACGACTAAATTCTTTATTATGAATATCTAACGGTGTTAACGGCACAAACGCCACCTCCAAGTAGGTTATCTAAAATTTCCTTTTTAATTATATCTTTTCTTCGACAAAATAGGAGACTTTCCTTCTAAAAAAAGAAATCATTTTAAGATTCCATACAAAATTCTCCATTTATCGCGCTTTGTTTTTCCCTCGACAGTGAGTAATTTACTTCTTCCATAACCTCTCACAGAAAATACGTCTCCTGGAAAGCATTCGTAAGCAGATTGCTCCGCGACTTTCCAATTTACTTTCACAAGACCATTTTTAATGAACGGTTGAACCTTTTGACGAGATATATGAAACATCTCTGCTAGCAATACGTCTAATCGCAGGGATGATACTGTCCCTGACTTTTCATTCCACTGATCTTCTATATGTATTGCAAGATCAGTGGACACAGGTGATAAAGATACTTTTGTTTTTCCAATTGATTGTAAATTCATTCCTATATACGATACAACTTCTTTTGCAACTACAATTTGGGCACAATCGTTTTGAAGCCAAATATCTCCGCATTTCTCTCGCTTTAAACCAAGTGACATAAATGCTCCTAATATTTGACGATGCTCCAGTGAGTAAAATTTAGAAGGATAGTCAATCTCTAATATTTCTATTTGAAATTCTTCTGTATTCGGTATCAAGTAATTGGGATAAATTAACGCTCGTTTTCTTTCTGCACCAGGAGCAGCTCCATATAACTGAAACGCTGCATCTCCTTGATGTCCAACAATCATCGAAATAATTTGTTGTTCACGCGGGTCAAGAAAATCAGTAAGTTTCACTTGATGATATTCTTCCGCTGCATGCTTCCATTCTAATACTTTATCAACAAAAACTGTCTCTTCAGGCCTAAAATGTTCATAAATACTCATCTATATTGTCTTACCTCAAAAAAAATTCAAATACACGTACTAATCCTGAACTTGCTAAATTTAGAACAAGGATTGCCACGATTGGAGAAATATCAATTACCCCAATTGATGGAATAAATCTCCGAAACGGTTCTAAATACGGCTCACAAATACGGGCAAGGAAATCACCAAATGTTGACTCTCTTGCTCCCGGAACCCAAGATAAAAGGATATAAATAATAAGCGCATATGAATAAAACCTGAATAGATAGAGCAAAATTGATAAAATCATCGTCATAGCGCACTACCACCTTTTTGCATTTGTCTCTTCCTCTTCACCAAACAATTCAGAAATCGCTCCAACAATATCTACATTATCCGGCGTACATATAAATGTTTTTGGTCCTAGCTTTTGAATATCCCCGCTGATTGCATACACAGTTCCACTTAGAAAGTCAACGATACGCAGCGCTTGATCAGTAGACATACGTTGTAAATTAATTACAACTGCACGACGACCTTTCAAATGATCCGCAATCCCCTGTGCCTCTGAATACGTACGCGGCTCTAATAAAACAACTTTTGAAGCTTGTTTTGCTGTTTCAATGCTTACTACATTTTGTTTCTGTTGTACCTTTGCAAGAGGAATATCCTGCTCTGGTTCCTGCTGTTTTTTCATTTCAGTTTGCTCCTTTTCGTAAGCATATTGTGCTTCTCGCTCTTCTGGTGTGTCAAAAAAGAAATACTTTACTTTTGACCAACTCATATTAAAACTCTCCTTCCTTCTATTCTTTTCCCACTAAAATCGTTCCCAAACGAATAAATGTAGCGCCCTCTTCAATTGCAATTGTATAATCATTTGACATCCCCATTGATAGCTCCAAGCACGGAGCATGCGATAGGTTTAAATCTTGTACTTGCTTTTGCAGTTTACGCAACATTTGAAAACAACTACGAATTTGCATTTCATCGTCTGTAAAAGGCGCCATTGTCATCAATCCGACAACTTCAATTTTATCAAATTGTTGTAAGTTGTAAATAAAGTCAATTGTTTCATCTATGCCTAGCCCTTGTTTAGACTCTTCTGCTGAGGTTTTTACCTGAACAAAGCAGCGAATGGATTTGGTTGCTTGTTTTTGAATTTCTTTTGCAAGTGAAAGCCGATCAAGTGAATGTAAATAATCAATCTCATTTATGATCTCTTTTACTTTTCTAGATTGTAATGATCCGATAAAGTGCCATGTCGCTTTGCTTCCAAAATACTCATACTTCTTTAAAAAACCTTCATTGCGATTTTCACCAAGATGTATAAGCCCAGATTGTAACACTTCATCCGTCTTTTCAATACCTACTGTTTTTGTAACAGCAACAAGTGTAATTTCGTCTAAGGATCGATTCACTCGCTGACATGCTTTTTCAACTTCTTGCCCGACATATGCTAAATTCCCTTGTACTGTCACTGCTTTCCATCCTCCTTAAAACCAATAAAGCTAAGCATTCTTCCCGTCTTTCCCTGGTCGCGGCGATGTGAGAAGAATAATTGCGTTTCACAGCTTGTACAAAAAGATGACATCGCAATATTTTCTTCTTTAATCCCAGCTTGTAAACATAGCAAACGATTTATTTCCTTTAAATCTATTGCATATTGTCCCTCAGTAATCATTTCATATGGAACAGAACTATGAAGCACTTGTTTAGCAGCAGATAATACGCGATCATCTACAACATAACAACACGCGCCAATAGACGGACCAATAGCAACATGTATATCATCAAGCGGTATACCTTCCTCTTTCCACTTGTCGATCATCTCACTCGCAATTCCTTTTACAGTTCCTTTCCAGCCAGCATGTGCAAGTCCAATCATTCTATAAGATGGCGCATAAAAATAGATTGGCACACAATCCGCATAACAAGATGTTAACAACACCTCTGCATCTGTCGTGTATATGCCATCTGTATTAGGGATACCATCTTCATAAGAAAAGACACCTTTTCCTTTCTCCCGCTTGCCCACTTTTACAACATGACGATCATGAATTTGTTCCGAACAAACCCAAGTATCTAATGAAACGTGTAACTTTTCTGCTAAAAGCCGCCGATTTTCATGAACATCTTCTACATTGTCATGAACGTGTAACCCTAGATTCATTGTATGAAAGGGGCCGGTACTCACTCCACCTTCTTTTGTAGTAAATCCAGCTTTAATATTTCCAAGTTCTTCCCACATATGTAAATGTAACATACCGTCCTTATATGTAAATGGTTCTCTCATAAAAAGGCTCCTTATAATAAAATAACATAAAAAGTATGGTACTTCCTGTCTATTTTACCATACTTTTATTTTTCCATAATGACAACATTAAAAAAAAGAGAAATTTGCAATATTCTTTAAGAAGTTGTCGGTGTTTGTATTGTTTCTGTAACAGTAGGAACGTGATCCGCTCGAACTAAAATAACATCTTCCCCTATTTTCACAATTTGTTTCCAAGGAATTACAAATTCCTCTTCTTTTCCGAATAACCCTAACATTTTTCCTTGCTTTGTAATGATAACTGCCTGAATCTTCCCTGTTCTCATATCGATGTCGATATCCCCAATGTTTCCAAGTCTTTTTCCATCGGATACATTGACAACATCCTTCATTTGAAATTCTGAAATACGTAGCATTGTCATCCTCTCCTTTACCTCATACTTACCTAACCCCCGTCACAAATTCGACTTTAGTGTGCAAATATAGTAAAACTTCCATCATCTGTCTCTCACTAATCGAGAGCACGCCAACAGTTATCACACACCTACCTTCTCCACTTCTCTCTGAATCTTAAAGTGATAGAACCAACCTTGCCGTGAATAGTGAGATAAAGTGAAACTTTAATTAGCGGGATAAAGTAAACCTTCACCATGTAAGCATATATTCTTTACGTACAAAAATTTTTCTTTATAGTTATCATATGAACTCTCTATCCTTCCTATGAACAAAATCATTCTTCAAAACAATATAAAGCGAAACTTTAATCAGTGGAAGTATTACTGCCTACGAATAGCGTGATAAACTCATTTTGATCTTTCAACATGTACATTGCTATGCACAAAAATAGATTCTTTCTCACTTTGTTTGAACTTCGCATACGGCAGAAAAAGGAACTGACCGCTTCTACGCATGGCCGGACGCTCTCGCCCACCGAAAAAGAAAAGAGTTTTATGTTGTTCTTTTAACATCTAAGTCGCTGCTATGCAGAACAAAACATGGCCGCTACTGGCTTTCTATCTTTGTTTTAAACTTTACACGTGGTAGGAAAAGGAACTGACCGCCTCTATGCATGGCCAGTTGCTCTCGCCCACCGAAAAAGAAAAGGGGTTTTATGTTAGTTTTTCAATTTGCATCTATATATATAAAAGGTCTCATCATAAATGATGAGACCTTACCCTTGAATTGTTTTATTCATTTGTTTAATTGCTGATTTTTCAAGACGTGACACCTGTGCCTGAGAAATCCCGATTTCCTCGGCCACTTCCATTTGCGTTTTCCCTTGAAAGAAACGTTTACGAATAATCATCTTTTCTCGTTCATTTAATCGCTTCATTCCTTCTTTTAATGCCAGTTCTTCAACCCATTGCTCGTCCCTTTGTTTATCATCGCTTAACTGATCCATAACAAAAATAGGGTCCCCACCATCGTTGTATATTGGCTCAAATAATGAAACAGGGTCTTGAATTGCATCAAGTGCAAACACAATTTCTTCATGCGTCACATCAAGTACTTTTGCTATATCCATCGCTGTTGGTTCCTTTGAATTTTCAGCAATGAGTTTTTCACGTACTTGCAACGCCTTATACGCAATATCTCGCAAGGAACGCGATACTCGTATTGGATTATTATCACGTAAATATCTTCGAATCTCTCCGATAATCATTGGTACAGCATATGTTGAAAATTTAACATTTTGGCCTAAATCAAAATTATCAATGGATTTCATAAGTCCGATGCAGCCAACTTGAAATAAATCATCAACAAACTCCCCTCTGTTGTTAAATCTTTGGATGACGCTCAGTACAAGACGTAAGTTTCCGTTTACTAGTTTCTCTCTTGCGCTTATATCACCGCTTTGCATTTCTCGAAATAACCGTCGCATTTCTTCGTTTTTTAGTACTGGAAGTTTAGATGTATCAACACCGCAAATTTCTACTTTGTTTCTCGTCAAAGTGTTCCCTCCTATCGGGAGTTGCTGTACAGTGTAAAGTATCTCCTTGGGAGGGAATTTTATGCATATATTCATTTATCAAACTTTTTCAAATGAGACTTACATTATTTATCTCGCTATTCGTGGGCATTAATACTCCCACCACAAAATTCGGCGAAAGCATTGTCCAGTTCCAGTGGCTAGAATGTCCGGTGGCTTCGCTTCTTCCTATGAGGTAAAAAACACCTCTACGTCTGAAGCTCCATCCCCCTCACATTCTGGACGAGCCACTTCCACTTTTCTTTGTTGTCCAGTTCCAGTGGCTAGAATGTCCGGTGGCTTCGCCTCATACCATTTTATTAAATTCTTTGCGCAGCCTTTTAATAATTCGCTTTTCTAAACGTGATATATAGGACTGGGAAATCCCAAGCATATCAGCAACATCCTTTTGTGTTTTCTCTTCTCCACCATCTAAGCCAAAACGAAGTTCCATAATTTGCTTCTCTCGATCATTTAATTGATGCAATGCTTTCATAAGTAAATGACGGTCAACAGTTGCTTCCAAGTCCTTTGTAATAATGTCTTCATCTGTCCCTAAAACATCTGATAACAATAGTTCATTTCCATCCCAATCAATATTAAGTGGCTCATCAAATGATACTTCCGAACGATTTTTATTATTTCTCCGCAAATGCATCAATATCTCATTCTCAATACATCTTGATGCATACGTTGCGAGTTTGATTTTTTTTTCTGGATTAAATGTATTAACCGCTTTAATTAAACCAATAGTTCCAATACTAATAAGATCCTCGATATTAATTCCTGTATTTTCAAACTTTCTAGCAATGTATACAACAAGACGTAAATTGCGCTCTATTAAAAGCGACCTTGCTGTTTCATCTCCTTTTGGTAGTTTTTGCAGCAATATTTCTTCTTCTTCTTTCGTTAATGGTGGTGGCAATGCTTCACTTCCACCGATATAGTAAATTTCATCGGTCTTAATTCCAAGTTTTAGTAATAATTTATACCAAAGATACGTTAACCGAAATTTCAATTTCAACCCAATCCCTCCGTTTCTGTATTAAGCAATTATTATTTTTTGTGACAATAACATTTTTGGATGTAGAATACATTGATACTCTCCATTCGCTGATAACTGCTGGGCATTCAAACCAATTAATACTTTATTTACAGCCACCTTCGTACCTTCATGATCAATTTGCACATAGTCAGGTTTAAACGCCCATAAAAATTGTTGATTAACCCCTACAGCTCGGTAAGGAATTAAACGCAAACGAGTTGCCCACTGTGATTCTTCATCTGGTATATAAGGAATAGTCGTTTTCATTTGAACTTGTTCTATTAGCCATTGTGGAAGCACATGTTCCAAAGAAGAAACGTTGATAATCATCACTGGTGTTTTTGTAAGTGGGTCATGTAATTGATTTCCACTATCAATCAATCCATCTAGTTGAATATCATTTATATCAATTTTGATATCTACTTTCACAATTTGTTCATAATGAATTTTTGTCACTTCTACATCCTCAATTCTCTTTTTAGAAAAATAATAAATAACAGGAAACCCAATGATAACAAACAACCAACTTATAGGATCACCATACGAAATAGATTTTGTCGAAATTAGTTCGTTCATCATGTCATTTGTTTGAAGAAAAAAGTGTGTTCCAACAAGGCCACCTCCTACCATAAACGTCACAAAATAAAAGGTTAACACGCTCTGTAGAAATGTTCGAAAACGAATAAAGCCAAATGCAGTGTAAACTATAAGAAATGAATATATTAATTTCATTACAGGATGTGTCATCAACGATGCTAACGGCGTGAATGCAAAAATAACAATTGTTGAACCGATACATGCGCCAAGCACAAGTCTCCATCTTTTCACTTTCTGTTTTAAAACAATTGCCGTTAATAAAAGTAAAAGAAAATCAATGCAGACATTTAATAACCATATAATGTCGGCGTAAACGACCAAACGGTTCACCTCTTTTTTATAAAGTTGAGACTAGTATAATGCATATCCATTGGAAAAGTGTGTCAATTTACGGAAGGGATTTTTTGTTATTTTGAAACTTTGAGGAATAATTTGTCATGTAGAAACAGTGCTTTCTTTGAGTAGGTAACAGACTAAAAAAGCAATCATCTATTATGCATAGATGATTGCCTTTTTATGTTCCATGATATACGAAAGTTCATCTCGCTACCTATAACCGGACGAGCTTAATTACTTTAAATAATAAGCAGTGAGGAAGTCCCCACCGCTTATTATTTCACTTTATAATCGCTCCCTTAGCGTCTGCGACGATTACGTAAAAATGCTGGGATATCGATATCATCTACATCTGTGTGACGATCATTCACAACTGGCTCTTCACGCATAACCTCACGCTTTACTTCACGTTGTTTAACCGGTTGTACTGATTGCTGTACATTTTTAGTAGAAGTTGCTGTAGGACGAGCAAGTGGCTTAGGTGGTTGCATTGAGATGCTATCATCGAAACCTGTTGCAATCACTGTTACTACAATTTCATCTTTTAAACCTTCATTAATTACTGAACCGAAAATCATATTTACTTCCGGATCTGAAGCTGAAGCTACAATATCAGCTGCTTCTTGTACTTCATATAAACTTAAATTTGTGCCACCTGTAATGTTCATAATAACACCTTGTGCACCATCAATAGATGTTTCTAGCAATGGACTAGATATCGCGCGTTTTGCCGCTTCTGTCGCACGGTTTTCACCAGTTCCGATACCAATCCCCATTAAAGCAGAACCTTTGTTAGACATGATTGTTTTTACGTCTGCAAAGTCTAAGTTAATAAGACCAGGCGTTGCAATTAAGTCAGAAATACCTTGAACACCTTGACGTAAAACATTATCCGCTTCACGGAATGCTTCAAGCATTGGTGTATTTTTATCCACTATTTCTAAAATACGATCATTTGGGATAACAATAATTGTATCTACATTTTCTTTAAACGCAGCAATTCCAGATGTAGCTTGTGTTGAACGCTTGCGACCTTCAAATGTAAATGGGCGAGTTACAACTCCAACTGTTAATGCACCTAGCTCTTTTGCAATTTGTGCAATAACTGGAGCTGCTCCTGTCCCAGTTCCACCGCCCATACCAGCTGTGACAAAGACCATATCCGCACCGCGAAGTGCTTCTTGAATTTGTTCTTTACTTTCTTCAGCAGCTTTTTTTCCTACTTCTGGATTTGCTCCAGCACCAAGTCCGCGCGTTAATTTACCACCAATTTGCATTCTTGTTTCAGCTTTTGATAAATTTAGTGCTTGTGCATCTGTGTTTACGGCGATAAAGTCCACGCCCTGCACACCATTTTCAATCATACGATTGACAGCATTGTTTCCGCCGCCGCCAACACCAATAACTTTTATATTTGCTAATTGATCTTGTGTAGTATCAAACTCTAACATGTCGAAATCCCCCTAGAACCTCATTTTTCGCGTTCAAATCTAATCCCATAAATAACGGAATACACGCTTCACTTTTGACATCATTCGTTCATTGTTATTATCGTTATTATTAGTAGTACGAGGCTTTTGCTTTGCTGGTTGTTGCACTGCAGCAGGTACTGGTGCATGTGTATGCTGTAATTCAAAGTTTTCCTGCTTTTCCTGCACACCCTTTCCTCGCAACTTAGCTTTTTGATATGCATTTTTAATAAGTCCAACGCCAATTGTATATTGTGGTTCACGTACACCAATATAATCTGGCGTTGCAATACGAACATTTTGATGTAGAATGTCATTTGCAAGATCAAGAATACCAGACATAGAAACAACACCACCAGTAAGTATATAACCAGCTGGTAACTGTTTAATGCCAAATTTTTGTACCTCATCTTGTACAAGCATAAGAATTTCCTCTACACGCGCTTCAATGACATCAGCTAACTCTAATTGAGAATATTGCTCTGTTTGATCACTACCCATCATTGAAACAGTAAATACCTCTTCCTCAGATGCTGTATCATAAAAAGCATGTCCATATTTTAGCTTAATTTGTTCTGCATTTTCAGTTGATGTTTTCAAACCGATGGCAATATCTTTTGTAATATGATCTCCGCCAATCGGTAATATACTTGTGGTTTGTAATTCTCCATCTTGAAAAATCGATAATGTCGTCGAACCTCCACCGATGTCAACAAGAGCAGCCCCTCGATTTTTTTCATCGTTCGATAAAGCAACTGCTGATGCTGCTAATGGCTGAAGGCAAATATCAATTATTTCAAGGCCCGCTTTTTCTACACATCGAAGTAAATTATGTAACAATGTTCTCGAGCCTGTAATTAATGTACCTTCCATTTCTAAACGTACACCAATCATTCCGCGCGGATCATTAATTTCATCGAGACCGTCTACGATAAACTGTCGAGGTACCACATCAATAAATTCGCGCTCTGGTGCAATTGACACAACTTGTGCTGCATCAAGTACCCGAAGCACATCTTCGTTTCCAATTTCACGGTCTTCATTTGAAACAGCGACTACTCCATGACAAGGAAGAAGCTGTACTTGATTTGCATTTACACCTACAACAACTCGTTCAATGTGTATTCCTACCATGCGTTCAGCTTGTTCAATCGCCTTTTTAATCGATTGCACAGTCTCATCTATGTCAACAATGGAGCCCTTTTTCAAACCATTTGACTTTACATTTCCAACACCAATAATGTTTAAAGCGTCATTGACCATCTCGCCAATTATGACTTTAACATTGGATGTACCGATGTCAAGACTCACATATATTTCATTGCTGTTCATTCTCTGGCACCTCCTTCTTTATTTATACCATAAAAATCAATATATGGAACAACAATCGTTGCTTTACTATGTTATAAGAAAAATATTCAACGTATTTATGAGTTTCCCTTTTTTAACACTATATTTTTCTTATTTTTATTTGGCATTCATTCACTTTTATAACAATTATATGCAAATCGCTGTTATATTTTAAAATAATCTTCTCTAACTACAAAGATTACCGCCAATTATAAGTCTACACTAAGATGTACTTCTAGAAAAGTGAAACTTGCACCTAAGATTATATTAAAAAAGAAAATAGGAAAAAATATGATTAAATCACATAATTCCCAAGAATACATTCCCATTTTTCCTAACAAAACATATTTTACAATTAAAGTATCTACTTTACCACTCTTTATATTATTTAATTGATATATTCAGTATAAGTAGCTACCTCTAGATGAATAATTGCTTTTTTATCTGGCGGTAAATTCTTAATAATAAGAGGATAAGCTTCCATTCGTTTTGCAAAGTCTTGAATCACCGTGCTTACTTCGTATCCCTCATTCATATACAATGTAAGATGATCTGCATACAAATCTGTTGGTTTGTATTGAATTTCTGAAATGGATCGAAGAACAGCTGGTGTTAATTTTTCTAGTTCAGCAATCAATTCTTTCATTTTCTTTTCTTCAAAAGGAACAAAAATCGGTGCAGCAACTGGCAGCTTCCCATTTGGAAGAGCATCTAATGATTTTCCATTTTGTAAAAGGGGGTATAATTTCCCATCTTTATTAATGTAGCCAGTTGTCACATATTCCTCAATATCGATAACAATTTTATTTGGAAATTGTTTTTTCACATGGACATTTTTAATTTCCTTTTGCTTTTTTAACTTCTCTTCCGCTTGATACCCGACTACACGAAAATAACTTGTTTTATATGTAATTCCTAACTGCTCCATGATTTGTTCATCCGTCATATAATGATTACCATGAACTGTAATCTGCTTTATATTGCTAAGCGGAGATCGGAAATAAATTAAAAAAAGCACCAATAAGAATAAAATCGATACATATAAAATTAATCGATTATTTACTTGTTTTTTCTTCTTTTGATTTTTTAACTTTGGTACACGATCTTGTAGCTTAATAACTTTACTATTCTTCATGTACGCTCCCCCTATGTAACATAAAGAACGGCATGTTATGCATGCCGTTCTTCTTCTTATTATATCATAAATGATAATAAGCGGGACAGACAACTGTTATCTTCCAATGATTTCTACTTCAGTGTGCATATCTACCCCAAATTGTTCTTTTATTGTCTTCTTTACAAAAGCGATTAAATCAAGAACATCTTGAGCTGATGCTGTCCCCATATTTACAATAAAATTCCCATGCATTTCTGAAATTTTCGCACCACCAATTTGATACCCACGTAGTCCAGCCTTTTCAACTAGATTACCTGCATAGTTTGGTAGCGGATTTCTAAAAATACTTCCTGCACAAGGATGATTCCAGGGTTGTGTATCACGACGATAATCTTTATTTTTTTGCATAATACCAATAATTTCGTCACGATTTCCTTCTTTTAACTGCAATTCTGCTTCTAGTACAATACCAGGGCACTTCTTTTGTAATACAGATGTACGATAAGAAAATTCTAGTTCTTCTTTCGTTAGCCATCCAATCTTTCCATCTTCAAATAACACACGAGCTCTCTTCAAAATTTCAGACATATCCGATTTATGAGCACCTGCATTCATATAAACGGATCCACCTACACTTCCCGGGATTCCACTAGCAAACTCTAATCCTGCAAGTCCTTGACGGCTTAGTAAAGTTGAAAGCTTGATAAGAGGATATCCTCCGCCTACACGGACATTTGTTCCAGTTACTTCTAAATGATCCAAACCTTCTCCTAATCGAATGACAACACCTTCAATTCCGTTATCTGAGATAAGCAGATTAGACCCACGACCAATTGCAGTCCACTTTGTTCCATGCTTTTGCACAAGCTCTAACGATTTTTCTACACCTTCCACGCTACTTGGAATTACTAAAATATCTGCTGGACCACCTATTTTCATCGTTGTATAACGAGCTAATGGTTCATTTTCTAATATTTTTCCTACTTGTGCTTCCATAAGTTCGTTTGCTAATTGTTTCATGATGCTCTCCCCCATATTAAATCTCCATACTACAGTAGTATGCAGGGCATTCACCTTACGTTATTTTCTACAAGTTTTTTCATTACTTCAAATAACTTGTTTGCTGCATCTGGAACTCCTAACTGTTTTGCAGCTAGTTTCATACTTTGTAATTTCTGTATATTCAATAAAATTTCATCAATATCACCAAGAAGTGTTTCACCTGTTAACTCTTTCTCAAGAAGCATCTTCGCTGCTCCTTTCTCAACGACAGAAAGAGCATTTTTCTCTTGGTGATTGTTTGTTACATATGGACTTGGAATTAAGATACTTGGTTTTCCTAAAGCTGTCAATTCAGCTAGCGTTGTGGCACCTGCACGCGAAACAACAAGATCCACACCAGTAAGTACTTCTGGCATGTTATCAATAAACGGCTTAATGATAACATTGTGTGGATTCCCTTTTTGTTTCACTAATTCCATTACTTTATCATAATGCACTTCACCTGTAACGTACAATACGTCATAAGTTTTATTACCAAATTGTTCAATTGCTTCTAAAAATGCATCATTAATTGGTCTAGCGCCTCTACTTCCACCAAAAATTAGCACTGATTTTTTGGAAAGAGATAAACCGACAGAGCGCTTGCCTCTCATACCATTTTGATTCATCACTTCTGAAGCACGAGGATTTCCTGTCATCACAACTTTATTTTGCGGAAAATGTTCTGCTGCGGCTTCAAAACACACCGCTACTTTATTCACGTAACGACTCAAAAATTTATTTGTTACACCGGGTACACTATTTTGTTCATGTACTATTGTTGGAATACCAAGTTTTGCTGCTGCGTATACAACTGGACCACATACATAACCACCTGTTCCAATTACAACATCTGGATTAAAACGACGAATATATCGTTTGCTATCCTGTACACCCTTTACAAAACGCATCACCGTTTTCACATTATCAATTGATAATTTCCGCTTAAAACCACTAATAACAATAGATTGAAATGGAATACCAGCTTTGCGAACAATTTTACTTTCTAAACCATTTTCTGTACCAATATATAAAAATCTTGCTTCTGGATGTATTTTTTTAATTTCTCGAATTAACGCAAGAGCCGGATAAATGTGCCCGCCCGTTCCGCCACCACTGACTAATACTCGCACTGCCTATTCCTCCGCTTCCTTTTTTCTATTATCCCACTACTTTGGGACAATAAAAGTACAATTTGTTGAGCTAACCTTGCTCATAGTAAAATTCACTGTTTGCTATTCATATATCAATCGCATAATTTCTATTTTTACATACGAAAAACCCTGTCATAAAAACAGGGTTTAGTAGCGAGAATGACGACTTATATTTAGTAACACTCCAACCGCCATTAACATAAGGGTCAAGCTGGACCCACCATAGCTTAAAAATGGTAAGGTGATTCCTGTTACTGGCATTAATCCAGTTACAACACCGATGTTAATCATTACTTGAATCGCAATCATCGCCACAATCCCGACTGCTAAAAAAGTACCGTATAAGTCTGGTGCCCCTAACGCTACACGAATGCCGCGCCATAACAACAGACTAAATAATAATAACACAAACGAACCACCAATAAAACCTAATTCTTCAGATAGAATCGCAAAAATAAAGTCTGTTTGCGGCTCCGGTAAGTAAAGAAATTTTTGTCTACTTTGGCCAAGACCAAGGCCAAATAATCCTCCCGGTCCGATTGCAAGTAGTGATTGAATAATTTGAAATCCACTTCCAAGTGGATCTGACCATGGATCTAAATAAGATGTAATCCGTTTTATTCGATACGGTGCTGATGCAATTAACCCTACAAATCCCGCAACTCCTATAAGTCCTAACATGGCAAAATGAAAAATCCGTGCTCCCGAAACAAAAATCATAACAACACAAGTTCCAACCATTACAGTTCCTGTTCCCAAATCCGGTTGCAGCATAATCATACCAAATGCTACAAATACAAAACTAAGGGAAGGAAGTAAACCTTGTTTAAAAGATGTGATCACTTTTTGTTTTTCCGATAAAAATTTCGCTAAAAAAATAATCATCGCAAATTTCATAAACTCAGAAGGCTGAATAGAAAATGCCCCTATCCCAATCCAACTTCGAGCTCCGCCGCGCACTAGCCCAATACCAGGAATCAAAACTAAAATAAGGAGAACAAAACAGATGAGTAAAATCAATTTAGAATATGTACGCCACACCCAATAATCAATTCTCATGATGAAAAACATAGCAACGACACCAAGCCCAGCAAATAACAGTTGACGCTTTGCAAAAAAGAATGAATCTCCCATTTTATACGAAGCCCATACAGCACTAGCGCTGTACACCATCACCATTCCTACTGTTAAAAGTAACAATGTTACAATAATAAGAATAAAGTCAGGAGTCTTCTTTGTCCGCAATGAGTATCACCTCTTTGAATGCAGCTTTTGATTGACCATACTTTTTTCACAACCGAAGCCTCATTTATTCATCCATCTAGCAGCTTGATTCCCACCTCAAAATTGTGCAAAATCAAAGAAGATATGTGCGAAATAACTGCCTGTAAACTTTCCATTAGTGAACGCTGAAACCTCCCACTTATAGAAATCTCACATTATCCTACCTATAAAAGAATCATCAGTAGAAATAATCCACTGATGATTCTTTCACTTTATACTAGCTTATGCACAGCTTGTATAAACATGTCTCCTCTTTCTTCAAATGTTTTAAATTGATCCCAACTTGCACATGCAGGAGATAAGAGAATTACATCTCCTTCTTCAGACAAAGCAAATGCTTCTTGCACCGCTTGTTCCACATTATCGACACATTTAATAACTTTCATTCCAGCCTTTTCTGCAGCTTTGACAAGCTTTGGTGCAGTTTGTCCAAATGTAAATAACGCCTTCACATGCTCAAAGTATGGAATTAAATCATCAAATTCATTCCCACGATCTAGTCCACCAGCTAATAAAATAACTGGGTTCGTAAATGCAGATAATGCTTTTTCTGTCGCTAGCATATTTGTTGCTTTCGAATCATTATAAAACTTACGGTTTTGAATCGTCGTTACATATTCTAAACGATGCTTTACACCTGTAAAGCGTTTTAAAACCGCTATAATCGCTTCATTTGCAACCCCCATGAGCTTCGCAGTACTCATAGCAGCTAGTATATTTTCTAAACTATGTTTCCCCGGCAATACGATATCTTGAATATCAATTACTTTCTCACCTTTGAAGTAAAGAGCACCGTCTTTTACACAAGCACCGTCTTCAATTATTTTCGTCGTAGAAAAGTACACCTTTTGTCCTTTACTTTTCTCAGAAAACATCATTACATCTTCATCGTCAGCATTAATGACGCTATAGTCAGTTTCAACTTGATTTTTAAAGATATTCGCTTTTGCTAAACCGTATTCTTCCTTCGTACCATGATAATCTAAGTGTGCTTCAAATAAGTTTAACAACACCGCAATCTTCGGTTGAAATGCTTCAATCCCCATTAATTGAAAAGAAGAAAGTTCTGTTACAACCACTTCTTGTTTCGTTACATTTTGCGCAACTTCACATGCTACCGTGCCAATATTTCCAGCAATAACAGGGTGTTTTTCTCCTTCTTTTAACATTTCAAATGTTAATGTTGTTGTCGTTGTTTTCCCGTTTGATCCTGTAATCCCAATAAACGGAGCTTCCGAAACGCGATACGCTAATTCTACTTCTGTGACAATCGGAATATTTTTTTCTTTAGCTGCTACAAGTAACGGATTCGAATACGGAATCCCTGGATTTTTTACAACGACAGAAATATTTTTTTCTAATAGTTCTAAGGGGTGACCGCCGCATACAACTTCCACACCTTGATTTTGCAATTCTGTCGCTAACGGATTCTCAGCTAGCGGCTTGCTATCATTTACAATCACATTTGCGCCAAGTTTCTTTAATAAAACAGCTGCAGCAAACCCACTTTTTGCCATACCTAATACAAGAACATTTTTATTTTGATAGTCAGTTATCGTTTTCAATTACATCCACACTCCGATATAAATTCCTAACACTGCAAATAAAAGTCCGACTGACCAGAATGTTACAACCACTCGCCATTCTGACCAACCACATAATTCATAGTGGTGATGAAGCGGGCTCATTTTAAATACACGCTTTCCTCGCGTTTTAAACGACACAACTTGAATAATAACAGAGAGTGTCTCAATAACAAACATTCCACCAATGATAACTAATAATAACTCTGTTTTCGTTAAAATAGAAACAGCAGCTAAAGCACCGCCAAGCGCTAAAGATCCTGTATCCCCCATAAATACTTTCGCAGGATGAGCATTAAATACTAAAAATCCTAATACAGCTCCTACAACTGCCATACAAAAAATAGCAATTGTATAATGTTCCTGAGCAAACGCAATAATACTATACGCACCAAATGCGATGGCAGCTGTTCCTGCTAATAATCCATCTAGACCATCTGTTAAGTTCACTGCGTTTGAAGCTCCTATCAACATAAAGAGCACGAGAATAAAGTACGCCCAGTGCAAGTCAAACTTAATTTCCGTCCCTGGAATCATTAAATGCGTGTCAAATCCTTGGCCTTTTGCAATGATAAAGAAAGCTACCGCAATAATAAATTGGCCTACTAATTTTTGTTTTGATGTTAAACCAAGATTTCTTTTTTTAACAACTTTAATGTAATCATCTAAAAATCCGATTACCCCATAACCAAATGTAACAAGAAGCAATAAGTACATCTCGGCACCTTTTTGAAACTTAAACATCATAATAATAGACGTAATCATAATTGAAATGAAAATAACAATTCCGCCCATAGTCGGTGTTCCCGATTTCTTTTGATGTGATTTTGGCCCTTCATCACGAATGCTCTGGCCAAACTTTAAACGACGTAAAAATGGAATAAAAATTGGTGACAACGCAACCGAAATTAAAAATGCCACCCCAACTGTAATTAATAATCCTTGTTCAAGCATATTCAGTCCCCCCCTCTCTTGGTGTTATTCTTTCATGCTTAAACGTTGTGCAATTGCCTCTCCAGCAACTTCACAATCGTCAAAATGATGTACTTCTGCACCAATAATTTGATATGTCTCATGCCCTTTACCCGCAATTACAATAATGTCTCCAGCTTTTGCCTCTGATACAGCATGAAATATTGCTTCTTTTCGATCAACAATTACTTCATAATTATTTCCTTTTATACCTTCAATCATATCATCAAGAATTGCTTGTGGCTGTTCGCTGCGCGGATTATCTGATGTATAGATCGCATGCGTTGCGTATTTCGATGCAACATTGGCCATAATTGGTCGTTTCGTACGATCTCGGTCTCCGCCGCAACCAACAATGCAATACACTTTTCCTTTTGCAAATTGTTTCGTTGTCAACAATACATTTTCTAAACTGTCTGGCGTATGCGCATAATCAACAATGACAGTAAAATCTTGCCCTCTATCAACAACTTCAAAGCGACCAGGTACACCTTTTAATTCTTTCACAACATCAATAATAGTTTGCAGCGCTACACCAGAAACAAGACATGCAGCTGTTGCAGCTAATACATTATATACATTAAACTTCCCAATCAATTTCATCGTGATATCGATATTTTCACTTGGGGTTACAAGCGTAAACGCTGTGCCTGCACTTGTCATCTCAATGTTTTTCGCCATTATATCACTTTTTGTATCAATCCCATACGTAATCACTGTTGCTGCTGTATTTTTCGTATAGTCTATTGCTGCAGCGTCGTCATTATTTAATACAGCGTACTTTACACGATTATGATGATAACTATTACCAAGCTGAGCAAATAGCAAGCCTTTTGCGTATTTATACTCTTCCATCGTTTTATGATAATCTAAATGATCTTGTGTTAAGTTTGTAAACACTGCTACATCATAGTCACATCCATGCACTCTTCCAAGATGCAAAGCATGTGAAGATACTTCCATAACAGCGCTATTTATATTTTGTTCGACCATTTTAGCGAATGTCTTTTGTAATGTTAATGCATCAGGTGTTGTGTTTTTCACCTCATACGTTTCATCACCTATTTTCATATTAATTGTTCCAATTAGCCCTGTTTTATGTCCATGTGCGCGCATAATTTCGTCCATTATATGCGATGTTGTTGTCTTTCCATTTGTACCTGTAATTCCAATTAAGTGTAACTTTTGCGTTGGCTGTCCATAAAAATAATCAGCTAACATTGCTAAAGAACGTACTGTATCTTTAACAAGTACAACTGGAACGTCAACATCAATAGGCCTTTCCGCAACAATAGCAGCCGCACCTTGCGCGGCTGCTTGCATAGCTAATTCATGACTATCAACCGTAAAACCTTTTATACATACAAATAAACTCCCAGTTGTCACTTTACGTGAATCTGCTTCAATAGATGTAATTTCTGGATTTTCTTTTGGAATGACCGGAAAATCATGCAAACTTGATACGAGTGTATGCAACTTCATTTCTTTAAATCCTCTCTACTCTTTATTTACTTCTTATTAATGGATGCGTTCAAAACGCTCCATTAATTAAGAACGTCATATATTTATCCATCAGACAATGTGAATCCAACAACTCACTACTATATAAAAAGCCATCTTGATTTTTCAACATATAGGCCACTGCTGTGCAGAATAAAACATAACCGTCACTTGCTTGCTCCTTTTGTTTTAAAACCTCGCATGTGGCAAGAAAAGGCCCTGACCGCCTCTATGCACGGCCAGATGCTCTCGCCCCCCTAAAAGGAAAAGGTTTTTATGTCAGCCCTTCAAATTGTATTTATATAGTTAGTTGAATGTTATTATATCGTACACACATGCCTTCATACTTACTTATTAAAATATATTCGAACCTTGGATCCTGCTTTTACTTTCGTACCTGGTTTTGGAGACTGTTCAACCACTTTACTTCCATCACCACTGGCGTCAATTTGTAGGTCAATAAGTTGACTTTGTAATTCCTTTCGATCCATCCCTACTATATTAGGGACTTCTACTAAAGGCGTCTCATCCCAAGTTAATTTCTTTTCAATTTGCTCTTTTCTAGGCTCTACTCCCATAACCGGTAAGACATCACGAAGAATATTTCCAACAATTGGCGCAGCAACAACTCCGCCAAATTGTATAATTCCCTTCGGATTATCTACAGCAACATATACAACAATTTGCGGATCATCCGCTGGTGCAAACCCAATAAATGATACGATATAGTTGTTATCCAAATACTTTCCATCTTTAACCTTTTGTGCTGTACCAGTTTTCCCTCCAACACGATATCCATCAATATACGCTTTGTTACCTGAGCCTTTCGCAACAACATTCTCAAGTGCATAACGTACTTTTTCAGACGTTTCCTTGGAAATAACTTCTTTTTTTGCAACAGGCGTTTTTTTACTAATTACTTTGTTCGTAGTTGGGTCCAAGAATTCTTTCGCAATATAAGGCTGATATAACGTGCCTCCATTTACAGCAGCCGCTACAGCTGCTACTTGTTGAATCGGGGTAACAGAGACTCCTTGACCAAACGCTGTAGTCGCTTGTTCAACAGGTCCTACTTTTTTTAGATCAAATAATATTCCTCTACCTTCTCCTTGTAAATCAATACCTGTTTTTTGTCCAAATCCAAAATCACGGATATATTGAAACAGCTTTTCTTTTCCTAAACGGTCTCCAAGTTCTATAAAACCTGGGTTACAAGAGTTTTGAACAACCTCTAAAAACGTTTGGCTGCCATGCCCTCCCGCTTTCCAGCAACGCAACCTTGCGCCGCCAACTTCTGCCGCTCCATCATCATAAAACGTATCTTTCTCCAAGTCTACTAATTTTTCATTTAAAGCAGCTGCAAGGGTAATAATTTTAAATGTGGACCCTGGTTCATATGTACTCCAGACTGGAAGATTTCGGTTAAACACTTCTGGTGAGACACTCTTGAAATCTGTCGGATCAAAACTTGGACGGCTGGACATACCTAAAATTTCACCGTTGTTCGGATTCATAGCAATTGCGATGATTCCATCTGGATGATACGTAGACTCTGCAATATTTAATTCTCTCTCCATAATTGTCTGAATGCGCGAATCAATTGTCAACTTTAAATTCAAGCCGTCACCAGGTTCTTTATAATCATCGCCAATATTCGGCATGCGTTGTCCTTTCGCATCGGCAAAAAAACGGACATATCCTTTGTCACCATTTAATTCTTTGTCATAAAACGACTCTAGTCCCATAAGCCCTTGATTATCACTCCCAGCAAACCCAAGAACATGTGATAAATACTTACCAAACGGATAGTATCGAATTGAATCTTCAGCAATATATACACCTTTTAAACTTAAAGCTCTAACTTCTTTCGCTTTATCATGAGAAATTTTCCGTCCGCCTTTGTCTAATCTGACTATAGACTCTTTTTTCGTAAGGCGTTGATAAACCTCTTCTTTCGACACACCTAAAACTGCAGCTAATTTCTCTGCAGTCTCTGCTGGTTTTTCAATTTGCCTTGGTACCACAAAGACAGTTGGTGCACTTTTATTTGTTGCAAGTTCCACACCATTACGATCTACAATTTTCCCCCGTTCAGGTTCAAATGTAATATTACGACTCCATGAATCTTTCGCACGATCTGTTAACATATTCCCAAGAAAAAACTGCACATATCCAAGACGAATATCAATAATTGTAAAAATAAGTATACCAAAAATCAGTACAAAAATAAGTCTTTTTCTTACTGTTACATTTGATACACGCATATTGGAACAAGCCTCCTTTACGCCTAGCTTGTTCCAATATATGCTTGTACTTGTTTCATTAGAACACGTACACTTCTCCTATTTTACGTGTCCTCTTTCTTTTCCTTCTTATTTGGTTCCTGCTCTGCTTCTTGCTGCGGTTCAAGAGGCGGGTCAAGTTTTACTTCTACCTGTGTTCTTTCTTGTAAAGGCGTGCCTTCAGCGACACTTTGTTCTGTTACATACCCTGTACCAGATAGCTTCAAATCAAGATTTAATATTTTTGCTAAATTCATCACATCACGAAGTGACCAACCGCTAATATTCGGCATTTTCGGTTGATTTCCTACTAAGAATACACGATCACCCGTTAATGTTTTTTCGTTTGCTTTTGGCACTTGTTGCTCGATTTTCCCCTCTCCTAAAACAACAGGTCGGAACTTCGCCTTTTCCAATATTCCCTTTGCTTCTTCCATTGTTTTACCTGTTATATTTGGAACAGTAGCTTGCTGCTGGTTTACTTGCTTTTTCACATCTTTTATTTTGTTCGGCTTAATTTTTAAATACTCCAAACTATTTTTCGTTACAGATTTAAACATTTCTGATAACGGCTGTGCACCATTTTCAGTGTCTTTCAATTTAGGCTGTTTAATTGCTAAATATACGACAAGCTGCGGGTCATCCATTGGTGCCATACCAAGGAAGGAGAAAATATAATTATTTTTCCCTGTCATATATCCGCCTTTTCCATCTGGAATTTGTGCTGTTCCTGTTTTACCACCAACGGAATAACCATCAAGTTTATACATCGTTCCAGTCCCTTTTGGCGATGTTACAACTCGTTCTAACAGTTGTCTTACTTGCGTTGCAGTCTCTTTTGTAACCGGCTTTCCTACTTCCTCCGGACGGTGTTTCAAGACGACTTTATCATCCATCGGATCTACAACCTGATCAATCACATAGGGTTTCATCATTTTCCCCTCATTAGCAATTGCAGTAGCTGCTTGTACAAGCTGAATCGGAGTTACAGTAGAGCCTTGTCCAAATGCTGTTGTTACTTGTTGGATTTTCTTATCAAATAAAATTGTATTTTCGCCTTCTCCAGCTAAATCAATACCTGTTTTTTCGTCTAGACCAAACTTATGAATATATTGGCGGAAACGATCAGGTCCTAGCTTTTCATTTCCTAAAATAGCAAAAGCAACGTTCGATGAGCGCTCAACTCCTTCATCAAACGTAATAGAACCCCATCCTGCACCGCCATTATGGTCTTTAATTTCCTCATTCCCAACTTTGTATCTACCAGATTGATAGTAATCTTGTCCTTTGTATACACCCTCATTAATGGCAGCTGCTAACGTGAAGATTTTCATCGTTGAACCTGGTTCATAAGCATTAGCAATCGGATCATTTAAAAAGTATTGAATATCTCGTTTATTCGGATCAAAACTTTGTCTGCTAGACATCGCTAAAATCTTTCCTGTTTTCGGGTCTGCTACGACTCCAATTAACATAGACGGATCATAATGTTTTTCTGCCTCTTCCATTGCATCTTCTAGAAAACCTTGAATCCGTTGATCGATTGTTAAATATACATTATCTCCGTTTTTAGGAGGCTTTACAGACTGTTTTTCACCTTCTAACGCGATACCTTTCGTATCTCCTGTATACTTCACGCTTCCGTTAGAAGCTCGTAAATATTTATCTAAGCTTTGTTCCAGTCCATATTTTCCTTCTGCAATTCCTTCATCATTCGGTTTTGCAAATCCAAGTATATAAGAAGCAAAATCTCCATTCGGATATATTCTTGCTTTTTCTGTAACAAAAGATATTCCATCTATCTTCAGATTCTTAATTTGATCTTTCTTTTCTTTCGTTAAGTTTTTTCCAATTGATCCGAACTCTACTTGTGCAGCATCTTTATTCAAATACTGTAAAATCTCTTTTTTATCAACCTCAAGTACTTTCGATATTTTCTCTGCCGCATCTTCTTTGTCTTTCACAGGCTCTTGCCCTTTAAGTGCAGCAACCATCTTATACGAGTTTGCATCTTGGGCAAGTACGTAACCATTTTGATCGTAAATCGTTCCTCGATTTGCTTCAAGCACACCCTCTTTATTGTGCTTTTGCTGTGCAAGTGGCTTTAAGTCTACTCCATGTACTGTTTTTGTTGCTTGAATATATAGAAAGCGTGCTAACAACAGAAAAAAGAGCAGGAGAAACACTTTTATGAAGAACCCTGCTCCTTTGTTGGTATGAAATTTACGTATATTCATCTTTTCTTCACACCTATTTTATTAATTTAAGCCTTTCACATGATTCGCATTAATTTCAAGTCCATGTTTTTGGGCAATTTCTGCAATGCGATCATAACGTGTTAGCTTTTCAGTTTCCGCTTGTAATTCCTTATTTTCTTTTTGTTGTTTTATGAGATTGCTTTCCATTTCTGTTACTTTAGCATCAGCTTCATATAACGCAGCTTTATTACCAATAAAAGCTACACATGCATATAGTAAAAAACCAATAAATGCAACATACAATAATTTTTCAAGTCTTGTAATTTTTGTTTTTACAGCTGTCTGTACTACTTGCTGCGGAGCTTGAGATTGTACTTCTACTTGTTGCTTTTTATACTTAACAGCTAAATTTGTCATACCTCTCTCTCCTTTTTATAATTTTCCAGCAATTCGCAGCTTCGAAGAACGCGCTCGATTATTTTCTTCTAACTCTTCATCAGAAGGCAAAATTGGCTTTCTTGTAATCAGTTTTAATTTCGGCTTGTATTCATCAGGAATAATTGGCAACCCTGGTGGGAGCTGTGGTGTTGTACTGTATCTTTTAAATGTCGTTTTACAAATCCGATCTTCCAATGAATGGAATGTAATCACACTAATTCGGCCACCTGTTTTCGTTATGTCAATTGCCGCTTCTAACGCGTACTCAAATACTTTCAATTCATCATTAACTGCAATACGAATTGCCTGAAATACTCGCTTCGCAGGATGTCCTCCAGTCCGCCTTGCCGGAGCTGGAATCCCTTCTTTAATTAACTCCACTAGTTCTCCAGTTGTTTTAATTGGTTGTTTTTCGCGGTATGCTTCAATTTTCCTTGCAATTTGCTTTGAAAACTTTTCTTCACCATATTGAAAAAAGATTCTTACAAGTTGTTCATATGACCAACTATTTACAACGTCATATGCTGTTAGCGGGGCATCTTGATCCATACGCATATCGAGCGGAGCATCGTGGTGATAACTAAATCCACGTTCTGGCGTATCTAATTGCGGGGAAGAAACACCTAAATCAAATAAAATACCGTCTACTTCCGTTATTCCTAATTCAAATAACTTTTCCTTTAAATAGCGAAAGTTACTTTTTACAGCTATAAATTGACCGTTATAAGAAGAGAATCTTTCTTTTGCATTTTGAATTGCAACCTCATCTTGATCAAATGCAATTAGTTTTCCTTCTTCAGAAAGTTGAGATAGTAAATAAGCACTATGTCCTCCACCTCCTAACGTACAATCTACATATGTACCATTTGGTTTAATTTCTAAACCGTCTACTGTTTCTTTTAAAAGCACTGTTACATGTTTAAACATTGTTGCACCTACTTTTTGCAAAATAATCCTCTTGAATCATCCGTTTATTCCTCTTTAAAAGTCAATTCCACAAACGATAAAGAATTGAATTAAATTCCCATAAGAGTTCGATTGGTGAGGTTTGTAATTAGTAAGAATTCAGCTTCCTACTAAATAATAGTTTTACCTTATTATATACTAAATTTTATCATCTTTTTCGGGAAATTTCATAAAACATGTCGAAAAAAGATAATAATTTGCTTCTTTTTGTTTCATTTTATCAAAAAAGTGCTGTTCTTCAGAAACAGAGTACTTTCAATCCAGATACTTTACGTTTTACAAAGTCAATAAATTAATTTATTTTACAGGTAATTCCACAAAATAAAAAAAAATCCTGCTCTTAGGAGCAAGATTTTATAATTTAACAATATGATGTTTTCCATTCCAACGAAAATGCTGTTCCATAACCCGCTCTACAAAATCAAGTCCATAGTCGTTTAAATAATAACAAATATTCCATATCCGTTCTTGCGGCGTACCTAATGGCTGTATTGAGTGTTCAATTCTTCGGAATTTATTAAGCTGTACTTCATGCTTTCTCTCTAAATCAGCTTGAAGTGTCCTCTCTAACAATTCAAGTTGTTGCATAATTTTCAGCTCATTTTTCTTGGCAAAATCTCGAAGACCCGGACTCACTTTTTGAACAAATTGCTGTAAAGATGTGTGTATTGCTCCAATTTGCTCCGATGCATTCATAAATTGACTATCCATCGGCTCCTCAACTTGCATAGATAACCAATTTTCTCGTAATGCAGCAATACCTTTACGGAACAATTCGCTCTCTTGGATCTGTAAATCCCGTAAATCAGTTTCAATATCACGAGCTAAATAACTAATTGTCAAACGAGGAACGACAGGTGGCATTTGAAAATCCAACGCATGAAATACTTGCTGCAATTCACTCCAGTACGCAATTTCCCCCGGACCGCCAATAAATGCAAGCGTTGGAAAAATATACTCTTGCATAAGTGGTCTAGTTACAACGTTGTTACTAAATTGTTCAGGATGATTCTCCATATGTTCGATAATCTCCTCGTACGAAAACGAATACATCCCCTCTTTACAAATAAAGCGTCCCTCTTCTTCCTCTAACAAAAGACGCTCCCCGTTCATTTCCATGAAAATATGAACTACATTCTGTTTGGTTTCAATAATCGTTTTATACCCTAACTCATGTAATGCACGCTGCTGATTGTTAAGTGCTACTTGCACATTTTTGTAGTGGGCTAGTAGTTCTTTTAAAAAAGGTACTTCAATATTCCGAAGAACAGGGTGATGAGAATCTACAAGAATTAAACCTGAATGCGCAAATAGCTTTGTAATCAAGTGCGCAAAAAAATCAACATATGTGCGTGATTGCTGTAAACATTCTTCTACAAATCGGATTACATCCTTTGTATATTTTGTTTCTGGATATGTTTTAAATATTTCTTCGATCCATTGTTTGCAATCCTCGATGGAAATCTCCGTTTCAGAAGCACTTGTTTTATTTAGGTGACGTTCATGAAAAATTGTCTTTTTCACTTTTCCATTTTTCGTAACGAACGCATGGTTAATTTCATCAATGTCATGATCTTCCCCAGCAATCCAAAAAACTGGAACAACTCGCACTCCAAGCGAAGCCTCTTTTTCCTTTGCAAGTTGTAAAATAGATATAATTTTATGAATTGTATAAAGAGGACCTGTTAACAATCCAGCTTGTTGCCCCCCTACAACAACGTATGTATCTTCTTCTAACAAAGCATGAATATTTTGAAGCGTTTTTTCTCCTGCATTTAATTCTTGATTATATTGTAATAAATGTGATACTAATTCTTGTCTTGGATACTGTCTATTTCGCAAATCTTGTATACGTCTTACAAAACTCTCTTCCGTTATCGGATAATCAAAGCATTCTTGAATGTCTTTTTCATGGTTTAAATAGTCCGCAACAACTCCTTGAAGCGGGACAGAGATTTCTTTTATCTCCATATACTTCTTCCTTTCATCTCCTGATCTCTCACCAACCAAATTGTAGTCAATGTTCGTTATAAAAGCAAAGAATATCTCTTATCTTTCTAATCCTTTTATAGAATAATACAAAAAAGACAGTGTCGGAACTAATTTTTGTTGTTTCTCTGCTTCTTGAATTAAATAACCAACAATTGCATCAATTTCTGTTTTTCTATTATTGCGTACATCCGTTAACATAGAAGAAGTGTTGTGACCTGTATTTTCACATACTGTGCATACACGATCCCAATGCTCTTTACATTGTAAGTCGCTGACAATTCCCATTACTTCTGAAAACACTTGCTTCATCACTTTGTGAAACGAAGGATTTGTCAATAACTCTCCATTTTGTACATCCAGCAGCGCAGTTAACGGGTTAATACACGCATTAACAACAAGCTTATTTATCATTGTTTGCTTCCAATCATTTTCAACCGCTATCGGGAATAAACTCGAAGAAAATGCAGTGAACAGAGGCTCAAATTGCTTTCTTTCTCCATGTATGAATCCAAATTTCGTACTACCTACCCCAGTATGATGAACGATACTCACATTTTCCTTTTTCGCTCCGTGCTCTACAATTCCTACTGCAACGCTAGCACCTTGAATTTGTTGCAATAAATGAAGGTGTCCCATCCCATTCTGTAAGAAAACTAGTCGTTTTTCCGCTTGCAAATACGGTAATATCTCTTCTAAATGATATTGCTTTACAGCAACAAATGTATAATCACGTCTTTCATTGTTTATATTCTCTAAAGGGCTAACACGAGGAAATACAGTTTCCCTCACACCATTTTGTATACATGTAATCCCGCACTTTTCCAAGCGCTCAGATTGCTCTACCGTTCGTGTATACAGTGTGACATCCTGCCCATTTTTTTGTAAATAAAACGCAAACAAAAGTCCAATTGCACCTGGCCCAACAATTCCAATCTCCATCTTTAAAAAGCCCTCCATTTTTATCACGCTATACATCAAAATTTAAAAGATACATTACGAATAACTTTCTACAAAAAAACAATTGTTAAAAAATTTCCACTAATAAAAAAGAATTTCTACTAACGAAAGCTTTACTTTATAGTTTATAAAATTAGTTTAGCAAACTTCTAAAAAAAATATCGAAAGAATAATCTCTTTTCTTCATAAAAATTTAAAAATGCGTTATAATATTATTGTAAATATTTATACTTTTCTTTATTTTACAACAAGAAAAGGATGTGGTTCTATGCATTTTCCGAAAGTTGAGCGCTTGCTCATCAATTATAAAACGTTAGAAGAGTTTAAAAAATTCAAAGGATGCGGTGCTGAAGAATTATCTATGCTGGAGGATTTACAAGCAAATATCATCGAAAACGATAGCGAATCTCCTTTTTATGGAGTTTATTATGGTGGTTCTCTTGTCGCACGTATGAGCTTGTATACGAAACAACAATCCAGTATCAATTTGTTTTCCGGCCCTTATGTAGAACTTTTTAAACTTGAAGTGTTACCAACATTCCAAAAACAAGGATTCGGTAAGATGCTTGTCAATTATGCAAAACAATTACATCTTCCTATCAAAACGATTGCCCGTGTCCATTCTGCTGATTTTTGGGAGAGATTACACTTCGAAAAAGTAGCCATTGATGATGGTGATTTCTACGTTTGGTATCCAAACGTAAATATGAATGCGGTTACAAAAAATGAATCTGCTTAAAAATAAAAACAGCTGCGTGACAGCTGTTTTTATTTTGATGTTTTTTCAAGTATTCCTTTTTCTCGTTTTCTCTCTCTCTCAGAAGGCTCTAATACCATCGAGTTTCTTTTCCGGTCAATATAATCGAATAAGGTACGGTATTCTTCTTCATACAAAGACAATTGCTGCAAAAGCCCTTCTTTTTCCTTTTGCAATGCCTCAATTTTTTTATATAATTCCATTTTTTCTTCTTCTTTTTTATAGCTTTGCAAAAAGACAATTACATCTTCTAACGTTATTGAAAAAGAGTTCACTTTCTCCTTCTTTTGTTCTTGCACTTCATAATTTTCAGCTTTCCGTATTTGCTTCGCTTCTTCAATGCGTTCTTTATATTGTTTACGCACATAAGAATTCCAGCGAAATCCACAAGCAGCAGGTGTCCGCGATAAATGTCTCCCTACTTCTTTGAAGGCAGAAAGCTGCGTTCCTCCTTCGCGAATATGCCGGAGCACTACTTCTGCCAGAAGTAAATCTTCGTCATCAGTCCATGCATCTTGTCTTGTTGTTGCCATTTCTCTAGTCCTCCTTATGCATTTTTTATTAAACATATGCAGTTACTAGAAAAGATAGAAGAATAACATGTAAAGAAAAGCAAAAAAATAAACGCAGGAGGTTTCCCTCCTGCGTTTATTTTTGCAATTACTTGCTGATTACTTCTTTACCTTTGTAAGTACCGCATGCTTTACATACACGGTGAGCTAATTTTGCTTCACCACAGCTTGGGCACTCTACCATACCAGGTACTGATAATTTGAAATGCGTGCGACGCTTTCTTTTTACTGTTTTAGAAGTTCTTCTAAAAGGTACTGCCATTCTTCCCACCTCCTTAAAAGAGAGAGTTATTTTCATATGAAAGCTCGAACTGGTCTTCTGATTATTTGTCAAAAAACTTCGCAAGTCCTGCTAATCTTGGATCAACAGGCTTTTCTTCGCTTTTTTCCGAAATCACTTGCCAGTCTCGACCTTGCATCGGTGTTCCTTCTGAAACATCCTCACTGAAAATTTGCATTGGAATCTCCAATAGTATATTTTCCTTAATTACAGGGAGTAAGTCAAGTACTTCTCCTTCTAAGTAATGAAAATCTGCTTCAGTTTCATAATCTTCTTTCGAAACTAAGAACACCTCAGTTGTTTCAATGTCAAATGGTAATGTTACATCTACTAACGTTCTAGAACATGGTAATACCATGCTTCCTGTTATATGTAGATGGAACGTAAATTTGTTAGAGCCAAAATCAACTCTACCTGTTACATGAACAGGAGTGACGTCTCGAACATCCGTCTCAACATTTTTCAGCTCAGTTACATCTACCATCTCATCTAACGTTAGTCCTTTATGTCGATATTTGTTCAATTGATGGATGGACCATTTCATATCATATCACCTCAAGGCAACAAACAAAATTATAGCTAGCCATTGTATATTTGTCAATATTTTTTCTTTACACTATAATGAAGTCATTATAGGAAATAATATATAGATTATCATGTTTTTGAAAAAGATGCTACACTGAAAGGAGAGATTATTATAAAAGCTAGCGGCATTGTTGTTGAATATAATCCATTTCACAATGGTCATGCTTATCATGTGCAACAAACCAAAAAGTTAACAAATGCGGATATCATCATTGCTGTTATGAGTGGACCCTTCTTACAGCGCGGAGAACCGGCTCTCGTTTCAAAATGGGCACGAACACAAATGGCCTTAGCAAATGGTGTAGACATTGTCGTCGAACTTCCATATGCTTTCGCAACGCAAAAAGCTGAAACATTTGCAGACGGTGCCATTTCAATATTAGATGCTCTTCGTGTCTCTGAAGTTTGCTTTGGGAGTGAAAGTGGTAATATCGAACATTTTTACAATACAGTTACTTTGCGTCAAGCTGAGCAGGTCGCATTCCATTCCCTCGTACAACAATACTTAAAAACAGGAATGAGTTATGCGAAAGCAACTTCTGAGGCATTTTCATCCTTACAAAAAAACATAGCTACTATTGACATTTCAGAGCCTAATAATATTTTAGGAATGCATTACATAGAAGCAATTATCAAACAAAAAAGTTTAATGAAAGCAAGTACAATTATGCGTTTCGCTTCGCACTATCATGACGAAACATTTCAAGATGAACGAATTGCCAGTGCAACAAGCATTCGCAAACAATTATTTAATGATCCAAAAAATTTTTCAGCAATTATTCCCTTTATTCCAAAAGCGACAAAACTACTTTTAGAGCAATATATACATTCCTATCGCCTATTACATAATTGGGAGCATTATTTTCACTTACTAAAATATAAACTCCTAACAATGTCACCATTGCAATTACAAAATATATACGAAGTAGAGGAAGGGTTGGAACATCGGATTTTATCTTCTATCCAAGAAGCAACTTCATTCACAAAATTTATGGAAACATTAAAAACAAAGCGTTACACATGGACACGATTACAGCGCATTTGTACACACATTTTAACCAATACAACAAAAGAAGAGATACACAAAGCCCATGTAGAACAACACGCACAATTTATTCGTTTACTCGGCATGTCCCAAAAAGGACAATCGTATATATCAGCAATGAAAAAGCAAATAACACTTCCATTGCTTTCTCATACAAAAGTGTTACAGCATCCTCTTCTAGATATAGACCGAAGAGCAAGCGCTGTTTATTTTTCTATTTTACAAGGAACCCTTTGTGGTGAAATGATAAAGCGTGATATAACGCAGCACCCCATTCGATATGACGAAGCGCAACATACATTTTTATAAAGTAAATCTCCCAGCTTTCCTTATTTTATCTTTCGCTGTCTAAAAAATAGTATGATAAAAAAATCCTCTCTTAAACGAGAGGATTTACTTTTTCACTGACATTTTATCCAAATGCGTTAGGGCATCATCTAACGTATTTACAGGTATAATTTTCATTTTGGTCTTTATATCTTTAGCTGTTTTCACTGCCTCTTTATAATTTGAATTCTCTTTTCCATTCTCATTTGGAGCAAAGAATACTTCTGCACCAGCATTATGAGCTGCAACTACTTTTTGAGAAATACCTCCAATTGGACCAACTTCTCCTTTTTCATTTATCGTTCCAGTTCCAGCTATTTCGTGACCTTTCGTTATGTCTTCTTTCACAAGCTGATTATAAATTTCTAACGTAAACATAAGACCAGCAGAGGGTCCTCCAATCTTATGCGCATCAATTTTCACATTAGGATTTACTGTAAGCTTCTTATCTGTAATAATAGAAACCCCAATACCAGCGCGGCTTTTATCTTCCGGAATTGGCTTCAATACAAGTTTGTCTTCCTTTTCTTTATTTTCACGGACATATTTAACGCTTACTTCATCATTTTGTTTTTTTGTTTTCATATAGGCAATAAACTGCTCTGCCGTTTGCAATGATTGACCATCAACAGCAAGAATACGATCCCCAAGCTTTAATTTTTCAGCAGCTGGCATATCATCTGCAATACCAACAACAAGAACACCTTGATTTTCAAACGTAACAGAGGCATTTGCTCGTTTATATGCATTATAAATAGCCGCATCTTGTGACTCTTTCATTGCATATACTTGGCGAAATTGATACTCTTCATCACTTTCACCTTTTCTTAAAATTTCTTCCTTCTTAAAAATTTCGTCATATTTGTTAAATTTAGCAGAAAGATAATTCACAACATTCGCTCGCCCCATCGAAACTGTAACAAGCATAAAATCCCCTTTCTCTTTATTCCCTCCTTCAACTTTTACATACGGCTCTAATTTCTCAGCCATGCCTGGCTTTGTAATATAGTATGGTAAAGGGACAAACACGATTAATATTGCAATAATTACTCCAATTAGTAGTGCATATAAATACCGAAACTTTTTAAACATCTTTTTTCTCCTTCCACTGCTCAATCAATGTGTAAATTGTTTGAATGTGTTGCTTAGCTTCTTCTTCACCGACACGAATAATATCTTCTATATTCGTAAAGGCCCTCGAACTAAATTGTTCTACAGCTGGATGCATCATAAGATCTGATGCAATTTGTCTATTAACTACAAGCTCATGTTGCATAATTTCGATACTTTGCATAATGACATCATAAATGGATGCAACTTCTCCATTGACCTTAATAGGAGATACATCAACAGCAATCACAATATCAGCCCCTAACGTTCTTACTACGGATACTGGAATACGATCAATTACCCCTCCATCCACGAGTAGTCTTCCATTTATTTTCTCTGGAACAAATATGCCAGGCACAGAAATACTTGCCCTAACAGCATCTGCAATAGAACCTTTTGTAAAGACAACCTTTTCACCATTTAGAATATCAGTTGCTACAACCGCTGTTGGAATATCTAGCTCTTCTAATTTTTTATTATATGTAAACATTTTAATCATATCTTTTACACGTTTTCCAGTAATAAATCCCATTTTAGGTACAGTAAAGTCCAAATAGTACTTCCGCTTAAATACTGTTGCTAAACGATACAAACGGTCCACATTACATCCTGCTGCATAAAACGTACCTATTAGTGCCCCCATACTACTCCCTGCAATCATATGAATAGGTACACCAGCTTCTCGCAGCACTTTAATAACACCAACATGTGCAAATCCTTTCGCACCACCTGACCCAAGCGCTAATCCAATTTTCGGTTCTTTCATCTTCTTCACCCTCAAAAATTTTTCACTCTCTTTTTATACTTATGGTCTAATTTCACTATGTATCCTCGTATACTGAAATGAACATTTGGGACAAAGGGGGATATTAAATGTACGAAAAATGGAAAACAGGCTTTCTCACCATATCGGTTTCTTTTATTACAATTTCCCTCGTACTCCATCCCCAAGCAGCACTCCAATCATCTATTCGAGGCTTAAATATATGGTGGGAAGTTGTATTTCCTTCATTGCTACCCTTTTTTATTATCGCGGAACTTCTAATCGGGCTGGGAATTGTAAAATTTATCGGTGTGTTATTAGAACCTTTGATGCGTCCACTCTTTCGTGTCCCTGGCATCGGAGGCTTTGTATGGGCAATGGGTATGGCCTCAGGTTTTCCTGCAGGCGCAAAATTAAGCGCTCGGCTACGCCAAGAAAACCAACTTACACAAATTGAAGCAGAACGTCTAGTTTCTTTCACAAACTCTTCTAATCCATTATTTATTTTTGGTGCTGTAGCAATTGGATTTTTTGATAACCCAAAACTTGGAATTATTTTAGCAACCTCCCATTATGTTAGTAATTTCACAGTTGGACTACTCATGCGCTTTTACCAAGATAATCGCAAACAACAAGAAGCAAAAAAACAGACACCACCAATTCCATTGCGGCATGCTTTTTCCGTTCTTCATAAAACTCGATTACAAGAAAAACGTCCCATTGGCAAATTAATCGGTGATGCAATTACTTCTTCTGTTCAAACATTACTTATGATTGGCGGGTTTATAATTCTATTCTCTGTTTTGAATAAAATGTTAACCGTTTTTCACATTACAACCTTTCTTGCTTTTATTATGAAACAAATATTGGTTACATTTCAACTTTCACCTTATTTTAGCTTCCCTATTTTGTCAGGTCTGTTGGAAATGACACTCGGGAGTCAAATGATTAGTCAAACAGAACACACTTCTATTTTACAGCAAACCATGATGACAAGTTTCGTCTTAGCTTTTAGCGGTCTTTCTATTCAAGCTCAAGTTGCCAGTATTTTAGCGGATACAGATATCCGTTTTAAACCATACTTTGTTGCCCGGATTATACAAAGCTTCCTTGCTCCAATCTATACATACATATTTTGGGGACCACTTTATGAAAGATTGCACTCTTTTTCACCTACTGAATACGACATTCCAGTCTTTTTATCTAAACAATCTACCATCTTTGCGAAAGCTTGGGATTCCCTTGTTATATTCGGCCCAGCCTTTACACTATTTTGTTTATATTTATACGTTTTATTACTCTTTTTCCGGCTCATTCATAACAAAAAACCCCGTTCATCATAACGGGGTTTGAAACTTCTCTTTTAAAGCACGTTCTACAATTGGTGGAACAAGTCCAGAAACATTGCCACCATAACGAGCTACCTCTTTTACAATACTTGAACTTAAAAAGGAATATTGATTATTCGTCATAATAAAAAATGTTTCTACATTCTCTTCCAATTTACGATTCATCGATGTAATTTGCATTTCATATTCGAAATCAGATACCGCACGTAAACCACGTAAAATCGCATTCGCATTGCGCATTCTCGCATACTCTACTAATAATCCACTATGCGAATCAACCTTTACATTCGGAATGTCTTTTGTCGCCTCGCGAATTAATTCTAAACGCTCTTCTACCGTAAAAAGCGGTTTTTTTGACGAATTGTTTAAAACAACAACATATACTTCATCAAAAACTTTTGCACCTCTTTTAATAATATCTAAATGTCCAAGCGTAATCGGATCAAAACTTCCCGAAGAAATTGCTATGCTTGCCATTCGGTCCCCTCGCCTTCATACTTATAAATTGAAATCGCTGTAATACCGTAGTTTTCAGCTCTTACCTTCACAAGTCTACCAATCATTTCAGGTAGGTCTACATCTATCCCGTGTTCAGTCATAACGATTCCATCTTCTTTCAATAGATCATGCTGATCCATTATACTTATTAAAGAAACAATCTTTTGATCTTTATACGGCGGATCTAATAGTACAAGATCGAACGATAACTCACGTTTCATGAGCGCCTTTACAGCACGTTCTGCATCATTTCTATATACTTCAGCTTGCGCTTCTAACCTGCAACTTTCTAAATTTTGATGAATCACCTTTATCGCTTTTCCATCACGATCAACAAAAATAGCCTTATCTATCCCTCTACTAAGAGCCTCAATACCAAGCCCACCGCTCCCGCCAAACAAATCAAGAGCTAAACCACCATCAAAATAAGGGCCGATAATATTAAAAATAGCCTCTTTCACCTTATCTGTTGTCGGCCGCGTTGTATTACCTGGTACAGCTTTTAAAGGATGACCTTTACACTTTCCCGAAACTACTCTCATAATTTTTCACTACCTTTATCTCTTTCTATATCAATCCAAATAAAAAAACGACATAAAACCATCCTTATTAGGCGGGCGAGAGCATCTGGCTATGCATAGAAGCGGTCAGAGCCTTTTTTCTGCCACATGCGAAGTTCAAACAAAGGAAAAAAGCAAGTGCATGCTCCTTTTTTCTGCATAACAGCAATCTATATGTCGAAAAATCAAAATGGATTCATATAACAAATGTTCATATAAATCATTCTTATGTAAGCTCAACTTTATCCTGCTATTCGTGGGCAGTAATACCTCTACTGATGAAAGTTTCACTTTATGTATATTCACCTTTTTTATCCTATCATAAAACATACGAAAGAAAAATAAAAAGGAAAAGAGAAAATTTAATTTTATAATGTATATCTTTATACAGTTTGGAGATAAATAAATATAACAACATCACCTTCGATGTTGTTGCCAACCGCGGAGAAGACTTACGTTTCCCCATAAGTTCTTCCTCCGGTTTCTCCTCTCCCTTTGCCTTCTTGCTAGTCATGCTAGTATAAGAAGGGCCCTGCTTCGGCAGGGTTTTTTCTTTGTCTCCTTTTCATTTTGAAAATGAAATGATACAGTAAAAGAAAGAGGAGGAAAAGACATGATTCAACGTTTTATTGAACTAGGAGAAGGATACTCCGATTTATACGAATTACTTGAAATTGCAAAAGCAAACAAACACCGGGTATCGCATATGCTACAATTTAATACTTCGAAAAACGACAAAGCTGTATGCTCTCTCGTCGTTGTTCTTCACCCCACGACAGTAGGCGCTTTCCAACCTTTATACATATGTCGAGAAGGGATCCCTGTATTAACAGATAAAAAAAGCAAACGAATGACTTTATTTGAAGAAACCGCCGAACAAATCGGAAAAAAAATAGTTTCTTTTACTGTAAAACCATCTACTGTATTTCCAGAAAATGAACTATATTTTAATCATCTCATCGGTATTTTACGAATGAATCATTTTATTCCACCGATGCAATAAGATGAAGAATACAAAAAACCCCACCAAATTTGGTGGGGTTTTAATCCAGCTTATTATAATCATATTCTTTTGCGCGATCTGGTCTGGAATTTTCGAATTCCGTTTTTAAAAACGGCCGATAAGATGGCTCGATTTTCTTTACAAACGGAAGCTTATTTAATTTTCGCATCATATGTTCTAATTGCTCCATATCACAATACACAACAGCATATTTAAACCGTTTTGATATGTAATGAATATTTCCATATTTCCTTAAAATTTTAGCATGTTTTAAGGAATGTAGATAGACAATCATACTTTGTCGTTGCCCAAACATAATATTCTCCTTTTATTTAATATCATTCATTTATTTCACAATAAGCTTCAGAATTCCACCCATATTAACAGGTATTAAGCCCTCACCACTGAAAATTTCATCATCGATTTTCAAATATTTAAAAAACGGAAGCATTTCTTACATTCTAAAAAACGGGGCAGATTACCCCGTTTTTTTACACCCACAACTACCTCCAGAGCCACAACCGCCTCCACAACCACCTGCATCAAAAAACGGATTGCCCGTCGGAACTTTAATAGCTGGTGAGACTTCGGCTCCCATAATTACACTAATCTCATCCAATAACTTTTGCAAATCATTTTCTGCTTTTTTAAAAGCAGAAATTTTTTCATGCAAATCTACTGCTCGTTTTAACTCTCGCATTTGTTTCGATACAGTTGTATAGTCAGGATGATATTTTCCAAAACGTTGTACTTCTTCATAACGCTCTTTCATTGCTGTAAATTGTTGAATCAGCATTTGTACTTCCGGATCTTGCTGCAATGTATGATAACACTTGCGGTACTGCTCTGCTATATCTGAACGAACAACTGCCTTTGCAAATTGTTCAGCCTTATCTAAAATCACTACGCTCTCTAGCGTCGCTACAATCATTAGAGACACCTCCGAATGTTAATCATATCATATTTATAGCAGAACTACTAATTTTACCACCTTATTCCGATATATATAAATCCAAATTAAAAACCGATATAAAACATTCTTTTTCGGTGGGCGAGAGCATCTGGCCATGCACAGAAGCGGCTAGGGCCTTTTTCTGCCACATGCGAAGTTCAAACAAAAAAAGAAAGCAAGTATAGCTCCTTTTTTCTGCATAACATCAATCTATATGTCAAAAAACTAAAATGGATTCATATAGATTACAAACAAATATGTTCAGCGATATTGTACTTCACGACTTCCCATGTTCCTTCTATTTCTCTCACATAACTGATACAAGCATTTTGTAATGGTGTTTGAAATGTAATTTCTTCTGGAGAAATAGCATGTAACATAGCTTTAATTGCGTGAGAATGTGCAACAATAATAATACGTTGCCCCATATATTTTTGAGCAACATCTTTTAATGCTGCAAAACACCGCTCAACAATTTCTTGATCCGTTTCCATTCCTTCCACGTTACCATCTGCAATAGACTGTCTAACTTCAGTAATTGGCTTTCCTGATGCTACACCAAAATTTCGTTCCATAAAACGTTCATCAAGATGAATTGTATCCATTTTCACGGCATTCGCAATAGCTTGTGCTGTTTCGTGTGCTCTTACTAGCGGACTACTAACAATGATATCCCACGATTCGTCTTTTAACGCTGCGGCACTTTGACTTGCTTGTTTTTTTCCAATTTCATTTAAAGGAATATCTTCTCTTCCTTGAATAATTTCTTGAAAATTCCAATCAGTTTGTCCATGTCGTACTAAACAAATTTCCGTCATGCTGCAACTCCTTTTTCTATAATCCACTTTTATTGTAACAAAAGTTGCGCATGACGGACACAACTTTTACTCCCAATTAATTAACGTTTTGCTGTTTCATATATTGAAACATGTCTATCATAAGAGAAGCGACGGATAATTGATTTTGAAACTTAGCTACCTTATCTGGGATTGTCTTTTTAAAATATTGCATGGCGGCTAATTCAAACGCTTCTTTTTCACTTGGATTTCTAGAAAGTTTCCGATACCAATACGGATGCTCGCGAATATATTTTTGTAAATCTTCACTCGACTTTACAAATTCGATGAGTTCTGCTCTCATCACTCTTCCTCCTAGTCTTTTTGAAAGAAAAACGGATTATTTTCGGAATTACGCTGTTGCTTTGTTGTCTGATTCCCTTGAAACTGTTGAATTACCTGCTGCACGCTTCCAATAGCTGTCGTCATATTCGCTAAATGTTGCTGCACCTGTTCCACATCTAATTTTTTAAAAAACGATACCATATGTTCCATAAAATCCCCTGACTTTTCTCCGCTATCTTCTTGTACAGAAGGAGGAACTATCTCTCCATTTACTTTGTAACGATTCCATACGCCACCTTCTTCTCCAATTAAGTACCATTCCTCGTAAAACTGTTGCCATGATTTCGTTCCATTTCGAACGTCATGAACCATCTTTGGATGCTGACGTACAAACTCTTTGAATTTTTGAATAGAAGGATGTAAATCTCCTTTCACTGTTGTCATTACAATCACCCCATCAGATGTATCTTTTACTATATTGTAAGAAAAAAAGGGGCGCATGGTTCGCCTATTTTTAGGCAATCCATACACCCTACTTCTGAATAAAATTTTGTGTATAAAATTTATCATACACACCAATTCCTAAACCAGTGAATTGTTCGTTTAGTATATTTTTTCGATGTCCCTCACTATTTAACCATCCTTGAACAGCTGCAATTGCATCACTATGCTGCGCCGCAATGTTTTCCCCAGCTAACTGAAATGATACATTTCCTTTTTGCAAACGATCTCCTAATGTACCAAACGAAGGTGAATCATGAGAAAAATAGTTGTTATCTTTCATATCTTTACTATGTTCATATGCTACTGCCGCCGTTTGTTGGTCCCATACTAGTAACGGGAGATGATTACGTCTTCGAATAACATTTGTCAAATCTAAAATTTGTTGTGCATTCCCTTGTTCGACTTGTTTTATTTGTTCTGGTGATAACGGCTGTGGATTCGTTAATTCCCCAGAAGCAACAAGTTGATACGGTCTTTGTTTGATTAACGTTTCATCATCCATATAACGAACACCGACAAGTTTATGTGTAAAATGATCAAAATATAATTGCGCCCATCCCTCTTCTATCGAAGCAAGTGGTTGTTCTGTTAGTTCAACATCAGATAATTCGAATTGATAGCTATTTTTCCCCATTTTGAGTGAAACCTCATATGAAAACGGATTTTTTTTATAAATATCTTCATACTTTTCACCAATTTGAAATGGTGAAACACTCACTTTCTCTCCGCCAACATAAATCGTAACAATTTTGTGCTCTTTAACTCCAAACTGCACATATTTCGATAAGTCTTGATTATATACCCACCACTCATAACCATATGCAGATGACTCAATTCGTGCTGGTTCGCCCCAGTTCGCTAATAAAATTTCAGAATCACTACCAAGTAACCCTGGAATTGTTTCTGGTACTCCCTTAATCTCTTTTTCTTTTTTTGTTTTCACAATTTTATGCTCTTTTTTTAACTGAGGAGACTGAAATATATATTGAGAAACGAGTAATTTCCCGTATAGATCAATTGCTAAAATAAGAATAGTAATTACTATAATGCGAAACAATTTTTTCAAATTATATACCTCCTGAATAACCATGAAATTGAGGTATACACAAACAAAACTGTTTTCTCCATTTTGTGTGTACCACACTATGTTCACTATATCATATTTCTTTTATAAAATCAGACATTCTCCCTTTTCTCTCTATATAAATTGCGTTTTCTTACTATTCGTACTATTATAAATTTAAGTGGTTCTACGTTTATAATAAGGAGGTTATTTCATGCAATTTACAAATACGAAACTTGAAGGCGTAGTTGTTGACTTCACACTTCTTTCAGAGGTAATGGACAATCATCACTTTGTACTAGCTGGGCAATGGGATTACGAACGAGTTACATATGACTATAAATTTGAAATGCTAAAAGATGTATATTATTTACGTATACAAGCTTTTGCAACGGAAGGAGATATTGGCAGACGACATGCCCATGTTAAGTTATTAAAACCGCTTCTTGGTAAACATTATTATCCACACGGCGTGGAGTATGGAGAGAACGAAAGTTTCCCTAAAAATGTTCTTCAAAAAAGCGAACAGTTACTTCAAAACATCGAAAAAGAGTTGCAAGATTTAGCAATTATTGAATAAAGAAGAGCTTTCTACGAGTTCCGGTATATCCACGTAAAAAAACGACATAAACCCCTTTCCTTTTAGGGGGACGAGAGCATCTGACCATGCATAGAAGCGGTCAGATCCTTTTCCTACCACATGTGTGGTTTAAAAAAGGGGGCAAGCAAGTAGCAGTCATGTTGTATTCTGCATAGCAGCTACTTATATGTCGACAAATGAAAAGAAGGTGTACACGACGGTACACCTTCTTTTCATTTAGTAAATTTACCTCGCTATTCTTGGACAGTAAGCTTTCCTGCTGAGAGAAATTTCACTTTATCTTGGTGAGACCTTGCTATCAGTGACAGATGCTTGAGATTGCAAATACGGGGGTAATGCATGGATTTGTTCAGCGTCCTTTTTCCGTTCTTTACGCGCCCAGGAAAAGAAAACATATCCAATGACTGTACCATATACAATTTCTTGTATAATTTTCATTACAATCCCTCCTGTTTTCTGATCCTCTAAAACAGGAAGCCAATGTAAAAAATCAGGACCTGTAATATTTAAATTAGATAATGTTCCAGCTGGTACGCAAAGCTCCATCGCCTTCATCCATGCATTTGGATCTGTATATGTCACAAATAACGGCTCATTAGCAAAAATGATAAGTGCACAAGCTGGTGTTAACAGCATCCCATTAGCAAACATATAACCAATCTTTTTAATATCACTTAACGTTTGATATTGCGGTAACGGATTAAATATCGGCCACCACAACATAATTGCCATAAAAAACAGTACAGCAAGAACAATCGAATGTCCAATTTGACTCTGCTTTACCGTATCAAACACAATTGGTAAATGATACATCGAAAACAGTCCATTAAAAACAATTAATGCGATGATAGGATTTGCCCATATGCGTAACATGATACGAATCAATCGAAATGATGTTATATATTTAAAAAACCAGATTGGTAACCCTAGTAATAATAATGGAGGTACAGCAATATACATGATTGCCATTTCTAACATATGAGCACTAAACACAATATGTCCAAGTAAATCAATTGGGCCTCCTTTAACCAAATATAATAGAAACATACCACTTGTAAAATAAAAGATTTTTCGTTTACTTACTTCCTCTCCGTCCGGAAATCGATGTCGATACTTTCCAATAATTAAAAAATAACTAATCACGACAGCTAATATAAAAAGAAAAAAGATTGGGCTCCACAGTGCTTCAAAACCAAATATCCATAAGTTGTTCATTTTTTGACACCCTCCCTTTCATAAATAAAAGGAGATTGATGAACCCCCAATCTCCTTTCTTTTTTAAACCCAAACTATTGTCATAAATGTTAAAATTGTTACTAATCCGACTAACAAACCAGCATACAAGAAAAACGCCGGAATTTCATGCCCTTTATGGCTCATATGCATAAAATAATACAATTGAAAAATAACTTGTACGGTAGCTAATAATAAAATAAGTGGTACCGAAAAAAGCGGACTAAATGTTTTCGGATATGCGACTGCTACAAATGCAATAATTGTCAAAAAAATCATTAATACGAACGTAACGACTTGATGTTTCATTTCTTCCGCACTTTTTTTTCTGCGATAAGCAAGATCCACTTTAGGGTTATTTATATTTGTTTGTTTTATCGCCATTGTTTATCCCACCATTCCCATTAAATATACTACAGTGAAAATAAACACCCAAACTACGTCAATAAAATGCCAGTAAATTGATGCGACGTAAAACTTTGGAGCATTATATAAATTTAAACCACGCTTCGCATTCCGCACTACTAAAGTTAAAATCCAAAGTAATCCAAATAAAACGTGTAATCCATGCGTACCAACTAACGCATAAAATGCAGAACCAAATGCACTGCTTTTCATCGTATGCTTAAATTCATGGGAATAGTGATTAAACTCATAAATCTCAAAACCTAAAAATCCAACTCCAAGCAATACGGTAATAATTAGCCAAATCTGCATTTGTTTAAAATTAAAATTTTTCATATGATACATTGCATATACACTCGTTAAACTACTCGTTAAAAGAAGCATTGTCATAATGAACACAAGCGGCATTTGAAACATTTCTTGTGACGTTGGTCCACCATTTGTTGAACTTTTCAGCGCTAAATATGTTCCAAACAAAGAAGCAAACAGTACCGTTTCGCCTCCTAGAAACAACCAAAATCCAATGAATTTATTTTTACCTTCGAGGGTTGCTTTTTCAGGCTCTGCTGGAAAGGTTTCATTCGTTAATTTTTCCTCTGCATGCATTACGCCTTGCCCCCTTTATCATTTAAATCTTCCTTATGAATATGGTATCCATGATCATCAATTACAGATCGGAAGAACATTGCTCCAAACGTAATAATAAGACCAACGATTGCCACTACTAACCACATTTTCTCTTTCCCACCTTGCATATACATCGCTCCAAAGGCTGCGATAAACAGGCCTAAAGAGATAACAAACGGTAAGAAAGATGCATTTGGCATATGAATATCACCAATCGGTTCTGCTGGCGTTATCTCATCTTTCCCTTCCCGTTTTTCAATCCATAATGGATCTAATCCACGCACAAACGGTAATTGTTTGAAATTATATTCAGGTGTCGGCGCAGGAATTGCCCATTCTAACGTACGACCATCCCAAGGATCGCGGCCGGCTTGTTTTTTTGAAAAAGATGTTTTTACAACATTGACCAAAAGTACAATTGTCCCAAGAGCCATAAATGCTGCACCTATTGAACTAATTAAGTTTCCAGTTTCTAATCCTTGTCCTGGCAAATACGTAAAATATCGGCGCGGCATACCAATTAAACCAAGGAAATGCTGAATAAAGAACGTTAAATGGAAGCCGATAAAGAACAACCAAAACGTAATTTTACCAAGCGTCTCATCTAAGATTTTATTAAACATAAGCGGCCAGTAATAATGAGCCCCCGCAAATAATCCAAACACAACTCCACCAACAATTACGTAATGAAAGTGAGCGACGACGAAGTAATTGTCATGAAATTGATAATCAGCAGGAGCAGATGCAAGCATAACCCCCGTTACACCACCCATAACGAATGATGGAATGAAACCAACAGCCCAAATCATTGGCGTTGTAAAGCGAATACTGCCACCCCACATCGTAAAGAGCCAGTTGAAAATTTTAATCCCTGTCGGAACAGCAATTGCCATTGTAGCTACAGAAAAGATGGCATTTGCTACTGGTCCAAGACCCACTGTGAACATATGATGTGCCCACACCATGAATCCTAAAAAGCCAATTAATACCGTTGCAAATACCATAGATGAATATCCAAATAATCGTTTTTTAGAGAATGTCGCAAATATTTCTGAGAATATTCCGAAAACTGGGAGTATAAGAATATATACTTCTGGATGACCAAATATCCAAAATAAATGCTCCCATATTATCGTATTCCCTCCTAAAGCTGGATTAAAAAAGCTCGTTCCAAATAATCGATCTAACATTAATAAAGCTAATCCGACTGTAAGCGGCGGAAATGCAAATAAAATAAGTGCAGATGTTACAAATGTCGTCCATGTAAACATCGGCATACGCATATATGTCATTCCAGGTGCACGCATATTAATAATAGTAACTAGGAAGTTTATCCCTCCTATTAGTGTTCCGATACCCGAAATTTGTAGGCCGAGAACATAGAAATCGATGCCGTGTCCCTTTGATGCAAGTGACAACGATGCGTATGATGTCCACCCTGCATCAGGTGCCCCTCCCAAAAACCAACTTAAATTTAAAAATACACCACCAAAGAAAAACAGCCAAAACCCAAGTGAATTAAGAAACGGAAACGCAACATCGCGCGCGCCGATTTGGAGTGGTACAGCTGCATTCATCATTGCAAATACAAGCGGCATTGCTGCTAAGAAAATCATTGTTGTTCCGTGCATTGTTAAAACTTGATTATATGCATCTCCAACAAGAAAATCATTGTTTGGAAACGCTAACTGATACCGAATAAATAGTGCTTCTATTCCACCGATGATAAAAAATAATCCACCTGCAATTAAATAGAGAATGGCGATCTTTTTATGATCTACTGTCGTTAAATAATCCCAAATTACAGAGCCAACTCCCTGTTTTTTTGCTACAGAACTCACGTTTTCAACCTCCCCTTCGCAAATAGTTTCTCATTACTTTTCAACTTTTAATGTTTTCAAGTAAGCATTTAATGACTCTACTTGATCGTCAGTAAGATTACCGTATTTTCCAGTCATTTTATTTCCTGGTTTCATGCTTTCAGGGTCTTTTAACCATTTTTTTACATTTTCGTCATTATTTTCAGCAATTCCCGCAACCATATCACGGTCTGCGAAATTTGCTAAATTGGGTGCGATACGTGCAGAAGGTGGTCTGCTATCATTTGATCCAACAGCATGACAACCAATACAACTCTTTTCAAAAATCTGTTTTCCTTCTTGCTCTTGCGAAGTAGCAACAGTCTTTTTACCATCTAATTCTTTCATACTAGCAATCCATTTTTTGTACTCGCTTTCATTAACAGCCTTCACTTTAAACTGCATTAAAGAATGAGAAGGTCCGCAAAATTCTGTACAAAAGCCATTATATGTGCCGGTCTTATCTGCTTTAATCCACATCTTGTTCACATTATCTGTATTTGTATCCATTTTTCCAGCTAAAGATGGCACCCAAAATGAGTGTTTGATATCAGCACCTTTTAAATTTAAATACACTTTTTTACCTGTAGGGATGACTAAATCTTGCGAAGTTACTAATTTTTCATTATTATAAGAAAATTCCCACCAATAAAGATTCGCTGTTACATCAACAACGATTGTATCTTTATCCATATTCTTTTTCTCCATTCCACTTACGTCAGCAAGTTTAAACGTATATGTAACAGTAGGGACAGCCAATACCAATAAAAGTAAAATTGGAATGACTGTCCATATTATTTCTAGCTTGTGATTTCCTTCTACTTGCTTCGGAATATAATTTTCCTGTCCTTTCCTTTGACGGAAACGCACAATTACATACAAGAAAATAATTGTAACAACAAGAACGACACCAATCATGATTGCACTAGCTAATAACAATAAATCATATTGCATTTTTGCTACTTCACCTTGTGGAATCAAAGTAGATTGAAAGGCTTTACCGCATCCCCCTAACAGTAAAGCCACTAGTGAAACAAGCGAAAGCAATCGCCACTGTTTCTTCATGCAAACAACCCCCACTTTCTTTGTTAATTAGATTGTACTTTATAGTAAGTAAAGTAAATCTCAACGTAAAGAAATCCCCTCATGTCGTTGTCTTAGAAGAAAGTTACAACAATCATTGAAATAAATAAGATTGTTAAGTAATTTAAGGAGTATACAAACATTTGCACGGACCATTTGATGTCATCTTTCTTGCGGAAGCCATAAAACCCTAACACGATCCAACCGATGTTAAGCAATGTTGCAATTATCATAAATGTTACTCCAAGTGCACTCATATAAAATGGTAGTGGCAATAAGCATACTGTCCAAATCATAATTTGACGTTTTGTAATATCAAATCCATGCGCAACAGGAAGCATTGGAATACCTGCATTGCGATATTCTTCAACACGTTTCATCGCAAGTGCGAGGAAATGTGGAATTTGCCAAACAAACATAATTAAGAATAGCATCCAAGCAATAGGGTCATTCAAGCTAGGATCAATAGCTGCCCAACCGATTAAAGGCGGAACTGCACCTGATACACTCCCTACTACTGTATTTAACGTATATTTTCGCTTTGTCCATAATGAATACAGAACAACATACGTAAAGAAACCAATAAAACCAATAAATGCTGCCATAGGCGTTGTAAATAGTAAAAATACAAAGCCTAAAAGCGCAATTGTAATACCTAACGTTAATGCGAATCCAGGTTTATATTTTCCTGTTACTGTTGGACGATTTTTTGTTCGTTCCATTAAATGGTCAATATCGCGGTCAATATAATTATTTAAGCTACATGCCCCTGCCATAATTAATGCAGAGCCAACGATTGTAAAAAACATTTTATCTAAATGATCCATTACATTCAATCCATTGAAATGTAGAGCTAACCATAATCCTGTAAATACAGTAAGTGTATTTGAATTTACAATCCCCATCTTAACGAGTGCTAATAAATCTTGTACACGTGTTGTTTCCGGTACATTTGTTACAGCCGACTCATCATGCAGTTCACTTGTTGCATGGTTCATCACTTTAACCCCCTCTTAAAACTTCCATACTTTCTTTTTCCCATTTACTTAAAATAAAACAGCGCGCTTATATATATCAATATTATTACGGTGTAAATGTTGTTTTTGGTTTTGCTATTAATATACACTTCTCGCTCGAATATATTAAAACATATTTCACGAAGAAATTGTGAAGAAAACGTGAACTTTTTGTGTCTATAACTTAAAAAGTTCTTCGATTACTTCATAAGTATAGAATGTAATTATCTTTTATAATAAACCATTTTGTCAGATTACGCATGCATTTCCGTGCATTTCTTTATAAAACTCACTATTTTTTGTTACAATTAGCAATTTATTTTCCTTTCCTTCTTCCTTTCTCTCTCCTTTGCTATTTTATCAGATTTTATATATCATAGGACTGTAGTACATTTCTGTTTCTATAACATTTATGGCTATTTACAAGTAATAAGGACTCCGCCTCAATATTCTGAAGACATAAAGAATATTGGTGGGAGAACTGCTCGTATGCGCCAAATTAGTTGAACTAACCCTTAGTAAAGATTAAAAACAACACCGAGGGAAGTTTTACTTTATTTTATTAAAATATTGCACAATAACTTTAAAATTGAAAGCTGGTGAAAAGGATTGCAGCGCTTTATAAAATGGTTAGCAGTCATTACAAGTCTTGATTTATTATTTGTTCTACTCGGCGGAGCATTAGTTACTAAAACTGGTTCTGGACAAGGATGTGGTAAATCTTGGCCGCTGTGTAACGGAGAACTTGTTCCTTCGAATTTATCAATAGAAACAATTATTGAGCTGAGTCATCGTCTTACTTCAGGTTCCGCAGGAATTCTCGTTACACTACTATGTATCTTATCTTGGAAATACTATGGACACGTTCGTGAGACAAAAGCACTTGCTATTCTATCTTTCGTATTTTTAATAGCGCAAGCGCTCATGGGTGCTGCTGCAGTTGTGTGGGGGCAAGTTCCAGCTGTATTAGCAATTCATTTCGGTATTTCCCTTATTTCGTTTGCTGCTGTTATTTTATTAACTCTTCTTATCTTTGAAATTGATAAGAAATTTGATGCCCATTCACTCGTTATTGATAAGAAGATGAAGTTTCACATTTATGGTGTAACAATTTACAGTTACCTTGTTGTCTATACAGGAGCATTAGTGCGTCATGAGCATGCGAGTTTAGCATGTCCGAGTTTCCCATTATGCAGTAAAAATAGCCCACTTCCAATGCAGTTTCATGAATGGGTACAGATGGGACACCGAATTGCTGCACTATTAATTTTCGCTTGGATTTTATACGCAATGCTGATAGCTATCAGACATTATAAGCAACAACCTGTTGTCTGTTATGGATGGATTACAGCTTTCATTCTTGTGGCATGTCAAGCAATCGCTGGTGTTTTAGTTGTATATACAGAAGCAAGCTTAGCAATGTCACTTCTGCATTCACTCTTTATATCATGCTTATTTGCTGTATTATGCTATTTAGTGATGCTAGGAACACGCAGTAAAACAAACATAAAAAAAACAGAAATAAATCGTACTACTAAGAAAACGAAACTATCATAACACCTTGCCGGAAGAGACAAGGTGTTTTTTAAAAAAGCAAAAGAGCTGCATAATAGCAGCTCTTTTGCTTTTCTAAAATTCGAGTCATGGCCTTATTTTATTGCTCTAATTCAATCAGCAAATCACCTGTTTGAATTGCCTCTCCGTCTTTCACATACACTTTTTTCACCGTGCCAGTAAATGGAGCTTGTACAGTTGTTTCCATTTTCATCGCTTCTGTAATTGCCATGGTATCACCTTTTTTCACTTGCTCTCCTTCTTTTACCACCACTTTAATTACAGTGCCCGGCATCGTTGCATTAATATGACTTGGATTTTCACGATTCCCTTTCACTCGTTGCGAAACCGTCGCTTTAACACTTTCATCTTTTACAACAATTTCACGAGGCTGTCCATTAAACTCAAAATAAACAACACGTGTACCATCTAATTGTGGTTCTCCAATCGAAATCAATTTTACAATTAACGTTTTACCGCGTTCAATTTCCACATCAATTTCTTCACCAAGCTTCATTCCATAAAGGAATGTCGGTGTATCAAGAACAGAAATATCCCCATATTGCTCTGCAATCTTTTGATAATCTATAAATACTTTTGGATATAACGCATACGCTACAATATCAAACATCGTTACTTCACGACCAAGTTTATGGAATAATTCCTCTTTTAATGCTTCAAAGTCGATTGGTTCTAGTAATTCACCTGGTCTTACTGTTAAAGGCTCTTTTCCTTTTAGAATAATCTCTTGTAACTTTTTAGGGAAACCACCATACGGTTGTCCAAGATCACCAGAGAACATCTCGACCACTGAACCTGGGAAATCCAATGCATGGCCACGTTCATAAATATCTTTCTCTGTTAAATGATTTTGCACCATAAATAGGGCCATATCACCGACCACTTTTGAAGATGGTGTTACTTTCACAATATCGCCGAACATATCATTAACACGACGATACATCACTTTCACTTCATCAAAACGATCTCCTAATCCGACAGCTTTTGCCTGCTGCTGTAGATTACTGTATTGACCACCTGGCATTTCATGCATGTACACTTCTGTATGCGGTGCATTCATCCCGCTTTCAAAGGAAGCATAATATTTACGAACATCTTCCCAATAATGAGAGAGTTTCTCTAATGAATTTACGTCCACATTCGGTTGTCTTTCATTTCCTTCTAATGCATAGAACAATGTATTGGCGCTCGGCTGTGATGTTAAACCGGCCATAGAGCTTACCGCAACATCTACAATATCAACACCAGCTTCAATTGCTTTCGCATATGTTAATACACCGTTTCCGCTCGTATCATGCGTATGAAGATGAACTGGAATCGATACCGTCTCTTTTAATGCGGATACTAGATCGTATGCTGCATTTGGTTTTAATAAACCTGCCATATCTTTAATCCCTAAAATATGAGCACCCGATGCTTCTAACTCTTTTGCTAAGTTTTTATAGTAATTTAAATCGTATTTACTGCGCAGTGGATCATGGATATCACCTGTGTAACACATTGTTGCCTCTGCAATTTTACCACTTTGACGTACAGCATCAATTGCAACACGCATACCCTCTACCCAGTTTAAGCTATCAAAAATACGGAATACATCAATACCCGCCTGCGCAGAACATTCTACAAATTTTTGAATTAAGTTATCGGGATAGTTTTTATACCCTACTGCATTTGATGCACGAAGAAGCATTTGGAATAATACATTTGGCATATTCTCACGTAATTGTAATAAACGTTCCCATGGATCTTCTTTTAAGAAACGATACGCGACATCAAATGTTGCTCCGCCCCACATTTCTGCCGAAAATAAATTCGGTAGCATTCTTGCTGTTGGTTCAGCAATGTGTTTCAACTCTTGTGTACGAATACGGGTTGCTAATAGTGATTGATGTGCATCACGAAATGTAGTATCGGTTAATAAAACTTGTTTTTGTTCTTGAACCCATTTTACTAATCCATCGGCTCCGCGCTCATCTAAAATTTGTTTCGTACCAGCTTTGATTAGTTCAGAATGTTTTATGTTTGGAATACGTGCTTCTGAAAAAATCGGTTTTTCTTGTTTTCCCACTCCAGGGAATCCATTTACCGTTACCGTGCCAATATATGATAGCATTTTTGTACCACGGTCTTTTCGTTTTGGAAATACAAATAGTTCCGGTGAGGAATCGATAAATGATGTATCATATTTTCCCGATAAAAAGTTTTGGTGCTTTACAACATTCCCTAAAAATGGAATATTCGTTTTAATGCCACGAATACGGAATTCTTTTAAGTTACGTTCCATTTTCGATGCTGCTTGTTCAAATGTTAATGCCCAAGTTGTTACTTTTACAAGTAATGAGTCATAATATGGTGTAATAACTGCACCTTGGAAGCTATTTCCTGTATCTAAACGCACCCCAAATCCGCCACCAGAACGATATGCCATAATTTTCCCGGTATCTGGCATGAAGTTATTCAGCGGATCTTCTGTTGTCACACGAGATTGAATTGCAAATCCATGCGTAATAATATCTTCTTGTTTTGGAATACTTACTTTTTCACTATGTAAAGCATATCCGTCAGCAATTAAAATTTGTGATTGAACGATATCAATACCTGTAATCATTTCTGTAATTGTGTGTTCCACTTGAACACGCGGATTCACTTCAATAAAATAGAATTCGTTTCCTTTTACTAAAAACTCAACTGTCCCCGCGTTCACATAATTAACATTTTTCGTTAATTGAACTGCAGCCTCACAAATACGATTGCGCAGTTCAACTGGAAGAGACACACTTGGTGCTACTTCTACAACTTTTTGATGCCTGCGCTGTACAGAACAATCACGTTCATATAGATGAACAATATTCCCCTGTTCATCTGCTAATATTTGTACTTCAATATGTTTTGGATTTTCAACAAATTTTTCTACATATACTTCATCATTTCCAAATGCAGCTTTCGCCTCAGATTTCGCACGATCATACGCTTCCTTTAATTCCTCTGCACTGCGTACAATCCGCATCCCGCGTCCACCACCGCCAAGAGCTGCTTTAATAATAATTGGGTAACTATACTTTTTCGCAAAATCAGCTACTTCTTCCAGATCATTTATAGGACCATCACTACCAGGAATAACAGGGATATTCGCCAATTGCGCCTGCGTTCTTGCCTTTACTTTATCTCCAAACATGTCTAAATGCTTACTCTTTGGACCGATAAAAATAATACCCTCTTCTTCGCAGCGTTTTGCGAATTCAATATTTTCTGACAAGAATCCGTATCCAGGGTGAATTGCATCAACATGATTACTTTTGGCAATTTCAATAATACCTTCAATATCAAGATATGCGTCAATTGGTTTTTTTCCTTCTCCAACTAAATACGCTTCATCTGCTTTATAGCGATGATATGAGCCGTTATCTTCCTTCGAGTAAATCGCAACTGTGCGTAGCCCTAATTCTGTACAAGCACGAAACACACGAATTGCGATTTCTCCGCGGTTAGCTACTAATACTTTTTGAATACGTTGCAGCCTTTTCATGATTTTCCCCCTCTATTTTCCTACCATTCAAAACACTATAAATTTGTCCCGTTTTAAGTGGGAGTAAGTATTTCACTTCCAGCAGTACCTTTTCACTGCGTGTAAGCTTCACTTTATTTTTATTCATCATACCTTATTTTTTGACAAATGATAAGCATTCTGTCCATTTTATATGACAAAATTAGTATAGCATAAAATAAAGGAAGCAACCATCCTTTTTGTAGAACACATTTAACTAATGTGACATACTCTTTATTGTGAAATAATAAAATAATCATCTTTTTTCTGAAGCTATACAAATAAAAGAAGCTTTGTACAAACGTACAAAGCTTCTTTTATTTTACAACAACAAGGTGTCTCTCTTGTTTAGGTTGTTCTTGTTCTTGTTGTTCTCGTTCTTGCTGCTCTCTTTTTTCTTGCTGTTTCACAAAACTAGCTACATTTAATAAAATTCCCATTGCCGCTAAGGTTGACACTAAAGAAGTACCACCATAACTAACAAACGGAAGAGGCACACCAGTAAGTGGCATAATTCCCGTAATGCCGCCTAAGTTTACAATAGATTGCACCCCTATCATACTCCCGATCCCAATAGCAAGTAAACTTCCAAAAGGATCTTTACATCTTTGGGCAATTCGGAAAGCACGAACGACAATAACTAGTAAACCTATTAAGATAATTGACACCCCAACAAATCCTAGTTCCTCAGATACAATCGCCATAATAAAGTCTGTATGCGGTTCTGGTAAATACCCATACTTTTGGACACTATTTCCTAATCCTCTACCACCTATACCACCTGAAGCAATTCCAATAAACGAATTGACTAATTGAAATCCACTCCCTTGGGCATCCCCAAACGGATTCCAAAACGTAGTAAACCGCGCAATTTGAACAGGTGATAAAATACTCTTTCCTATAAAATATCCGAGCGGAATCCATATAATAGATGTAAGGGCAATTCGTTTTATCCAAACTTGAAACGGTATTCCTGAACAAAACGTCATAATTGCAATGGTTGACAAAATTAATAACGTTGTCCCTAAATCAGGCTGTTTTAAAATTAAACAAATTGTTATGAATAAAAAAAGAAACACTCGGCCAGCACCATGCCAAATCGGTCCATCTGTCGCTTGCTTTTTTGCATAAAAACGCGCCAATACAACAATAATTCCTAACTTAACAAACTCCGATGGTTGTATACCAAATATCCAAGATCGCGCATTATTGACCTTAATTCCCCATTTCAAAACAATTGATAGCATCCCAATGCTAAACACAACGATTAAAACAGTAATGATACGCTTTCGCCAAACTTGAAAGGGAACAAACATAGCAATAAGCAAGCCAATTGTTCCGATAATTAACGCTTTTAACTGTGACAGAAAAAAATGATCGCTCGTCCACCCGTATTTCGGATAATACTTTGTAATCGCAACAATAGTGCTGGCACTATACACCATAATAACGCCGAGCACACATACGATAACAAGAGGAAGCACTAAAGAATAATCTATCGACTTCCAGACTCTTTTCATTCCAAATCCTCTTTCTCTCTTCTTTTTTACAGTTGTATTCCATATGTATTTGCATTCTTCCTGCTTTTCAGGAAAAATCGTTTTTTTTCACAAAAAAAGCTCAAACTGATTCAGTTTGAGCCTCTTATTTGAACCAGCTATTATTGTTTGTTTGTAAAAGCATCATGTAGCGCCGATAGCTCGCGTTCTAATTCTCCTAAAATTTCTTTACCTTGCTCTTCTGCAATGAGACCAAGACGAACCGCAAAATCAACTTCACGGGATAAGCCAAACATTTGTGTATCGAGTACTTCTTCGTACAATGGACACTGTGGCATCGTAAGGTGGTCCATTTGCACCTTAATAAGTTTTAAAATTTTCTCTGCATCAGCTTGTAGAAGGGCAAGTGCCTTTTCCTGATGATTTGTTACTGTCTCAGACGCCAAATTGGTTCCCTCCGTTTCCGTCCTACTATCCTATCTATTAATATTAGCGATAGTTCTCATAAATTGCAATAGAAACATTTTCTGTGACAATTGTTCCTAGTCCTATTATACTGAAAAGTGGGAGTATAAGACAAATGGGGGAACAACAATGAATGAAATCTTATTTATTAACGGAAATGTACGCTTTCCAATTACAATTGATCCAAGTGTCTGGATTTTTGATGATCGAAAAGTCGACTTAACAACATACTTTACAACTCCAAAAGAAAAAGTAAGTGAGTTAGCACAATATACGAAAGAAGCATCCAAACATTGGGATCGTGAAATTAGAGAAGGAGCTATTTTTCCACCTGTTAATAAAAGCGTTACAAGATTTGAAAAAGAAAAAATTATTACCGGCACATTCGGCATACCTTTTTTACCTTTTTTAGAAAACGCAGAAATTTCTAATGACGCAACACATGTAGAAATTCATACTGAATCTGGTATTAAAACAATTTCAATAAACGAAGCAAAGAATGCTATTCTCGGTTTTTCTAGTAAGGGGAAGCCACTAAAAGAAGATGGCCCTGTTCACCTTTATTTCGGTGATGGCTCTAATGTCAATAATCCTGTTCGATATATTCGAAAATTTACTATTGTGTAAAATGAATATTCTATTAGAGAAAGAGCTTATTGTTTGTTCATAGAAAACAAATAAGAGTGGCTTATTGCCACTCTTTCCTACAATAAATCCGCTGCTAGTTGTGCTAAATTAGAGCGTTCACCTTTTACAAACTTCACATGTCCACTAATTTTTTGTTCTTTAAACTTCTCTACCACATATGTCAAACCATTATTATATTCATCTAAATATGGATGATCAATTTGCTGTGGATCTCCCATTAAAACAATTTTGCTTCTCTCACCGACACGCGTTAAAATTGTTTTCACTTCATGTTTCGTTAAATTTTGTGCTTCATCAATAATAATAAACTGCTCTGGAATACTACGTCCGCGAATATATGTTAGAGCTTCAACTTCAATAGAACCCATTCCCGCTAAAATTGCATCTAATTCACCAGGCTTTTTTGTGTTAAATAAATACTCTAAATTATCATAAATCGGTTGCATCCAAGGTCTTAACTTTTCTTCTTTCTCTCCTGGTAAGTATCCAATGTCTTTTCCAACTGGAACAATAGGCCTTGCCACAAGTAACTTTTTATACATTCCCAAATCTTCTGTTTGCATTAGTCCCGCAGCTAATGCTATTAATGTTTTCCCCGTTCCAGCTTTCCCTGTTAATGTTACAAGAGGAATGTCTTCCCGTAACAACAATTCCATTCCCATAATTTGTTGTACATTTCGAGGACGAATTCCCCAAATCTGCTCATTTGGAAAAATAAGCTTTTTTATCTTTTTTCCGGAATGATCTACAATCCCAAGAGCCGAACTTGATCCACCTAAAGCGTCTTTCATTACAATAAATTGATTGGGATAAAACGGATGATTCGCAATTTCAGAAAGAGGAAGCTCTCCCTTTTCATAAAAACGGTTTAAAATCTCTTTTTGTATGTAATACTCTAAGAAGCCCGTATATATGTTTTCTACTTCCGTAACACGATCACTTAAATAGTCTTCAGCTTGTAAACCTAGAGCATCAGCTTTTACTCGTACAAGTACATCCTTACTCACAAGGATGACAGACTTTCCATTTTCTTTTTCTTGCTCTTCTAATGATAAATTTTTAGCCACAGCCAAAATACGATTATCATTTGTTTTTTCTACAAAAATATCTTGTAATTGAACAAATGAACGATGATTTAACTCAATTCGAAATGTCCCTCCGTTTTCAAGAGGAATGCTATCATGTAATTTTCCAAGTTCACGAAATTTATCTATTAGTTTTGATACATAGCGCGCATTCCTGCCAACTTCATCCATATAGCGTTTCTTTGAATCTACTTCCTCTAACACAACAGCCGGAATGACTACATCATTATTTTCAAAAGAAAAAATAGATAACGGATCTTGCAAAAGCACATTCGTATCTAGCACATAAATTTTATTCAACCTGTTACCCCCTGACTCCACCATTAAATTTGTAGAACAAGGGTTTCATCCATAATTATGGACGAACCATTGTTATAATTATATGTACTGTACAAACGAGGTAGAATAAAAATTACTTAAAATACAAAGAAAAGGATGAACAACTTTCTTTGCCGCCCATCCTTTTTCACATATCCTTCATCGCAGATAAAACTTGATTGTCTAACTTTGCCGCAGCGCGAAGATCATATGTTTTTTCATATTTCGGTTCAATAGCAAGTTTTGCACCATAAAACATTACGTCACGCACTTCTTGCACAGAAACTTCAATTAAAGTTAATTTCAGCGGAACATCTTCTATCCGCTCTGTTTTTATAATCGCTCTACCACTTATAGAATATACGGACTCATCTGCCATGACAGTCAGAACAAGCCCTGCATGATGACGCAAATTTTCTACAATGCGAGAGCGTTGATCCACTGCAAAACGAATAACTTTTTCATCCATTGCATATACCCATGAAATCGCACTTACACTTGGAATACCTTTCTCAAAATCAGTCGTTGCAATTGTTACAATACGCTCTTCACGCAGCGCTTTCATTAAAGCGTCTGTTAATGTTAGCTCTACTATATTTGCCATGTTTCCACCTCCATAATCATCTATATTACTTTCGCTCTGCCAGGCACTTAACTGTAAAAACTTAAGAAAAGAAACCTGCCCATATCAATCCATTAACCATCAGCAAAAATTATAATTTTACGTTGATAGTAGTTTCACTTATATAATAACTTATTTTTCAAATTGCGAAAATATTTATTTTTTCTCCTATAGTTCAAAAACATCTAAAGCACATGATATACTAAAGTAAGATAGAATTTGTGCCGAGGTGACAAAATGAGAGTTAAATGTATTCTTTGTGATAAAAAAGAAGATTTAAATGACGAAAATCCCGTTGCAAAACGGCTTCGGAATCGTCCTATTCATACATTTATGTGTAAACAATGTACAGATCGAATTTCAGAACGTACTTTAGAAAGACACGCGACTGGCAACTTCCGATTATATCGTGATAAAACGGTTGAAGATGAATGGTAATATGCTAATAGGAATATCGTTTATTTGAACGCTGAAAGGAATCAAATAAACATTACTATATGAATCCATTTTAATTTTTCGACATATAGATTGCAGCTATAGAAACAAACGGAGCCTACGCTTGCTTTCTCCTTTTGTTTTATCTTGCACGGGGCAAAAAAGAGCCCTGACCGCTTCTATGCACGGCCAGATGCCCTCGCCTCTCGAAAAAAAGAATGGTTTTATGTCGGTGTTTTAACTTGGAGCTGACTCGAAAAGGGACTAGTCAGCTCCTATCGTCTATATGATGTACATAATTGTAACGTATAAATAAGCTCCTATCCAACAGGATAAGAGCTTATTTATATTTCTCTGGATCTCGGTTTATCTGTTCTAAAAAACAATCAATTAACTCGAGCGGAAACCGAACTGATCTCTGTTCCCCTTCTCTTTCATATGTAACAAAATACATATCTTCCTTTTTTTCTACTGTAACATGTTTTAACTGATGATCTTCATGTAACATATTATGAAAAAGCATATATGTTTCTTGAGCAGCTTCATCATATGGACGAGCTTCTGCAACAATTTTAATAGTTAACCAATTATATAGTGCATCTTGCACAGAACGCATCTTTCATTCCCCCTTTAGCCTGCCTTTGAATATTTCGCTTGCCGTAAACGTAATTTATATATACCAAGTATAACAATTGCTACAACAAGTCCTTCTCCTACAGGCAAAAAAACAGCAAAAAAGGTTAAAATAGTGCAACCAAGTATTAATGCAGTATAGATTACTACATTCTTTAACAAAGATAACTTTCTAGCAAACCCTAAATTATAAACAATAATACTAAATATAATAATCGTACCGTAAAGAAGCCACATTCCTAATTCAGGGTTCGTATCTACATTATATAATTTCGCAAAAAATGACATTCTTTCTATCACTTCCGACATTTTCTGGCACTCCCCTTTTTCCCAGTTATACTTTCTATTATGCTCTACTATAAGAGTAGCGTGCTATTTACACATTGTCTATAAAAAATTCCGAAAATTCAAACCTCAATAACCAAAAAAGAAGCGACCTCAGATGAGGTCGCTTCTTTTTGTTTATCACTCAGCGAATTTCTTTTTCTTTGCTGATCTTTCACGTTCACTCTTATCAAGAATCTTTTTACGAAGACGAATTGATTCTGGTGTTACTTCACAGTATTCATCATCATTTAAGTATTCTAATGACTCTTCTAAAGTCATAATACGCGGTTTTTTCATAGTTGATGTTTGGTCTTTTGTTGCAGAACGAATGTTAGTTTGTTGCTTCATTTTCACAACGTTAACTGTTAAATCATTCTCACGTGTATGTTCCCCAACAATCATACCTGCATATACTTCCGTACCTGGTTCAACGAAGATTACACCACGGTCTTCAACTTGCATAATACCATACTGTGATGCTTTTCCTGTTTCAAGTGAAACTAAAACACCTTGACGACGTCCACCAACTTGACCTGCATGTACTGGTTGATAGCTATCAAATGTATGGTTTAAAATACCGTAACCACGAGTTAAAGTTAAGAATTCAGTTGTGTAACCAATTAGTCCACGTGCTGGAACCATAAATGTAAGACGAACTTGGCCGTTTCCGTTATTGACCATGTCTAACATTTCACCTTTACGCGCTCCCATTGATTCCATAATAGAACCAGTATATTCTTCTGGTACATCAATTTGTACACGTTCTACTGGCTCACATCTTACGCCGTCAACCTCTTTAATAATTACTTCTGGTTTAGATACTTGTAATTCATATCCTTCACGACGCATATTCTCAATCAAGATTGATAAATGTAACTCTCCACGTCCAGATACAATCCATGCATCCGGAGATTCTGTATTGTCTACACGTAAACTTACATCCGTTTCTAGCTGTGAACGAAGACGCTCTTCGATTTTACGAGATGTAATATATTTACCTTCGCGACCTGCAAATGGGCTGTTATTTACAAGGAATGTCATTTGTAGTGTTGGTTCATCAATACGTAATAATGGCAATGCCTCTTGATGTTCAACTGGACATACCGTTTCACCAACGTTAATGTCTTCCATACCAGAAACAGCTACTAGGTCTCCAGCTTTCGCTTCTTCAATTTCTTGACGTTTTAATCCGATGTAACCAAATAATTTTGTTACACGGAATTGTTTTACACTTCCATCAACTTTCATTAACGCAACTTGTTGCCCTACTTTCATTGTACCGCGGAATATACGTCCAACTCCGATACGACCAACATAATCATTGTAATCAAGAAGTGCTACTTGGAATTGAAGTGGTTCTTCACTATTATCAACTGGTGCTGGAATATGTTCAATAATTGTGTCAAACAATGATTTCATATTCTCTTCTTGATTTGCTGGGTTTGAATCTAAGCTTGCTGTTCCGTTCATTGCTGATGCAAATACAACAGGGAATTCTAACTGATCTTCGTTTGCCCCAAGTTCGATGAATAAATCAACTACTTCATCAACCACTTCGTCTGGACGAGCAAAGTCACGGTCAATTTTATTCACAACAACGATTGGCGTTAAATTTTGCTCAAGTGCTTTCTTTAAAACAAATCGTGTTTGTGGCATACAACCTTCATATGCATCAACAACAAGTAACACACCATCAACCATTTTCATAATACGCTCTACTTCACCACCGAAGTCAGCGTGTCCAGGTGTATCTAAAATATTAATTCGTTTATCTTCATAGTGAATCGCTGTATTTTTTGCTAAAATAGTAATACCGCGTTCTCTTTCTAAATCATTCGAATCCATCGCACGTTCTTCAACGTGCTCATTTGCACGGAACGTCCCCGCTTGACGTAACAATTGGTCAACAAGTGTTGTTTTCCCATGGTCAACGTGGGCGATAATTGCTATATTTCGTAAATCTTCTCGTTTTTTCAACATGTCCAACTCCTAATGTCTTTTTAATCCTTTTCTATTATAAGAGCGAAGGGGATACAATAGCAATCAAAATAAAATCAAGAATGAAAATATAGTTGTATTCTCACTTTTGTGAAAGTACAATGAGACTTGGAGGGTGAAATATATGGAACAAATTCAATATCGTTTTTTATTAACAGCTATCATTGGCGTTATTTTTATGATTGGTATTGGAATTATGATTGCTGAGAATAGCCCAATCGGTGTTACTATTTGTATTGTCGGTACGATTTTTACAATCGGATACGGATTTATAACAAAAAGAAAAATGCGTAAACTACAATAACAACAAAAAGTAAGAAGCAATTTTCTATGCCTCTTACTTTTTTGTTTTTTCTCTGGATTTTATACACCTATTGTACATATTGCAACATCTCTTCATACACACCTGGTCTTGCAACAAGAACGCTGCTCTTCTCAATAATTTGGAGCAACTCTCCAGTAAAAGTAGTTACTTTTCCTCCAACCTCTTCTACAATAATCTTCCCACCGCCAAAATCCCATGGAGACAAGCGAGGCGTCACATATGCATCTAATCGTCCTGTTGCTACATATACCATTTCAAGTGCTGCACAGCCATACGAACGTGTTCCTCTTGCTTTTTTTACAAGTTGTGCCATTTTCCTCATATCGAGACGAGGGTTATCAGTAAGCCACGTAGCATTTACAGCAATTACTCCTAAAGATACTTCACTTGGCTGTAATGATGGGATTTTCACTTCATTACAAAATGCTCCAAAACCCATTTTCGCATGATATAGCTCATCATGAACTGGATCATATACGAGACCAATTTTCCCAATACCATTCTCATATATGCCAATTGAAATTGCAAAATTTCGCTTTTGATGAACAAAATTCATCGTTCCATCAATTGGATCAATTAACCACAAAACCCCATCCGTTGAAGCAAGCTCATCTCCATATCCTTCTTCTCCGAGAATATAGTGTTTAGGAAATGTCTCTTTAATTTTCCCAATAAAAAATTGTTCAATTTCTCGATCCATATTTGTTACTAAATCAGAGGCATTTGACTTCGTTTCAATAATAAGAGACTGCTTCATTGATGAAACAAGGTGCTGCCCCGCTTCTTTGATCCATTGTTTTGCGTATGCATCAATTTCTTCCCATACCTCTTGCATATTTAAACACTCCGATCTGTACAGTTCACAGAAAAAACGAACCCTTTATAAGGTTCGCACCAACTAATTTTTTATACATACACTATTATTACGCCTCCAACCGGATCATTTCAAGTCTTAACACTTCTAATTTTTTCATACACTCTTCTTTTTTCATGTCGTCTTTTTCCATCATTGCATCATATAGCGTTGCTAATTCATAATCTAATTCTAAACGTAACACCGGAATTCTCTTCTCTGCATCTGTTCTTTTTAATGCGTTAATTACCTGTCTCATATTCGTTTGCCTCCTCCCAATATTCGTTCGCCCTCGATTTTGAATTTACTCAATTTTCTGATTTTTTGTTTTATACTATATTATGTGGGATAAATCATCTATGCAACTAATTTGCATTTTTATCTGAAATTTTTTTATAAGCGTCTTTTTTTATGAATTGTACAAGCTATGTTAGAATAAAAACAAACTAGGAGTTGGAGGAACAACCATGACATCGAAAACTTTCAAAGAAAAAGACTTCACTGTGTTCTCTGTGGATGGTCTAGAAGAAAGAATGGCTGCAATTAAAGCAAACATTCATCCGAAGTTAGAAGCTCTCGGCGGACAAATTTCTCATTTCTTAACAAATGAAACTGGTGAATCTTTTTTCTATCATGTCGCGAAACATGCACGTCGTAAAGTCAATCCACCAAACGATACTTGGGTTGCATTTTCAACAAATAAACGCGGATATAAAATGCTACCACATTTTCAAATTGGACTATGGGGGACACATGCTTTTATATACTTTGGTTTAATTTATGAGTGCCCACAAAAAATGGAAGCGGCTCATGCCTTTTTAAAGCATTTAAATGATTTAAAAACAAATATACCAAATGATTTCGTTTGGTCCATTGACCATACTAAGCCTGATGTGAAATTACATAGCACTCTTCAATTAGAAGAGCTACAAAAAATAATTGAGCGGTTAAGCACTGTTAAAAAAGCAGAATTATTAGTAGGAATTCACATTTCTCCAGAAGAATTTGAAAATCTTACTGATGAACAATTCATCCAAAAAATTGAAGCAACGATGCACTCACTCCTTCCTTTATATAAAATCTGTAATCGATAAAGCAAAACGGACAATATTTGTATTGTCCGTTTTTAGTTGTTATCCCATTATAACACTTCATTTTTTATTTTTCAAAAAATCTTTACAATTTAACGATATCTTCTTCTTGTAAATTTTTCGCCTTTTGAATTGTACGATAAATGGAATAACCACTCACTTCTTGGAATTCTTTGTCGATTTTCTTTTCCTCTGCTTTTCCTGGTACAATTTCTTTAAAATGACGATACAAACTCATCAGATTTTCTCTTTTCAACCCTTTTTCATGAGCTTGTTCAATCGCTTCATAAAATTTAATTACTGCAATCATTTCTTCTGTTGACCAATCATAATGAATTGGATATTGATATTCCATAATAACACCCCATCTATTCCAGCACACTCTAATTTGTTCTTCTTCATTATCATACGCGAGATAAAGTGAAACTTCCACCTGTATGCTTAGTCACTAATAGTTTTCTTTACCAATTCGAAATCTTGTCCATGCTATTTTTTCTTGAATCCAGCGAAAATAGCATCCGTTAATCAGGATATCTTTCACTCTTTCCGTCACTTATTTTGCTCAAGCTCCGTTCGTTGATACTCTATCCTTGAATTTTTATTAGCCCAGTGATTCATTTTTTACGCATAGCCCTGCCAACATAAAGAAACGATAATTACCATTATTATTTTTCTATACATCTTCTCTTATAGGTGATATAATGCTTTTGTTTTATAGAACACAAAGGGATACTTCAAATGGTAGTAAGAGTTTCTCTTCTACAATTGAATAGTGTAACAGGATAATTATAAAACATAATTAATAAATATTAACGAAAAAAGAAGGGGTGTATAAATTGTCCCAATACGAAACACCATTGTTCACTGCTTTAAAAGAGCACAGCATGCGAAATCCAGTTCAATTTCATATTCCAGGTCATAAAAAAGGACAAGGAATGGATCCTGAATTCCGCGAATTTATTGGGCATAATGCATTATCAATTGATTTAATTAATATTGCACCGCTCGATGATTTACATCATCCAAAAGGTATGATTAAACATGCTCAAGATTTGGCAGCAAAAGCTTTTGGCGCTGATCATACATTTTTTTCTGTCCAAGGAACAAGTGGAGCAATTATGACAATGGTGATGAGCGTTTGTGGTCCTGGAGATAAAATTCTTGTACCGCGTAATGTTCATAAATCTATACTGTCAGCAATTATTTTCTCAGGCGCAAAACCAATTTTTATTCATCCGGAAATTGATCCAATATTAGGAATTTCACACGGAATTACAATTCCTTCTGTAAAAAAAGCGCTTGAAGAACACCCAGATGCTAAAGGACTCCTTGTCATTAATCCAACATATTTTGGATTTGCAGCTGACTTAGAACAAATTGTAAAGTTAGTACATTCATACAATATGCCAGTACTAGTAGATGAAGCTCATGGTGTTCATATTCATTTTCATGACAAAATGCCAATGTCAGCAATGCAAGCTGGTGCTGATATGGCTGCAACAAGTGTTCACAAACTAGGCGGCTCATTAACACAAAGTTCTATTTTGAATGTAAAAGAAGGGCTTGTAAACGTAAAGCACGTTCAATCGATTATTAGTATGCTGACAACAACTTCAACATCTTATATTTTATTAGCTTCACTTGATGTTGCAAGAAAGCGTCTTGCAACAGAAGGCCAAGAACTTATTACGAAAACTATTCAATTAGCAGAAGAAGTTCGAGAGCGAGTAAATGAGATTGATCACCTATATTGTCCTGGTAAAGAGCTGTTAGGAACAGATGCAACCTTTGATTATGATCCAACAAAGCTTATTATTTCTGTAAAAGAATTAGGCATTACAGGACACGATGTAGAGTTATGGTTAAGACAGCATTATAATATAGAAGTCGAGCTTTCCGATCTATATAACATTCTGTGTCTTGTTACACTTGGAGATACAGAAGATGAAACAAATCTACTAGTGCGTGCTCTGCATGATTTATCAGCTACCTTTAAACATAGAGCAGAAAAAGGTGTTCAAGTGCAAGTGGAGATTCCAGAAATCCCTGTACTTGCGCTATCTCCGCGCGATGCCTTTTATTCTGAAACAGAAGTTGTTCCTTTTGCAGAAGCTGCTGGTCGCATTATAGCTGATTTCGTTATGGTCTATCCACCAGGTATTCCAATTTTTACTCCTGGTGAAATTATTACAAAAGAAAATTTAGGCTATATTCAAAAGAATTTAGAAGCAGGATTACCAGTACAAGGTCCTGAAGACATGACATTGCAAACTTTACGTGTCATTAAAGAATATAAAGCAATTAACGAATAATTTCCTTCCCACTTCATATCTTTGGAGTGGGATTTTTTATTCTTAAACACTCCTCTTCCAGCCTTCATATTCTTTTTTCTATGCACCCTTTATTCGCCTATTCATACGATATAAAGTGAAACTTCCATGAGGCGAAAAACCTGCCCAATCCAGCTCTTACGGATAGTTCTATCCTTTCATCACTAAAAGCTTTAGTCCGTTCGTATACGGGTCACATTAGTAGGTGGGAATCCATTAGACACATCTAGGTAGTAATTCCTCTAAATTCTAAGCTGAGAGCCTCACCGCTCTTTAATACAAAACCAAAAGAATGTAAACATATAGGTGGGATCTTATGATTGTAATTGGCCGTTCCATTGTACATCCATATATAAAAAATGAAAACGAACCTTTCTTTTCGGAAAAACAACAGATTTTAGAAATTATGACCGGAAATCAAGAGGTATACAACTTCCAATCATTACAAGAATTAATTTTTGATATAAATATCCGTGTTCATATCATCACTTCTGCTTTAGAACTATTTAACAGCGGATTACAATTTCGAACATTTAGGGAATCTTACTGTAATCCTGAATTTTGGGAAAGAACGCCTTTAGGTGGCTTTCAGCTTCGCCCTAATGTGTTACCCTCTTTTGCGATTCGCGATATTTTTCTAAACGGCAAAAAATATGGAACAGAATGTGCAACTGCAATGATTATTATTTTCTATAAATCACTGTTAGCATTGTATGACGAGGAAACGTTTAATCGTTTATTTGCAAATCTTTACTTATATACATGGGATTATGATAAGGATTTAAAACTCATTACAAAAACAGGAGGAGAAATTGTTCCTGGTGACCTTGTTTACTTTAAAAATCCACAAGTAAACCCAGCAACAATTGAATGGCAAGGAGAAAATGCGATTTATTTAGGAAATTTCTTTTTTTACGGGCATGGTGTCGGTGTAAAAACAGAAAGTCAAATTATTGATGCACTGAATCAACGACGTATTCCTTTCGCTTTTTTAACAGCATATTTAACAGATTTTTTAACACGTATAGATAGTCGCATGATGAGTCAATTTGCCTCTCCAAAGAAAATGCAGACAGAAATTGACCTCATTCCCATTCGAGACGATGCAATCATTGCATCAATTGGCCACACGACTTCAATCCACTAAAAAACGCCTGCATATGCAGGCGTTTGTTTATTTATTGGGCTTTAGTATGTTCTTTATGCTCACACTCACATTTAGAACCGCATTTTCCGTATAATACCGTTACTTTTTCATCCTCAAAATGCGCAATTGTGTTCTCACAAATTTGACATACGATAGTTCCCATTTTTTAATTCCCCCTAATATTGTTATCCCCAAGACTTTTTGTAACCGCTTAACTTCTGTCTTTATTTTAATATGTTATACTCTTTTAGTCAATAGTTTTAATTATGACACATTAATTATTTTTCCGTTTTTATTAGTATGAAACATTCAAACTACTCAGCTATACATTTTAGAAATTTAGAAACGGGTATGATTCTAGTGAAGATGTGTCTCTCTATTACTTATAAATTCATTTTTCGGCATATAGACTGCTGTCATACAAACAGGGCAGGAGCCTGCACGTATTGTCTACTTTTGTTTTCAAACCTTGCACGTGGTAGGAAAAGGCACTGATCGCTCCTATGCATCGCCAGTCCCTCTCGCCTATTTAAAAAAAATGCTTTTCTTCCTTTTTTCATACAGTAACTGATTAGTTACGAAACATTTATAAATAATAAGCAGCCGTATATTTATTATTACGACTGCTTTTACACAATTATTCCTCATATTCAGCATGTACAGAAGTAGGTGGCAATAGAAACTTAAAAAACTGTGCTAAATCAGTTGCTTCTTCACTCGTTTTAAGTTTAAAGACATCTTGTAAATGGTGCACATTTTCAATATCATCCTGTCCAAGGAGAGTTGCTCGACCAGTCTGCATACAAACAACAAGAGGTTTACCAAAAAACATTGTTGTGTACACCACACCAAAATCATACCGTGTATCATTTGTCATAAAACCAAGAAAACGGACTTTTGTATTTTCATGTTCATCATATAATTTTTCAAACATTGTCCCTCTCCTTTCTTCTTGATTTATCCACAATGTATATATTAAACAAAAAAAGCAAGATCCCTTTTAATTGTCAAAAAATTTGCAACAATGTTAAAATAGTAATATACTATGCCCTTAGGAGGTTTATTATGCAAGATGCATTCATTAAACTTGGCCCAAATTCAACACAGCAATCTATTTCTCTAGACGATGTTAAACAACTATTTCATTACTATAAAACAATTACATCTCAGACAGGTCACCAACTCGGCTTTTCATACGCAAGCACTGCCTTTCCATACGAAACGGTTGATACTTCAGATACAACACTCTGTTTGAAATCTAATCATGAACGCTATCATTCTATTTATGTAGGAATAGGAATTGAAAACGAACAATTTTTTATACAAATTACATTACCATCTACTGCAACATTTGGAGATAAAGGAAAAGCTAATGAATTTTGCAGATTTTTAGCAAAGAAATTAGAAGGAGAGTTACAGCTTTTTAACGGCAGAACAATGTACTTTTATAAACGTTAACTAAAAAAGAGCAGCTTACTCATAAAAAAGAAAAAACTATTAATGATAGTGAAAAACACCGCCTCTTTTCTGGAGTGCAACATCATATGAGCAATAACATAAGCCAAATAAAAGAACACAAAAAAGAGCAGTACTTTGTAATGCAATTTATCGCGACTTGATAGCAATAACACAATGGAAAATCCGCTCCATATAATAAAATGAAACAAAGCAACAAAAGTCATTTTCATGTTGTTGCCTCCTTTCGCACGTCCTATTGTATTACAATATATGGGCGCTAAAAGAAAACATTACATATATATGAGAGAACAGGCAGAAGAAGTAAAGTGGCTTATTTTTTAGCTAATTATCACATTTTTTATTTTGTATAGCAGTAATTTGGATGTATGTACTAATTACTAAAAAAACGACATAAAAACCCCTTTCATTTTAAAGAGGACGAGAGTATCTAGCCGCGCATACAAACGGTCGAGGCCTTTTTCTATCACATGCAAGTTTTAAAACAGAAGAAGAAAGCAAGAAGCGGTCATGCTGTATTCTACATAGCAACAACTTATAAAGAAAAGCGGAAGATGCGAAGCCACCGACTGTTCTAGCCGCTGGAGCTAGACAAAGATGTTGAAAAATTAAAATGAATTTATATAAATAAAACAGCCGCCTCCTAATAGCTAGGAGACGGCTGTTTTATTTTTCTTATATTATTTTACAATGTGAATTGGCATTCCAAGAGCAACTTCAGCTGCTTCCATTGTGATTTCACCTAATGTTGGATGAGCATGAATTGTTTGAGCGATATCTTCAGCTGTCATTCCAGCTTCGATAGCTAAACCAAGCTCAGAAATAATATCAGAAGCGCCTGCACCTGCAACTTGTGCACCTACAATAAGACCATCTTCTTTACGAGTTACAAGCTGTACGAAACCATCTGTGCTGTTTAACGATAATGCACGTCCGTTAGCAGCGAATGGGAATTTAGAAACTGCTACTGTCATTCCAGCTTCTTCTGCTTGTTTTTTCGTATAACCAACAGATGCTAATTCTGGATCAGTGAAGCATACTGCTGGAATTCCGATGTAATCGATTGCTGATGCATGACCGCTAATTGCTTCAACAGCTACTTTACCTTCGTAAGAAGCTTTATGAGCTAATGGTGGTCCAGGAACGATATCACCAATTGCATAGATATTTGGTACATTTGTGCGGCATTGCTCATCGATTTCGATTACACCACGGTCAGTCATTTTAATGCCAACTTGCTCAAGACCAATTTCTTGCGTATTTGGACGACGACCTACAGTTACTAATACATAATCAGCTTCAACAGTTTGTACTTCGCCTTTTACTTCGAAGCTAACTGTTACGCCGCTTTCAGTTTCTTCAACGCCTTTAGCCATAGCTTTTGTATGGATTGTTACGTTACCTTTTTTCTGAAGTGCACGTTTTACAACTTGGCTCATTGCTTTTTCGAAACCAGCTAAAATTTCATCGCCAGCTTCTAATACTGTAACTTCTGTACCGAAGTTTGCATATGCAGTACCTAATTCCATACCGATGTAACCGCCACCGATTACAACAAGCTTTTTCGGAATTTCTGGTAAGCTTAAAGCACCAGTTGAGTTAAGAACGCGTTTAGAGTATTTGAATCCAGGAATTTCAATTGGTGTAGAACCTGTTGCAAGAACAGCATTTTTAAACGTATATGTTTGTGCTGCTTCTTCAGTCATTACGCGTAATGTGTTTGCATCTACGAAGTAAGCTTCACCGCGAATGATTTCAACTTTATTACCTTTTAGAAGGCCTTCTACACCGCCAGTTAATTTCTTAACTACGCCGTTTTTCCATTCTTGAACTTTTGTGAAGTCAACTTTTACGTTTTCCGCAGTAATACCCATGTCATCAGAATGTTTTGCATTCTCATAACGATGACCTGCATTAATTAACGCTTTAGAAGGAATACATCCAACGTTTAAGCAAACACCACCAAGGTTAGCTTTTTCAATAATAGCTACTTTTTGTCCTAATTGTGCTGCACGAATTGCTGCAACATATCCACCAGGACCTGCACCAACAACGACTGTATCTAATTCAATTGGGAAATCTCCTACTACCATTGTTTATTACGCCTCCATTACTAATAATTGTGGGTCGTTTAATAGACGTTTAATTTGGTTTAATGCTTTCTGAGCTGTTGCACCGTCGATTAAGCGATGATCAAAGCTTAAAGATAATGCTAATACTGGAGCTGCAACGATTTCACCGTTTTTCACAACTGGTTTCTCAGCGATACGACCGATACCTAGAATTGCTACTTCTGGGTGGTTAATAACTGGAGTGAACCATTGTCCACCTGCAGAACCAATGTTTGTAATTGTGCAAGAAGCACCTTTCATCTCTGCTGGAGCTAAGCGACCTTCACGTGCTTTACCAGCAAGTTCATTGATCTCGTTAGAGATTGTGAAGATAGATTTGCGATCTGTATCTTTAACAACTGGTACCAATAGACCTTTGTCTGTATCAGCTGCGATACCGATGTTGAAGTAATGTTTGTGAACAATCTCTTGATTTGCATCATCTAAAGAAGTGTTCAGCATTGGGTATTCGCGTAGTGCAGATGTTAACGCTTTTACAACGTATGGAAGGTAAGTTAATTTAATACCTTTGTCAGCTGCAACAGCTTTGAACTTCTTGCGGTGAGCAACAAGTTCTGTTACATCTACTTCGTCCATTAACGTTACGTGAGGAGCTGTATGTTTAGAGTTAACCATTGCTTTTGCAATTGCTTTACGAATACCGCTCATTTTCTCACGAGTTTCTGGGTATTCACCAGCTGGAATTGGTTGTGCTTTTGGAGCTTCTTCTTTCGCAGCTGCTGGAGTTTCTGCCGCTACTGGAGCTTCAGTTGCCGCTACTGCTGCTTGTCCACCATTTGCAAATGCTTCGATGTCAGCTTTTACAACACGACCGTTTTTACCAGTGCCAGCTACTAGACGAATGTCTACGCCTTTTTCACGTGCATATTTACGAACAGAAGGCATAGCAATTACGCGCTCATTCACTACTTCTTCAGTTGCTGCTGGAGTAGCCTCTGCTGCTGGAGCTTCCTCTTTTACTTCTTCAGCTTTCGGTGCATCATCATGATCGTCACCTTTAAATTTAAGGTTTTCATAGCCAGGAGCATCAAATTTAACAAGAACATCTCCTACTATTGCTACTGTACCTTCTTCTACAAGAATGTCAAGTACTTTTCCTTTTACTGGAGAAGGAATTTCTACAACTGCTTTATCATTTTGCACTTCAAGAAGTACATCGTCTTCGTTTACTTCATCGCCTGGTTTAATAAACCATTTTACGATTTCACCTTCGTGGATACCTTCACCAATATCTGGTAGTTTAAATTCAAATGCCACGGATTTCAGCCCCCTGATTCATATCATTATTATTAGAAATTGCAAAAGAAGTCAGCACACGCTGATTTCTTTTGCACATAAAATTCAAATTAGAAGTTCATTACTTTGTTAACAGCTTCAACAATATCTTTATGGTTTGGTAACCATACACTCTCAGCTTGAGAGAATGGGAAGATTGTATCAGCAGCTGCAACACGTACAACTGGAGCTTCTAAGTTTAAGATTGCACGGTCATTGATTTCCGCTACAACGTTAGCTGCAATACCAGCTTGTTTTTGAGCTTCTTGAACTACAACAACGCGGCCTGTTTTTTCTACAGAAGCGATAATTGTTTCGATATCTAATGGTTGAACTGTACGTAAGTCCACAACCTCTAAAGAGATACCTTCTTTTTCTAGTTCTTCAGCAGCTTTTAATGCAGCATGTACCATTGCACCATATGTGATAACAGATACATCTGTACCTTCACGTTTCACATCAGCTTTACCAATTTCAATTGTGTATTCGCCTTCTGGTACTTCTTGACGGAAAGAACGGTATAATTTCATATGCTCTAAGTAAACAACTGGATCGTTGTCACGAATTGCAGAAATTAAAAGACCTTTCGCATCATATGGAGTAGATGGAATTATAACTTTTAAACCTGGTTGTTGTGTCATTAATCCTTCTAAGCTGTCAGCATGTAATTCTGGTGTATGAACACCACCGCCGAATGGAGAACGAATTGTAACCGGAGCATTCCAACGTCCGCCAGAACGGTAGCGCATACGAGCCATTTGACCAGAGATAGAATCAATTACTTCGAATACGAAACCGAAGAATTGGATTTCAGGAACTGGACGGAAGCCTTCTAATGCTAAACCGATTGCAAGTCCGCCGATACCAGACTCTGCAAGTGGAGTATCCATTACACGGTCTTCACCAAATTCAGCTTGTAATCCTTCAGTAGCACGGAATACACCGCCGTTTACACCAACGTCTTCACCAAATACAAGTACGTTAGGATCGTTTTTCATTTCAACGCGTAAAGCATCAGTAATTGCTTGAATCATTGTCATTTGAGCCATGGCTTACTTCGACTCCTTTTCTTTATAAATTTCATATTGTTCAGCTAAGTTATAAGGCATTGTTTCGTACATGATTTCCATTAAATCAGTTACTTTTTGTTTTGGAGCTTGGTCAGCTTTCGCAATCGCTTCTTTAATGTCTTCTTTAGCTTGTTCAATTACTTTTTCTTCTTCTTCTTGAGACCAGATGCCTTTATTTTCTAAGAATGCACGGAAACGTACGATTGGATCTTTTTGTTCCCATTCATTTTCGATATCTTTTGTACGGTAACGAGTTGGATCATCACCAGCCATTGTATGTGGACCGTAACGGAATGTTAAAGTTTCAATTAAAGTAGGGCCTTCACCGTTTACTGCGCGCTCACGAGCAAAAGCAGTTGCTGCATATACAGCTAATGGATCCATACCGTCTACTTGAATACCGTAAATACCAGCTGCAACTGCTTTTTGTGCTACAGTTTTTGCTGCAGATTGTTTTTCTACTGGAGTAGAAATTGCATAACGGTTGTTTTGAACCACGAAGATTGCTGGAGCTTTAAATGCACCTGCAAAGTTCATACCTTCGTAGAAGTCACCTTGAGACGCACCGCCGTCACCAGTGTAAGTAATTGCAACAGATTTTTTACCACGAAGTTTCATACCTAATGCAACACCAGCCGTTTGGATGATTTGTGCACCGATAATGATTTGTGGAGGAAGTGCATTTACATCAGCAGGCATTTGGTTACCCATGAAATGTCCACGAGAAAATAGGAATGCTTGATATAATGGTAAGCCGTGCCATACTAATTGTGGAACATCACGGTATCCTGGTAAGATGAAGTCTTCTTTTTCAAGAGCAAAATGACTTGCTAATTGAGAAGCTTCTTGTCCAGCTGTTGGCGCATAGAAACCTAAGCGACCTTGACGGTTTAAAGAAATAGAACGTTGATCTAATACACGTGTATATACCATACGACGCATTAATTCTTTTAATTTCTCATCAGTTAATTCTGGCATAGCTGCTTTATTCACAACTTCGCCTTTTTCATTTAAAATTTGTAATGTTTCAAATTGAGCTGCGATAGCTTTCATTTGCTCATCAACATTAAATAGGGCCTTTTTTGTTTTAGTACCCATTCCGTTCACCTCTTCCTCTCTTGAACCATATTCTTAAACGCTTTCACTATGATAAAAGCATAAGTTTGTAAACTGACGCATCATTCGTCAGTTATTGAATAATTTGTGCACCTAACAATCTGTACTAATGTTTTCATTTAAACAAATTAATACAATCTTGATCACGTTTTTAAGTTTACAACTATTCTAATCATCATGTCAATCACTTTGGTTTCGTTTTTTTTCGAAGGTTAGAGAGATTTTCTTAACAAATACAAGTTTTCAAAATACCATCTGTATCAGTGAACAAAAACCTCCTGTTATATTGTTCCCTTTTCGAACGTATTTTGCTCATAGAATAATATGTAAACGCTTCACGTCCTTCTTATCTTTTCTCCCATCCTAATAAAAAATATGCAGCGTCTTCCTTCTTTTTAGGCAAATAACTATACACTTCCCTCCCTTATTCCATACATTATACTAACCGCAGCATTCGCGGAAATGGTAAAGGAGGTCCCAACATGTACGGATACACTTTTTGTTACCCCTCAACTTGCGCATATCCTTCGTATGGCTATGGTGGTGGTGGTTGCGGCGGCTTTGGACACGGATTTGCTTTAATTGTTGTATTATTTATACTCTTAATTATCGTCGGTGCTGCCTGCATCTGTTAATGTAAAATGAAACAACTATAAAAGAACAAGGCGTTTGTTCGTCTTGTTCTTTGCCATGACTTTTTTCATAACCTTTGGTAGACTAAAAATGAAAGGAGAGATTATATATGCTTACAATGGATGATGTAATTCGTGAAGGAAATCCTATTTTACGGGCAGTGGCTGAAGAAATAGCTCTACCTGCAAGCGAAGAAGATGTTCATATATTACGAAAGATTATCGAATTTGTGATTAACAGTCAAAATCCAGAAATGGTTGAAAAATATAATTTACGCCCTGGAATTGGTTTAGCCGCGCCGCAAATTGGTGTTTCTAAAAGAATGATTGCTGTCAATGTCACGGATCGAGATGGTACGTTATATAGCTACGCCTTATTTAATCCAAAAATTATTAGCCACTCTGTTGAACGTACATACATATCAGGTGGCGAAGGATGTCTGTCCGTAGACCGTGAAGTCCCTGGCTATGTACCTCGTTACACTCGTATCACTGTAACAGGAACGACAATAGATGGCGAAGACGTCAAACTACGTTTAAAAGGATTGCCAGCAATTGTATTCCAACATGAGATTGATCACTTAAATGGTGTTATGTTTTATGACCATATTAATAAAGATAATCCATTTATGATTCCAGAAAATGCAGCACCTTTAGAAAGATAAAACGCACTTTTCACGACGTGAAAATAATAAGATAAAAAGAGTTAGTTTTCATTGAAGTTGGTGAAAACTGACTCTTTTTATTGAAGCGCTTCTTATATTTATACTTTATAACAGCCTTGCCCACTGCAATCCATGAAGTATACCATCTTCTGAAACATCTTTAGTTACATAATTCGCAAGCTTTTTCAAATCTTCATGTCCATTCCCCATAGCAATTCCTGTACCTACAGTTTCAATCATTTCTAAATCATTTAATCCGTCTCCAAATGCATACACTTGTTCCCCTGTGAATCCAAGCTTTTCAATAAACTTTTCAATCCCTTTCGCTTTCGATCCTCCCATTGGAATAATGTCCATAGAGTAAGCATGCCAGCGAATAAAGTGAAACTTTGCATAGTCGTTAATAAACTTTCCTTCTTCTCCTGCTCTGCAAAATAAAAGCGTTTGGTAAACATCACGCTCCTCATAAAAGCGCGGTTCAAACGCAGGATGATCCATATGAAGGCTAGCAAAGCTTTCTGTTACATACTGATGCGATGTCACTGTTGCTTTCATTTCTTTATGATCTAAGTACACAAGCGGATAGCCTTCTTGCTCTGAAAACTTCGTGAAAGCATGCAATGCATCAGGGTGTAGAGGATTTTTATATATAACCTCATCTTCAAACACCACATACTGTCCATTGAAACTTACATAATTATGAATGTTTAGCTCTTTACGAATATCTTCAAACATAAATGGGGCACGTCCTGTTGCAATTGCTACATGTATACCTTTTTCTTGCAAACGACGGACAGCTTCTTTTGTGGACTTCGGTATTTCCTTGTTATGATCTAGCAATGTTCCATCAATATCAAAAAAGACAATTTTATCATTCATTTACATAACCCTCTCTACTTCATCAATTCGAACGTATCGCTATATACTCTAAATATTTTTTTCAAATACTAAAAAAGTATAACATATTGATGAATAAGGTGCTTTCTATCTAACCTTCTTACCTCACTATGCATATACTGAAATAAAAACAGCACTACGGTTCAACATATGCATTTTCTTTTCTTTTCTATCTCATACTATAAGTTGAACGAGATATTTTCTTACAAGTAGTTCTTTTTTGAAACTTAATTCTTCTTTCGAATTCTAATAAGATTCATTTGCATGTTTTGAGCGAAGAAAGGAAGGGACAACCGTGCTAAAGAAATTGAAGAAAAAATTAAAAGTATATTGGAACGATTTACTTCGTAAAAAAACAATTGCTTAAATCATGCCCATTTCGGGCTTTTTTCTTCACTCTTATTCGAAAAAACATGAAAATCATAACCGTTTGCTTTATAATAGGTAAAAGATAGCCTAAAACATAGACAAGGAGAGATTGTTTTAATGATTTTTAAAGTATTTTATCAAGAAAAAACGCTAGAAGTACCTGTACGTGAAAATACTAAGGTGCTATATCTAGAAGCTGAGTCTGAAAGAGAAGTTCGCACAAAATTACACAAGTTCGCATACAATATTGAGTTTATCCAGTCTGTTACTGGTGCTCATCTTGAATATGAAAAGCAATATGCAGATTTCAAATTAGCGGAGAACGTTTAATTTATGAAATTCTTAAAAAATGACCAAACTGCTGTTTTCGCACTTGGCGGACTCGGTGAAATCGGCAAAAATACATATGCTGTTCAATTTCAAGATGAAATTATTATTATTGACGCTGGAATCAAATTTCCAGAAGACGAACTTCTTGGGATTGATTATGTCATCCCTGACTACACGTATCTCGTACGCAATGAAGAAAAAATCAAAGGACTCTTTATTACACATGGTCACGAAGATCATATCGGTGGGATTCCTTATTTATTACGCCAAGTAAACATTCCAATTTATGGTGGAAAACTAGCGCTTGGACTAATTAAAAATAAGTTAGAAGAGCACGGATTACTGCGAAAAGCACAATTGCATGAAATTAAAGAAGATGATGTGATTAAATTCAAAAAAACATCCGTCTCCTTCTTCCGTACAACACATAGTATTCCTGATTCATATGGTATTGTTGTGAAGACACCACAAGGACAGGTTGTGCATACAGGAGATTTCAAATTTGATTTCACACCAGTTGGTGAGCCAGCAAACTTAACAAAGATGGCTGAAATCGGAAAAGAAGGTGTCCTTTGCTTGCTATCTGATAGCACGAATAGCGAAGTCCCTCACTTTACGATGTCTGAGCGCCGCGTTGGTGACAGCATCCAGGATATTTTCCGTAAAGTAGAGGGCCGTATTATATTCGCAACATTTGCTTCTAATATTCACAGGCTGCAACAAGTCGTAGAAGCTGCAGTAGCAAACAACCGAAAAATTGCCGTTTTTGGTCGAAGTATGGAAGCTGCAATGGAAATCGGACAAACTCTGGGCTATATTCGCTGCCCGAAAGATACAATTATTGAACCCGCACAACTAAATCGCATACCGGCAAATCAAGTTGTGATTTTATGTACAGGGAGTCAAGGGGAACCGATGGCTGCATTATCTCGAATCGCTAACGGTACTCACCGTCAAATCCAAATTATTCCAGGTGATACTGTAGTATTTTCTTCTTCTCCAATCCCAGGAAACACGATAAGTGTAAGCCGTACTATTAACATGTTATATCGCGCAGGCGCTGAAGTCATTCACGGGCCATTGACTGATATTCATACAAGTGGACATGGCGGACAAGAAGAACAAAAGCTAATGTTACGTCTCATTAAGCCAAAATATTTTATGCCAATTCACGGTGAATACCGTATGCAACGTATGCATGCAAAACTAGCAAATGATTGCGGTATACCCGAAGAAAATTGCTTTATAATTGATAACGGTGATGTACTTGCACTTCGTGAAGATGAAGCAGCAATCGCAGGAAAGATTCCGTCTGGTTCTGTCTATATCGATGGAAATGGCATCGGTGATATCGGTAACATCGTACTTCGCGATCGTCGTATTCTTTCAGAAGAGGGACTTGTAATCGTTGTTGTTAGCATCGATATGAAAGATTTTAAAGTAGCGGCTGGTCCAGATATTATTTCTCGTGGATTCGTTTACATGCGCGAAAGTAGCGATTTAATTAACGATGCGCAAACATTAATTACAACTCATTTAGAAAAAGTAATGGAGCGCAAAACGACACAGTGGTCTGAAATCAAAAATGAAATTACAGATACATTGGCTCCATTCTTATATGAGAAAACGAAACGTCGACCAATGATTTTACCAATCATTATGGAAATTTAACTAAAAAGGACAATGCCGCTATGTTGGCATTGTCCTTTTTGTCATTTCGTTAAAAATATTTCGAAGCGGTCTACGTCATTATCGTGACCAATAACGATTAAAATGTCTCCCATTTGAATGTTTTCTGTGGCACGCGGTGAAACAAGAACTTCCTTCCCACGCTTAATCGCTACAATGTTCAATCCAAACTTTGCACGAATATCTAAATCAATCAATGAATGACCATTAATTTTTTCGTTCGCAATAATCTCAACAATACTATGCTCATCTGAAAGCTCTAAATAGTCCAAAACGCTACTTGAGGCAATATTATTGGCAATTCTTTTTCCCATATCACGCTCAGGGTGAACAATTTGATCCGCTCCAATTTTACGAAGAACTTTTTCATGATAATCATTTTGTGCTTTTACAGTAACATTTTTCACACCCAGCTCTTTCAAGATAAGCGTTGTTAAAATACTTGACTGAATATTATCTCCAATTGCAATAACTACATGCTCGAAGTTTCGAATACCAAGACTTTTTAATACCATCTCATCTGTAGAATCCGCGATGACAGCATGAGATGCAATATTTGCAAACTCATTTACACGATCTTCATCCATATCAATCGCCATAACTTCCATTCCTAATTGTGCTAATTCCCGGCAAATACTACCACCAAATCGCCCAAGACCAATAATAGCAAATTCTTTTTCTCTTGTGCTCACACAAATTCCTCCAGTTATATCAAATCGTATCAAGCAAAACCTTTAGCAGTGGGATTATTCCCACCTATCTTCTTTAACTCTTCAAAAACTTGATGTGAAGGCTTTGTACCTATACATCAGAACCAACTATCATTGTAGCATATTTTCACTTCCATCATTGTTTTTTCATTCTAAATAATGGGAAAAACTTACATATACTTACCCCTTCAAGATTCCTCACATTCTTAAAGTAATTGTTTTACTGCATGCATAATGGAACAACCCCTGCAATGATCGCCTCTTCACTCTTATTTTTGTTTTTGAATATAAAAATATTGTTGTAAATAAAAAGCGAGCATACAGACTAACATACCAAAGATAAATATATTTCCAAACGAACTAAATGTTTGAAATACAAACATTAATGTTTCTTGTCCAAAAAAAGCAAATAGTAAATTTATAAAGGCACATAATATCGCAAATTGATAGTGATGCTGATGAAATAAATAATGAGTTGCTCCTAAAAAACCAGCAAAAGAAACAATAAATACCCACCACATTTCCATCATCTTTTGCCAGCCTACTAGCTCATATCCGTTCACAGCAATTGCAATTGCTCCTATAACAACCATCGTTGGAACGCTCCAAAATAAAGCCCATTTTCGAAAGAGTAATACCGCATTCCTGTCTTCTCGTTTATGCGCACAATACGTTAAAAAAGTCGCGCTTATGTATAAGAGCGAGACAATTGTTAGAATAATAATTAACCAAAAATGAAGCTGATAGTACTCATGTTCTATATTCGTAACAATTGCAGCTAACAAGCCTGGAATACATATGCCAGTATAACCTTCCACCAGTGCCTTATTCCAAAATACCATATTACCAATTCGAATCCCTAATAGCATAAAAAGAATGGCGCCAAGGATAAATAAAGTCATTTTATTTCCAACTAAACTCGTCGAAAAAGCGATCAATCCAACAAATAAGAATAAAGCAAATGCATTCATAATTTCGGCAACAGGTGATAAATACTCTTTCACCCACTCATATGTGTTCGTATAATTTTCTTTTTTTGCTAAACAATATGTATAAAAACTAACACCAAAATAAATCGCTGCTACAATTACATATGTATATAAAAAGAAACATAGTATAGTACTTCCAATCTGCACACTATCCCCTACCTTTTTCTCTATGTACCATATTGATTTTACACAAATTTCATATAAAATGTAAATAAAAACCTCCCTGCTACAAGGGAGGTTTTCCTTTATTCAGCTTCTTTTTCAGCTTCATCAAGAACGCGGTTTACTCGTTTTGTTAACATTTGCATACCGCTACCGCCCGCTTGAAAGTGGCGTAATACACCATTTTTATCAAACACATAATATGCTGGTACATATTGATTCTCAAAAGAGTCTGTAATTGTATGCTTATTGTCCACCAAAATAGGTTGTACAATACCATGCTCATCTGCCACTGCTTTCACTTTTTCAAGATCTAAATCTTCTTCTGAACGCGGCATATGTACAGCAATCACATTTAATTTATCTTTATAGTTATCACGGAATTCATTAATACTCGGCATTGCTTCTTTACATAAATGACAGCTAACAGACCAAAAATGAATCAATGTTGGTTTATCGCCAATTAGCGCTTCTCTAACTACTTCTCCATTTAGTACAGTCGTTTCTCCTTCTAAGGAAGGCATTGGTTCACGTAATTTCATAACATTTCCCCCTTATATATGTAGAGAAAGGTCTAACAACAATTTGCTAGACCTTGTTCACTCATTCAAAAATTAAACGTTTAAAGTCTCTTGACCTGGTTTCCAGTTTGCTGGGCAAAGTCCGCCAGTTTGAAGCGCTTGAAGAACACGGAGCACTTCGTCAACTTCCCGTCCAATGTTGTTATGGTGGACAACTTGATACATTAATTCGCCTTCTGGGCTAATAATGAATAGACCACGAAGCGCGATCCCTTCTTCTTCAAGTAATACGCCATAATCACGAGATACCGCATGATTTGTATCAGCAGCTAATGGATATTTTAAATCGCCTAAACCGTTTTTCGTACGGTCAGTGTTAATCCATGCTAAATGAGTATGAATTGTGTCAGTTGATACACCAATTACCTCTGCATCTAAATCTTCGAACTCATCATAACGATCGGAAAGGGCGATAATTTCTGTTGGACATACGAAAGTGAAATCCATTGGATAGAAGAAAAGCACTGTCCATTTGTCTTGTTTCATAACCTCTTCAAGGCTTACTTTACCAAATTCTTTGTTTGGCATAACAGCATCCATCTCAAAGCGTGGAGCTTGTTTTGCTACCATACGTTCTGCCATATGTACCAACCTCCGTTAATTTTTAGTCATATATTGTCTATCCTTATATTATATGGGAGAAAATGGTTTTCAGTCAATATCATTTAATAATAATTACAAAACAACTAACTATCAACTTTTCCCCCACCTACCATTATAAAGTATTGTGCTAGAATTACAAAAAAAATGCACCAAAGACTATAAAATTTTTGTAAGTACTTAGTTACTGTATGAAAAACCGACAAAAAAACATTTTTTCAAACGGGCGAGAGGGACTGCGATGCATAGGAGCGGTCAGGGCCCTTTCCTGCCACGTGCAAGGTTTAAAAACAAAAGTAGACAATACGTGCAGGCTCCCGCCCTATTTGCATAACAGCAGTCTATATGCCTAGAATGAATTTATAAGTAATAGAGAGACACATCTTCACTAGAATCATACCTTTTCTAAATTTCTAAAAGGTATAGCTGGTAGTTACAAATTTTTTATACAAAAAGGGACAAGCATTACGCTCTATCCCCTTTCCATTTTACGTATGTTGTTAAAAATAGAATTGCTTTTTCAATTGCTGATTCATCTGGCTGTAATTTCGCGTGATGCAGTCCATATTCAGATTCGACACCAAGCCAAAACATAAAACCTGGAATCTCACGTAGCATATATCCAAAATCTTCTCCTGTCATAGCCTCTGTACAAGTAATTACATTCATATCTGTATGTTCATCAGTAAACTCCATGAATTCCTTCGTTAACGTTTCATCGTTATATACTTGATGATACATCGCTCCGTAATCAATATGCGCTGTACACCCAAAAGACGTTTCGATTCCAGCAACAATTGCTTCAATCCGTTCCTTTACTCGTTTCATAGATTCAACAGATAATGTACGTATCGTGCCTTCTAGACGAGCTTTTTCCGCAATAACATTTTGTACTGTTCCGCCAGTAATTTTCCCGATTGTAATAACTGCACTATCAAGTGGATTGACATTGCGACTAATAACAGATTGCAGTTGTATGACAAGATGGCTTGCGGCAACAATCATATCGTTTGCTGTATGTGGATATGCTGCATGTCCACCTTTCCCTTTCAAATCAATGTATAGCTCGGATGTATTCGCAAAAAGTAATCCCTCTTTTGTCGCAATTGTCCCTACTGGATATTCTGGTGCAACATGAAGCCCAAGAATCATATCTGGTTTCCATGCTTGTAACTCTTCACTTTGTAATAACGGCAGAGCGCCACCCGGTCCTTCCTCAGCTGGTTGAAAAATAAAAACAAGATGATCATCAATTCGCTCTGTAACAAAAGCTGTTAATAATCCAAGGCCAATTGTCGTATGCATATCATGCCCGCATGCATGCATCATCCCTTCATGTAATGAAGAAAATTCATATCCTGTCTCTTCCGTAATTGGAAGTCCGTCGATATCAGCACGGTAACCAATTGTTTTTTTCGGATTACGGCCATGTACTTTTACAATGACACCTGTTTTCCATGTCTTTACTTCCATAAACTCACTTGGAAGAGTATTTATATAACTTAAAATATATTGCTGTGTTTTCCATTCCTGAAAACCAAGCTCCGGAATTTGATGTAAATCTCTCCGCATTTGAATAAATTTATTTACCATCATCGTTTCACCACCATTGATAAAAAGCGTAAGAGCCTACAAGCCCTTACGCTTTCTTTTTTATTCTTCTGAGTTCAGTTGACGAAGCTCTTGTTTAATTTCTGTTTTCGCTTTTGTTTTTTCGTCAATTTCTTTAATAACACGTGCTGGTGTTCCTGCAACAACTGTGTATGGCGGTACGTCTTCTATTACAACTGCACCCGCTGCAACAACTGCGCCTTTACCTACTGTAACACCTTCTAGAACTACTACGTTTGCACCAATTACAACATCATCTTCAACGATGACTGGCTTTGCAGAAGGCGGCTCGATAACGCCTGCAAGTACAGCTCCAGCTCCAACGTGACAGTTTTTACCTACTGTTGCACGTCCACCAAGCACTGCATTCATATCAATCATTGAACCTTCACCAATTACAGCACCAATGTTAATTGTTGCATTCATCATAATAACTGCATTATCGCCAATTTCAACCTGGTCACGAATAATAGCACCTGGTTCAATACGTGCTTTTATGCCTTTTAAGTCAAGCATTGGAATTGCAGAGTTACGACAATCATTTTCGACAACATAATCTACAACATGTTTTTTATTTCCTTCAAGGATTGTCTTAATTTCAGACCATTCTCCAAATAATACGCCTGATTTTTTATTTACAAACGCTTGCACTGTTTCTGGGAATGTAATTTCTTTTAAATCCCCTTTTATGTATACCTTTACAGGAGTTTTCTTCTCACTTTTTTGAATAAACGATATGATCTCGTTTGCATCCATCATTTTCATGCTTGTTGCCTCCTAAATCCATTTATAATGTTACTCTACCAAACGAGAAGACTCCTCGCAAGGAAATAATCTTATTTTCCTGCTTGAATTTCTTCAATAACATCTAAAAACGCCTGCACTTGTTTTAATTGTCTAGCCGATTCACTTGTTAATAACCACGTTTCTCTCGTCAGTTTTACGGGAGTTTTATATGTCTTTTCTCTTACTTCTTTTAAAACAGTAGAGGGTAAAAGTGCATAACCAATACCATTTAAAACAAGTTGCTTACACGTTTCAATTTGATCAACAACAATTGTACGTTTAGGAGGATTAGAAAATAAACCATACCACCAATTTTGGATTTGTCCATAATATGTTGAATCACTTTTAAATTGAATGAACGGTCTATTGGTGTCTTTTAACATGGAAATATCCTTAATTTCTGTATCAACTAAATACAACTCATCTTCAAATAGTTGTTGCTTATAGCCTTTATATTCTTGTGTCCCTCGTAAAATCGCTACATGAACATCACCTTCGTAAAAGTGATTTTGCACTTCACTACTCCACCCTGTAAAGAGAGAAATTTTTACGAATGGATACTTTTGTACAAACATCTTTAAAACTGGCGGCAACCAATATTGCCCAATGACAGAGGCAACAGCAATCTTTAATGTTCCATATGTTTCCGTTTGAAAAGTTGCTAGTTCACTCTTAATCGCTTCCTCTCTTTGCAACATATCTTTAGCATAATTCGCTACTTTTTCACCTTCTGGTGTAATCGTTAATCCTTTTTGAGAGCGAATAAAAAATTTCATCCCCCATTGTTTTTCCATCGATTGAAGCCTTTGACTAAGCGCTGGTTGTGATACAAATAAGCGCTCAGAAGCCTTTCGCATATTTAACTCTTGTGCTAAAATGACCATCATCTGAAAATCATCAATTTGCAATGTTTTCCCCTTCTTTCGTTACAACTGAACGATAAAGGCGACTTCTTCTTTCAGTTGAAGTCGCCTTTTCCAACATTATCGATTAAATCGTCTCACTGTTTTATTTAGTAATTTTAAAATGGCACGACGCGTCAAAATCCCTTCAAAATACGCTTCCTCGTTCTCAACACATACAAATGGATGATCAATCGTCATCTCTATTGCCTTTGAAAATGAATCCTGTAACTTAAGGCGTGGAATATCTCCCTTCATCACACTTTCTACTTTCATATCCTCTAGTTTTTCAAATTCAATCCGCTCTAGCCCTAAAATACCATCCAAAATCATCGCTGTACTTACTAATCCATGCAATTTGTACATCGGATCTAATACTGGAATTGCTGAATAGCCAGATTTCACTAAAACAAGTAAAGCGTGCTCCAAACTATTTCCAATTTGAACATGTGCTACTTTTTCCGACGAAATCATTAAGTCCTTTACAAAAACTTGCTGAAAATCTTCTTTTGGAATGCTAATCATATTGATATCCCCCACTTTAACTCATTCTAACCAGTAGCAATTGTAAAACAATCGTAAAAAACAATTCGTTCAAGTGATGTTTTACTTTCTCATTTCTATTCTCAGTTTATGACAGCGTTTACATATCATTATCTGTCTTTATTTTCTTATTTAAAATAAATAATCACAGTTCATTTTACCATAGAAACAAAAGAAAAGACCACCATTCTGGCAGCCTTAGTATCCTTCGTTTTTCAGACGCGCAAATAAGTTTGTAATTCGTTTATAATGAGATACATCTGTTTTCTTTCGCCCATTTTCAATATCAGAAAGTTCAACGGAAAGTATTTCACTCGCATAATTTTGTCGAAACAACACATCTAATAATAAGTTTTGTTCCTCTTTTGTTAAATCAATTTCTCTACTCATTTCTTCCTCCCCTTAGTGAACTGTCCTTATTATTTATTATATAAAATATTCTCTTTGTTTAATAGATTGAAAATTCAGCACAAAAATTATTTTGTGTACCGATTTGCATAACTAAACGCCGCATATGCATCGGGTTTAATTTTAGGTGTTAATCCCATTGCTGTAATCTTATTTGTCATATCTGAAATAAATTCTCTCGTTAAGCCATATTTTCCAATATCCAAATGAATCTCCATTACAAATTCAGCACCTTCTCCGCAGTATGGATAAAGAATATCCCAAAGTTGTTGTATTCGCTCAGGTGTAAATAAACAAGCAATCTCTTGACTAAATTGCGTTTCCAAATAAATTTTTTCCCGTAAACTTGGAGGCTTTCTCTTTAACGTTTGGTGATATAAACACCCCCAAGCTCCTTTTCCAACGCGATGCAAATGAATAGCTGTAATAAAACGGGTATCATTTTGATGTGCTTGTGAATCTGTTCCAATTGACAATCGATATATGTTGCGCGGTGCACTTTGAATAAAATGACAAATTCTTGAGAATACAGTTTCGAAACTCATGTGTCGCTCTGATAAATTGTAAAATTGATATTCTCCGCCCATACAGTCACGTCCCTTCTCATAGACAGACTTTCGTATTCTCATTGTATGGGACAAAGTAACAAAATATGCCTTACTTATCCTTTGCTCGTTTCGATATTCCGTATTGAATATATACAAAACGGACATTTAAAAATAACATTTTGATTCGATTGTGCTGTTAACACATGTGTAATTTCTGACTGTTTATGACACTTTGGACACACAACAATCGGCATTTTTTCCACTTTTCCCACCTCTTTATTTCGCTGCTTATGAGCAGGCCTCTATCTCAATGCCACCTGTCCGTAAGAGCCCGATTGATAAAAACTTCACTTTATAGAATGTGTTATCAGTTTAGGGTCAGAGAGAGAATCTTATTCATCATAAAAAAAGAAGGTGCCTTCATTTTTTGAGGCACCTTCTTTTTATGTATCAAGAAAGAATATCGTAAATTTCGATTGCAACCATATCAATATTATCGAATTGATATACTTGTGGTTTTTCTCCTTGTTGATACACTTCTAGCTCGTACATATCGCTTTTATCAAAATATTTTACGCTACATTTGCGTTCACCGTTCACTTCAAAATAGCGTTGTGCTACTTCGCCGCTTTCAGCTTGTTCTTTTAGACTAACAAGACGAGTTAAAATTCCTTGGAGCAGAGACATGAAATCTCCCCTTTCTCTAATGTTCCTACGAATAGGTTTTACAGCAATACTCATTCTATCCGTCATAACTGAAAAAATGTCCCACACCCTAGGATAATGCTTATGGGCAAGAAACTCAACTAAAATTTGTCGAAAAAACATACAAAAAGCCGAAATCTACACTTCTACTGCTTTTCTTACGCATTTAACAGAAAAAAATATATAAATCCAAATTAAAAAACGTTATAAAATTATTGTTTTTGAAATTTCTCCTATTATACAAGCAATACCCTATAGACCAGACTTTCTCAAGTGTCTATTCTATAGGGTACATTTTAAAACGATGTAACCATCTCCCACCTAACTTCTTTGCTTTTGCCGAATTTTGAGGTGGGAGTATTACTGCCCACGAATAGCGGGATAAAGATAAATAAGCAGTATTTAATTCATATTCAATAGAAAAATCACCATGTCTAATGAAGATTTTGCTTTATTGAAGTTTTTTATATACGAGAATATAATGAAAATAAGTTGAAGAGGAGGAATGATATGAAGAAAGTAGATATATACACACAACCTGATTGTCCACCATGTCAAATTATAAAAGAATTTTTAAAACATAATCATATTATTTTCACAGAATACAATATCAAAAAAGACGCTGCTGCTCGCAATCGTCTTCTCTATGATTATGAGTCCTATTCTACTCCAACTGTTGTTGTAGACGGAGAAGTTGTGGCAGGATTTCAAATTGAAAAACTACAACAACTTTTAGAAATAGAACAATAAAAAAGTGACAGTATATACGTCACTTTTTTTCGCTATTCGCAAATGGTAAATAATACTTTAAGAATCCTAAAAATGGTAGGGATAAAGTGAAACTCCGGTAATTTTACTCTTTTTCGTATTTTTTTATTTCAGATAAGAGCTGTTTATTTTCATGATACCCCGCCATTTTCCATTTATCACCACTTTTTTGCAGTGTAATAATTTGATACTCCTCCGTTTTTATATTACGTTCATACACGTATAACAAATTATGCTCTTGATTGTATACAATTTTTGTTTTTGATGAAAAAGTGAATGGTGCTTCTTTTGTAGGTAACAAATATTGAGCGCTCCGTTTCACATCTTGATTATTTTCATCCGTAAAAACTTGAAGAAAGTTATCCGTGAAATAAGGAGATAATGTATCATACATTTTATCCATTGATAGTCGCTTTTCACGAATAGAGAACTGCGCTTCATATCCCTTTTGAATCGTTTCAAATATTTCATTTTGATCAATTTTAATTTCTTCTTTTCCAAGAACTGTTGTTACACCTTGTCCAATTACAAATGCAATGAAAAGAAATAGCACAATCCAAATCCCATATTTCCTCATTTTCGCACCCTCCTTGTAAAAAGAGCTTATCCTTCTACTATTCATTGTAGCAATGATTATGCAATGAAAGAGTAAGTTTCGTTCGTAAAATGTTTACAACGATAGACAGCATTCTTATCATAGTTGTCACTATTACCAATTTATGATAAAAACAAACAAAAAAATGCACGAAATATTTCGTGCATTATAATAAAACATCTTCTTCATATAAAAATTCATAAGATAAATCAATAAATAAATAATGCTCATCATCAATAGGAAACGAAAACGTCCGAACCAATTCACCTGTTTCAAGATCTCCGTATAAATCAGACAATCTCCCCTTTTTCTCAAAGCGTAACTTCATAATGTTTTCTAAAAAATACGGACGCCAGCTCCAATTTTTCATATAATATTCTGGCATTAACACCCATTCTCCGTCTTTTTTCATAACATTTCCTGATTGTTGAAATCCGTCTTCATTACAAATAAAAATTCGAAAGCTACAATGTGTCACTTGTTGGCTAAAATTCAACAGCCATTTATTAAAATCTTCTATTTTCTTTTGTTTCGCTAATACATTCCCAACATTTTCTCTAAGTGTTTCTGTCAGTTCATAAACCTTCTGCAATTTTCGTTTCTCACGCTGAATAAATTGATGGCATTCACTGCCAAGGCGCTCTTTCAAAATGGCTTTATCAATAAAATTAGGTAAAGACTCTTTCAGGTAATCCCCTTGGTAATATCTTCCCCCATTTTTCCACGCATATTGCAACTGATAGAATGCATCGATATCTTCATACAATAATGTCGCTCCAATGCGTCTCGCCAAAAGTGATAGTGAATACAAAATATCCTGGTACGATTGTAACAACGCCGTTTGACGTAAATTTATTAAATCTACTTTTAAAATATCAGGAGTTAACATACTAATTCGTTCAAGATTACTTGTACCTGTTCCTACTTTATTAATCGACAATTGAATACCATATGTACGGTAATACATAAGTAAATGGTTAAACTGTTCAATTTCTTCTTTAAAATCATGTTCTGTTATTTCTAATACAATATGATTTAAACAAAGTCCCTTCTTCTCATAGGTTAATAATAAGTGCAATAAACTTTCACTTTCATCACTCATCAATATATGCGCATTACGATGCACAAATAATAAAAATGATTGATCTGTTTCCAAGTACCGATCCAATGCTTTTCCTAAAATGACATTATCTACTTCCAGTTGGTATTCATATGGAATCGTATCATCGTGAAAAAATGAAGCAAGACTGTGAATCCCTTCTTCTGTTTGTATACGTCCTACTACTTCATATCCAATTACAGTATGTTCATCAGCACTAAAAATAGCTTGATAATAAGGAAGGACTTTATCCAAATTACTCATTACATCTAATGCATCTACCATAGCGCTCCCCCTTTACTTTTCAAGATTATAACACGTTATGTAGAAAAAATAATAAAAAAATCCCTTCAGTTCTCCTGAAGGGATTAGAGGGGTAAAATGCTAAGGGGAATTAGCAATTCTACTATGAAGAAAAAAGAGGTCTTAAATATACCTTATAAACAATTTTCTGTAAAGGTTCTCTTTCTAAATGTCACAAATTCGTCACAAATCTCTTCTCTCTTAAAACGGATATTGATGCAAATGTTGACCACCATCCATTGTAATACAGGCTCCATTTATGTACGCCGCTTCTTCAGAACATAAATAAAAAGCAAGACCAGCAATTTCTTCTGGTGTACCAAGCCTGCCAAGTGGCACGCTGTGTAATGTGCGCTTCGCAGCTTCCTCAGATATCCAAAGCTTATCAGCTCCCCCAGTACGTTCAATTGGCCCTGGTGCAATTGCATTGACACGAATTCCATATTTACGTCCCCACTCAACAGCAAGCGTTCTCGTCATCGCTAATACACCCGCTTTTGCCGCTGCGGAATGAATAACACCAGGACCTGCATCCCATGCATAAGTTGCAACCATATTAATAATTGTCCCTTTTACCCCTTTTTCAATCCAATATTTACCAATAGCTTGACTACAATAAAATGTACCGTTTAACACGATGTTAATAACAGCATTCCAACCATTTGGCGATAAATCTTCAGCAGGGGAAAGAAAATTTCCTGCAGCATTATTTACTAGTATATCGATGCGTCCAAATTCTTTATCAATTGTTTCAATCATCCCTTTTATATCCTCAACATTACGCACATCCATTTGTACAGGTAATACTTGTCCTTCAAATTGTTCAATTTCTTTCTTTGCCTCTTCTAACTTTTCTAGTGTACGTCCTGTAATTACAACTCTTGCACCTTCTTTTGCAAAACGAGTTGCCATTCCTTTTCCCATTCCACTTGAACCACCTGTAATTACAACTACCTTTTCTTTCATAATTTTCCCTCCCTAAAATGAATACATATTCATTTTATCATTTTACGCGACGGAATTCTTTATAAATTTAAATTTTTCTGATATCTTTTAATAAATACACTATTTATTAACGAAAGGAGAGAAGATAAGTAGCGATCCATTCTACCGAATCACATCTTTCTACTACTATCGCTTTCTATTATCTCGCTCAAATAAATATGAATCCAATCACAAGAAGAAACTTTATAAAAAAGGGCATTCGTACACTATTGTATACTTGTATAACAACCGGTACAGGCTACTATTACGCAAAGTTTATAGAACCTTCTCTTCTCTCTTTTACAAATCATACACTTCATTCGCCCCTTATTCCACAAGGGTTTAACGGTGTTAAAATTGTTCAATTTAGCGATTTACATTTAGGATATTATTACTCACTGCAGCAACTTTCTAAAGTAGTTACAAAAATAAATGAAAAAAAACCTGACATCGTATTCTTTACTGGGGATTTAATCGACAATTATCAAACATATGAAGATACTCCATTTGTCTCATCAATTTTACAAACGATTCATGCTCCGCTCGGTAAATTTGCTATTTTCGGCAATCACGATCATGGTGGGTATGGAACAGAATACTACGGTCACATCATGAAACAATCCGGATTTGAAATATTACAAAATACTGAAAAACGCATACGCCTATTAGATGGAAGTGAAATTTCTATTTTCGGTATTGACGATATCATGCTCGGAAACCCTGACATACACGGTATCTTAAAACAAGCGCAAGATTATCTTTATACGATTGTTCTAGTTCATGAACCTGATGTTGCACCTCATATTGCAAATTTCCCTATTAATTTACAACTTTCTGGTCACAGTCATGGTGGACAAGTACAATTCCCATTCTTTGGCGCCATTATTACTCCGACATTTGCTAAGCACTATATTGAAGGTTTTTATCATATTAAGAAAAAATATGAATTGTTATTGTATGTAAATCGAGGCATCGGAACAACGCGTGTACCATTTCGATTTTTAGCAAAGCCGGAAATTACACTCTTCACATTACAATCGACATAATAGCGGAATGTATTTCGCCTATTTTCCGCACCATTCTCTCTTGTACTCGCTCATCCACGTTATTTTCCCATATGATAACAATGAGCTCATTGAAGGAGGTTTTAACATGTATCCACAATATCAGCCAATTCCATTTCGCTCAGCTCCAGTTGGTCCGATTGGAAATCCGCGATTTATACCATTTTTTGGATTTCCTTTTTTAGCCGGTCTTGCAGGAGGTATAATCGGCGGGGCATTGGCATTTGGGCCTAGACCATTCTATCCACCATATCCACCTCCACCGTTCCCTTGCTACGGCTCTCCTTGTCCAACACCGTATTTTTACTAACGTAAGTAGAAACAACTATGTAAAAAGGGCCTCAAATCGAGGCCTTTTTCTCTATGTATCTCTAACTTTATGACGTGCAAATAAATCCATTTTAACATAATATAAATACAAGTTGGTTTTTAAACATATAAGTCGCTGCTATGCAGAACAAAACATGGCCGCTACTTGCTTTCTACCTTTGTTTTAAACTTTGCACGTGGCAGGAAAAGGCCCTGACCGCTTCTATGCATAGCCAGTCGCTCTGGTCTCCTTCCCTAAAAAAGTGGTTTTTATGTCATTTTTCCAATTTATATTTTTAGAGAATTTCCGTTTTACTTTATTCCTCTTCTGTGTGTGTGTACGCCATTCGAAAGAGCTGCACTTGACTTTCGATATTTTCTATACGATCCCTTACCACATATTGATACTCTCCACCTTCATTTTGTTCACGTGCTTTTACATTATCGTCCAAAATAAGTTGTAAAACATCTTTAATTCGCATTTTCATATCAAACCCTAAAATAGGAAATGAAATTTCTACACGTTTTTCCATATTACGTGTCATCCAATCAGCTGAAGATAAATATATTTTTTCCTCTCCATTATGGTGAAAATAATAAATACGACTATGCTCTAAATAACGACCTACCACACTAATAACGCGAATATTATCACTTACACCTTGAATTTGAGGACGCAAACAACAAATTCCCCTCACAATGAGATCGATTTTCACACCAGCTTGCGATGCTTCGTATAATTTTTGAATAAGCGGCTTATCTGTTAATGAATTCATTTTCGCTATAATATAGCCATTTTCATATTGTTTATGATAACGAATCTCTTCATCAATAAGTTCAATAAATTGCTGACGAATATCAAATGGGGCAACAGATATGCGGTGAAAATGTGGTTTCATTGTATATCCGCTTAAATAATTAAAAAAGTTTGTTGCATCAATTCCAAAATCTTTGCGTGATGTAATATACCCAAAGTCAGTATATAATTTCGCTGTCGCATCATTATAGTTCCCTGTGCCCAAATGAACAAATCTTTCAATTTTCCCATGCTTTCGCCTTACAACAAGCGTAATTTTACTATGTGTTTTCAAATGACTAACACCATAAATCACATGACAACCTGCTTTTTCTAATTCTTTTGCCCACTGAACATTATTTTCTTCATCAAAACGTGCCTTTAATTCCACAAGTACTGTCACTTGCTTCCCATTTTCTGCTGCTGTTTTTAAAGCTTGAATAACAGGTGAATCCCCGCTTACACGGTATAGTGTTTGTTTAATTGCTAGTACATCTGGATCTTCAGCTGCATCTGCTACAAAATCAATGACAGGATGAAACGACTCGAATGGGTGATGCATTAAAACATCTTGTTCTAATACTTTTTCAAATATATCTTCTTCATCATCTAAATCTTGAGGTGGCTGCGGAATAAATGCAGGATAGCTTAGATGTTCATATGTAGATGCCAACTTTTTATAAAGTGCAAATAAGCACGTTAAATCAAGCGGGCCCCCAATCATATATACATCTTCATCTTTCACTTCTAACACTTCGTATAATAGGGATAATACTCTTTTATCTAAATTATCCGTTCCTACTTCTAAGCGAACCGCCGCTCCCCATTTTCGTTTTTTTAATTCTTTCTCAATGACTTTCAATAAATCACGTGCGCCTTCCTCATGAATTGTTAAATCTGCATTACGCGTAATTCGAAAACGTGTAACAGAAGATACTGTGTATCCAGTAAATAATTTATGAGTAAAGTTACTAATCACATCTTCTAAAAAAATAAATTTTTGCTTATTATCTTCATTTGGTAAAAAAATAAAACGTTCTAATAATGATGGAACTTGAACGATGCCAAGCTTTGTCCGATTTTCTTCTACTGTTTGTCTTTCGTCATATAAAATAGCAGCTAAATTTAAGCTTTTATTTAATAACATAGGAAACGGTCGATATGCATCAATTGCTACAGGTGTTAACACAGGGAAAATTTGTTCATCAAAATATTCTTCAATAAATTCTCGTTGTTCTTTCGTTAAATCCTGAAAAGACAACTGTTCAATTCCTTCTTCCTTCAGTGCAGGAAGTAACACATTTTGATAAGTATCATACTGCACTTGCGTTAATTCATGTGCCTTAAATGAAATTTTTTCTAATTGCTTTTTCGGTGTTAGACCCGCCTTATTTTCTGGTTGATTAAATCCCGCTTTCACCTGATCTTTTAGTCCTGCAGCACGCACCATGAAAAATTCATCTAAATTTGAGCTGAAGATACTAATAAACTTTAATCTCTCTAATAATGGATTACTGTCATCTTGTGCTTCTTGTAATACTCGTTCATTAAAGGCAAGCCAGCTTAATTCACGATTGTTATAATAAGCTGTATCATTCAAATTTATAAGACTATTTTTCATCGCTTCCATATTCCCTTCACACTTCCCTCTAAAGCTTTCTCAATATAATTTAGTTATATTTATTTTAACAAATTTTTACTGGGATAAATGTAAATTTTTTGTAAAGAAGTCCGTACAACTTAACATTATTCATAAAAATAAAGATCAATGTTCACTTTTAAAATTTTCTCTATTTGCTTTTTCTGCTTTTCTGCTTGTACTTTTTCAGATAGAGCTAATTGCTTACAGTAAGCATAAAAACCAAGCCCTTCTTCTCCTTTTACAATACGAACGAATTCGATAAGATTGCGATTTGTTACATTTAATGCTGCCGAAAACTGTAAAACCGCCCCTAATAATCGGATTTTCCTTTGTTCGTCTTTTTCAAACCACCCTACAAACGGTTCAATGCATTGTTTAAACAACAACTTCGATTTATAAGATGCAATTAATGCTAATTTAATTCGTTCTTTGTGCATCATGCCATCTATCGTTTTATTTGCTAATAAATAAAACGTATGCTGCCTGCTTGACTCTTCATCAATATATTTTCCAATATTAAATACTTTTGCCGCTCTATGCAGTGCAGTCCAATCTTCTTTCTCGAAAGAAACAACCTCATTTTTTTCTAATTCTTTACAAATCATCGTCGCATTTTTTATAAGCTGTATCACAACGCTCATATCCATCTCATATTCATAAGAAAATAAATGTAAGCTTTCTTCCACTACATTTGGATAATAAGTAATTCCAAGTGAACTAACTAATTCTTCATAAAATACACCTTCACGTAATCCTTTTCTACTTAACACAAAGGACGGGGCTTCTATGATAGTCATTAACATCCGAAACACTTCTACTGCCGGAATAATAGTATCTGCGCGATCTTTAGCAAGACCCTCTAACTTTTGCAATTCTGTAAAGGAAAGCCTTAATAAATGTTCGTGCACATATTCAATGTCCGTTGGCTTCATCTTATACAAATGCAATCCAGAAATTGGATAAGAAATAAGATTTTGGTGAATGTTCACCATATTACGCGCACTACCTCCAATTGCAATTAATGGTAATTTCTTACCCTTAAACCACGGAATAAATTGGAACTGGTACCATAAATATCTTCTTAATTCTTCAAGTTCTTCTGAAGTTGGCGTATCATACTGAAAAAATTGTTGTTTTAGCGAGAGCGCTCCGAACGGAAAACTATGATAGTTTACAATTTCTCGATTTTGAAAATACGTAACTTCTGTACTTCCTCCTCCAATGTCAACAGTAATCCCTTCTGTAAAAGAGGTAGAATTGGTAACAGCTATATATCCATACCGTGCTTCTTCATATTCTGACAATACTCGAAGCTTAAAATCAGTGTTCTCTTCAACAAGACATTTAATTTCCTTTTGATTTTTAGCTTGCCGAACTGTTGCCGTTGCAACGCACAATACTTTATGTAACTTGTGAAACCGCGTGCTTTCTTGAAATTGCAACAAAGTATGTACTAATATATGAATTCCTTCCCCGCTTAAGGAACCATCTACTAAATAGTTCCGTAATCGAGCAACTACCTTTGTATTTTCAATTTCTTTGTAAAAGCCACCGCTTTGTTTTTCATAAATAACTAATCTCATTGTGTTTGATCCGATATCAATAATTCCATATTGGTTTTTCAACGCTCTCGTCATCCTTTTCTTCATATCGTTATCTCGTTTTTTCAATTTGTATTTATATATTATACAGAATAGTTGTTTTTTGTCACAACATTGCTTTAATATTGAAAATACTTATATTAGCTTTCTGCATAGAAAAATTGCTAACTTTTATTGAATTATGATAATGTAGACAGGAAAGGAGTGCTAAGATGAAATCTTCACAACCTCAGTCTCGTTCCTATAATCAATTTTCGGTTCATCAACTTGCTGAAGCAATTTTCAGTGTAAACCGACATGCAAAATCTGCTACAAATCCGAAATATTTATATTGGTTAAAAAAAACAGCTTTAGAACGATTAATTGCAGAAAAACAAGCTACGAAAGAAGGTTTACACTTTTCTAAAAACCCGCGATTCAGCCAACAACAATCTGACGTTCTTGTCCGAGCAGGTAATTATTACTTCCATATCCCTCCTACGAAAGACGATTTTCGTAACCTTCCACATCTCGGCAGCCTTGATTGCACATATCGAAATCCCAAAACTCATCTATCCTTAACCTCTGCTAAAAAAATGCTCCAGCAGTATATTGGGAAAGAGGCATTTCAACAAGAAAAAAAGTTAAGCGAATCCATTCCTTGGTATCGTCGTACTTTCACAAAAAAATAAAGAAGCTTTGGCCAAAATGGCCAAAGCTTCTTTATTTTTTATCTTCTTTTATTTTAATGCTTGCTTGCTTGTAGAAAGACAGTTTTTCTTCATTATACTGCTTTGTATATTCATTAAATTTATTTTTTGGAGAATCAATCTCTTGATAAGATTGATTTACAACTTTTACTTTTTCACTAATCGCTTTTAATTTTTCATCTTTCGCTTGCAACATTGTATATAATTCTTTTTCTAGTTTTAATGATTTTTTATAGCTATCATACATCTTGTTAAAGGCATCATAACGACCTTTATATGCATCTTGTACTTTCTTTGCTTGTTCTTGTAATTTTTTATCTTTAAGATTTTTTACATATTTATCAACATCTTTTGTTTCTGCTTGTGCTTTATCTAACGTCTCCTTTTCTTTATCTAACACTTTTTCACGATCAGTAACGCTTTTTACAGCTTGATCTACCTTCTCTTTTACCACTTGATTGTTATCTTTTCCGTCTTTTACAATCTGATTATATAATTCTTGCCCTTGCTTTTCTAATGTTTCTAATGTTTTCGTATCATCAAAGATTGGTTTTTCTTTTTTAGCAGCATTCTCAAATGCTATGTACAACTCTTCTTCTGGTTTAGGTCCGAAGCAACCCGCAAGTAAACTCATTGATATAGCTGCTACTATTGCTACTTTTTTATATTTCAACTTCAATTCCTCCTAATTTTATATGCGATTATCATGCCAGAAATTTAATGAAAAATGACTTGCTTCATCGTATACTTCAAAGTCATACCCTTTTTTACGAAGATCATCAATGATTGTTTGTAACGCTTCCACTGTTTGCTTCTTTTCATGCATTAACACGACTTCTCGTTCTTTATTAACATGAGGAACAACATTTTGAATGACTCCATTAGGGTTTCCTGGTAATTTCCAATCTAAAGAATCAACTGTCCAATCCCATTCTTTCATACCAACAGATGTCATTTGATCACGCAACGCTTGCGTAAGACCCGGCATACTTCCATACGGACAACGAACAAGGTTCGGATGAATACCTGTTACTTCTTTCATAATACCCTGAGCTTGTTTCATTTCCTCAACAAATTTACCTTCTTTATACAGTTTATTATAATTATGCGTCATACTATGAACACCTGGATAATGTCCATCTTTTACCAAGCGATTTACACTATCTTTATGAGCAGGAATATTCCCACCAATCATAAAGAATGTTGCCTTTATATTATTCTTCTTTAAAATATCTAATATTTCCTTTTGAAATTCACTTGGACCATCATCAAATGTTAAGTACACTATTTTACGCATTTGACCGTTATATTTTTCCGGTACTTCCTTTTTCATCTCTACTTTTGGTTGTTCACTTGCAAACTGAACAGTATTTTCTTGATTTGCAACTGCTTTTGCAGGAGAAGTAATGGATTGAAACATAAAAAACCCTGCCGCTACAACACAAATTGCGAGAAAAGCAATACCCAAGCGTTTAATCATTGTGGAGCGACGGTTCGTAACGTCTACCATTCTATCATTTCCTTTCTACTTTTCTATATATCTGTACTTTTTTCATTTTACACAGTGCAAAAGAATCGACGCAATAATAAATTCCAGTTATTCCCCAAACATCTTCAAAAGGAAAAGTGTAGAGATCTTTTAACTCTACACTTTTAATGAGAAATCATTGTGCAAAATGTACTGATACGTCCATCATTAATTATATGATGATTAACTACATTTTTAAAGGGGGTTGTCACAAAATCCATAATATATTGTAACAAAACTGCAAAAAATGTTTCAAAATAATAATGTTATAATTCCATCCATAATATATTTCTATTTTGATATAGCCTCGTTTGTGCCAGTTCTAACAATTCTTCAAATGAATTTCCTTCTAATGGATATATTGCTCCGCTAGACATAAATATGATGTGCACAATATCAATTTATAACATCTATGTTAAATTTTTAGTAGAAAGAACTTGCCCATAAAGGAATTAAAAATATGCTATATCGACATAAAAGAAGGAAAGTAGCCTTTATACATGGACGATTTCCTTCTTCACTTATTTATACTTAATATAAATTCACTTTAATTTTTCAATATGCTATAAGAAGAATACATGACTTGTACTTCTATCCACTCTTGCGTTTAGTAAGAAAATCCATAATCACTTCTGTACATGGCGAGATGTTCCCATCCGCCAATACAAGGAGCGTTTACGGCGCTTCTATTAGCGTAGCCTCCTTTGTTTGTAACGGTCCATATACTTGATGGTTATGTTGAAATGTATACGTAGCGCGCAGCGGCAAAGAAGGTGGTAAACCGTTCCGTTCAGCTTTTACTTGCCATACTAAACGCGCCTTTTCTTTCGGTAATAAGTTCTCTATGCGCCAGCGAACAAGCCGAAAAAGAAACTCATTTTCCCCATTATTTGATGTTAAAGTATTTGGTGCATACAATAACTGATCTCTAATCATATGACTGACAAATATGCGAGAAACAGCCTCTTCTCCTTGATTATCCACTTCAATTTTTATTGCAATTATATCCTGAATTTCATAATAAACAGTGTTTGAAAACGAAGTGTTTTGTTTCATATTACAAACGGAAAGTGTTACTTCTATACGAGGGATATTTTGCTTATAAACTAAATCTTTATCCGTACTGCCTGACCATAAGGCAGGTTGTATATTCAAAGTAAACTTATTTTGTTTCTCTAACTCACCACAATATTTTACCATGCAAATTCACCTCATTCTCATATTGAATGTATAGCTTTGTTACTTCTACTTCTTCCATTAACAACCTTCAAAATTTTATCATTTTTATACTCTTCACTTTATATTTTATTCGATAAACAAAAGAAAAAATCATTCTAAAAAAAGCTGCACATCCTGTACAGCTTTTTCTTGTACGCCTTTATTCTCTACTAACTCTAAATAAAAACTCTTCTATTGATGAAAATATGTAATCTTTGACTAAAAGATTCATACTGACGGCAAAATAATTTTACCGAATGAAATTATTTGTGATTTAGTCAAATTTGACTATAATATAGTTTATCCCATTCTAACCATCGAGAGGGATAAAAAAACTAATGGAAGTTTCACCTTATTAATTAGTGTACAAAGGAGGGCTATGCTTGGAGGAACAAATAACTGAAAAGCAAGCAAGTAATACAAAGTTCGTTGTAACTGGATTGTTACTTGGAATACTATTAGCAGCAATGGATAATACAATTGTTGCTACTGCAATGGCTACCATTGTAGGTGATTTAGGCGGATTTGATAAGTTTGTATGGGTTACTTCTGCCTATATGGTAGCTACTATGGCCGGGATGCCTATCTTCGGAAAACTATCGGATATGTACGGACGTAAACGTTTTTACATAGGAGGATTACTCCTCTTTTTAATTGGTTCCATGCTTTGCGGCACTGCCAATAGCATCGAACAATTAAGTATATATCGCGCAATTCAAGGTATTGGTGGAGGCGCTCTTATGCCAATCGCCTTTACAATTATGTATGATATTTTCCCAGCGGAAAAACGCGGTAAAATGACAGGACTATTTGGAGCTGTTTTTGGAACGTCGAGTGTGTTTGGTCCGCTTCTAGGTGCGTATATTACCGACTATATTAGTTGGCATTGGGTATTTTATATTAATATCCCATTAGGAATTATCTCGCTATTTTTAATTACAAAATACTATAAAGAATCTTTACAATATAGTAAACAAAAAATTGATTGGGCAGGTGCCATTACTTTAATTATTGGTATCGTTTGTCTCATGTTTGCTTTAGAACTTGGTGGTAAAACGTACGCTTGGGATTCGAGTGTAATTATTGGCTTATTTGCTACATTTACTGTTATGCTTATTATCTTTTTCTTTATTGAACGAAAAGTGGAGGAACCGATTATTTCTTTCCATTTATTCCGAAAACGTTTATTTGCAGCAAGTCAAGGGGTTGCTTTCTTCTATGGTGCAACGTTCATTATTTGTACAGTCTATATTCCGATTTTCGTACAAGGTGTCCTTGGTGGATCGGCAGCAAATGCTGGACTCATTTTAACACCGATGATGGTAGGATCTGTTATCGGAAGTCAAATAGGAGGACAGTTAACAACGCGTACAACTTATCGTAACATTATGATGATCTCTGGTATTTTCTTTATTCTTGGTATGTATTTATTAAGTACATTAACTATGGATACATCACGCGCAATGGTAACAGTCTATATGATTTTAGCTGGATTTGGCGTTGGGTTTTCCTTCTCTGTCCTAAGTATGGCTTCTATTCATAATTTAAGTATGAGAGAACGAGGCTCTGCAACATCAACAAACTCTTTCTTCCGTTCACTTGGTATGACACTTGGTGTAACAATTTTTGGTACCATTCAAAATCACGCATTTACAGAAAAACTAAAATCTATTTTCCCGCCAGAACTAGCAAAAACGGCTCCAAAAGGCGGCGATACAAGTTTCTTATTATCTCCAAATGCAACTGAAAAAATGCCTCCAGAAATTTTACATGGCATAAAAGATGCGCTAGCAAACTCTATCGCTGATACATTTTTATGGGCACTTATTCCTGCCTTGTTTAGCATTATATGCATTTTTTTAATGGGAAAAGACCGATTAGTTGCACCAACAAACAAGAAACAAAAACAGGTGAGTTAACTTAACTACTCAGTCACTCTATGAAAAAAGGCAGAAAAGCATTTTTTTTCAATGTTCCTGAGGGACTGACCATGCATAGGAGCGATCAGTCCCTTTTTGTGCCACGCGCAAAGTTTTAAAACAAAGAGAGGTAGCGAAGTGCATTACCATTTTTATCTTCATGACAGCAAGTTATATGCTGGAAAATGAAAATAACTTTCTATAAGTAATGGGGCGCATTTTTGCTGGAATCATACTCTTTATCAAGCTTCTAAATGAAATGTATGACTGAGTAGTTACAATTTAACTAATAAATATATAAACAGTCACCAAGGGTGACTGTTTTTTCTATTCATAAAAACGAATTTTCTGAAGCCTTTTTTTGCATTTTTCTTTTTTGTAACCTCTCTCCTCTTTGACTACAATACAAATATATAAGTCATTTCTATGTAACAATACAAACTGCTTCACACTTGCTTGCTCCCTTGGTTTTAAATATCGCACGTGGCACACACTTCGACTCAGGGCCAGACGCTCAGGGCCACCTATAAAGAAAAGGGTTTTTATTATTTTTTCAACTCGTATATATAAAGGAGGCGAAATGTTATGAAGGATCATTTAATTAAACAATATGGATTCTCTGTATACTACCATTCATATTTACAAAAACAAATCTTATACATACTCATGCTTCGTAGCGAAATTGCTTTTCAATCCGATACATTACACCCAAATGAACAACTGGAACTACTCTCCTATGATCGATTACTCTTTCATCACGCTCACGACATATACAAACGAATACAGTGTTCTTACTCGTTTTTTTCACACATATATCCACCATCACATTGGTGGTGGCATCTAGAAAAAATTTCATTTTAATAAAAACAATTATCTTATTTTTGAAAGTGGAAGAAATTTTCAAAAAAATATATTAAAATCTGTTTCAATACCATCTACGCTAGTTACATTCCTTTCCAAAAGGGGATAGGTACACGAAAAAACGCTTTCGTGTTTAAAAGGGAAGTTTTGTGAAAATCCAACGCGGTCCCGCCACTGTAAGTGCAAAGATTTCGTTCTGTATACCACTGTGAAAACGGGAAGGTGATTGAAATCGCTGATGCATAAGCCAGGATACCTGCCTATTTTAACTTGTTTCATCTAGACTAAATCCTTCATTTTCTTGCCGCCAATATGGAACGTCTCTCCTCCTCTTCCTGTCATTATAACAAATTTCATATTCTTATGTTTTCAGACATTATTCTATATTCCTATCTTCTTTTCCATCAAAAACATGCTGTTTCATGCAGCATTCCACTAATCGTGTAGAAAACTTTCATCCTTCCGACATTTTTTTTCGAAGGAAGTACAAAACAAGAAATGGAATTGATATACATGATACTTTTTAGGGAGGAAATGTCATGAATGAAACATATAAAACGAAAGATGTTACAAATAAAACGGGAATCCCCAAAAATGTAGTTCGCAAATATAGCCAACTTTTAGAACAACATGGCTATTTGATTAATAAAACATCTCAATCTCGTATGTATAAAATGGACGATTTACGGATATTAAAACTGATTCACGAACGAGCGGCTTCATTGAAAGAAGATATTATGGAAACAATTGCATTCATACTAAAAGAGGAAGAATCTCCAGCAGTGTCTCCTGCTGTAGTAGAAGAAAGTAACGACCTGCAACTGAATGAACAAAGCAAAAAATTTGAAGAATTCATGCACAAATTAGATATGCTCGCCCAATTAAACGAAGCTATTATTCATCAAAACTCCACCCTTATTACGCAGAATCGTTTAAAAGATGAAAAACTAAATGAATTAATACACCAAGTATATGTGAAAGAGGTAAACCAAGAAGAAATGCTGAAAAATCTTGTAGATCATGCCGCAGAAACGGATGCGCTGCAAAAAGAAAAAATGGATCTACTTATGAATCATATGTATAAACGGGAATCCAAACAAGAAGAAAAAATGAACAAACTTATGAATCAAGTTTATAATAAAGAGAGTAATCGTGATGTTCAACTCATGCAAGTAATTCGAGAAATTCAAGAAACAAAACGATTAATTGCTGCTTCGCAAGAACAAAGTTTCTTTAAATCTTTTAAAAGTTTATTCGTCCGTTTTAAATCTGAAAAAACAGGTGAAATCAACAAATAAAAGTTACCGTATATTGGTAACTTTTAATCTTTATGTATTTATGTTTTGTTTTGCATCTGGTAATGTAATAATCGCTTCCGTACCTTTTCCTATCTCACTTTTATATTCAAGTGTACCACTATGAGCTTGCAAAATACTAAATGTAACCATTAATCCAAGCCCTGTTCCTTTTTCTTTCAATGAATAATATGGTTGTCCTAGTCTTTCCAGCTGCTCTTTCGTCATTCCAACACCACTATCTTTAACACGAATAACGATAGATTCATCTTTTTGCCATGCAGTTACCTTTAAATATCCTTTATTTTCTTGGATTGCTTCAATCCCATTCTTCACGACATTCATAATTGCTTGTTTTAATTTTGTTTTATCACCTATCGTATATAAATTTTCTGCAATCTCAACTTGTAAATATACGCCTCTCATTGCAGCAAATGAAGACATTAACGTAGTCATTTCAATAAGCTGCGCGGATAAACAAATATGTTCTTTCTTATCAATTTGCGGCCTTGCTAAATTTAAATAGTCTGAAATGATTTGTTCTGCTCGGTCTAATTCTGCTAAAACAAGATGCATGTATTCTTTATTTCTCATATCTTCTGTACTTTCCAATAATTGAATAAAACCGCGTACAACTGTAAGTGGATTACGAACTTCATGCGCTACGCTGGCTGCTAACTCGCTAACTATATTTAATTTCTCAGACTTTTGCATTTCGGTTCGTAACATTGCATTTTCATATAAATATTCTGTTAAATAAACTTGGAATGTCATTGTCATGATCATAATGAATGAAGCAAATATATATTCGCTATATAAATAAGATATCATTGGTGTAAATCCCTTACCAAATAACAAACCAAATATGTCAAATCCTAAAGAAATAAGAGTATAAAAAGATGCCAGCATAAAAGATAAAACTATTTTTTTATGTCTCGAAAATGCACTCCACTTTTTAGACAATAAAAAAGGAATGACAGAGATAAAAATAACTTCTAGTACACGAAACCAACTTAAACCATTGAGAAATCCATCGTATAAAATAGCGATTATAGCTGGAATGATACCAACTACACCACCATACAAAAATGCACTAATAATTGAAATTTGATGGAAATCATAATTACAAGTTTCCCAAACACAAATCGGATATGTCATCGAAAGGATAAGCGTAATTGTTGATAATAATACAATAAAATAGCGATTGGGCTTTTGATTCATACTTTGATAACGATTTAAACGAATTGCTTCATACAAAAATAGCGGCAAAATGATAATCGCAACTTGAATCATTAAATCACGGATAAGTCCCATCCCCTCATCCCCTATATTCATTTTGATATAATTATACCATTTTATTAACAAATTTGTTTAATTTTTTCGATTATTCTAAATATTCCTGTAAATAATTTGTGAAGATTAATTCACAAGTGTTACAACTTTTCGAAATGATTGTAAACCATGTATCAAATTGTCCAGGTCCCATATACAATAAATACAGGATAAGAATTTGATTGGAGGAATTTAAAATGACAGGAACTGCGCTCGTCTTAAACGAGGAAAATCTTGTTGTATTAGAAAATGTTGAGAAATCAGTGTATGAAGAATTACAAGAACGAACAGGTACAAATGATTGCACATGCTCTGTAAATAACTCCGTAATATATTTGGGAAAAGTTTCTTCTGTTCTTTGGAGCGAAGACGAAATTGATTGGGAATACGGTTATTAAACAGAAGGTCGCTTTAGCGGCCTTTTTTGTTTGTAGCTTTTCAAAGCGATTGTATGATAAAGTGAAACTTTAATCAGTGGGGGTTTTCTTCATCCCCCACTGATTATTAGCCCTCACCAATCGGGCTTTTACGGGCAGTTTATCTCCCGCCTAACTTCTTAAGAAAAGCGGAAGCGGCTCGCTCAGAATCGTAGGACGCCCACGCACAGGGCGGAGAGGCGCTTTTTGCCTCGTCCGAGGGAGTGAAACGGCCGGAGATTCTAGCCGCTAGAGCTAGACAACAAAGAAGAGCGGAAGTGGCTCGTTCAGAATGTGAGGGGGATGGAGCTTCTGACGTAGAGGTGTTTTTTACCTCGCAGGAAGAAGCGAGGCCACCGAACATTCTAGCCACTGAAGCTGGACAATGCCTTTGCTAAATTTTGAAGCGGAAGTATTACTGCTCACGAATAGCGGGATAAATATGATAAAATAAAATAAATTTTGCAACGGAAGAAAGGGAGACAAAATGGAACAATTTATTAACCCTCGCGTAAAAGATATTCAAATTTCTGGAATCCGACAATTTTCTAACATGATTCAACAATATGATGATCTTATTTCACTCACAATCGGACAACCTGATTTTCCAACGCCTTCTTTAGTGAAAGAAGCTGCTAAACGTGCTATTACAGAAAACTTTACAACCTATACACATAATGCCGGTTTAATACAACTTCGGCAAGCGGCTTGTAATTTTTTAAAAGAACGCTATGATTTAGTATACTCTCCTGAGAATGAAACAATTGTCACTATCGGGGCAAGCGAAGCAATCGATATTACCTTTCGTACCATTTTGGAAGAAGGAACAGAAGTAATTTTACCAGCCCCTGTCTATCCAGGGTATGAACCGATTATTCGCCTATGCGGTGCAAAACCTGTTTTTGTAGACGTTCGTAAAACGGGCTTTCGCTTAACAGCAAAAGCACTTGAAGAAGCACTTACAGACAAAACTCGTTGCATCGTATTACCGTATCCGTCAAATCCAACTGGTGTAACGTTGTCCAAAGAAGAACTCGAAGAAATTGTAGCAGTATTAAAAGATAAAAATATTTTCGTTCTTTCTGATGAAATCTACAGTGAACTTGTATATCAGGATAAACATATATCTATTGCAAGTTTCCCAGAAATGCGCGACAAAACAATTGTCATTAACGGTTTAGCAAAATCTCATTCTATGACTGGATGGCGCATCGGTTTTTTATTTGCACCAACCTTCTTAGCAAGTCAAATTTTAAAAGTTCATCAATATAACGTTACATGTGCAACTTCAATTTCCCAGTATGCGGCCATTGAAGCATTAACAGCAGCAAAAGATGCTCCCCGTATGATGCGTCATCAATACAAAAAACGCCTTGATTATGTATACAACCGTCTTATACGAATGGGATTAACTGTCGAAAAACCAACAGGCGCATTTTATCTCTTTCCTTATATCGGTTATCTATCTTCCTCTTCTTTTGATTTTGCTATGGAACTTGTGAGAGAAGCGAAACTTGCCGTTGTTCCTGGCTCAGCATTTTCTGAATACGGTGAAGGATACATTCGTATTTCTTATGCTTATAGCATGGAAATGCTGAAAGAAGGCTGTGATCGCTTAGAAACATTTATACAACAAAAAAACTAAGAGAAAATTCTTCTCTTAGTTTTTTTTATTTTCACTACAAGTTTGACGTTTCACCAATTTATGAGGAATAACGATACATTTTGGTGAAGTTTCACAGTGTTCAACTTTATCAACTAAATATCTTGCTGCTTCGTAACCTAGCTGATAAATATTTACATCTATCGTTGTTAATGGTGGATTTGCCATTTCAGATAACAACACGTTATTAAAACTAACAATAGAAATATCTTTCGGCACGGAGATTCCCTTTTCTGATAAAGCACTTAATACACCTAATCCAATTAAATCATCCGTTGCGATAATAGCTGTTGGCTGTTCACTAAGTGTCATAAGTTTTTCTACTGCTTTTTGACCACTTTCTTGTAAAAAACCAAGATTTAAAATATACTCAGCTGGCAGAAAAATATCAGCTAATTTTAATGCATCTGTCATCCCAGCAAGGCGATCTTTCGTAACGAGTAAATCTGAATCACCACCAATAAATGCAATTCGCTTATGTCCAAGTGAAACTAAATATTCCGTTACTTCTCGCGCCGCCGCATAATTATCATTATCAATATATGTAATCTCTTCTTTTCGATCATATGGCTTACCGATAAGAACAAACGGAAAATTTTGTCCGTGTAAATATTCTAAAATACGGTCATTCATACGAGAATACAAAAGAATAATACCGCCAATTTGCCTTCCTTGCACCATTTTCACAACACCATTAAAAATCTCTTCTTCCGTCTCTCCAGTTGACATATACAATGAGTATTCTTCCCCGTGTGCAAATGAGCTAATCCCTCGAATAACCTCTGGGAAAAATGGATTTTGAAACGATTTACTTGCAGAACTCGGCATAACAAGTCCAATCGTTTTAGTTGTTTGATTTGCAAGGCTTCTCGCATTTAAATTCGGATGATAGCCTAATTCAGCCATTACTTTCCGAACACGTCGTTTTGTTTTCTCACTAATGCTTGGATTATTAGCAATTACACGTGAAACTGTAGAAGGAGCAACATTTGCTTTTTTTGCTACATCTTTAATTGTAACTGTCATAAATTTGTTCCCCCTCTCTTCTTTGATTTATATGATTTATACTATTTATATACAAGCTAAAAAACCGACATAAAAACTCCCTTTCTTTTCAGGAGAGACGTGAGCATCTGGCCGCTCATAGAAACGGTCAGGGCCTTTTCCTACCACTTGCAACGTTTAAAACAAAAGGAGAAAGCAAGTAGCGGTCATGTTATTTTCTACATAGCAGAGACTTATATGTCGAAAGTTTAAAATGAATATTTATAGTTACTTCTATTTTTATTGCGCATTTGCGAGCAGTAAGATTTCCACATCAATATTCAGAGAACACAAAGAAAATAGATGGTGAATAAAATTCTTCCGCTAATGGATATTCCATTTTTTCATTTAGAAAAACATTTATTAACAATCTATATTTCCCCTCCTCATGTATTGTAATGGATAGATGGTTATTTTCCTATACTATATACTATTTTTTTGAATTTTTCTTCGTCCCTATACTTGCTAAATCGCTTCTTCGATATAGCGCAATTTCCCGGTGGTCTCCATCCCACTGATAGAAAACCCTTCTAATCAGGAGATAAAAAAAGATAAATGAGACATAACGTCCCATTTATCCCTTCGTCCCTCCAGCAGTTAAACCAGAAATAAAATATTTTTGCAAAGATAAGAACAAAATTGAAATTGGTATCGCAATTAAAACCGATCCTGCTGCAAATGTTGTAAATTCATTACCGAATTTTTTCGCTACCATTTCATATAGTCCAACAGCTAATGTATAGTTTTCTGGTGTACGTAAAATGATACTCGCTAAAATAAAATCAGTAAATGGACCAATAAAAGTAAATAACGCTACAACCGCAACAATCGGTTTTGCTAAAGGCATAATAATTTGCCAAAAAATCCGAAAATGCCCTGCCCCATCCATACGAGCTGATTCGTCTAATTCTTTTGGAATCGTATCAAAGTACCCTTTCATAAGCCACGTATTCATTGGAATTGCACCGCCAACGTAGATTAGAATCAACGCTAGATGCGTATCCATTAATCCTGTCAACTGCGCTAAAATATACAATGCAATTAACGCTGAAAAGTTTGGGATCATTTGAAGAATTAAAAATGTTACTAACCCATTCTTTCTTCCGACAAAACGATATCTCGAAAATGCATATGCTGTAAAACTAATTGACAATACAGAGAAAATCATTGTCAAAACACTAACTTTCAACGTATTTTTATACCAAAGTACATAGTTACTTTGCGAGAGATCCAGTAGTTTTTTGTAATGATCCAGCGTCGCATTTTTAGGAATGATACTTGATCCTGAGAGACTATCTCCCGGGTTAAACGATGATCCTACAATCCATAATAATGGATAGAAAATAATCACACACATCATGAAAATTACGAAATAACTTAATGAAAGACGTAATATCTTCTGTCGTTTTATGTTCATTTACATCATATCCTCTTCTTGGAATGATTTTGTTCTTTTAAATTGCCATAAAGCAACTGAAATAACAATTATTGATAAAATCATCGTAAGTGCTGCTGCTTTCCCGTATTGAGCCGATGTCATCGTCAACTTATAAATCCAAGAAATTAAAATATCTGTCCCGCCTGCATCTTGTCCCGATACAGCTGGACCACCGCCATTAAACAGATAAATAATACTGAAATTGTTAAAGTTGAACGTATATTGCGTGATTAAAATAGGAGCAGTCGCATATAAAACGAGCGGTAGTGTAATTTTACAAAATTGTTGCCAAGCTGTCGCACCATCTACCGTCGCAGCTTCATACAATTCACCTGGAATCGATTGCAGTATACCTGTCGTCATCGCAAAAATAAACGGAAAACCAAGCCATGTTTGAATGAAAATTAAAGCGACTTTCGTCCAAAATGGGTCTGTCATCCAAGCTATTTCTTTAATTCCAAATAGAGCTAACACTTGATTGTTAATTGCTCCAAATGATTCATTAAACATACCAGCAAATACGAGGATCGATACGAATGCTGGAACGGCCCAAGGTAAAATAAAGATTGTACGAATTATCGCTTTCCCTTTAATTTCCTGTTGATTCACTAAGATTGCTAAGAAAACCCCAAGCGCTACTTGCAATGTCGTTGCGAAAAACGTCCAAATGATTGTCCAAGAAAATACACTCACAAATGTGTTTCGCCACATTGGTAATGTGAATATATCAACAAAGTTTTTAAAACCAACCCAATCTACAAGTTTTGCAGGAGGAGAATGATATAAATCATAGTTTGTAAATGCAATTAATATAACGAAAATAATTGGAAGTACAACAACAAAGATTAATAACAGAAATCCTGGCGAAACCATCATATACGGAAAACCTTGGTCTAATAAATGATGGTACTGCTCTTTCACAGAGTGTAACGGTATTCCTTCATCACGCTTTTTCCCATTTTGATACGCATCATATATGTTAAAAGCATATATACCTAGTCCAAATGCAGTGACGATCAGCGCTAAAATTCCTTTTACTAATAGAAAGATAGAGTGATCTCGAGGAACTTCTGTACCGAGCGTTACAATCCCCCACAACCCAATATTTAACATGTCTGCAAATGCTACAAAAAACGAGCCAGTTAATATTAGAAAAATAATACCTTTTACATATTGTTTATTGTACAGTTGACCAATACCCGGAATAATCGACAACGTTGCCGCTGTTTTTCGGTGTTTTGAACCGTTTCCTGCATGAGCTGGTTCAATGGATGTCTGCATGGTTCTTCCCCCTTTTTTTCTTCCCCTTGGAAGGAGGAGAAATTGTGTCTCTTTTAAATAAGAGACACAATTTCTATATTATTTTTTCTTACTATGATTTGCTTCAATGTTTCCTTTAATTTGTTTCACAGCCCCATCAAGTGCCGCTTTTGGATCTTGTTTGTTTGTTACAACTAATTGCAATGCATCACCAGCTGGCTTCCAAACTTCTTGCATTTCTGGAATATTCGGCATTGGAATACTATTTTCTGCTTGTGCTACGACTGCTTTTGCAGCTTCGTTATCTTTAATAACTGGATCTTCCATCACTGATTTCACTGGAGCAATTTCTTTTGTTTTTTCAAAACGAATTTTTGCATTTTCTTCATTTGTTACCCAATCAGTGAATTTTGTTGCTAAATCTTTATTTTTTGAGAAGCTTGTTACATGCCATCCTTTTACACCAACAAATGTCTTCATCGGTTGACCATTCGGTAATTTAGGCATTGGAGCTACACCGTAGTCAATTTTTGCTTTTTCAATCGCTTGAAGTGCCCATGGACCATTCATAATAGATGCTGCTTTTCCTTCATTAAATAATCCATCTGCAGCTGATCCACCAGACTCACCGATAATTCCTTCTGGAAATAGTTTTTCTTTATACCATTTTTGAATAAATTCTGCACCTTGTACTGCACCGCTATTGTTTAATCCAATATCAGTTGGGTTTGGTTTACCATCTTTCTCACCAAATACATAACCGCCCATACCAGCCATAAATGCATTCGCGAAATAGAAGTTATCTCCTAATGTTAAAAATCCATATTTCCCGTTCTTCGTAAACTCTTTTGAAAAGTTAAATAGTTCATCCATCGTTTCTGGTGCTTTTGGCATTAATTTTTTATTGTAAATGAATACAGGTGTTTCAATAGCCTTTGGTAAACCATACAGTTTCCCATCATATGTTTGTGCTTTTAATGACAAATCAGTAAATTTACTCTTAACAGAATCATCAACTTTCATTTCAGAAAGTAGTCCCTCTGTTGCTGCATTTCCGATTTGGTCATGTGGCAATGTTACAACATCTGGTCCTGTACCAGCTGGACCGTCAAGTCGAAGTTTTTTTACCTGCTCTGTCATCTGAACTTCTACAACTTTTACTTTTACGTTATATTTCTTTTCAAAGCTTTTTACGGCTGGATCTAAACCAACACCTTTTTTCTGATCTTCCCAAACGAGAAGATCATAATCTTTCTTCTCTTTGCTCGCCTCTTTTTTTCCTGAATCTTTCGGACCACACGCGGATAACATTCCGATTGTCAAAGCTGAAACTGTTAATAAAGATAACGCTTTCTTCTTCATCCCTAACTACCTCCCAAATTATGTACATAATACCTAAAAATGAAAACGTTTGCATGTAATAGTTTAATAGAAGCACAAACAACTTTCCAATCTATGAAAACGTTTGCGCTATTTGTCTATCATTATACATTCTTTTATAGATTTTGCAAATATTATTTTTCAAAAAATTTATGTATTCCTTCTTTGTAGTCATTGACTTTACCTAAAATGAGTACTACTCTTATAAGCAATATGAAAGTTATATAAAAAGCAATCGTTTGCGATATATCTTTATTTGAAAAATAGTAAAGGGGATTTTTCACATGTTAAAAGAAGCAATATACCATAGACCAAAAGATAATTACGCATACGCTTATAATGAAAAAACACTTCATATTCGGCTGCGTACAAAAAAAAACGATGTAGATGTAGTGTCCTTCATTTATGGAGATCCATATGAATGGCAGGACGAGAAGTGGCTCACAGAAAAAATGGCAATGGAAAAGAGCGGTTCGACGGATTTATTTGATTATTGGTTCGTTTCAATTGAACCAAAATTTAAGCGCTTACGATATGGATTTGAACTAAAAAATAATACGGAAACTATCGTTTATACAGAAAGAGGATTTTTCACTGAAACACCTACCGACGACGTCGGCCATTACTTTTGCTTCCCATTTATACATGAAGAGGATGTTTTCACAGCCCCTTCATGGGTAAAAGATACAGTGTGGTATCAAATTTTTCCAGAACGTTTTGCGAACGGAGATGATACATGTAATCCTACGAACACTCTTCCTTGGGGCAGCACAGTGCCAACCGCAACAAATTTTTTCGGCGGAGATTTTGCTGGTATTATGCAGCATCTTGATTATCTTGTAACACTCGGTATTTCCGGAATTTACTTTACTCCAATCTTTACGGCACATTCGAATCATAAATACGACACAATTGACTATATGGAAATCGACCCTCAATTCGGAACGAAAGAAACATTTCAAAAGCTTGTTGAAGCATGTCATCAACGCGGTATTAAAATTATGCTAGATGCTGTATTTAATCATAGTGGATACTTTTTTGATAAGTTTCAAGATGTTCTTGAAAAAGGAGAACGTTCACCTTATAAAGATTGGTTCCATATTCATGAATTTCCAATTAAAACAGCACCTGTTCCTAATTACGATACATTCGCATTTACACCTGATATGCCAAAACTAAATACTGCTCATCCAGATGTAAAAGAATACTTACTAGAAGTAGGCCGTTATTGGGTACGAGAGTTTCACATAGACGGTTGGCGACTTGATGTTGCAAATGAAATTGATCATAGCTTTTGGAGGGAATTCCGCAGTGAAATAAAAGCAATTAATTCTGAAGTGTATATTTTAGGAGAAATTTGGCATGATGCACAGCCATGGTTACAGGGGGATCAATTTGATGCTGTTATGAGCTACCCGGTTACAAACGCCCTCCTTTCTTACTTTGCACATGAAACGATTAAAGCTAGTGAATTTATGGAACAAATTACATCATCTTTACATTCATATTCCATGAATATAAACGAAGCTGCTTTTCATCTATTAGATAGCCATGATACACCGCGGATTTTAACAACCTGCAACGGTAATAAAGAAAAAGTAAAATTACTTTATGTATTCCAACTCTCCTTCATCGGTTCGCCATGTATTTATTACGGTGATGAAATCGGAATGGAGGGCGGAATGGATCCAAGTTGCCGAACATGTATGATTTGGGAGGAAGATAAACAAGATAGAGAGTTATTTCAACATATACAAACATTAATTTCACTACGAAAGCAATATAAAGCCTTTAGTGGACACGGATCATTTCAATGGATTGAGGCAAATGACAAACACAATTATATTTCTTATATGAAAACATACAAGAAGGAAACGATATTTTTTGTTTTAAATCCAACAAATCGTAAAGTTTCAGCTCCTCTTCCTTATGATATCGCTAGTAAAAAGATTACAAACTTATATACAAAAGAAGAGTTTTCTGCCGAAACAAACTCACTACAAGTTACACTTCCACCATACGGATTTTCAATTTTGAAATGGTAAATTAGAAAAGAGGTTGCCCAAAAGTGAAACTTTTGGGCAACCTCTTTTTCGCTATTTGCTCATTTCAGTTTATACACCCTCGTTTCATAAGGCTGTAAAGCAATATTTGCAATTGATTCACTCTGCACATCATAGTTGTGTATGAACAACTCTGAACTACTATATGTTATCTCTTCCGGCAACTCAAATACACATGATTCCTCAGTAAAGTTTGCAATAACAAGTAATTTCTCATCTTTCCATGTTCTCACATAAGCAAAAATAGACGAATGATCTTCTAAAATCAAGTCATATGCACCATATACAATGATTTCATGCTTTTTACGAAGTTCAATCAATTTCTTATAGTAATAAAAAATTGATTGCGGGTCACGTAATGCCTGCTCTACATTGATAGCTTTATAATTAGGATTTACTTGTAACCACGGCTCACCTGTCGTAAACCCCGCATGTTCACTGTTTTCCCATTGCATCGGTGTTCGGGCATTATCACGCCCTTTCGCATAAATAGATTGCATCACTTTTTCATGATTTTCGCCACATTCCATTACTTTTTCACGGTACATATTCAGCGTTTCAATATCGCGGTACTCATCAATTGACGCAAATTGGACATTTGTCATTCCAATTTCTTCACCTTGATAAATATAAGGAGTCCCTTTCATCATATGAAGTACCGTCGCTAACATTTTTGCTGACAGAATACGATAAGATTTATCGTTACCAAAGCGAGATACAACACGCGGCTGATCATGATTATTCCAATACAAACTATTCCATCCTGTATGCTCCAATGCCTTTTGCCACTTTGTTAGATTTTGCTTTAATGTAAGGAGTGAGCATGGAAGCACATCCCATTTACCATTCTCTCCAGAATCTAAATCCATATGTTCAAATTGAAATACCATCTGTAATTCCTGGCGCTCTTCAGCTGTATACAGTTTAGCTTCTTCCGTCGTTACTCCCGGCATCTCACCAACTGTCATAATGTCATATTTAGACAGTATTTCTTGATTCATTTCATGTAAATACGTATGAATATTAGGCCCGTTCATAAAGTATTGATGCCCTGATACATATCCTTCCGTTTCGGTATCAACAGCTGGGAGCCCTTCTGTTTTTGAAATAAAATTAATGACATCCATACGGAAACCATCAATCCCTTTATCAAGCCAAAATTTCATCATCTCATAAATCTCTTTACGCACATGCTCATTGTCCCAGTTTACATCCGGTTGCTTTTTTGAAAATAAATGCAAATAATACTCATCTGTCTTTTCATCATACTGCCAAGCCGATCCACTGAAAGCAGCTCCCCAATTATTCGGCTCTTTTCCATCTTTTCCTTTACGCCAAATATAGTAATCTCGATATGGATTATCTTTTGATTTCCGCGATTCAACAAACCAATGATGTTCATCTGAAGTATGATTAACAACTAAATCCATCATTAATTTTATATTACGTTTATGCATTTCACATAACAATTCATCCCAATCATTCATCGTCCCAAATTCATCCATAATCTTACGATAATCGCTAATATCATAACCATTATCATCGTTTGGAGATTCATAAACTGGTGATAACCAAATCACATCTATACCTAGTTCTTGTAAATAATCAAGCTTTGAAATAATTCCACGAAGATCACCAATTCCATCACCATTACTATCCATAAAGCTACGCGGATAAATTTGATATACAACACTTTCTTTCCACCACTGTTTCTCCATCATGCTACCCCATTTCATTAATTTAATTGCAAAACAGGCGCAAACGTTTTCATGACTGAATAATAACAGATTTAAAAAAAAATGAAAACAGCCTTATATTTTTTATTATCAAAAAATATAAACTTAATCTCAATTAACACTAAGTATACAATAGTTAAACTACACTTTCTTAAAAATATGAAAACGTTTTAATTTTTTTGTTTATTTTTTTTATGCATTCGTATATAATAAACCCAAAGAAAACGTTTGCACACTTTTGCTAGGAGGAAAAGTCATGGCAGAATTAAAATTAGAAAACATTTACAAAATATACGATAACGATGTAACAGCAGTAACAAACTTTAATTTACACATACAAGATAAAGAATTTATCGTGTTTGTCGGTCCATCTGGTTGCGGGAAATCAACGACATTACGAATGGTCGCTGGTTTAGAAGATATTTCAAAAGGTGAGTTCTCAATTGATGGAAAACTTATGAATGATGTTCCTCCAAAAGATCGTGATATCGCAATGGTCTTTCAAAACTATGCACTTTATCCGCATATGAGTGTTTATGATAACATGGCATTCGGCTTAAAGCTTCGTAAGGTTCCAAAAGATGAAATTGATCGACGCGTAAAAGATGCAGCCCGTATTTTAGGACTAGAAGAATATTTAAATCGAAAACCAAAAGCATTATCTGGAGGGCAACGGCAACGTGTTGCATTAGGACGTGCCATTGTTCGTGATGCAAAAGTTTTCTTAATGGATGAGCCATTATCAAATCTTGATGCAAAATTACGTGTAACAATGCGATCAGAGATTTCTAAACTACATCAAAAACTAGGAACTACAACTATTTATGTAACACATGACCAAACAGAAGCTATGACAATGGCATCACGTCTTGTTGTTATGAAAGATGGGAAAATACAGCAGATTGGAACGCCAAAAGAAGTATATGAAACACCCGAAAATATTTTCGTTGGCGGATTTATTGGCTCCCCTGCAATGAACTTTTTCCGTGGTCAGTTAACAGAAAATTACTTTGTAATAGATAATAAGATAAAAATTAAAGTATCTGAAGGAAAAATGAAACTGCTGAGTGAACAAGGCTATATTAACCAAGAAATTATTTTAGGAATTCGTCCAGAGGATATCCACGATGAACTCTTATTTTTAGAAGCTTCACAAGATACAACATTTACAACAAAAATTGATGTTGCTGAACTATTAGGTGCAGAATCTATTTTATATATGAAACTTGGAAATCAAGATTTTGCAGCACGTGTTGATGCGAGACATATGTTTACAAACGGTGATCAAATCCAGCTTGCTTTCGATATGAATAAAGCACACTTCTTTGATGCAAAAACTGAAAATCGCATTCGCTAAATACAAAGAAACCGTCCATATTCATGGGCGGTTTTCCATTATAGTACTACTTCTGCTATATGAAATGATTGTTGCTTTGCTCCTATAACACCAGAAATCGGCAAATCTGTTAACATCATTTCTTCTTGCTGTTTCATAAAAGATGACGTCAATTGTTTTATTTCTATCCAGACGTCATTTATGCAAAGTGTTGCGGAATCGTTCCCTTTTTCATGAGAAAATATTGGATCTATTTTATATAATCCAGCATTATTAAACAACATATCAACTCTATTATAGACTTCAAGTGCAACTTCTAAAACATGTCGCCAATCACTTTGTTTACCCATATCGTGAGTAACAAAAATTGCCTCCCCACCTAATTCTACAATTTCATCAACTGTTGCTTGTCCGCTTTCCTCATCAATATCTGTCACAATGACTTTGGCACCTTGCCCTGCCAACAAAAGAGCTGTGCTACGACCAATACCAATGCCACCACCTGTTACAACGACAATTTTTCCTGCTAGCTTCATCGTCATTACCCCTTCTGGTTAGTCCTACCGTCACAGTATACTCCTTTTTTCAAAGCATTCGCAAGCAGAAAAAGATAGATATATAAGATGTAATCGTTTACTTTTGAATTTTCTCTTTTTTCTTACTATTGTACTACTCAAAAGCTAGACTGACAAAAATATAAATTTATTACTCTTTATTATAAAAATATCATCTTCTTAATTTTCAATCTAATTAAATTAAAAAAGCGCACCTTTCCGCGGCGCGCCATCAATATGGAGGGTACTATATAGGAGATGCCTGTCCTATATAAATTCTATTATAACAATTAAAAATATCGAATTTTGTAAAAATTTATACTTGGTAAAAATTTTCATTAAAAAAAGAGAAGCGGCTGTCTCTCCTTCTCTATACGACACTCATAACTTTTGTTTTTACTATAAGGTCATGGAAACCGCTATTATCACTTCTAAACAGCATCATATATACATTACATATTATTGGAATCCCTAGAAATAAAATATTTGGTATTAATAATACAAAAAACCTCATTGTTAATATCCCTAACGTTAACTTTTCCTTTGTAAGTGATACAAGCTTTGTACGCGTAAATTTTTTCCCTAGTGTATATCCATTCCACATGAATGGTAGAACAATAAAATAAAGCGCCATTAATACACATACAAGTCCAAGGTCATAACGGATGTCTCCTGAACTTACATTAAACCGATTCAAGATTGCTTTATAGTTGCCTGTTGTAATTGCGACAACAGCACCGTACAGAACAGAAATGAAAAACATATCAATAATCGCAGCCCCGATGCGATTCATAACAATCGCTGGACGATGTATTTTTAGCTTCATGTTGTGTCGTCTCCTTTTTTCTATCCTTTATTAACTGTTTCATCGTATCATGTCTAAAAACAGTTGTAAACAACTCATAAATTGGTGTTTTACTCTCTTTTCCTGTACAATATGTATCAATCATATTTCAGAAGGAGGAGCTCATATTGAAACGATTCATCATCTTCTGCTCTTTCATACTTTTAGCTAGTTGTTCAACAGATTCTAATTACTCTCATTACAGTGTTAGCGATGAATATGAGCTCATTAATGTTACCGGTGACGCACTAGAACTTTTCCCAAAATCAGACGCCTTGTATGCTTCTCAATATATTCCATCAAAAATTGTGGAAATTGCTTGGAACGACGCTTATATTTTAGCAAAGCAAATAGAACAAACAGATGATCCTAACAACCCTGACGCTTCTATTACCAATCAAGCGAAAGAAAATTATTGGATTGTTGATTTGAAAAATAACCGCCGATTTGGTCCCTATACAAAAAAACAATTTGAAGAACAAAAACAAGAATTTCGTATATCAGAACAACTGCAATTACAGAACGTGAAAACTTACCTTACAAAAGAAAAACAAGCATCTTAAAAAAGATCAAATGTTTCATTTGATCTTTTTCTCATTATTTCTCTTATAAAACAACATTCCATAAACAATAGTTCCAAACATAATACAAAATAATAATATGAATGCCTGTTGAATCAATACAATATGCAATCGCAAAATGTCTTGAACACTCTCAGCGTTATAGTATCCACAACCATAGAAAAAAATAAATATCAATATAAATATATAAATTTTGTGTTGATAAAAATAATGTGCAATACTCATCCCAATTCCAAATAGTACTCCGATATATACAAATTCATATAGAAAATGAATAAGTGATAATTGCTCGATTCGTTGTAACATATATAATAAGCCTATTTGAAAACAGACCGCTAATATAACTCCGATCAACACCGTGAATGCCCTCACGGATTGTCTCCCCTTTCACTCTATTCACTTCATTATATTCACAAAGTGATAAAACGAATGGGGGGTTGTATTATATAAATCCACTTTGACTTTTCGACATATAGATTGCTATGCAGAAAAATAGATGCTGCTACTGTCTTTCTCCCTTTGTTTGAACTTCGCATGTGGAAGAAAAAGGAACTAACCGCTTCTACGCATGGCTAGACGCTCTCGCCCACCTAAAAAGAAAAGGGTTTTTATGTCGTTTTTTAACTTGGATTTATATAAGAAGAGTTTTTACATCTTTCCAGCCGTATGCAATTTCTTCTACGTGTAATTCTTCAATTTGTTTCTTATCCACAAAAGAGCCTTGTAATGCTTCATAAAAGTATTTAGAAGGATTGCTTGCCACTACCCAAACAAGCATAGAACAACAGCCATTCTCATATAAATCTGCGGCTACCGCTTTTATTAATCTTTTTCCAAGTTGATTACGCTGATATTCTTGTAAAATATATATCGCATATAACTCTCCGTCATATCCATAACTACCCGTTCTTTCTTTCCCGCCATCTGCAAAACCGATGATGTTCCCATCAATTGTTTTAGCAACATAGACATGCGACTGCTGTTCCTTTAATATTTTTAGCCATAATACCTCTCGTTTCTCATACGACTTTCTATCTAATACTTCTTTGGGCATTATACCATCATATGTTTCTCTCCAACTATCAACATGAACACGTGCGAGTTCTTTTGCATCATTTACATTTGCTTTGACAATATACATTTTTCCCTCTCCCCGCTAATCACTATGTACATATAAATTCTCTATAAAACGACATATTCCCTCTCCTACTCTATAAGTCGATATTCTTTTTTCAACATATATATGGCAACGAAAAAACCATTTCACTACTATAATGAAATGGTAAATGTTTGTGGTTCTGCTATTTTTTCATGTGTGTCTCCTACCACCAATATATCTGTTGTAAAAGAAACTGTTTTTACTTTTTCATTAGGATCACTTAGTAAAAGTCCAATTAAGCCATCCCTTTTTTCACCAGGACTATAATCCTCTCTCGATACGCTTTTTGTACCAACAAGCGTATCTTCTGCATATAAAAAGTTTTTCGCTGGTACATGGAATGATTGCGTTTCATTTACAGTTACATCATTCATCGAAAAGAACTTCATCTCTTTGTCGCCTGCATTTTCAACCTTATATGTAATTTCAATATATTTAGCGGTCTCACCAATATCTTGTCCACTTAATGACGCATACAATTCTGCTTCCGTTCGCTCCAATGTCTCACCTAAGCGATATTGCACTTCTTCTGGAGTCAATTTTGTATACATTTTAAGCGTTTCTTTTGTATCAGTTTCCATATTTGATAATGTAATAACTCTGAGATTATCTACATAAATTTTCATCGTTCCAACTGTAAATGTTTCATTTACATGTTTGATTTGTTCTAATTTTAAAGTCCCCCAGTTTTTTTGCTTAATCTCTTGCCCTACTTTTGTTAGTTGTAAACCGCCATATTCATTTGTCTCAGAGATAGTCTGCTTCTTCGGCTGCTTCACTTTTTCTTGCTGAGCACACCCACTTAAAATTATAAGAATGCTACATAAAATATAAAATACATTCCTGACTTTCATCATCTTTCTCCTGTCATTACATACTATGAAACCATCATTACATGTACTATTATACTATATATACCATTTTTAATAATTCGCCATATAATTGGTAGCTATACATGCCTAAATGCTCTCCACTACCATAAAAAAAAAGAGGAGGTCCATTTTTCAACTTGTATTTCTATAAGCTGTTTGGTAGCTTTTTTACTACTTTAGAAATATATCCTACTTTAAAGTGAGGTGCTTATATTGCAAGAGAAACAACCTTTTTTACAAACAATTTTACTAAAAAAAGACAAAATCCCATCATTTTCTATTTATCCATTTTCATTACCTGTTGTTCGTTCGCTACAATCTTTATCCTTTCATCCAAAGGTTACCTATATTATAGGAGAAAATGGAACAGGGAAATCAACACTATTAGAAGCAATTGCCACTGCATGGGGATTCAATCCAGAGGGAGGGACGAAAAATTTTCGTTTTTCCACAAACTCCTCTCATTCTAGCCTATATGAATATCTCACACTCGTAAAAGGTTTACAAAAGCCAATAGATGGATTTTTTCTTCGTGCAGAATCTTTTTATAATGTGGCATCTTATATTGATGAAATGGATAAAGATCCTTTTAGTGGCGGGAAAATTATCGATTCTTATGGAGGTACTTCCCTTCACGAACAGTCCCACGGTGAATCATTTTTCTCTGTATTTATGAACCGCTTTTCTAGTAATGGACTCTATATTTTAGATGAACCTGAAGCCGCTCTTTCACCAATGCGTCAACTTTCTATGCTAATTCGAATGCACGAACTCGTTGATGAAGGCGCACAGTTCATTATAGCTACACATTCTCCGATTTTAATGGGATATCCAGATGCAACTATGTATTCCTTACATCAGGAGAAGATACAAGAAATTACATTAGAAGAAACAGAACATTATCAAACGATGAAACTCTTTTTTGAAGATCGTGAAAGGCTATTTCATCACCTATTCCGTCCATATCCATAAACAAAACCAGCTAGTAGAGATACTAGCTGGTTTTGTTATTATAACGCTTCTATAAATAACGCTACTCCCATACCGCCACCGACGCAAAGAGAAGCAATTCCTTTTTCCAATCCTTGTCTTCTTAATTCATGAATCAAACTTACTGTAATACGTGCTCCAGTGCATCCAATTGGATGCCCAAGACCAATTCCACTACCGTTTACATTTACTTTCTCACGATTTAAACCTAATTCTTTCTCTACCGCTAAATATTGTGCAGCAAAAGCTTCATTAATTTCAAATAAATCTACATCATTTGCTGACCAATTTACATTTTCCAGTCCTTTTTGAATCGCTGGCACTGGCCCTATCCCCATATTTTTAGGATCAACACCTGCTACAGAATATCCAACAATTCTCGCTAATGGTTGAAGCCCTTTTTCTTTCGCTTTTTCTTCACTCATTAAGACTAGCGCTGCACTTCCGTCATTAATACCCGATGCGTTTCCAGCAGTTACTGTTCCATCCTTACGAAAAGCTGCTTTTAAACCCGAAAGTTTTTCTAACGTAATATCTGCACGAGGATGTTCATCTTTAGAAATGACAATCTCTTTTCTACGTTCCTTTTTCATAATCGGAACAATTTGTTCATCAAAATAGCCCGCTTCGATTGCATGAAGAGCACGTTGATGACTTAACAACGCTACTTCATCTTGTTCTTCGCGAGAAATTTCATATTGCTCGGCAAGATTTTCCCCAGTTTCCCCCATCATAATATGATGGATTGGATCTTCTAGCACTTCCCACACCATATCACGAATTTCTCCATGTTGTAGTCGTTGTCCCCAGCGGTTTTCTTTTAATACATACGGACTAGAGCTCATCGCCTCTACTCCCCCTGCAACAACAATATCACTTACACCTAATTGAATTTGCATTGCTGCTGAAATTAGCGCTTGCATACCTGAAGCACATTGACGCTGAATTGTATAACCAGTAACCGTATCAGGAAATCCCGCCATAAGAGCTGCTGTTCTTGCTGTATTTGCCTCATCTGTTCGCTGAATACAGTGACCTAAAATCACTTCATCTACTTCATTGGGCGACACACCGCCTCTTTTTACAGCTTCCTGTAATACAGGAACTATAAGTTCAGTTGGCTTTACATTTTTGAAAACTCCTCCAAATGTTCCAATCGGTGAACGAACTGCAGCTGTGACGACTACGTTACGCATCGTGTACTTTCTCCTCTCTTATGTATCCGAGTAAATTTGAGATGAAATACCACAAGATGCATATCTATGTCTATTATACTAACAATTAACTGAGAAATCAAAATATTTAATAAAGCAAAAATACATAAATCTAAATTAAAAAACCGACATAAAACCATTCTTTTTCGGTGGGCGAGAGCACCTGGCCATGCATAGAAATGGTCAGTACCCTTTCCTGCCACATACAAGGTAAAACAAAGGAAGAAAGCAAGTGCAGGATCTTCTGTATAGCCACAATCTATATGTCGAAAAATAAAAATGGATTCATATATAAAGAGAATTCCTTTCCTATTCTGTCAATGCTAGTGAACTACCCACCACTTAACGCCTTTACGGTCTGTTTGAAGTGGGGGCTTCAAAAGTCAAAAGACTTTCTCTTTTATTGCTAATTCATCCACAAGCCTAGCGGCTCGTGTCCAAAGCCTTGAATTCGCGGCGTCCCTACCGCTAATAAAATCGATACAAACTACGCGATTATACTTTGTTCGTGCAAAATACGAATGCCGTAATACTTTAGATTACGACCCGCATTGTAATCTCTATCGATTTTCGTGCCACAATTATCGCACGTATAGATTCTTTCAGATAATTTCAACTGATCTTTTTTGTGATTACACTCACTGCATAATTTACTCGACGCAAAATACTGATCCGCAACGATGTAATATTTGCCTTTTTTCTTAGATTTGTACTGTAACATCGTTCGAAACATACCAAATCCATTATCATGCAGCTTTTTTCCTAAACGCAAACATTGTGCAAGGTTACTTAAGTTCAAATCTTCTACAACAATGGCATGATAATCATTGGTTATCTGATTACTTTTCTTGTGTAGAAAATCTTTTCTTTGTTTTTTTGCTTTTGTTGTTACTTTTTGATATTCTTTCACTTGCTTGTCATAATTTTTACTATATACAATATTTCCTGCTTCATCTGTTTTTGCATGGTTCTTTTTGCGAGCTAAGGATTTATTGATTCTTCGCTCTCTTTTTTCTATGATTTTGTTATACCGACTGTACTGAGCTGTTCGTCCTTGGCTGTCTACATACAATTCGCTTTGACTGTAATCTAGTCCAATTACTTCGTCAGCAGTTACGAATTCTACCTGTTTTTCATTTGGACAAAAATAATCAATAGAAAGAGAAACGACATATTTTGTTCCTTCTCGCTTAATTGTTGCTTTTTTAATGATTCCATCAATCGGTAATTCTCGATGTAGATGAATCGAAATACCTTCTTGAAACTTTGGAATACATAAAAAATAAGAGCCATTTTCTTGTGTGATTTTTATGTTTCCGTTGGTTTGATTCGTAGTATAGCTTAATTTCCCCTGTTTTTTACTATGGAATTTAGGCATACCTTTTCTGTCTTTCAACGTAGGAACATAACCGATTGTTTTCATCTTTTTACGAACCGACTTTTTTGTTCCTTTTATATGTACACCCTCTTTTGTGGTTGCCATATACATTCTCCTTTCTTTCCATCTCCTATAATAGCAAAATTCTTTCTTAATTTGTTTGATACCTATACTATAAAATATTTTCATACACAAAAAGAGGCTAACTCACATTAGCCTCTTCATTACTTATTGTCTAGCCAATATGGCTTTCGTATTTTACGTCCTCAAATGCTTTTTCAATCTCTTCATCTCGGTAATGGACATATGTAAAACGACCTAACTCTACTAAACGTGCAATTTCCCGCAATGCTTTTTCTTGTTCATACTTTTCATTAATATCAACATGAACATAAAATTTCATAAGCGGATGTTCATACAACGCTTCGCCCACTTCCACATATACATTTTCTACCCCTTGTATAACTTGAACATAACTTGCAAATTGATAAATAGCTTCACGATCTGAAACAATTTTTAATGTATACATGTTTTTCCCCCCTTTTCTTTTACTATAACAAAAAATGGGTATATAATCATGTCGAAGTTTGACTATTTTCTGACTTCTTTTCACCAATTTTCATCACGCTATTCAGAGGTCATAAAAACACAAACATAATTTATTATTAAAACTGCTCACAAATTCATGTGAATTTAATAAATTATTAGTAACTCATGCTGTAACAGGATAAAAACCGCTCTAAACGATAGTTCATTTGTCCATACACATTCTCTCTTTTCACATAAAGTATGGTATAGACATTTTCTATAGTTATTATAAGGAGAGGATTCTATTGTCTTATTATTATTATGATCGCTGCCGAAGAAGAATCCAGTGTGATCAACCTGATCAATCTAATCAACCTGAATCACAAGAAGAACATACAAAGAAGCATACACATAATCATAACGTTGCTCAGATTTCAGATAGTGGAAATTCTCAGGTGAATTTAAACGTAGACTCTGATATAGATACTGATACAACCGCTACTAATCAGCAGTCTACTGATGTAGGACAGGGACAAGAGCTGGCACAAAGTCAAGATCAAAGTCAGGCACAAGGTCAAGGTCAATTGAATACAGATGTTACAAACCAATTATTAGCGGCCCTGCTCCCATTTTTAACAAATGTTTTAAATAACGCTACTCAATCCTCGCAAAATAATCTAAATCTAAATAACCAAAATCTAAATCAAAATAATCAAAAAGGAATAGGCTACTAAACAGTAGCCTATTTTTGTAAGGAGGATTAATTATGATGCGGCGAAATAGCTCCAATATTTCAAACAGCGGAAACTCTAATGTGAATATAACCGTAAACGTCGATACAAGCTCTATCGCCTATGCAATGATGTGTTATTGGCATACGAGCGGTATGATTACGGATGAACAGTTCACCCATATGATAACTAATTTTAACAGTTTACTAAACAAAGAGGACGCTATCCTTCCGCAGCTCTTATCAAATAAAGAATATTCTCCATACGTGATTCGGCAAAAAAACAATGTAAATACATTAAAAACATTTATGCCTCCTTTTTTTAATCGTTAAGTATATTTCGATAGAAAAATTCATAATATTTGAGGTGTCTCCTATGCGTCCTTACATGAACATATGTATTTTCACTACTCCTGGATCTCATATTGACAACCACCGCATTGCTAGGGATATTGCAATTGCCGAATATATTTGGCATCCTATTATATTTAAAATTAAAGATGTCAGTGTTCTAGATGAACTATATCGTTTTCATGATGGTGAAATTAGTTACGTATCTTCGTTAAAATCGCAACCAAAGTTGGCTTCCTTATTTGCTAAATGTTCTGAGCATGCGTCGCAATGTGATATTTATATTTGTTATATCGGCAGTGATTATTTTCAAGAACAATCTGTAATCGCTTGTGCCTATTCCATATCAATTCGTAATCAAATTAAAGGTTACATTGTATTAACAAACGCCGCTTCAGCTTCGAAAAACATGTACACACTTGCCCACGAAATCGGCCACATTTTATTCACACGCCGTGTACAAGATAAGCTTACAAATGCTGATCCTGAATGTCCAAACGGCTCCGAGCACCATCCTTCTCCTACAAACCTTATGCATTACATCATTCCTACCCCTTATATATCACAAATAGATTCCTTATTAACAAATACACAAAGAGAGTTATCTTTACAAAGCCCTTTATTGCGTAAAGAGAAAAAATAAACGCTGTAGTTACTTCTACTTTTTATCTTTAAAATAGAAACATAAAATAAGAAAAGCTATTCCCATTAAAACAGGAATTCCCCAATATAAATTTCTATCTCTTAATTGATCAAAAAGAAGCGGTACAAGAATCATAACAATTAATATAAACAGTCCACTCCAACCAATCATGCGAATATTAATAATAGCAGCCAAAACAAACAACGTGATTCCAATGATATATCGCAACTGCCCAGTAATTTCAAATAACGTTGCCCCGTAACATTCATTAGAAAACATAAGGGTAAGAGATAATAATATAGGCGTTATAGCCATAATCGTTAATACTATATTTCGTTTCCATTTATTATTTTGAAAAAGCATGTTTCGTGCAAATAACACGTTACCTATAAGTATGAAACATACAATAAGAGGATAGCCAATGAAACTAATAACAGATACTTTGTAGGGCTCATTCAAATTTCGAAATAATAAATCTGGAATTGTCCAATATGCGGTTACACTCATAATGAAAGTTACCAACAAAGTAAAATTTCTCTTCCTATCTATGTCCATTTCTCTTGCTAATTCATCTGCATATTGCTTTGGAGAACCTCCGAAAATATCGATTACTGTTTTCCCTTGCTGTTCTCCTTCTGCTAAATGAAGCTCGGCGTCTTCTAAAAAAGATTTTATATCTTCTTCTTTTATTCCTTTTACTGTTAAATAGGCTCCTGTATCTTCTAGAAACTGCTTTGATTCTCTTGACAGCACCTAACCCACTCCTATCTTAACTATCTCTGCACAATCTTTTGTTGTTTAGAATCCCACATCATAAGCAGTATTAAGCTTCCATACGACACAATTGGCTCTAAATTTCCCCATCCCGTATTATTAATTTTAAAGTATTCAAATACAAACATAATAAAAAGCAAAACAAATAATGTTAATACCCCCATCCAACTATTTAAACGAAAATTAATTATTATAGCTGCTGCAAATAATAAGAAACCGAGAATATAACTTTGAATCGAGGATAAAGAGAAAAATGCTGTACCATACTGTTTATTAAGCAGCATTAATCCAACAAGTAAAACCATTGGAATGACAGCCATTACTACATATATAACAGAAAACTCTCTCAATTTACTTTGAAAACTAGAGCTACGAAAAGCAAAAATCATCCCTGCTATCATCAAGAATAAAATGATAGGATATCCAATTAAATTAATAAGTGATACAGTGAATGGTTTCCCTGCATTTCGAAATACAAGTTCTGGAATCATCCAATAAGCTACCGTTGCAATTGCTAAAGAAATAAGTAAATTCCAATTTTCTTTCTTATCAATTTCCATCTCTTCAGCCAACTCTTCCGCATATTCTCTCGGAGAATCCCCAAAAATATCTGTTACCGTCTTTCCTTCTTTTTCTCCTTCTATTAAATGAAGCTCAGCATCTTCTATAAAGCTATTTACATCTCCTTCCTTTATTCCTTTTGTTAATAAGTACACTTTCATATCAACTAAAAACTTTTCGCCTTCTTTAGAAACTTGCATGATACTCTCCCCTCGTTTAGATTACTTGTTTTTGATTTCCTTTCATCACGTCAACGTTATCGTTTCCTCCCTTTTCCTTCTAACAAGCGTTGTACACTACTTTGCATCGCTTCCCAGCGTTCCATAAAATTATCTAGTGCATCTTCACCTTTTTCTGTTAGTGTGTAATATTTTCGCTTTGGACCAGATGAGGATTCCTTCATCGTACTTATAATCAACTCTTCTTTTTGCATGCGAATTAATAGCGGATAAATACTTCCTTCACTTGCCATGGTAAAACCATACCGTGCCAGTTTTTCACTCATTTCATATCCGTATATTTCTCCTTCAGAAATAATGGCAAGTAAGCATCCTTCCAAAATACCTTTTAGCATTTGACTCGTCGACATCATTCAAATCCTTCCTCTATCTTGTTTTACAAGATAGGTAAGTATAAGTATCTTGCTTTACAAAATAGTATAACAAACAGTATTTTGTAAAACAAGATAGCTTTCATAATTTCCCCAAAAGATTGCAGGAATTCCCACTTCTTTTCTATAAATAGAGCATTAGTCTAACTATATTTATGGAGGAGATGGAATAAAAAATGTTTAGCAATCGCATTGTATTTTTAACAGGTGCAGCAAGCGGCATTGGATATGAAATGGGAAAGGCCTTTGCGAAAGAGGGGGCAACTGTCGTAATTACGGATCGGTTAGAGGTCCGAGTACAAGAGGCAGTGAAACAATTACAAAACGAAGGGTATAAAGTATTTGGAATGCAATGTGATGTAACAGTAGAATGTGAGATTGAACAAGCTATTTCTGAAACTGTTACACGATTTGGTTCACTTGATGTATTAATTAATAATGCAGGTATGCAATACGTTTCTCCAATTGAAGATTTTCCAACTGAAAGGTTTGAAATGCTGATTAAAATTATGCAAATTGCACCGTTTATTGCAATAAAACACGCATTTCCTATTATGAAAAAACAACGATACGGTCGCGTTATTAATATCGCTTCTATTAATGGTCTCGTTGGTTTTGCAGGTAAATCTGCATATAATAGCGCCAAACACGGGGTAATTGGGCTTACAAAAGTCGCAGCACTAGAAGGAGCTGAGTATGGTATTACCGTAAATGCACTTTGTCCCGGCTATGTTGATACCCCTCTTGTTCGTAATCAACTTCAAGATTTAGCTACAACAAGAAATGTCCTGCTTGAACATGTGTTAGAAGATGTCATTTACCCGCTCGTACCACAACAACGATTATTACATACAGAAGAAATTTCAAACTACGCCTTATTTTTAGCAAGCGAAAAAGCAAAAGGAGTTACAGGACAGGCTGTTGTCATTGACGGTGGTTATACGGCACAGTAAATGACAACAAACTATGTTTCTTCTATATCAATTTTAAAAACGGATTGTGCTTATTCACGCAATCCGTTTCCGTTACATATATAAATCTACTTTGGTTTTTTAACACACAAATCACAACTATACAGAATACAATATACCTACCACTAGCCTGCTCCTTTTATTTCAAACCTGGCATGCGGCAGGAAAAAGACCTGACCGCTCCTATACATGTTCAGACGCTCTCGTCCTCCCCTAACAAAAGGGGGGGTTATATCGGGTTTTCAATTTGCATTTACACATTTTCTTTTGGAGATTCATATCCGTACATTTGCTTTGGTAACTTCTCAATTGCAACAATAACGCTATCTAACTTACTTTCAATTCTATGCAGTAAGTATAGCGTAACAACAATTGGAAAACCAACATTGCCAATAACTGATATCCATTCCTCCATCGTTGTCTCCTCCCTTCTTATTATAAATAAGCAGAAAGGCAAAAAAGTGGTAACTAAAAACAATTATAACTACTCAGTTACTTTATGAAAAAAGGCAGAAACGCATTTTTTTAAGTGGGCGAGAGGGACTGGCCATGTATAGTAGCGGTCAGTGCTCTTTCCTACCACATGCGAAGTTTTAAAACAAAGAAAGGTAACGAGATGTAGGCCCATTTTTATCTTCATGGCCGGAATTTCCCCCCTTACTAAACTTCTAAATGAAATATATAGCTGAGTAGTTACAAATAATTTAAATCATTTCAGCTTCTCGACATATAAGTCGCGGTTGTGCAGAATGAAATAAGATTGTATATATAATTGTATAAATTTATCATTTTTTTAATTCTGACTATACCGAGAATAAAATTTGTTTGTCAATACTTTTTTGGCGTGTACAATTCTGGACGACGATCAAACAAAACAGGAATCGCTTTTCGCACTTCAGAAATTTTCTTTATATCTAATGTTCCATACAAAATCGTTTCTGTTTCATCGGCCTCAGCAATGATTTCTCCCCATGGATCAATAATTAAAGAATGGCCTGCAAATACATTATTAGGATCACTCCCCGCTCGATTACACGCTACAACATAGCATTGGTTTTCGATTGCCCTTGCTTGAAGCAATAATCGCCAATGTGCTAAACGAACAAGCGGCCACTCTGCCACAACAAATAATACGGTTGCCCCGTGTGCAGTATGAACGCGCATCCACTCTGGAAAACGAATATCATAGCAAATCGTTCCCGCACACGGTATACCCTCCAATACAAAATGCCCCGTTTTTTTTCCAGCAATTAAATACTTATGCTCATCCATCAGTTGAAACAAATGCACTTTGCTATATTCAGCCACAATTTTTCCGTTTCGATCACTAATATACATCGTATTTGTAACACCAGTCCCTGTTTGCTTAGCGATTGAACCACCGACAATATTTACTTCATTTTGCTTACTCCATTTTGATAGTAAACCTTTTGTATCATTCCCATCTAAATCAGCAATATGAGGAAGACGCTCTAAATCATAACCTGTTGTCCATAACTCAGGTAATACTATAACATCTGGATTTCCATTCATCGCTTCGCTTATTTTTTTTTCAGCATGTTCTATATTTTTTTCAACATTACCAAAAGCGATATTCATTTGTACACAAGCGATATTCATTACTTTTTTCTCCTTCCTTTTATTCACTCTACACATGTACATCCTTCTATAGACAGGTTTATCTCCTTTTATGAAATAAACCTTCTTCTTTGTCGAAATTTTTTTACAATTTTATGAACATTTTATGAACATTTTCTGAAAATTCTGTTTAAAATATGTTATAATACAAATACTAGTAAAAAAGCACGAAATTGTAAAAAGGAGGAAGGGAATACATGGAGTTAATTTTAGCAATTCTTTTTGGTGTCGTTTGCGGGGCTATACCTGCTGTCATGGGAGCTATTATGGATGAGTTAGAAATTGGTATGATTGGTTTCGTCGCATCTACTGTAAGCGCTTTATTTTTTGGTTTATATGGTGCGGTTCCTGTTGGCATATTGTTTGCCTTCTATATATTACGTCATGCTCACACAAAACGATTTACTCGAAACAGAATGGCTGAAGTGATTCCCTTTCCAATTGAAAAAGCACGCCGGGCAACAAGCCTTTCCTAAATAAAAAAGTCCTCATGTGAGGACTTTTTTATTTATTTTCTTTTAAAAATTGAAACAGCTCCTGTAAATGAAGCGCATCGTCCCCGTAGCTAACCGAAACATAAAAATTCCCGTCTACTTCAGCATTCATATATAGATCAATCAGATCACGTTCATATTTTAGTGCTAAATAAAATTCCATCTCTTCTAGCATTTCTTTCGTTGTTCGAATAACATAACGACCTGTTGCATCTCTGCCATATTCAAATACCGGTTCAAAGTTATACTTATTTTTAAACGCAGCTAGTTGCTTTTCATTAATAAAAGTCGTTTCTGTACACTGTACTGTGCGAATAATATTATCGAACTTTTCTAAACTCATACAATTACTCCTTTATGTACTGTTTATATAATGCTTGTGTTCCGCTATTTTCTTCACCATCTTGCATCAATTGCTCATATAATTCTCTTGCAAGAGTTAAACCAGGTGCAGATAATCCAAGCTCTTCTGCTTCTGCTAAGGCAATGTTCATATCTTTCATAAAGTGTTTCACGTAAAATCCTGGTTCAAAATCACCTTGTAACATACGAGGTGCTAAGTTACTTAATGACCAACTGCCTGCTGCACCAGTAGAAATACTTTGTAGCACTTTTTCCAGATCTAATCCCGCCTTTTTAGCATAAGCAAGTGCTTCACATACACCAAGCATATTCGATGCAATCGCAATTTGATTGCACATTTTTGTATGCTGACCACTGCCTGCTTTTCCTTGCAGCATAATATTTTTACCTAACAGTTCAAATAATGGCAGACATGCTTTATATGCTTCTTCGTCTCCACCAATCATGATTGCAAGACGCCCTTCTTTTGCTCCAATATCTCCACCCGATACAGGAGCATCTAATACATAAATCCCCTTGCTCTTTCCTTCTTCGTAAATACGTTTCGCCAAAGTTGGTGTTGATGTTGTAAAGTCAATTGTAATCGTTCCTTGTTTTGCGTGAGTAAGAATTCCATTTTCACCAAAGTATACTTCCTCTACATCATACGGATATCCAACCATAGTCATTACGACATCTGCTGTTTTTGCAATTTCCTTTGGAGAATCACACCAATGTGCACCTTCTTCAATTAAATCTGCAGTTTTTTCTTTTGTACGATTATATACGTACACCGTATAGCCTGCCTTTAATAAATGACGCACCATACTTTTTCCCATAACACCAGTACCAACAAAACCAACAGAAGTTGGTGGTAATAACTGCTTCATTTTTTCATCTCCTCTTTTTCTAACAAATCACTCACAAGTTTGCGAAATTCGGTATTAAACTCATCATTAATTCCATTTTGCACATTTGAAAATACAGTAACAAATAGTTTTTTATCCCAATTAAAGTTATTAAATGTATTCCATCCCGAAAGTACACCATGATTGTGATAATAATCTGGATATATATAAAAGCTAAATGCGTATTTTCTATCTGTGGGTGGTGTTAACATTAGTTTTAAACTTTCAGGCGAAATAAGCTTACTTGTCATAATTGCTTCGTCTAACTTTTGCATATCATGTACTGTTGTATACATCTCACCGCATCCATATAACCAATTCATGACTAATTTTGGGGCTAATACAAGCTCATTCTCGTTCTCTTTCTTTTTATATCCTTTTGCAAAATCCGCAGCCCCTTCCGGTGTCTCGCCCATACCTGACTCTGTCATTCCTGCTGGAATGAAGACGTGCTCTGTAACGTATTGTGCTATAGATTGTCCCGAGCTTTTTTCTACAATATAAGCTAGTAACATATAATTATAATCTGTATATAGCCAGCCTTGCCCCGGTTGAAAAGCAGTTGGTTGTTGTCCAAGCCACGTTACTAAATTAAGCCTAGATGCCGCATTTACTTTCCCTTTTCCGTGTTCAGGGAGTCCTGATGTATGCGTTAATAAATGATATAATGTAATATTTTTATTCGCAGGAAAAGATGGAATATACGTATGTACATTGTCCTGTATATTTAACTTCCCTTGTTCTTGCAACTGTAAAATCGATACAGCAATTGTCGTTTTTGTAATAGAACCAATTCGATATTTTGTTTGCGGTGTATTTTCAATTTGTTTTTGAACATCCGCATAGCCATACCCTTTATTTATGATTGTACGACCTTGATAGGAAACAAGGACTGATCCATTAAATTGTTTATCTTTTAGATACTGATCTAGTTTTTGGGTAACAGCAGTATAATCAATTTCTTTTGGTTTTTCCTTCGTTGTATTAGCAGGGACAGTTGTTTTTATTGATTGTGCTTCTTTTTTAGCAGGTACTTTAAAAAAGAAATAGCTTCCTACTAATAAAACAGAAAGTAAAAAAATAATTGTGCTCCATAACGTCTTCATTCCTAAAAATCCTCCATTGCATCTTAAATATTTACTCCCCCCTCTTCACCATTATCCGTTAATAAAAAAAAATCGCAACAATTTGTTGCGAAAAAACATTACATTTTTCCTTTTCGATATAAGCAAACTTGATTTTTCCCCTTCTTCTTTGCTTCATATAATGCAACATCTGCTCGGTGCATTAACATTTCTTTTGTAATTCCATTTTCAAATGCAGCAACACCAAAACTTGCGGTTATCTTTGAAATTCCAGAAATTTTTTTTGTTTCAATAAAAAAACGAAGCGATTCTGCAATTTGAAATGCTTCTTTTTCTGTTGCCTGAGACAAAAAAATAACAAATTCTTCTCCGCTCCACCGCGCAAAAATATGATGCGGCTGTAATTTTGCTGTTACAAGCTCCGACAATTGTACCAATGCTAAATCTCCAAAATCATACCCATACGTGTCATTTATTTTTTTAAAATTATCCAGTTCAAATAAAACAAGAGCAAATGGTTGGTTCATTCGCATGGAAGTTTCCCAACCTTCTGAAAATAATCTTTGAAACTTTATCCTATTATAAATATTTGTCAGAGGATCAGTTGTTGCTAAACGCTCTTGCTCTTTATATTCTTCTTCTAGCTCTGTAATATCTGTACATGTTGCGATAAATCTCGATACATCATTTTGTAACGGAGCAATACGTAACAAAAATACTCTTCCTTCTCCAACCTCATTATACATTTTAATTTTTCTTGAATGCGTTAAGCAATCATCAATCCACATTGTATTATTTTCCGCAATGTAATACCCATTCTCTTGGGCAAAATGTTCTGCAAATGTCATATGATGCTCATGGTATGACATAAGGTCTTCATATCCGAAAAAACGCAAAAAATTCGTATTACAATCTATGATTTCATCATCTTCCAAAATAAGAAATAAATCATTTTGAAAATCAAATATCATTTGAAGTAATTCTTGCTGTAACATGACTTGTTTTACTAATGATAACTCATACACACTCTTTTGGACTTCAGCAAGTACAGATTGCGGCGTAATTGGAGGTAATACAATGTTTCGTATACCAAGTTTAATAAGGTCAACAAATGGAGATGTCACTTCTTCACTCCATACAATGATAAACGATTTATCTGAAGTGAAGAGTTCTTTTACGAAATCAACCTGAGAAGCTTGCGAGATGTATATAATGACAATTTGCGGTTGAACTTTTTCAAACAATATTTTCCCTTCTTTAAAACTATGTGCCAAAAACAAGCACTTTGGCTTTAACATTGCAATTGTCTGCCGATCGTTATGCCCTTCTTCAATATACAATACATTCATATCAAGATCCTGTAATACATTTTGAAAAACTGTATGTTCCAGCAAAAAACGTAGAATGTGCACCATTAGGCCTTCACTCACTTCATTTATCCCATTCTTACACTCTACTACAGAGTTACTCTTAAGAACTTGATTTGTTCAACAAACCATCGTATGGCAGCTTCACGTTATATAAACCCATCAAAGCACTGTTTCATCTTTTTATTGTATGTCTACAATAGATAAGACGCCTGTGCGAATATCTTCTCTTATCCATATCTTTTTTTAAAAGACTTGACAATAGAAATATATATATTATATTCTTTTACAGTACCAACTTACAAAATGTAAGTAAAGAACATTTTTTTCATTCAAAATGATTTACAATTAGAAACGAAGCTTGGAGGAACTATAATGACAAAGCAAGATTTCTTTACTGTTTTATACGAACGTACATCTAATCGTGCTTTCAACCCTAAAAAAGAAATTTCTAAAGAGGAATTAAATGACATTTTAAAAGCTGCTGGCCAAGCACCATCAGCATGGAATCTACAACATTGGAAATTCCTTGTATTCCAAGGAGAAGATGTGCAACGTCGTTTACATCCAATCGCATATAATCAACAACAAATTCTAGATGCCTCCGCAGTTATTGCTATATTAGGCGACCTAGAAGCATATAAAAGTGTTGATTCTGTATACGGTCCACTAGTAGAACAAGGATTTATGCAGGAAGAAGCAAAAAATCGTTTAGCTCAAAATATTGAAAGTGCATATCAACGTGAACAATACCCGCGTGATGCAGCGTTCTCAAATGCATCTTTAGCAGCAATGCAACTTATGCTTGCAGCAAAAGCAACTGGTTGGGATACATGTGCAATTGGAGGATTCAACCCACAAGCATTAATGGAGGAGTTTAACGTTTCTAATCGTTACATTCCAATTATGTTAATTACAATCGGCGAATCTACATTAGCAGGGCACTCAGCACCACGCATGAGCGTAGAACAAGTAACAGAATGGGCAAAATAAAGTGAAACCTCCATCAATGGAGGTTTTTTCATACGGTAACCGAGTAGTTACGTAATTTTTTGACATATAAGTCACTGCTAGATGCTCTCGTCCTCCTCTAAATAAAAAGGTCGTTTTTTAACTTGCACATATCTATCGTCTTTACTTCTCTCTAAATATTAAGAGTGGATTACTACCTAGGAATGGTAGATTGTAATCTAAAGGTGCTTTTTTGTTACAATTGTGATACAATAGTAACAAATCGATAACAAATGAGGGATTTTCGTTGAATTTATATGGAAGCTTTATCGCCATATTGTGCTACATAGTCACAGTACTGCTTCTGTACTTCGTTGGGGACATGACAAATATTGCGATGCTACAGTTTTCAAAAGAAACAACACTTCAATCAGAAATTAATCAGTATGCCTCTCGCTCCTTTGTACCATTACTATTAGCACTTCCTGTATACATCATCGTTTTATATAAAAGCAAAAAAATATAAAGACTGTCTTTATGAAAAAGAGGCAGTCTTTTTTCTATACATATCCGCTTTTTGTCCAAACTCTCATTTCCCTATTCTCATATGTTATAAAAGGAATAACAACACTCTACAGAAAACATTTATTCCTTTCCTAAAAAATAGGGAAAAATCTAAAAAAAATTCTTCACTATGTCCAAACAATGCATGTACCTAAAGCATATCTTATTAATGTGAAGGGGGTGAGAATTATGTTCGGAGGATGTTTTGGATTTGATGACTGCCGTAGCCGTGTACGTAGCGACCGCCGTAGCCATAGACGCGACGACCGCCGTACCGATGGTAATAGAAATCGTTTTTGCAACGTTCTAAGAAACCTTTCAATCGGTACTCAAATCGCTCTATTAACAATTAGAGATAACGGTACTTTTAATAACGTTGTATTTGAAGGCTTCTCAAATGGCGTAGCACTTTTCTCAGGAGGCAATATTCCTGGATCAGGTCTACTTCGTGTTTGCCCACATGATGTTGTAGCGATTGTTTTCTAATAAGAGTCAGTACTTTCCAGGAAAGCTATCGCTTTCCTGGTTTTATTTATTCAACTACTCATGACAAAATGAATTGTATAAAAAAAACTGGGACCGATTTCAAATCAATCCCAGTTTTTTTCATTAAATGCTTTTTACAAGTTCTACTACTTCTTCAGCAGTTGACATGTTTAAAGCTTTTTGTGCTAATTCTTCCATTTGCGCTTTTGAAAGCTTGCGAATTTGTGTTCTCGCTGGAAGAATAGATGTTGCACTCATACTAAACTCATCTAATCCTAATCCAACTAACAACGGAATTGCTAAGGCATCTCCTGCCATCTCACCGCACATACCAGCCCATTTTCCTTCTTTATGAGCTGCATCAATAACCATTTTTACAAGGCGTAAAATCGCTGGATTATATGGTTGATATAGGTATGATACGCGTTCATTCATACGATCCGCTGCCATTGTGTATTGAATTAAGTCGTTCGTTCCGATAGAGAAGAAATCTACTTCTTTTGCAAATTGGTCAGCTAATACCGCTGAAGCAGGAATTTCAACCATCATACCTACTTCAATAGCGTCTGAAACAGCTACATTAGCTTGTACAAGTTTCTCTTTCTCTTCTAATAAAACTGCTTTTGCTTGACGGAATTCATCAAGAGTTGCAATCATCGGGAACATGATTTTCAAGTTACCGTATACACTTGCACGAAGCAAAGCACGAAGTTGTGTACGGAAGATATCCTGTTCTTCTAAGCATAAACGAATTGCACGGTAGCCTAAGAACGGGTTCATTTCTTTTGGTAAATGTAAGTATGGAAGTTCTTTATCGCCACCAATGTCAAGTGTACGAACAACAACTGGCTGCCCCTCTCCTACACCCTCAAGAACAGATTTGTATGCTTCAAATTGTTCTTCTTCTGTTGGAAGATTGTCACGGCCCATGTATAAGAATTCTGTACGATATAAGCCAACGCCTTCACCGCCGTTATCAATAACACCTTTTACATCTTTCGGTGTACCGATATTTGCTACAAGTTCAACATGTTGATTATCTGCTGTAACTGTCGCTTCATTCTTTAATTTTGCCCACTCTGCTTTTTGTTCTTCAAATTGCGCTTTCTTTTCTTCGTAAGCACGAAGTGTTTCTTCAGATGGGTTTACAATTACTTCTCCGTCTAAACCGTCGATAATTACGATATCGCCGTTTTGGATTTGTTCCATAGCAACTTTTGTACCAACAACAGCTGGTATTTCCATAGAGCGAGCCATAATTGCAGAGTGCGATGTACGTCCACCAATATCAGTTGTAAAACCTTTTGCATATTTACGATTTAACTGAGCTGTATCAGATGGTGTTAAATCTTCTGCAATAATAATTACTTCTTCAGAAATTGTGCTAGGGTTTGAGAAGTTAATTCCAAGTAGATGTGCAATAACACGCTTTGTCACATCACGAATATCCGCTGCTCGTTCTTTCATATATTCATTATCCATGTTCTCAAACATAGTAATGAACATGGATGCAACTTCATCCATTGCGAATTCAGCGTTTACTTTTTCATTATTCACTTTATCTTTCACTGGATTTACTAGTTCTGGATCATTTAATACTAGTAAATGCGCTTCAAAGATAGCAGCTTTATCAGCACCAAGCTCAGCAAAAGCATGATTTTTAATTGCTTCTAATTCAGATTTTGATTTTTCAAGCGCATATTCTAAGCGTGCGATTTCCGCAGCTTCATCCGAAATCGTTTTCTTTACAAGGTTAAATTCAGGATTTTCTAAACGGAACGCCTTTGCAATGGCAATACCACTTGATGCAGCAATCCCTTTAATGTTAAGAGTCATTATTCTCCTAACCCTTCGTTTTTCATAGTTTCTTCGATAGCTGCTACTGCTTGAGCTGCATCATCACCATTTGCAGTAATTTTAATTTCTGCGCCTTGTTGAATACCTAAAGACATAACACCCATAATTGATTTTAAGTTTACAGTTTTACCATTATACTCTAAGTTAATATCCGCACCAAATTTGCTTGCAGTATTTACAAGTAAAGTTGCTGGACGAGCATGAATTCCAGAGTCGCTAGTTACTTTAAAGATTTTTTCCATAATGATCTATCTCCTTTAAACTACAGTATATTTGAAGTTGTCTAGATGTGAGTATAACACCATCTATATTGTATATAATAGGCGATGCTCGGTCAACCACACCGCCTATTATAATTATAAACATTTTGCGTCTAAATCTTAATGGATATCAATAACGTTTGTTTCACCTTTCTTGACATCACCTTGCTTTTTGATTTCAACTTTTTGTCCTTCTTGTAAGTTAGTGAAAACAATTGGCGTAATAATAGAAGGTGCGTTTTCTTTTACAAACGCTATATCTACTTTTAATAACGGCTGGCCTTGTGTTACTTTGTCTCCTTGAGAAACTAACGCTTCAAAGCCTTCTCCATTTAATTTTACTGTATCAATACCGAAGTGAATTAAAATTTCTTTTCCGCCTTCTGATTGGATACCAATTGCATGTTTTGTTGGGAATACGTTCACAATTTCACCATTTACAGGAGATACGACTGTTCCTTCTGTTGGTTCTATTGCAAAGCCATCACCCATCATTTTTCCAGAGAATACTTGGTCTGGAACTTCAGTGATTGGTAAAATTTTACCTTCAATTGGAATCGCAATTACTTCATTTGTATCTTTTTGAACAGGCGCTTCTACTTTTGCAGGTGCTTCTTTTGCAACATGCACCGCACGGCCTGCCATAATATCTTGAATTTGTGATTTTAATGTATCTGATTTTGGGCCGAAGATAGCTTGAATATTGTTACCAACTTCAAGAACACCTGCTGCTCCAAGCTCTTTTAAACGATCTTTGTTTACATCCTTTTGTTCTTTTACTTGCACACGTAAACGTGTAATACAAGCATCTAAAGAAGCGATGTTTTCTTTTCCGCCAAGTGCTACTAAAATCTCACCTGGAAGCTCGCCTGCTTCTACTGCTCCTGCTCCATCAGTATCCGCTACTACATCACGACCTGGTGTTTTTAAATCCCATTTACGAATTGCAAAGCGGAATCCGAAGTAGTAAATCACTGCTAGTACAAGACCAACAATAATTACCCACCACCATGCTGTACGGTTTGGTAATACACCGAATAAAATAAAGTCGATTAAACCACCAGAGAATGTCATCCCGATTTTAACGTTTAAAATTTGCATAGTCATAAATGATAAACCAGCAAATACTGCGTGGATTCCAAATAGTACAGGTGCTACGAATAAGAATGAGAACTCAATCGGTTCTGTAATACCAGTTAAGAAAGCTGTTAACGCAGCAGAAGCTAAAATACCTGCTGCTAGTTTTTTATTTTCCGGACGCGCTTCATGATACATTGCTAACGCTGCTGCTGGAAGACCGAACATCATGAACGGGAACTTACCAGTTGTAAACGTACCAGCTGTTAACTCCACGCCATCTTTTAATTGTGCCATGAAAATCTTTTGGTCACCGTGAATAATTTCACCTGCTGCGTTTGTATATTGACCAAACTCAAACCAGAATGGTGCATAGAAAATGTGATGTAATCCAAATGGAATTAAAGAACGTTCAATTAAACCGAATATAAATGCTGCTAATGTTTTATTTGTATCAATCATTTGATGCGAGAATGAATTCAAGCCGCCTTGAATTGTTGGCCAAATAAAACACATTACAATCCCTAAAATTAAAGAGAATGTTGCTGTTGCAATTGGTACGAAACGTTTACCAGCAAAGAATCCTAAGTATGATGGTAATTCAATATTAAAGTACTTATTATAACAATATGCTGCTAATATCCCTACAAGAATACCACCAAACACTCCCGTTTGAAGTGTTGGAATGCCTAATACATTTGCATAAGATGGATCTGCAAAACCAGTTTTAATTGGATCTCCAGCTTTGCTTGTTACTTGAACTAACTTGTCTACTCCTAAGAATACACTCATCGTTTTGTTCATAATCAAATATCCAACGAATGCCGCTAAACCAGCTACTCCGTCTCCATTCGCTAACCCGATGGCAACCCCTACTGCGAATAATAGTGCAAGGTTTGCGAAAATAATGTCACCAGATTGTTCCATAATTTTTGCAACTAGAACAAACCAATCTGCTTTTAACGCTGGGATATGATTTGTTAACTGAGGGTTTTGGAATGCATTACCAAATCCAAGTAAAATCCCTGCAGCCGGTAAGATTGCAACTGGTAACATAAGTGCTTTACCGACTTTTTGAAGAACACCAAAAATCTTCTTAAACATAAATACCCTTCCTCTCTTATATAATTGATACTTTCGACAAACGCCAAAAGGCATGAGGAAAAAAAGATAGAACGATAGCTATACAAAGGGTAGTATGTCCCTTTCTCTAGCTTACATTCCTAACTTTTCTCCACTCATGCCTGATCGAATCAGTAACACGTGTCAAAAATAGGTATACGTAATAAGTTCACAAATTTTAGCAAACGTTTTCTTTGTGTACTGTTATTCATTTGTCGAATTTAGTAGAACTTTGTACTATTGATTATACATAACAATTGTAAGCGATTCAATAACTTTTTTTAACGTTTACATTTTCGACAAAATTTAAACTTGTTCAACCTTCATTAATCGCTGTAAGTGCATCGTTAAATAAATCGTTTCCGCATCATACACAGGCAGTTGTAATTGTTTTTGCATGACTTTTACAAGTTTCCAAGCCAAATTATAACACTTTGGAAATTCAGCTTTTAAAAGATCTGCAAAATTTTGTGATTCTTCCACTTTCTCACCTTTTTTTACCCGTTCAATTGCATATTGCAGATGACGAACAAGACGTAAATAATGAATGCTCTCTTTGTCTAACACGATTTGTAAGTTTGTTTCAATTAAAGAAATAAGGTGGGCAATTAATTTAGAATTTTGATTAACAGAAGATAATTCAGAGTTTGTAACAGAGCTATAAATATGCAGTGCAATAAATCCAATCTCTCCTTCAGGCAGATGAATATTTAAGCGGGAATTAATTAATTCTACAACTTCTTCTGCAATTTTATATTCTTTTGGATACAACACTTTTGTTTCCACTAAAAATGGATTATCAACTGTAAATCCTTGCTTTAATCGCTTTATTGCAAAAGCAATATGATCCGTTAAAGCAATATGAATATGCTCATTTAACGGTGTTTCTACTCGATCTTGAATATAAAACATAAGATCGTTCATTAATTCAATCAATTTCTCACTCACATGCGGAACAAGAAGTTTGTATTGTTCGCGCTCACGTTCGTTTGTTAATACAAACATTTTCTCAATTTGTTCTACCTGCAACATCTCTGTTGCTTTTTTCCCAAATCCAATTCCTTTTCCTATGACAACAACCTCTTCATGTTCTGGATGAACAGCAATAATAACATTATTATTTAAAACTTTTTTAATTTCGAGACAATTATTCATACAACACCACCCCCGCGCGTAAAACGTCTACTTTCATGTTACAGAACAATCTTATTTTTCGTCAATGTCAAACATCTGCCATTTTAGAAATGTCATTTTTTAGACATGACTGTACGAGATGCGTATAATGTAATGGCATACGTCTAATCGAAAGGAGAAATAGTATGATTAAAATGTTTATAAGTGATATTGATGGCACGATGATGCAACATGGAGGTGTAATCGATAACCAAGATGTACATGCACTGCGTAGCCTTGCTGACCAAAATATAACTCTTTGTTTCGCATCTGGACGACTTGATAATGAGATTGCCGATTTAATGAATAAAGTTGACATTAACTTTCATAGAATTAGTGTGAATGGAGTATTTGTATATACACACGAAAATAAACAACTATTATCTGCAACATTTGATTCTACTATTTTACCCGAACTGTTGTCTATAACAAACAAAGAACCATTCTTTCGTTATGTAAGTGATGAACATAATTATTATATTGAAGAAAAAACACCATTTATTCATGAACTCGAAAAGCGGGTAAAAATGACTTCCGTTGAAGAACCAAACTTGCTCGAAAAAATTGATACGACAATTTTCCCAAATAAAATTTCAGTCGGTGGTACAAAAGAAGATTTAATTATTCTTCAAAAACAAATTGAAGAAAATTTCAAAGGAAAAGTAAGTACTTTTATCTCTGCCGAGCAATGTTTAGATGTAATGCCCCCAAACATTAGCAAAGGTTCCGCTATTTCTGTTTTATTAAATGAATTTAATATTGGGCCTAATGAAATGGCTTGTATTGGTGATTCTTATAATGATATTCCTATGTTTACTTTAACACATCATAGCTTTGCAATGTCCGGTGCAGACGATGAAGTTAGGCAACATGCATCACATATTGTTCCTTCTGTCAAAGATGCGATTGAATATGTTCTTCGTTATAATGAAGAACATAAAAATACGACTCCCTCCTTATAAGGATGAGTCGTATTTTTATTTCACTACTTTACTTATTGCGTGAAATATTCGTAATAAATTTATAACGATCTCCTCTGTAAATACATTTCACATATTCCAGGGGCAAATCATCCTCTGCATACGACCATTGTCTCATTACAAGCACTGGCGCTTTCTTCGGTATATGAAGATGCTCTGCCTCTTCGTCTGTTGCAATAGACGCTTCAATAGATTGCGTAGCACGAACTAGCTTAAAACCTAGTCTTTTTTCTAAGTGTTCATACAATGATTGCTGCAAAATTTCTTCATCAATATCTTTCACAAGAGATGGTGACAAATACGTTGTCTCAAACGCAATTGGCTCTTCATCAGCTAAGCGGATACGCCTTACTTCGTATACCGATTCTCCCTCTTGAATTCTAAGCCTATCTGCTATTTTATCAGTAGCTGGAACAAGGAGAAAGCTTAATAACACACTACTCGGTTTCATTCCACGAGAGAGCATATCCTCTGTAAAACCTGTCAAACCTTGCAACTTTTGTTCAACTTTCGGAAGTTGTACAAAAGTGCCAATTCCACGCTTTCGATATAAATAACCTTGTTCAACTAAGTTATTAATCGCCTGTCTGATTGTCATTCGACTTACTTCAAACTTATCACATAACTCATTTTCAGATGGAATTTTATCTCCCGGCTTCCATTCACCGTATTCAATTAGTTGCTTCACCCATTCTTGAATCTGATAATAGATCGGAAATGGTGAATACTTGTCGATGTTCATTTATTTCCCCTCTTTCATATGAATTCCTAATCGAACTGTATCTTGTACGTATAAATCCTCAGACATAATAACAAAATCTGCATCTTTTCCAGTTTCTAAAGCTCCTTTATTTACTAAACCAAATTCCTCAGCTTGGTTAACTGATGTCATAAGAACAGCTTCTTCAATGGAGCATCCAGTAAACGCTATTACGCCACGCAATGCTTCATCCATTTTCAAAATACTACCTGCTAATGTGCCATCTGCTAATCGTGCACTACCACCTTTTACAATAACTGGTTGTCCGCCAAGTTCATATAATCCATCTGCTAAACCTTTTGCACGCATCGCATCTGTAATAACACTCAATTTTTTCGGGCCTTTTAATTTATAGGCTAATTTCACCATATCCGGATGAATGTGAATGCCATCTGTAATCACTTCGACCATTATATCTGGATTTAACAACACATGACCAACTGCGCCTGGTTCACGGTGATGCAAACCACGCATTTGATTGTAAAGATGTGTTGCATGCGTAATGTTTCTACCAATTAATTGTTCATTCGTTGCATCCGTATGTCCCATCGTACCAATAACACCTGTTTTTGCAAGATATTGTTCAAACTCACGAGCACCTTCTTCAGGAGCATATGTTACGAGTTTAATTAAATTTCCACTTACTTTTTGCCATTGTTTAAATTGCTCAATATTTGCAGGGACAATGTATTCTAGCGGCTGTGCACCTGCACGTTTTTTTGAAACGTATGGGCCTTCTAAATGAATATATTCGAAATGCGCACCTTTTTCCTTTGCTTCTTTTGCAGCATTCAATGCTGCTTCAATTACTTCAGGAGACTGTGTCATTGTTGTTGGAAAAAAAGTTGTAACTCCTTCTTGTAGCATCTGTTTACCAAGAGTTACTAATCCGTCGCCATCTGCATCCATTGCATCAATACCGTATCCACCGTGAATATGAATATCAATCATGCCTGGGATGACTATATTCCCTTTTATATCATGAATTGTTTCATTTTCTTGTGGTACATACTTAGCCATCAATCCTAGATCTTGAATTTGATCAGTGTAACGAATAAAACCTCTTTCTAAAACTTCACGACCTGTATAAATTTTGGCATTGATGACAACTTGCGTTTTCATTTTCATCGATCCTTTCTTGTGTAATACCCACTTGTATTATTATCTATTTATCTATCTTTATCATAATATATACACAAATAGTTGTCTATACATTAAGAGCGGATTTATAGTATATAAATACAAGTTGATTTTTTAACATATAAGTCGTTGCTATGCAGAATAAAACATGGCGGCTACTTGCTTTCTACCTTTGTTTTAAACTTTACACGTGGCAGGAAAAAAAGGCACTGACCGCCTCTATGCATGGCCAGTTGCTCTGGTCTTCTCCCCTAAAAAAGTGGTTTTTATGTTATTTTTTCAATTTGCATTTATATATATGGGATTATTTATTCAAAAGGACACATTTATAATAGATGAAGAAATCGATAATTACTTTATTTATTTTTGTAACTAAATTCAAATTTTAGAATTATTTTAACAGTATATACCGTCTGTTGAGAGCGCTTTATAAAAAGACTTTTAACAGACGGTATAACAAAGAAAGCAACTACACTTCTAAAACTACATTAATATAATACATAAAAACGTTTTATTAAATGGATATCAAGAAAACTGTAGAACATCACTGCATTATACTTATATTACTTTAACAGCGGTAAAGATAGCTTATGCTGAATAGTAATGTTTTCACCATCTGTTTCAATTTCAACATCACTTTTTATAGTAGTATGTACAGTGACACCATACCGATTTAAACGTTTCATTACACTTCGATGAGGATGACCGTACGGATTTTTTTTGTCATATGAAATAATAGCAAATTGCGGCGCAACAGCTGTTATAAACTGTTCACTCGTTGATGTATATGACCCGTGATGGCCAACTTTTAATACATCCGCATGAACATCATATTTCCTTATAATGTCTTCCTCAGTGTGTGTATCAGCATCCCCCATAAATAAAAAATCAGCCTTACCATAACGAATTTTCAATACAATAGATGACTCATTATTTTCTCGTTTTGCTTTTCCATCATTTAATACTTGAATAGCAATATGAGGATCCAGGGGAATATACTGTCCTTCTTTTACACGTAAAAATGGAACTCCTCTTTTTTTAATGCTTCTTATATACGTATGATATGTAAACGAACTATATAATTTCCCGCTATCTAGCACAAGCGCAACCGGCATTTGTTCAATAATTGGAATTAACCCTCCGATATGATCCATGTCAGGATGTGTACCGATGACAACATCTAGACGTTTAATTCCTTTTTTCATTAATTTATCAATAATAGGTTCCCCAGCTTCATACGGTCCACCATCAATTAAAATTGTTTTCCCGTTCGGTAAAGAAATAATCGTTGCGTCTCCTTGTCCAACTCTTAAAAAACTTACCGTCATCTTACCTAAATGCGTACGCTGACTTGAAAAGGAGGAAGCCGTATGTATAGAAGCATACTGACGCGTGGGGGATGTACTATTTAAAGTTATACATAATATTGCTGCAAATAGAAAAAGAGCGATACGCACATCTTTCATACACCTTCTCCTTTTTCTATTTAGTATGACGCAGCTTGGATTTCATATACAAAAAAAGCTTGGCAAAATGCCAAGCTTCACTTCGAAATTTCTTGTAAAGAACCAAAGAATAAATCCGCTTCATTTATTCCTTCTCCGTCTTCTGATAGAGAAGGTAGTTCGTCTAATGTTTGTAATGCAAATGTATCTAAAAATTCTTTTGTTGTGCCGTATAAAATGGGACGTCCCGGCCCTTCTGCACGTCCTACTTCTTTAATTAATAAATGAGATACAAGCGTTTGCAGGGCCCGATCTGTTTTCACACCGCGAATCTCTTCAATTTCTGTTCTTGTAATTGGCTGGCGATAGGCGATAATCGCTAATGTTTCTAACGCCGCTTGCGATAAAGATGTAGCTGTTGGTGCATCCATCAATTTTTGATAATACGGTGCGTGCTCTTTTTTCGTTGTAAAACGATATACTTTTGCAAATTGAACAATTTGCAAACCTCGGTTCAATTGTTCATATTCTTCCTGCAGTTCTTCTACAAGTTTTATTATCTCTTTCACTTCTACCTCTAATACTTTTGCAATTTGTTCTGGGTAGATCCCTTCATCTCCCGCTACAAATAACAGTCCCTCTATAACTGCCTTTTGTTCTTGTCTATCCAACGCTAAAAGCTCCTTTCCCACATTCTTTATCTCCATATACGTCATAAAGACCGAACATCGGTATATTGCGTTCGGTCAAAGATTACAGCTATTGTTTCTTTAAAAAGATTTCATCAAAATTACGCTCTTGCTCAATAACAATTTTCTGATGTTTCATGAGTTCCAAAATTGCTAAAAATGTAACAACGACCATATCTCGACTATCATCTACAAATAAATCATAGAAACTTTGGCGACCGCCTGCAAGGTCCAATTGCTTTAAAACAGCTTCCATTCTTTGCTCAATGGGGATTTCCTGCCTAGTAACTGTAGCCGTTACTGGGCGCTGTATTTTCTTTCGGCGCATGAGCTTTTGAAACGCTGCTAACATATCATATAACGTAACGTCAATCGGCAACTTTTCATCCTCTTCTTTTTGAAACATCATATAATCAAGAGGTGGCCGTGTATATAACTGTGCTCGTTCTTGTTCTTTCTCTTTTAATTGAGTAGCAACTTGCTTATATTTCTTATACTCAATTAGGCGCTCCATTAACTCTTGCCGAGGATCTTCCATAAACTCTTCACTGCTATCCTCTTCATCCTCTTCATACTTTGGAAGCAACATTTTGCTTTTAATTTGTAATAGCGTCGCAGCCATTACTAAATATTCACTTGCAACATCAAGCTGCAATTCCTTCATCGTATGGATATATGATAAATATTGTTCTGTAATTTCCGCTACAGGAATGTTATATATATCAATTTCATAACGATTAATTAAATGTAATAGTAAATCTAAAGGGCCTTCGAATGCCTCAACTTTAAAATTATATTGCACAAATCATCCCACCACAATTTTTCTGTAACATCCTAAGTATAGTGCATACTCATACACTATCCAACCTTTTTCAAAAAATTAATTAAAAATAGACGTATACCTAGGCCACAATGCCCATCCCCTTCATATGATAACAGTGTAATGAGTACATTGTAGGAGGTTACAAACTATGGGACAGCATATTTCTGGAGGTTTCCACGGCGGATTTGCTCTACTAGTTGTGTTGTTTATTTTATTAATTATTGTCGGCGCAGCTTGTTTCTGCTAACTGACATAAAGCGACTAGAGCACTCTCTAGTCGCTTTATATTTATGCTACAATATATAAATCCAAATCAAAATGGATTCATATATATGCACACTACTTGGAATAGGAGTGAAAAACATGTATCACGGAGCATACATACAGTTTTTAATTCATTTTCATAGTGATTATGATTACTTTGAATGTCATGAAGTTTTAGAAGAACATTGGAAAACAAAGCCACGCGGAGAGCGAGAACAGCATTGGGTTGGACTTATCCAAATTGCCGTCGCTTTATATCACCATAGACGCTGTAATTGGAACGGCGCCCAGAAAATGATGAAAAGTGCGCTATTCATTTTACAAAATAAAAAACAGCATATAGAGGCATTAGGTTTAAACTATTCCAAACTACTATTGCTTCTTGACGAGCGATTGCACATCATACAAAATCATGAACCTTATACAACATTATTTCTCCCGTTTGCTGATTCGAATTTAGAGAACATATGTATACAATTATGCAAAGCGAAAAGATTTCCTTGGAAAGACACTTCTTTCACACCAAGCGAGGACATTATTCATAAACACTCCCGTCGCAATCGTGAAGGTGTGATTGCCGAGCGAAATATGCAATTAAAAAAGAAAAAGCAGGGATAATGTTATCTCTGCTTTTATTAATACACGTTCTGTTCAATTTCTTTGCACTTCTCACAGAAACTAGATGTTTGGTCATTTCCGCATACCGTAATATTCGGCATCGTAATTTGTAATTCTTGCACCATTTTTGTTCCAATTCCAGCATGACGATGTGACGGATTTACACTAATATGCTGTATTTCTAATACATCTTCTTCTCGTTTTAACGTCCCGATAATCCCAACAATCGCTTCATCTTCTTTCCATAAGTAAAGCTGCCAATCATCGTTTTGTTCATAATCCTTCATCGTCGCTTGCAATCGCTTTATATCTTTTTCCATTGGCATAAAAGAAAGAAGTCCCATTGCAATTTTTTCATAACTTTTTTTAAAACGAATTAACATGAAATTTATCCCTTCTTACAAAAGTTACAAATCATATCCCCTTAATCAGCATGTTCATATCATGTCTATTTTACAACATTTCTAACCTACTGAGAAGGCTTGCCTAAAACAACTTTATAATCATACAAAGACGGGCAGAGGAAGTCAAATGTTGATATTCTGTTTATATTATGCTAATAACATTGTATGATTCGTACCTATATAAATAAAAAAAGAGAGAGCATTTTGCCCCCTCTTAACATTTTACTCTTCCCAGACTTTAACTTCTTTCATAACATCGCCTTGACGCATATTTAATACTGTTTCGATGCCACTTGTTGCTTTTCCAAATACAGTATGAACACCATCTAAATGCGGTTGTGGTTCATGTACAACAAAAAACTGGCTTCCTCCAGTATTTCTTCCAGCATGCGCCATAGAAAGTGCACCTACTGTATGCTTGTGAGGATTACCATCTGTTTCACATGGGATTGAATAGCCTGGTCCACCAGTCCCATTTCCAATAGGGCAGCCCCCTTGAGATACGAAACCAGGAATAACGCGGTGGAATGTTAATCCATCATAAAATCCTTCGTTAGCTAATTTTCTAAAGTTTTCTACTGTTTTTGGTGCTTCTTCTGCGAAAAATTCTAATTCGATTTTTTCACCGTTTTCCATTAATATGTATCCTAAAGTTTTCATGTATAATAAGCTCCTTTCAACAATCTCAGCCTTATATTACCACAATCACTATAATAAACAAAAATATTATTGTGAAAACCTTTATAAAATCCGACAATCCTACTGTTTCTTTCACAAATCATCCTTAAGACGGATGACAAATACAAAAAATATACTATAATTACTTTGTTGCCCGAAAATTTCAGAAAGAGAAAGGGAGCGATTTTTCGTGAAAACGAAATTGTTAGCACTGCTATTAGCTGTAATGGTTTTTTTAATTCCAACCGCTTCATATGCAGACATTATTGAGGGAGAGTCTATTGTTACATTAGGAGAAAACTTATCAGAACAGCAAAAACAACAGCTTCTCCAAGAAATGAAAGCGCCAAAAGATGCGCAAATTATTACGGTATCAAATGCAGAAGAACATAAATATTTAGATGGAGTTGTACCAAACGCTCAAATCGGTACGAAAGCAATTTCTTCTTCTATGATTACGTATACCAAAAAAGGATCTGGTCTTGTTGTACAAGCGCATAATATCAATTGGGTAACAGATGCAATGTATACAAACGCATTAATTACAGCAGGTGTAAAGGATGCGAATATCTACATTACAGCACCATTTAAAGTATCCGGAACTGCCGCTTTAACAGGCCTAATGAAGGCCTACGAGACAGCAGCGAAAAAGGAAATTCCAGAAGAAGTTAAAAAAGTAGCTAATGAAGAAATGGTTCAAACTGCAAAACTTGGTGACCAAATCGGAAATGACAAAGCTGTACAACTTGTTGCCAAAGTTAAAGAAGAGATTGCAAAAGAACAACCAAAAACAACAGAAGATTTACGCTCACTCATTAAAAAGATTGCAGATCAACTTGGAATTACATTAACTGATGAACAACTTGATAATTTAGTAACACTCTTTGACAAAATGAAAAACTTAAACATTGATTGGGATCAAGTTAGTAACCAATTAAATAAAGCGAAAGAACACGTTTCAGCGTTTCTAGGTTCTGAAGAAGGTCAAGGATTTTTAGATAAGTTAAAAGGCGTATTCTCTAGTTTTATTGATTTTATTAAATCTCTATTTAAGTAATAAAAAGCTCGTTTGTAACGAGCTTTTTTCTTATCCCGTTATTCGTGGGCAATAAGCCCCCCTCTGATAGAAGTTTCACTTTATGCTAACAATGGTAGTTTCATAATTGCTTCTTCTACTGAACGAACAACATGACTCGCTTTTTCTTTCACATATGGATGAGCGTGATGCAATGTAAAAGAATGCGGCGTCACAGAAAACATAGAAACATCATTAAAAGAATCTCCAATACACGCTACTTCATGAGCTTCAACTTGTAAATGTTCCATTAAAAGCTGCAGTGCACTCCCCTTACTAATCCCAATTGGCATAATATCCACATATTTTTTCCCTGAAATTACGACTTCTGCTTCGCCTTGAAACTGCTTTCGCAACTCTTGATCTAACATTGTAACTTTTTCTTCTTCCGCATAAACAAATAATTTTGCCGGGTGAATAGTTTGTCCAAACTCTTCCTCTAATGTCTCTATTTCTGCGATTTTCCCTTGAATATATTCTTCAAACATATAATGATGTTCATTTTTCTTTTTTGTATATCGATGCTCTTTTGCACACACAATATCCGCCAACTTTTTTTCATGTATATATCTATATATTTCCCGGGCAACCTCACCATCAAAAGTTGATTCGTTTAACAGTTCTCCTTCTTTCGTAAATAAAACGGCGCCATTTAATCCTGTTGTATAATAAGGGAAAGCGAACTGTTTCACAACAGCGTGAATGCGGTGGGTAAAACGACCAGAAGCAAAACAAATATTTGTACCTTTCTCCGCTAGCCAGCATAATGCTTTTTCATCGTCACGATGAATCCGATTCACGTTATAAACGAGTGTGTCATCTAAATCGCTAACAAATAATTTAATCATGTAATCTCCCCTTCCATACATCATATTTACTTTTAGTGTACAGAAGAAATGTTATGTTTTTGTTAAAACCAGATAAATTTAAAACAAAAAGAGCAGAATTTATTCTTCTGCTCATTCTTGCCTCTTTATATTTTGAGGATGGACGATGCTAGGACGTACCTTTAAACTAGAAATAGATGGACGTATTAAAATCTTAACCAATGCTCCCCAATCAAATGGAAGAAATGGCCAAAGATATGGTGTTTGTAAACTTCTAATGGATGCTAAAAATAAAACTAACACTGTCATTCCAATAACAAATCCTATTTCTTGAAATAAAGCAGTACATACAATCAGGAATAGCTTACCAACCTTATTCCCTAACCCTAATTCGTAACTTGGCGTTGCATAAGATCCAATCATAGAAATCGCAGTATATAAAATAACTTCTGGTACAAATAGACCGACATTGATTGCAATTTGACCAATTAATATAGCTGAAATTAACCCAGCTGCTGATGACAGCGGCGTTGGTGTATGGATTGATGCCATCCTCAGAAATTCCAGCCCTACTTCTGCTAAAATAATCTGCAAAGCAATTGGTATATTAGTCACTTTATTCGGTCCAATAAACGCTAACTTTTCTGGTAATAATGCAGGATCCATTACAAACGCAAGCCAAAGCGGTAATAAGAACAGAGAAAATACAACTCCAAGAAAACGAACCCAGCGTAAAAATGTTCCAACAGCAGGATTTTGCCGAAATTCCTCTGCATGCTGTAAATGATGAAAATATGTTGTCGGTGTAATAATTGCGCTAGGAGAAGTATCTGTCAACAGTAAAACGTGTCCTTCTAGTAAATGATTCGCAGCGACGTCTGGTCTTTCTGTATAACGAATAAGCGGAAAAGGATTGTATCCTTGTTTCACAAGAAACTCCTCAATTGTTTTATCGGCCATTGTTACACCGTCGATTTGAATATTTTCTATTTCTTGCTTTATTATTTTCACCAAATCTGGATTCGCAATATCTTGTATATATGCAATACAAAGATCTGTGTGTGACCGCTCTCCCACCCGAATAATTTCATGTCGCAAACGCGGATCACGAATACGTCTCCGAATAAGAGCTGTATTTACAATAATATTTTCAACAAATCCATCGCGCGCACCTCTGACAACTTTCTCTGTATCCGGCTCTGTCGGAGTTCGTCCTGGATAGCTGCGAACATCGATTACAAAAGCTTCTGTTTCTCCCTCAACAAAAATAACGATTAAGCCTGATAACACTTGTAATATGACATCATCCATCGTCTTTACTTTACTTACTTGCTGATGAATCAGACGATTTTCTAACAACTTTACCGTACCTTCTCCATACCTTTGTATTTCATTTGTATTAATAGCCTCTTCGAGAATGTGTATGATATAGTTTGTATCACATAAACCATTCACAAACAAAACACCAATTTCTTTATCTAAAATATGAAATTTACGAATTCCCACATCAAAGGTAACGCCAAGTCCCACGGTTTGCTTCAAATAATTTTCATTGTCACTTAAAAATGAAGAAATTGGTATACTAGTCTTTTTTGTGTTGGTCATAAAACCCACTCCTTTCTAAAATTAATTGAATTGCTTTTCTTGTAATTGGTGACCCACGTTTCCGATCATCATTGCCATACATTTTCCCAATATCACCGATTCCAACAATAATCGGAACATGTAATTCGTCTAAACAGTAAACGGTATCACCGTTTATTCTTCCTATTTCAATATCCGCCAATCCAAATTTATCAACGCCATATTCAGTTAATCGCCCTTCTCGATCGACACTTACATCAACACGTGTCCATTCCCAATGATGCGTATTAGAAGCAACAGCTAACACGCCAAGTACATCGATTTGTTTATTCGTTGCTACATATTTTAATGCTTTTTCTCCTGATCCTTCCCCTATATATCCACTATCATCAAACATAACAAAAACCGGGTCATGTGGTGTTTGCATGATAAGCTCAACAATCTTTCTCCCCGTTAATTTCGTTGGATTACTTTGCGTGGCCGAAATGCATCGTCCACCAAATTCTTTTGCCAGTAACTCGATTGTTCGCTGTGCATATTCATCTCCGTCTGTCACCAAAATAACCCTTCTTCTCATCTTATTTATCCTTTCGGTTTAAAAATAAGTGCTGCTATAAATGCAAACAAAATCGCTGCTGAAATTCCAACAGATGTTAACTTAAACATTCCCATTCCAATCCCAAGATAACCATGCTTTTCTGCCGCTTCCATCGCACCATGCAATAAAGAATGACCAAAACTTGAAATCGGAACAGTCGCTCCCGCTCCTGCAAACTGAATCAGTTTGTCATAAATGCCAAAACCATCTAAAATAGTACCAACTACTACGAAGATCGCCATAACATGTGCAGGTGTTAATTTCGCAAAATCTAACAGAAGTTGTCCGACAACACAAATCGCTCCCCCAACTAAAAACGCATATATAAATTCCACATATTACACCCCTTTTATTCTTTCAAATACGATACCGTGTGCAATCGTTGGAATCGATTCTTTTTGTTGAATCATAATTGGATTTAACAAAGCACCTGTTGCTACGACAAAAATCCGCCCTAAATTCCCCTTGTTCATTTCTTTCATTAAATGTCCATATGTTACAACTGCGGAACAAGCACAGCCACTTCCTCCCGCAAATACTTGCTGGTCACCCCTATAAATCATTAAACCGCAATCATTATAAACATTCCCTAAATCGTAGCCTTCATCTAACAACAGCCGCCGCGCAATTGGTGTTCCAACTCCTGATAAATCACCTGTCACAATCAAATCGTAATCGACAGCACTTCTGTTTAAATCTTCAAAATGCTGCCTAATTGTATGAGCTGCAGCAGGGGCCATTGCAGATCCCATATCAAACGGATCTGTTATACCTAAATCTTGAACTTTTCCAATAGTTGCTGATGTGACTTTAATTGCACTTCTTTCCCGACTAATTAAAGCTGTACCAGCTCCTGTAACAGTAAATGTTGCTGTAGTTGGTTTTTGCCCTCCATACTCTGTTGGATAACGAAATTGCCGTTCAGCAGTGGCATTATGACTACTGACTGTTGCTAACACGCGATTTGCAAATCCACCATCAATAAATGCTGCGCCAACAGCTAGCGTCTCCATCGAAGTGGAACACGCTCCAAACATGCCTAAAAATGGAATCGACAGCTCTCTAGCAACATAATTTGCCGTAACGGTTTGATTTAATAAATCTCCTGCTAAAAATAAATCAATATCAGATGCTTGCATCTTTTCTTTTCGCAATGCATGTTGAATCGACTCTCTCATTAACCTTCTTTCCGCTAACTCCCAGCTTTCTTCTCCGCAGTGCAAGTCATCATATGTAATATCAAAACTATCTCCAAGCGGCCCCTTTGCCTCATTTGGTCCAACAGCCGTACCTGTTGCATTCACATATACATCGTTTTGAAATAGCCACGTTTGTTTCCCAGTTAATCTCATCTATCTTCTCCTTTACTTACATAAGATGAAACTTCTATCATTGGAGGAGCTTCCATGTATACCGAATGAGACCGACAACATACGCCCCAACAACTCCAAATACAATGACACTTCCAGCAATTTTGAACATATTTGTAGCAACCCCAAGAACAATCCCTTCGCTGCGATGCTCCATTGCTGCACTTACCATTGAATTCGCAAATCCAGTAACCGGGATTGCTGACCCAGCTCCTGCAAATTGGCCAAGCTTATCATATACACCAAGTCCTGTTAAAATAGCTGACAGTAATATTAACGTTGTGATTGCCAGATTCCCTGCATTTTTCTCCGTAAAATCAAAATAGTGTATATACATCTTCATCAAAGCTTCACCTAATGTACAAATAAGCCCTCCCACAACAAAAGCCTTCATACAATTCATCATATAATTAGGTTTTGGATGATACTCTTTCACCTTATTCGTATAATCATCCTTTAATTTATGCTGCGCCATTGACATACCTCCTATTTCACAAAATAAATCCAATGAAATAAAGATCCTACTACCTTGCCAAGAACAAGTGCGATAAGAAGAATAACAATTTTTCCATCAACCCCAACACGTTTCGCTAATATTGGAAGTACATTCAGCACTTCTGTTAAAGCAGCAGCAAGCATTCCGATAAATGTGCCGCATAACAATCCAAGGAGCAAAAGCCAATACGGTGAAGCCAATAATGTAACATCACGTAAACTGCACCACGTACCGCTTAGTGCACCGCTCACAACAGCCCATTCATAATATTGCACACGATGACCACTTTTCGTTAACTGAGCGAGCCTTGGAATCATACCTAATACAGTTAAAAATGCAACGTATCCTCCTCCAACAGCAATGCCACCAGCAAATCCAATAAAGATTATCCCAATACATTCAATCATTTTGGATGTTCTTTATCATTTCTTTGTTTTCGTTCATCATTACATATTGATCGAGAGATTGTTGGTATTGGAACATTTCAACTTCTAATGGGCTTGGTTCCTCATTAATACGCTTTTGAAATACGTGATTAAAAAAAAGAATCATTCCAAGTCCAAGCCCTAACGAATATGGGATTTGAAATAAAAGTGGCTTTTGGTTACTTTCTCCTGTAATCATGTAATACAAACGTTGATGCACTTGCTGCATACTAACGTCCTCATGAAAATAAATAATCGCAAGAGCCGCTCCGACAAATAGTAATAACCACACCATTCCAAAGAAAAATGGATTTACTTGTTTTTTTTCGTATACAATTTCAACAATCGTTTGTACTGAACCGAGCAAATTAATTTCTAAACTGCTAGAATACTGCCAAATAGCTTGAATCACTTTCATCACATCAATTACAACATGCGTTTTATCTTTCTTTGTAATTTTGTATATAACCTGTCGTTTTATCTCATCTACAATACGTGACTCTCCAACTACTTGTGCAACGTCACCAATTTTAATCTCATAAGCAGGCGACACTTGTAGACGATTCCTCATCTTTACATATATCGTTTGCTCCACTCCAATCACCTCTTAACTATTCCTCGTAGTTGTAGTATGGATATTGGAAATTTTTCTAATACAACTTTTTTAAAATAAAAAAACGAATAGACTATTCGCCTATTCGTTCCTTCATTTGTTTTAATATTTTCTTTTCCAGCCTCGATACTTGTACTTGAGAGATCCCTAAACGCTCTGCTACTTCCGATTGTGTCTGGTCTTTATAATACCGCAAATAGACAATCAACCGTTCACGCTCATCTAATTCACGAATTGCTTCTTTTAACGCAATCTTATCAAACCACTTTGTTTCAGAGCGATCCGCAATTTGGTCTAAAATAGTAATAGGATCACCATCATTTTCATACACCGTTTCATGTATCGACGATGGTGTCCGACTTGCTTCTTGCGCCATTACAACTTCTTCTGGCGTTAGTTCTAACGCCTCTGCTATTTCGGTAATTGTCGGTGCACGACCATACTCCTTTGATAATTCATCTTTCATTTTACGAATTTTATTTCCCATTTCTTTTAACGAACGACTTACTTTCACTGTTCCATCATCACGTAAAAAACGCTGAATTTCTCCAATAATCATTGGAACTGCATATGTTGAAAACTTTACATCAAAAGATAGATCAAACTTGTCGACAGATTTTAGCAACCCAATACAGCCAATTTGAAACAAGTCCTCCGGCTCATAACCGCGATTTAAAAAGCGTTGTACAACGGACCAAACAAGCCTCATATTATTTTGAATAATTAAGTCTCTCGCTCCTTGATCGCCCTGTTGACTCCTTTTAATTAATTCTTTTAATTCCTGATCCTTTAACTGCCCTTTTCCTTTTTCACTTCTGACCTCTATGTCCATAGGCAATTCTCCTTAATTGCATAGAGCGTTACTTTTTGATAGATGCTTCGTCAAATGGATCGTTGTCCCGAAAGATTCATTAGAAATAACCTCTACTTCATCCATAAAATTTTCCATAATGGTAAATCCCATTCCAGAACGCTCTAATTCGGGTTTAGTTGTAAAAAGGGGTTGCCTTGCTTCATCTAAATCTAGAATTCCAATCCCTTCATCACGAATTGTTAACTTTACCATGCCATCTTCCAAAATAACCGTAATATACACAATGCCATCTGAATTCCCTTCATATCCATGAATAATGGCATTCGTTACTGCCTCAGACACGACGGTTTTCACTTCCGTTAACTCTTCCATTGTTGGATCGAGCTGCGCAATAAAAGCGGCAACTGTAACGCGAGCAAACGATTCATTTTGACTTAATGCAGAAAATTGAAGGTTCATTTCATTTCTCATCTATGCCACCCCCAATGTTGCGAGCGCATGGGCTTCATTTTCTTCTAAACGAATAATTTTAAATAGCCCTGACATCTCAAATAAGCGCTTTACAGCAGGAGAAATTGCACAAACAACCATTTCGCCGCCTAAACTTTTGACATGTTTATATCTTCCTAATACAACACCAAGGCCAGAACTATCCATAAATGCTAATTGTCCTAAATTTAAAATAATATGATGAACATGATGCGTCTCAATCATATCAGTTACTTTTGCTCGCAACTCTTCAGCAGTATGATGATCTAGTTCGCCTGCTAAACGAACACATAAGACGTCACGCTTTACTTCTAAATGGATGGAAAGACTCACTCTATTTCCTCCTTACATTCAAAATTCGCGTATACACGCAAAATATATAAGAAGTTTTTCTCTAAAATAAATGTAGAATCCTTCCACCTGACAAAAGAAGTACTATTTCGTCATAAAAAGAACCTTCTCTATAAATACAAATCAAAAACCGACATAAAGTGAAACTTTAATCAGTGGGGCCCCCGCTGATTATTAGCCCTCACCAATCGGGCTTTTACGGGCAGTTTATCACTCACCTAACTTCCTTGCTTTCGCCGAATTTTGAGGTGGGAGTATTACTGCCCGCGAATAGCGGGATAAAACCATTCTGTTTCGGTAGGCGAGAGCATCTGGCCACACATAGAAGCAGTCAGCTCCCTTTTCTGCCACCTACAAGATAAAACAAAGGGAGAAAGCGGCAACTATATTGCCGCTATTTCGATGTTGAAAACATCCCAAAACTTCGTTTAAATAACTCCCACCAGCTCGCTGCTGCAACATCTTCTTTTGCAACAATTGTTTGTTTGAGTAGCACTTCATTCCCTTTTTTAATGACAAGTGTACCTAAAGCATCTCCTTTTTTAATTGGAGCTTTCACCTTCTCTTCAGCAACTACTTCTTTTTTAATATTCTTCATTGCTTCTCCCTTTTTCATTAGGAGGGACACATTTTCAGAAGCTACTAAGTCGACTGTTTCTTTTTTTCCTTTCCCTACTTTTACCGTTTGAATTTTTTCACCTCTTGTATACATCTTTTTCGTCATATATTGACTAAATGCATAATCAAGAAGCTTGGTTACTTCCGCATTTCGTTCCTTTGATGTTGGAGAGCCCATAATGACAGAAATGACACGCATCCCATTTCGTTCTGCCGATGCTGTTAAACAATATTTTGCTTCTGTTGTAAATCCTGTTTTCACACCGTCAACACCTGGATAGAAACGGACAAGCTTATTTGTATTTACAAGCCAAAATTTCTTATCCGTATCTTCACGTAAATAATCTTCATATTTCCCTGTATATTTACGGATTAATGGGTATTTCATCAATTCCTTTGCCATAACGGCCATGTCATATGCCGTTGAATAATGATCCTTTGCTGGAAGACCTGTTGGATTTTGAAAATGAGTATTTTTTAGTCCTAAATCTTTTGCTTTTTTATTCATCCTATCTACAAATCCTTCTTCTGACCCAGCAATGTGTTCAGCAACGGCAACTGATGCGTCATTTCCAGATGCTATAGCAATGCCCTTTAACATTTCATCAACTGACATTTCTTCACCAGGTTCAAGGAAAATTTGTGAACCTCCCATAGAAGCAGCGTGTTCACTCGTTCTCACTTTATCTGTCAGTTTTAATTTTCCTTTTTCAATTTGTTCCATAATAAGTAACATGGTCATAATTTTTGTCATACTAGCAGGGGGCAACTTTTCATTTGGATTTTTGTCAAACAAAACTTTCCCTGTGTCCTGCTCAATTACAATTGCTGACGATGCTTGTTCCGCTAGTTTTGGTTTTGTTTCCGCTTCTTTTTTCTCAGACTGTGCAAAACCAACTGGAACAGCGGAAAGCAATAACATGAAACAAACAAGTATTCCTATTAATCGCTTCATGACTAACCCTCCATTCTATATCAAACCTATTTTTTCCAAACGAAGGGGTTTTATACCATAATTTTCTAAAAACATGATTGACAAACGATAATGCACCATATATTGTATTAAGTGTATTATATCTATTAGTACACTTATACTTTTTATTAGAAAGGAGACTTTGCTCTTGCACATTCAACTAGATCCAAGAAGCAACACTCCGATATGGGAACAAATTGTTCATAATGTTAAAGAGCTCATTTTAAGAGGGATGCTCGAATCTAGCGATAAACTTCCTTCCGTTCGTGAACTCGCCTCTTCACTCGTCATTAATCCAAACACGGTGAGTAAAGCGTATCAAGAATTAGAGCGACAAGGCATTATCGAAACGCTGCGCGGCAAAGGAACATTCGTCTCGCAATCCATCACTCCCGCACAAGATGAAAGGAAAATTGCTATGGTAGAAAAACAATTCCATCAATTGTTACTAGAAGCTTCGTATCTTGGTATTTCAAAAGAAAAAATTCATGATTGGATTGATTCATACTATAAAGAATTAGGAGGAAATACGCATGTTAAAAGTGACGAACATAAAGAAAACAATTGATAATCAAACGATATTAGAAGATATTTCATTTACTTTAAAAAAGGGGAGCATTGCCGGATTACTCGGAAGAAATGGAGCCGGAAAAACAACACTATTACGTACACTCGTTGGGATTTTAACTCCAGATGAAGGAACCGTTACATATAACGACGTTGACGTACACAAGCATCCTGAAGTAAAACAAACAGTTGTATACGTTCCAGACTCTACAAATGTATTAAGCGGATACACAGTAAAAGAAATCGTAAAATTCTATAAAGCAGTCTATCATAATTTCAATGCAGACTATTTCTATGAGTTACTTGAGCGTTTTAACTTACCAGACAAACGCATTCGTAGCTACTCCCGCGGAATGAAGGCACTATTGGCAATGATCTTAGCCTTTTCTACTGGCGTAGAATACATAATTTTAGATGAGCCAACAAACGGACTTGATCCAATTGTAAAAAGACAAATCTTACAATTTTTAATTGAAGAAGTAGCAGAACGTGAAATTACCATTCTCATTTCGACACATCACTTAGATGAAATTGAAAAAATCGCAGACACAGTCATCATTTTAAAAGATCATACCATTGCATCAATTACAGCTTTAGACGATACAAAATCGCGATATGCAAAAATTCAAGTCGCTTATGAACGTTCACTACCACAAAAACTAGAAAACTTAAGTAATGTGAAAGTATTACAACAAACCGGAAAAGTATACACCGTTTTAATCGAGGGCAATGTAGCAACTACGTTAGAAAAATTTCATAAAGAGCAGCCGCTCTTATTAGAAGAATTGCCAATGTCACTTGAGGATGTCTTTGTTACGGCTTTTGAGGAGGGGTCACATGTTTCATAAAGCGTTGTGGATGCGAACATTTAAACAAGGGAAATATGTACTGCTACTCTTTTGGTTAAGTAGTTTACATACACTTCCTTATGCATATTATAGTGCTGCACAATCAGAGTTTCGACAGTCAAAAATGAAATGGGATCATATATATTATTATTCCTATTCTTTTCAAACAGATGAACCTGTCGTGATACAAGGCATTGTGCTCATCGCACTCGCTTGTGTTTTAATTGGATGGGAACGCAGCAATCAATCAACCGATTTCCTTTTCTCTATGCCTTTTAAACGAAAAGATATTTTTCTAACAAAATGGTTGTTTGGTATTGTCAATATTATAATCGTAAATTTTGTTTGCTGGATTAGTATGTGGGGAATCAAAAAAGTCTCTTTTCATAATGCTTATCAGGATTTCAGTCCGTTTCATACTTATTTTGTTTACCTAACAATTGTGCTAATTGCTATTTATACATTCTCTTTATTCATCGGAACAATTACTGGAAATATTTTTTCACAAGGCACTTTAACTGCGGTCATTTTATATCTTCCGTATGGTTTAAATTTATTAGTATCTGGATTTGTTTTTGTTCATACTGGAGGAGCAACTGAGGATCTATATAAAATTGAGGGTAAAACTGGATATTACTTAGAACAAGTAAGCATCATTGCACCGTTCCATGAATTTTATATTAGTTACAACTACCAGCCTGAAATGACATTTGATCGTGGCGGTCATAAAACCTCAGAATCACATACCGTAGACCCTATGGAGAAAACATCGATTCCACCTGTTTGGAAATTGCTGAATCCATTCGTTTATATTATTCTATTTTTACCATTAGCGATCATTTTATATACACGCTCTCCTAATGAACAAAATGGGAAAACTCTATTGTTTCCACAGCTACAGAAATGCTTTATCGGCTGTACAGTCCTTTGCTTTGCATTACTCGCAGGACGAATATTTGGAATAAGTGCTTTATGGATTTACTATGTAACCTTTTTAGGAACAGGATTTATTAGTTATATGATTTTAACTCGCTTACTAAAATGGAAGTTTTCTTTTAATGGAAGATAACGATATTTTTAATCAAGATGCGAACACATACAAATAGAGGTGAATTACATGTTCCATAAAGCACTATGGATGCGAAACTGGAAGCAGGGAAAATATGTTGTATTGCTATTCTTTTTCGGCTGTCTCTACTTTTTTCCATATAAATATTATCAAGCAGCAAAGCAACAACTTAATTTTTATCACAAATATCACACAGAAGGAAAGTTTTATTATGAATATACTTTTTATTCCTCTGATAGTTTTTGGATAGCCTTTATTGTAATTGTCTTAGGATGTCTCTTAATCGGGTGGGAACGTAGAAATCAATCTGAGGACATGCTTATGGCGATGCCGTTTAAGCGACGTGATATTTTCTTATCAAAATGGCTCTTTGGAGTTATTCATATTGTAGGTTCTTTTTTCATAATTTGGATACTTATGTATCTCATTTACAAGTCAACAATTCACATTGAATATCAATCATTTTATCCATTTAACCGATACTTTCTCTATGCAATTGTTTCGTATATAGCAATCTATACAGCTACCTTATGTATTGGAACATTTACAGGAAGCATTATTTCACAAAGTATCTTTAGCATTACTTTTTTAATTATGGGGTGTGGCGTATTTTCACTAGGACTCTCTTTTCTAACTACTCATTGGAATGCAATTGACAAAGAAAGTTATGGGAAAAGGGTTGACACAATTTATGAACTTAAAGACAAAACAAGTATTTCCGCTCCTATAAACAAATTTACTATTGGTTACGATTATGATCCAAAACATCGTCGAACTGATGATACTGAAAATACTCTAAAAGGTCCTGCATTTCATCAATTTTATTCTGCCAAAGCAATGCTGGTTCCTGTCTTTTATACCATTTGTTGCTTACTACTTGGCATATTTCTTTTTACACGGACACGAAATGAAAATAATATGAAAATCTTTCTTTTTCAAAAACATCGCTTGCTATGGATATGGGGGACTACACTATACTTTGCTTTAATAGGTGGACGGGTTTCAAATCCTTTTGGCTTATTATTGAAATATTACGTCGGCTTCTTTTTACTTGGGAGCATCACCTATTTCATACTATCTCGTGCTACCAAATATAAAATTTTTTAAAGGAGCGATCCTATGTTTCAAAAAGCACTATGGCTTCAAACATATAAGCAAAGTAAATATATCGTATGGTTATTTTGGCTCATTAACTTCTATCTACTATCGTGCAGATATTATTTTGCAGCTGCAGAACAACTAAACTATTTTCACGATAATATGAAATGGGGTTATCGTTTTCATTACCACTATATTTTTCCTGAAGAAACTATAATAATACAAGGTGCACTTGTTATTGTTTTAGGTTGTGTAGTCATCGGCTGGGATCGTCACAATCAATCTATCGATCTACTTTGGTCGATGCCATTTAAGCGAACACATATCTTTCTTACAAAATGGCTATTTGGTGTATGTAATATTTTGAGTGTTCTAGTATTGAACTGGGGGATTTTTGCTATTTTGAAAAAAACAACTTTTCATAATAAGTATCAAATATTTTCACCTTTTCACTATTATTTTCTATACGCAGCAATCGTACTCGTTGCAATCTATACGTTAACGCTATGTATTGGAACAATTGCTGGAAATGTTGTTTCACAAGGTCTGTTAACTGCAATTGTTCTTATTTTACCTTTCGTATTGTCCATTTTGATTGCTGGGTTCATTTCTGTTCATACGAATCATTCGTATGCTAACACTTACGAACGAGAAAATGCATATACAAATAATGTCGAAAAATTCACTGTCTTTTCACCTATGATACATTTTCAAATTTGTTTTAGTTACGAACCCAAGTCTGCCTATACAGATAAAACAGGAAAACGAATCAATGAACCTAACTTTAGTTCTATTCCGTCTCTTTGGACATTAATAAGTCCTATTCTGTATACACTGATTTTATTACCATTAAGTATGTACTTATACACTCGGTCACCTAACGAACAAAACGGAAAGATACTACTTTTTCCGAAGTTACAAAAGCTCTTTATCATTTGTACCGTAACATGCTTCGCCTTGCTTGGTGCTCGTTTACTAGGAGGAATCAATTCGTTAGTAGGTTATTATGTCGGTTTTCTAGGCACAGGAGTTATTACTTATCTCATTTTATCTCGCCTACTAAAATGGAAATTCTCTTTCAGTGGAAGATAACAGTACTGGTTTAACCAATAAAAATACACGTATAAATCGAGGTGAATTGTATGTTTCATAAAGCATTGTGGATGAGAAATTGGAAGCAAGGAAAATATGTCATTGCGTTATTTTGGCTTAGTACCTTATATCTTTTACCATATCAATATTATAGCGACGCACTACACAAAGCTAAATACTTACGTGAAACGACGAATACGTATTATTCCTATTATTTGAGCGGAGAAAATTATACTTTTTTCCCGGGCCTACTTTTAATTGCATTAGCTGTCATATTAATAGGCTGGGAGCGTCATAATCAAACAAATGATTTTTTATGGGCTATGCCATTTAAACGTTCACATTTATTTTTATCAAAATGGTTGTTTGGTACAGTTCATATCATAAGTACACTAAGCGTGAGCTGGGTCCTTATGTATATTGTCTATAAAACTACGATACACGCCGATTATCAATCATTCACACTGTTTCATCTATACTTTATTTATAGAATCATGACATTAATTGCAATTTATACACTAGCTCTTTTTATCGGAACCATTACAGGAAATATTGTTTCACAAGGTGCGCTAAGCTATATTTTATTGATTTTCCCAATTTACATTTCTCAGCTTGCGTTTCCTTTCTTTGCATTACATGTTGATTTATCAGAAAAAGAATATACTCAGGCCTATCATAAAAGTTCCATGTATATAGAAAATATAAGTACATTTGCTCCACTTAAACATTTTGAAATTAACTATAACTATCAACCACAAAAAGAAGCTGGAAAAGATGAACATGGAGATGTACATATAGGACCTGCTTATCATCATATTCCGTCTGCATGGACACTACTAAGCCCAGCAATTTATATACTTATTTGTCTGCCACTAGGAGCCTATTTGTATGCACGTTCACCAAATGAACAGAATGGAAAGATATTGCTATATCAAAGACTTCATGTCTATTTCTTACTATGTACTTCCATTTGTTTCGGACTTCTTGGCAGCGAAGTTTTCACTGATGACAGTAAATCTATCTCGCTTCACTATATGTATTTTATTGGGTGTGGCATTTTGACATATGTTATTTTACAGTGGGTGTTAAAACGTAAACTTTTTTTATATGCAAAATAGCCTCCTAGTCAGGAGGCTATTTTACATTCTTTCTTCTTTCACTATAATTCTTCTCCTCATCTGTCCCAAATCCATTACCATTTGCCACAATTTGATCCGTTGGTGCAACAATACTTTCAGCAATTTTCCAGTCTCCATACTCTCGTACAAATACTTGTAAAAAGTAGTTCGTTCCATTCATTTGATATATGTTTTCTTTTTTCACATCATACTGCACAGCTAAATAGTACACTTGTACATTTTCTTTTCCGAATTTTGATACGTACTGCGAAACTCGCGGCATATAAACGGAAGCTTTCGTTAGTGACATTTGTTTTATACCGACGAGAGAAGAATGTTTTATATTATGTAAAGTATCTTGATGATGAATGCGATCATTATGATGAAATAATACAGACGTTTGCATTGAACGCATCCATAGCTTTGAATATAAAACCGTTTTATGATTGGAGAGATACTCCAATTCTTTTTGAACAATTTGATTTGGAGACGCTGCACGTATCTCAGTGCCGTAACATAATAAACAGATACCGATAATGCCAAAAGAAACAATACGCTTCATTGTCTGCCTCCTATTCCATATACGTAAAGTATAGGAATTTCAGGCTATTTTTATGCAGTGCAGAACGCAGCGTGACTTCTACTGGTTTTCTTCTTTTGTTTTAAACTTTGCACGTGGCAGGAAAAAGAACTGACCGCCTCTATGCATGGCCAGTTGCTCTGGTCTCCTCCCCTAAAAAAGTGGTTTTTATATCATTTTTCAATTTGTATTCATATATTCACACATATAAAAATAGAAAAGCAATCTTTGCTTTTCTATTTTTATAGGACTCTATCAAAGAGCTCTAATGCCATTTCAATTTCTTGGTCGCTCCAGCCCTGAAACTTCTCTCTATAATATTCTTTTCGAACATTTTCAAGTTTTTCAGCAACTTCTCGCCCGCTATCTGTAATTTCTAAATACACAATGCGTCTGTCTGAATTCGATCGTTTTCTCATTACAAGTCCTTTACGAGCAAGACGATCTGTAACTGCTGTAATATGACTGGATGTAACATTCACTTCATTTGCAATTTGCGATGCCATTTGCGGACTTTTCCAATATAATGCACGCAGTACAGAAAACTCATTCCATGGCATATATTCAGAAAAAAGTTCATTAATATCACTTTGTAATAAGCGAAGCATTTTTCGGAAGGAAGTAGATAAGTTTAAAATTAGTGCTTCTCGTTTTTCGTTCAATGTTCTCGATCCTTTTTTATAATATTTACACATTATTATAATGCATGAATACCATAATTGTATATATTTTCTACTTAGATTTTCTGCGCTATTTCTAAATTTAAGGAAAAAATGGACTTCCTTCTTTCATATAAATAAAGAAAGGAAGGTGAACAATTATGCAAATGGGCATGCCCCCCTATTCACATGAGTTACGCAATGGCAAAGAAGCAACAATTACTGTGCAAGGTGAAGGCGTCGTGAAAGCAAAACCTGATGTTGTCGTACTTACAATCGGTGTTCGTACTGAAGATCAAAATATAAAACAAGCGCAAGCCGAGAACGCTGCTCTTTCCACTAATTTACTTGCTTCTTTAAAACAGCTTGGAATTACAGAGCAAAATATTAAGACACTTTCTTACACGATTACACCGCAATATGAATACGTGAACGAAAAGCCTGTCTTACGAGGTTATCAAGTTGAGCATTTATATGAAATTATTGTACTCAATGTCCAAAAAGCAGGGGAGGTATTTGAAGCAGCTGTAGCAAGCGGAGCAAATGTCGCCAGAGGACTTGTATTTCGCGTTTCTGCACCGAATACTTACTACAAACAAGCATTAGTACTCGCTGTGCAAAACGCGCAAGAAAAAGCAAGGACAATTGCTAGTACATATAATCTAAATATAAATCCCGTTCCTTTGTCTCTCGTTGAAGAATCTTCTCATATGCCGCGAGAATTTGTTGCTTATTCTGCTGTTCATGGCGGTGCTCCCCCTATTCAATCAGGCGAAATAGAAATTATTTCAACTGTACGTGCTGTTTTTATCTATATGTAATTATATATCTAGCAAAAAAGAAAACGTTCTCATTTAATTGTTGTAAAAAACTTTTGTTTTGATATAATAATAGACGGTGAACCTTACATAGGGATATCACGGGTGGGAGAGGGATATGAAAAAGAAGGTTTAACATGAAAGGAATTCTTGAAAAAACATTTAAATTAGACTTACATCAAACATCACCAAAACAAGAAGTACTCGCTGGTGTAACATCATTTTTCACAATTGTTTATATTATGATTGTGAATGCATCCATTTTATCAGATGCCGGCATTCCTCTTGAAGCAGGAATTTTAGCAACAGTATTCAGCTCATTTGTCGGATGTCTATTGATGGCATTTTGGGCAAATGCACCGGCGATCCTTGTACCAGGAATGGGAGTAAATGCGTTTTTTACGTACACAGCTGTGCATACACTTGGTTTAACTTGGCAAGAAGCATTAGCAGCGGTATTTGTCGCTGGTATTATTTTTATGGTTGCCGCATTTACACCAATTGCCCGCACACTTTCTACCGCAATTCCAAAGTCTTTAAAAGAAGCGATAACGGTTGGTATCGGACTCTTTTTAGCATTTATCGGCTTGCAAAAGGGCGGCCTTGTCGTTGCGAATTCGAATACTGCTGTTGCATTGGGAAAATTAAGTAGTCCTGTTGTTCTAGCAACACTGCTTACTCTTATCGTTGCTTTAGTTTTATTTATTCGTAACGTTCGAGGAAACTTTTTATGGACGATTGCAATTGGAACAGGAATCTCTTGGTTATTTGGTATTGTTGATACAAGTCAAATTGGTAATAGCTCATTTTCATTTGCTAACTATGGTGACGTTTTTGGCGCAATGTCGTTCGGAAAACTGACTTCTTTACCATTTTTAATCGCAACGTTCTCATTGAGTATGGTACTCATTTTTGAAAACATGGGACTTTTACACGGGTTATTAGAGGATCAGCGTAAATTCCCTCGTGCATATCAAGCAAATGCAATTTCAGCGATGACATGCGGTCTATTTGGCACGAGTCCAACTGTTTCTACAGTAGAAAGTGCTGCTGGTATTACAGCGGGCGGCAAGACAGGTCTGACGTCTATCGTTACTGGTGGATTATTCTTTGCCTCATTATTCGCTTTGCCGTTTGTAAAATTGATTCCAGATAGCGCAATCGCTCCAATCTTAATTATTATTGGCGGTTTAATGATTACAAACATTCAACAAATTCCTCTGAACGATTTTTCAGAAGGATTTCCAGCATTTTTAATCATTGTTATGATTCCGCTCACATATAGCATTGCTGATGGTATTGCTTTTGGATTCATTGCATATCCAATTTTAAAAGTAGCACTTGGTCAACATAAACAAGTTGCAAAACCACTTTATGTTATAACATGTCTCTTCTTAGCCATGTTTGTGTTACATGCCATTGGCTAAAGCAAAAACGCCGGGAATTCCCGGCGTTTTATTATTTAAACCAACCCTTCTTATAAAACCAGACCATCATGCCTCCACCTATAAACGCCATTATGGCTAAACAAATATAATAGCCATACTCCCACTTTAACTCTGGCATATGATCAAAGTTCATTCCATATACACCAACTATAAATGTTAACGGCATGAAAATCGTTGAAAAAACCGTTAATGTTTTCATAATATTATTCATATGATGAGAGTTAAGCGAGAAGTAGCTATCGCGAATATCAGCTGTCAACTCTCGGCTTGCTTCAATCATTTCGGCAAGCTTTAAAAGATGATCGTGAATATCTTTAAAATAAATTTCATGGTCACTTGCACCATAAAAGCGCGTTGAATTTAAAATACGATACAATAAATCACGCATCGGTATAATTGTTCGTCGTAATTTTGATAAATCAGAACGAATATCAAATACCTCTTCTAATACAGCACCAGCCGTATCTCCTGTTAAATTGTCATCAATAGCATTTAAATGATCTTCAATATAATATACCGGAGCAAAATAATCATCGACAATTTGGTCAATAATCATATGAGTCACATGAAGAGTACTTCTCTTTACGCGCTGTTTTTCTCCAAGTTTATTCCAAGCTCGTTCAATTGCCTTATTATGCGAAAAGTGAAAAGATACAACAAACTGATCGCTAACGAATATATCAATTTCATGAGGCTCGAGTCCCTCTTCACTAAAAGCATGAAGTACTAAAAAATTATATCCTTCATAAAAATCCACTTTCGGTCTCTGCACGTACTCCAAACAATCTTCAATCGCAAGGGGATGGAATTTAAAATAATCTTGTAAAATATATGTATACTCTTCTTTCGTCGGTTTACATAAATCCAGCCAAAACCATACGATATCTTCTCGCTTCGTTTCTTCTAATGACACGTCATATAATACTTCATTTTCTTTTGTTACTGCACAAATTCTTATCATAATTTCACCCATTATTATTATATGCAAAAAAAGCTAAGGAGAAAACTCCTTAGCTTCTTTATCTTACAATTTTCGAACAAATTGTCGCTTTATTTCTCGACGATACCGTGTACTAACTTCGGTGCATCTACGTGTACTGCAGACATCTTCATGTTTTCGTAAATTTTTTGTTTTACATCTTCTACATTTTCACGGTTTGCGTAAATCGTTACAAGTGATTCACCTTTCTTCACGCTATCGCCAACTTTTTTACGAAGCATAAGACCAACTGCTAAATCAATTTCAGATTCTTTCGTTGCCCGTCCTGCACCAAGAAGCATCGCTGCTGTACCAATTTCGTCTGCGACAATTTCAGATACATAGCCATCTTCTTTTGCTTCTACTTCAATCATATATTGCGCTTGCGGAAGTTTCGCTGGTTCATCCACAACAGAAGCATCGCCGCCTTGTGCTGCTAAAAATGTTTTAAACGCTTCTAGTGCCTTGCCATTGTTCATCACTTCAATTAGCTTTTCACGTGCATCTTCTAAAGAAGAAGCTTGTCCAGCTAAGTATACCATTTGACTTCCAAGTGTTAAACATAACTCTTCTAAGTCTTTTGGTCCTTTTCCTTGTAATGTATCAATCGCTTCTTTCACTTCTAAAGCGTTACCGATTGCCTCACCAAGCGGCTGACTCATATCAGAGATAACAGCCATTGTTTTACGTCCAACATTGTTACCGATACGAACCATCGCTTCTGCTAATCGCTTCGCATCCTCATCCGTTTTCATAAATGCACCCGCACCTGTCTTTACATCAAGAACGATTGCATCCGCACCAGCTGCAATTTTTTTACTCATAATAGAGCTAGCAATTAGCGGGATAGAGTTTACCGTTGCCGTCACGTCACGAAGCGCATATAACTTTTTGTCAGCAGGTGTTAAATTACCACTTTGCCCAATAACAGCAATTTTGTTTTCATTTACAAGACGAATAAATTCCTCGTTTTCAATTTCTACATGGAATCCTGGAACTGCCTCTAGTTTATCAATTGTACCACCTGTATGCCCAAGACCACGCCCAGACATTTTTGCCACTGGTACACCTAAAGCAGCTACTAATGGACCTAATACAAGTGTAGTTGTATCACCAACACCACCTGTTGAATGCTTATCTACTTTTACGCCTTCAATCGCTGATAAATTAATTGTATCACCACTATTTACCATTGCCATCGTTAAATCAGCACGTTCCTGCTCATTCATATCTTGGAAGAAAATTGCCATTGCAAGTGAACTCATTTGGTAATCTGGAATATCACCATTTGTGTACCCTTCAATGATAAAATTAATTTCTTCTGTCGTTAATGCTTTGCCATCACGTTTTTTCGCAATTAGGTCCACCATTCTCATTGTAAACTCATCCCTTCATTTGTTTTACAATTTCTTTTACAAGTGCTAAGAAGTTTGCTTTTACACGTTCTGTTGTTTCAATTACTTCCTCATGATTAAGTGGCTGATCTAAAATACCAGCTGCCATATTTGAAATACAAGAAATACCAAGTACTTTCATACCAGCATGACGCGCTACAATAACTTCTGGTACAGTTGACATTCCGACAGCATCGCCGCCAACTGTACGAATCATACGAATTTCTGCTGGTGTTTCGTATACAGGACCTGTCATCCCAGCGTATACGCCTTCTTGTACTTTAATATTTAAATCAGCTGCAACTTGTTTCGCCATTGCACGAAGATCTTTACTATACGATTCAGACATATCAGGGAAACGTACACCCATTTCAGAATCATTTGGTCCGATTAATGGATTGTAGCCCATGAAATTAATGTGATCTGAAATTAGCATTAAATCGCCTGGCTCATATGATGTATTTACACCACCAGCTGCGTTAGTAACAACAACTGTTTCTACACCTAGTTCTTTCATAACACGAACTGGGAATGTTACTTTTTGCATATCGTATCCTTCATAGTAATGGAAGCGACCTTGCATTGCTACAACTGTAACTCCTTGAAGTGTACCGAATACTAATTGACCGGCATGGCCTTCAACTGTAGATACAGGAAACTCAGGAATTTCATTATAAGGTACAGCTACTGCATTTTCGATTTCATCAGCTAATACACCTAAGCCTGAACCAAGGATTAGTCCTACTGTTGGTCTTTCTGAAAATTTACCTTTTAAATATGATGCAGATTTTGAAATTAATTCACGATTCATTTTATATTCCTCCTATTTACCTAGCTCGTTTAAGAAGCTTTTTCCGTATTTTGGCATTGTTACATTGAAGTTTTCTGCAACTGTTGCGCCGATATCAGCAAATGTTTGACGAAGTGGCAATTCTTGTCCGCCATCTTTCATACTTGGGCTATACGCTAATAATGGTACATATTCACGTGTATGATCTGTACCGTAGTGAATTGGGTCATTACCATGGTCAGCTGTGATAAGTAATAAGTCGTCTTCTTGTAACTTTTCAAACACTTCAGGAAGGCGTGCATCATATTCCTGCAATGCTTCTCCATATCCTTGAGGATCTCGACGATGACCGAACAGTGCATCAAAGTCAACTAGATTTAAAAAGCTTAAACCAGTAAAGTCCATGTTTAATGTATCTACAAGTTTATCCATGCCATCCATGTTGGATTTTGTACGAAGAGACTCTGTTACACCTTCTCCATCATAAATGTCAGAAATTTTGCCAATTGCAATCACATCATAGCTAGAATCTTTTAATTCGTTCATAACTGTGCGACCAAATGGTTTTAAAGCGTAGTCATGGCGATTCGGTGTACGTGTAAAGTTTCCTGGCTCTCCAACGAATGGACGAGCAATAACACGACCAACCATATATTTTTCATCGAGTGTTAACTCGCGTGCAATTTTACAAATGTTATATAATTCTTCAAGTGGTACAACTTCTTCATGAGCAGCAATTTGCAGTACGCTATCGGCAGATGTATACACGATTAATGCGCCTGTTTCCATATGCTCTTGACCAAGCTCATCTAGAATACCTGTTCCAGAAGCTGGTTTATTTCCAATGATTTTACGTCCTGTTCTCGCTTCTAGCTCATCCAGTAACTCTTTTGGGAATCCTTCTGGGAACACTTGGAACGGCGTATCAATGTATAAGCCCATGATCTCCCAGTGTCCTGTCATTGTATCCTTACCCGTAGATTTTTCTTGCATTTTCGTATAATATGCAAGTGGCTTCTCTACTTTTGAAATCCCTTTCATTTCACGGATATTTCCAAGACCTAAATTCATCATGTTTGGCATTTGTAATCCATTCATATGCTCTGCGATATGACCTAATGTGTCAGACCCTTTATCGCCATATTTTTCAGCATCTGGTGCTTCTCCAATACCCACGGAGTCCATTACGATAAGGAAAATACGTTTATATTTGCTCACAACTGTAACCTCCTATATATGCTACTAATGTAGTATGTTCAAATCTTTGTAAAAACTTCCTTCTTCTTCTAAGTCAGATGTCAGACATCTCCTACAGCTACTATAACATGTTTACGCTTTCTTTTTAAGGGATTTTTATCACATTTCATATTTTCTACACATTTTCATTGTAATCTATTCTGCACAGAAGTGCGAATAAAACTAATATATTAATCCATGTTGATTTTTTCAACATATAAGTTGCCGCTATGCCAAGCAAAACGTAACCTGCTTCTTTCTTCCTCTTTTTTGTTTTAACATCGCATGTAAAAAAAGTATCTGACCGCTTCTACGCATGGCCAGATACTCTCGCCCAGCGAAAATACGCTTACCTATAATTGCTGTCATGAAGATAAAACTGGACCTACACCTCGCTGCCTTTCTTTGTTTTCAAACCTTGCGCGTGGCAAGAAAAGGCACTGACCGCTACTATACATAGCCAGTCCCTCAGGTCCGCTTTCAAAAATGCTTTTCTATCGTTTTTTCATAGAGGGACTGAATAGTTACCAGTAATAAATAAAAACAGCTCTTTCAAAGAGCTGTTCCTTACTTCACTTCAACCGTTTCTTCTTTATGGTCATGAAGATCACCTTTTCGTACATGAACCTTCACTTTATATGCGCCTGCTTCTTTAAATGTATGAGTGCTTGTATATTCACCTTTGTTACCTTCTTTTGCTGGAACAAACTCGTGCTTTTCTGCACCATCTTTCCAAATTTCAAGTTGAACTTCCGCACCAGTTAATGCTTCTTCTTTTTGTTTTAAATGTACTTTCATTGTAGATTCTGTATTTACTTTTACACCGTCTGCCATAAGGTGAATCATTGTCTCACTTTTATGATTACCATGACTATCATGGGCTTTCTTTTCTTCTGTAACTTTTGCATTTCCAACAGCTACTTTTACTTCTGGCATCACATGCATATCACGTGCATTTGTATGTGCAATAATATGATAAACACCGTCACTTGGGAATGTTTTATCGATTGTATAAACACCGTTCCCTTTGTGTTTCGCATTTACCATTTCTTTTTTTGCTTCGCCATCTTTCCAAATTTCAAATTTCACATCATCAGCATCTGTTACTTTTTCTTTCCCTTGTGTAACAATTGCTTGCACTTCTACTTTTTCATTTGGCTTTATTGTTTCAGGGTTTGTTTTTACTGCTACTTTTACTTCTTCAAGTCGCTTATCATTTTTCGCTTTTTCGTCCGATTTCATATTGCAACCAGCTAAGGCTAGCATGGCGATAAATAATGTAATTAAAAGTTTCTTCATTTATAACTTCCTCCTTCGTCCTATATTAGTATAGAGGAAATATACATTCATATTCTAGCCTTCTGCTGAAAACAATGTACGAAATGTTTGTGAAGTTTTTGTGAAGTTTCTTCATCATAATAGCAAAAGGACATGAAAACTCATGCCCTTGGGTGAAACTGTTTATATACATCTTTTAATCTAGTTTTTGAAACATGTGTATAAATTTGTGTTGTTGAAATATCAGCATGACCAAGCATTTCTTGTACCGCCCTTAAATCTGCCCCATTCTCTAATAGGTGTGTTGCAAAAGAATGACGCAACGTATGCGGTGTAAGTTCTTTTTGAATGTTCGCTTCTTTTGCAAGTCTCTTCAAAATTTTCCAAAACCCTTGGCGCGATAAACGATTTCCATGATGATTTAAAAAGAGTGCTTCGGCCGTTTTCCTTCCTAATAGTTCCGGTCTTCCCTTTTCAATATAATGCTGAATCGCTTCAGCCGCTAAACTGCCAAGAGGAATAATTCTTTCTTTATTCCCCTTTCCAATGCAACGAACAAAACCCATTGTTAAATGTACATCAGCTATGTTTAATTCAATTAACTCAGAAACACGTAATCCTGTTGCATATAATAACTCTAGCATAGCCTTATCACGGATTCCAAAAGCACTCTTTGCTTTTGGCGTTTGTAATAATGCTTCTACCTCATCAATAGATAACACTTTCGGTAATTTACGTTCAGCTTGAGGCGTTTCAATATGTACAGATGGGTCATGTTCTACAACACGTTCACGTAATAAAAATTGATGAAACGATCGTACAGATGCAATGTGACGCGCCATCGTTTTCGAAGATTTATCATTCTCTTTTAGATGATGCAAAAAGTTTACAATATGCATTCGCGTTACATCATGAAAAGATGTAGTCTCCTCTACTTTTTGTAAATACTTCATATAACTTTTTAGATCGCGTTCATATGATACAACTGTATTTTTAGCCAATCCTTTTTCAACAACCATATAATGAATAAAATCTTGTAATTGATCTTCCAATCTTCTCTACTCCCCATTTTCATAGAAAAAAATCATTCTGTTTACGAAAGCATCTTTCACAGGTTCTTCTGTTCCAGATACTTTTTCTACCATTTCTTCTTTCGGTTTTTCATAACGATGATAACTTTCATATTCTTCATTTATCCATAGTATAGCGAAATAAAACATAATGGTACAACTGGTAAACAATAAAAATACTTTCATGCCATCAAAAATAGCTTTCATTGCTCGGCGCATTATAAATTCCTCCAAAATATATGTTATTACAACATATGCCAAGCTTTTCACCATTTATACCTAATAATAAATAAAAAACCTCTTCCTAATTAAATAGGAAAAGGTTAATTTTCTTCTGTTAATTTCTCTTGACATTTTTCACAAATACCGTGGAACGTTAAACGATGGTCTTTTACTTTAAAGCGCCACTCTTGTTCTACTCTTTTTTCTACCTCGCCAAGTAAATCTTCTTGAATTTCTTCTACTGCACCGCATTCCGTACAAATTAAATGATGATGAAAACGTGATGCTCCTTCTTGGCGTAAGTCATAGCGCGAAACACCGTCACCGAAATTAATCTTGTCGACAATCTTTAACTCGGATAATAACTCCAAAGTCCGATAAACGGTTGCAAGTCCGATCTCTGGCGACTTTTCTTTTACAAGGAGGTAAACATCTTCCGCGCTTAAATGGTCTTCTTCATTTTCTAGCAGCACGCGAACCGTTGCTTCACGTTGTGGTGTTAATTTATAACTCGCTGCATGTAATTGCTTCTTAATTCGATCAATTCTCTCTTCCATTCGGTACTACTCCCTCCCTCGCCACTCTTACCCCATTATATCAGAAGAAGGGCAACTGTCAAAACAAAAATAATCAAGATTATTTGATAATAATTCTCAAAGTATAATTACTTTTTATTAATAGTGTCCATGACTTGTTTCATAAAAGTTGGTGATGCATACGCTTCAATCCCCGAAGCAACCGCTAACACCACACCGATAATAAGAAAAAAACAAGTGTAGCGCATAAAAAGTGGTAGCAATGGCTCATTTACTTTCCGAATAAATTGATGACGGATCATCCGCAATGAAAAGCTAGCTGCAATCGTCGTCATAATAAGAAACGTCGGTATGATAATCACATTTTGTGGAAGCACGGCCACAAATGCTAATAATAGACCGTTCCATCCGAGTTGACTCACTAAAAACCCCACTGTAAACCCAACAACGACTCCTTTTAAAAATAATAAAATAAAAATAAGTGGTAAACCGATGATGGAAATACCTAAAATCCAAATAAAGCCAATGTATTTCAGTTGCGATAAGTAACTTTCTCGAAACATCTCACCTGCATTTGCAAATTGCCCTTTGGAAACTTGTCCAAAAAAACGACTCAAATAAAAGTACAAGTCTTGCTTCTGACTTACTTGTAAACTATTCACAAGAATGGCTCCAAAGATAACCCCCATTAATAAAAGAACTGCTACAAATACATATAGTGAAGCATGTTCTTGTACATGATATGTTACACGATCTTGCCAAGATGATTTCCTTAGCATATTCATTCCCTCCGTTCTTTCCCTTACTATATAAATTCATTTTGATTTTCGACATATAAGTCTCTGCTATGCGAAAAAAAGAACCTGTACTCGTTTTATCTCTTTGTTTCCACTTCTCATGTGGCAGAATAAGGCCCTGACCGCTTTGGCCAGATGCTCACGCCAACCTAAAAAGAATGGTTTTATGTCGGTTTTTTAATTTGTATCTATATAGAATGTATGAAAGAAAGAAAAAAGTATGACGAATTAACATTGAAATTCCACGCCACTTTGCTAAACTTAAAGAAGAGAATAGGAGGGATTTCGTTTGAATCAACTATTATTAGATTTTCCAACATTATTTCAGACTGAGCGCTTACAAGTGCGGAAACCGTTCCCTGGTGATGGAGCGGAAGTTTACGAAGCAATCCAAGCTTCTTTAGAAGACTTAAAGCCATGGATGGCGATTACACACGAAACTGAAGAAACAGCAGAAGCAGCAGTTAGAGCTGCACATGGAAAGTTTTTACTTCGTGAAACATTACCGTTCCATCTATACGAGAAAACATCGGGTACTTTCATCGGTGCACTCACTCTCCATCCAGAAAATTGGGATATCCCAAAGTTTTCTATTAGCTTTTGGCTTCATAGCTCTTATACAAACCAAGGGTTTATGACAGAAGCTTTAAAAGGAGCTGTTCAATTCGCTTTCGATAAACTTGGAGCAAAACGCCTTGAAATTTGCTGTGATGCGAATAATACAAACGCAAGATTGGTTGCAGAGCGCCTAGAGTTTATTCTAGAAGGTACGCTCGAAAATGATTTCCTTGCTCCTGATGGTAGTTTATGTGATACATGTGTATACGCAAAAATACAATAAAAATAAACACTCGCATAAAGCGAGTGTTTATTTTTTCAGTTGTAAATATTGAATGGCAAACATTGTCTTTGCATCATGGATACGTTGCTCTTTTATTAGTTGCAATGCTTCTTCTAATGATACTTCCATTAACTCAACGAACTCATCCTCATCAAGATCCGCTTTGTCCTCCTTTTTCTTCAAGCCAGTCGCTTCATATACATACACAATTTCATCTGCAAATCCTGGTGAAGTGTAGAATGACGTAATCAGCTCCATATTATCACATATGTACCCTGTTTCCTCTTCTAATTCCCGAATTGCTGTTACTTCAGGTTTTTCTCCCTGCTCCAACTTTCCAGCAGGAATTTCTACAAGCTCTTTTTCCATCGCTTTACGATACTGTTCAACTAACACAATTTTCTCGTCATCTGTAATTGCAATAACCGCTACCGCACCAGGATGCGTCACAATTTCACGTTTACTCGTCTCACCATTTGGCAATACTACTTCATCAACACGAACTTTAATTACTCTTCCATCAAAAATAGGCTCAGTCGCAACCGTTCTTTCTTCAAGATTACTCACAAGACTTCATCTCCCTGTTCTATTTCCTAATCTTTCTTCATACATTCTATCACATTGAAAGGAGCGAAACGAAAATGAAAGTGTATATTTTACCAAATCGAGTAACGTTAGTCGGAAAAGCTTGGGAAATTCGTCATATGCTAAAACAATATGAACAACGTTATAAAACTGTCCATGACTGGATTACAAATAGACAAATGTAAAGTATTTGTGAAACTCCTTACGCTTTCGTAAAATACAAGTAAGGAGGAGAATGATGAAGACACGTCAATTAGGAAATTCAGATTTATATGTAAGTGAAATTGGACTTGGATGCATGTCGCTTGGGACAAATGAAACAGAAGCCATTCAAATCATTCATGAAGCGTTAGATTTAGGCATTAACTTTTTAGATACGGCCGATTTATACAATTATGGATTAAATGAAGAGTTTGTCGGAAAAGCCTTGCAAGGAAAACGAGAGCAAATTGTCCTTGCTACAAAAGTTGGGAACCGCTGGACAGAAGAAAAAAACGGGTGGTCTTGGGATCCTTCTAAGGCATATATAAAAGAGGAAGTAAAAGAAAGCCTGCACCGATTAAAAACAGATTATATCGATTTATATCAGCTGCACGGCGGAACAATTAAAGATAATATCGACGAAGTCATTGAAACATTTGAAGAACTTAAACAAGAAGGACTCATTCGTCATTACGGTATTTCTTCCATCCGCCCTAACGTTATTCGCCAGTTTGCAGAGCGCTCTAATATTGTAAGTATTTTAATGGAATACAACATGTTCAATCGCCGCCCAGAAGAATGGTTCCCATTCTTACAAGAACACAATATTAGCGTTATTGCTCGCGGCCCACTTGCAAAAGGCTTATTGACTAACAACAATGACCAAAAATTAGCTAAGGTGAAAGAAAAAGACTATCTCTCTTACGACTTTGATGAAGTAAAACACGCTGTATCTTGTATTAAAGAAATAACAGTTGAGCGCTCTCTAACAGAAACTGCGCTTCAATATTGCCTGCATACTTCTGCAATTGCAGCTCTCATTCCAGGCGCTAGCTCAATTGACCAATTACGCGAAAACGTAAAAGCGGTCACTGCCCATTCATTGACAGACGAACAATATAAACACATTCAAGCACTTTTAAAATTGGATGCATATGAATCTCATCGCTAAAAAAAGCTACCGAAAATCGGTAGCTTTTTACATCGTATCATATTTCTCTGGATTTGTTCCTGAACGCTTATTACAATCTAATGTATCAATTTGGCGCACTTCTTCTTCTGCTAATGAAAAATCGAAAATATGAAAATTCTCTGCAATACGAGACGGAGTAACAGATTTTGGAATAGTTACGATGCCGCTTTGAATGTCCCAGCGTAAAATAACTTGTGCAGGTGTTTTTCCATATTTCTTAGCAATTTCTTGAATAACAGGATGTTCAAACACCTCTCCGCCTCGCATAAGCGGGCTCCATGCTTCCATTTGAATTTGTTTTCGCTGGCAAAAATTACGAAGTTCAAATTGTGCCAACATTGGATGAAGCTCAACTTGGTTCACCATCGGTTTAATATGACAATTTGCTAATAAGTGTTCTAAATGATGAATATGAAAGTTTGACACGCCAATCGCACGCACTTTACCTTCTTCATACAATTTTTCTAAAGCGCGATATGTATCCGCATACTTCCCACGTATCGGCCAATGAATTAAATATACATCAACATAATCCATCTGTAATTTCTTTAAACTTGTATCGAAAGCTTTCAGCGTCGTTTCATACCCTTGTTCATCGTTCCATACTTTCGTTGTAATAAACAGCTCTTCGCGCGCAATTCCAAATTCACGAATCGCTTCTCCGACACCGCTTTCATTTTCGTAAATAGCAGCCGTATCAATAGAACGATAACCGATCTCAAGTGCAGTCTGTACCGCTCGTTTTACTTCCTCTCCTTCTTTCGCTTTATATACGCCTAAACCGAGCATTGGCATTTTCACGCCGTTATGAAGTGTTGTTGTTGGAATATGCATAAAAAACTCCTCCTTCCCTTCATTTGAACAAGAAAAAAAGAAAAAGTCAAAAGAAAAGCGGTTTGTTCACATAATGTTATTATGTGAAGGAACCCGGCATAAAACCCTTCTCTTCTTTATACCATTTGCGAAGTTGATTTATGTGAGCCTGGTGGTATCTATTATGATCTGCTATATGCCAAATGCCCCAGCGGATAGTTGCAGTTACTTCATTCTCATAATCTAGTATTTTATTCAATTGGTTGTCAGTTAACTGAAAGCAAATAGACTTAAACATGTTAAATACCTTATCATAATCAAAGAGAATCCTTTCTAAGGAAACTCCATAAATCAATGGGATTTCATTGTTTTTATCTAACATAGGTCCGTACTTATCTTGAAGAATCTTTGGTACTGGTTCACCTTTAATTCTAAAAACCCAGTTAAGGTCCACATATGCCAAATGCCTTATTAATTGTGCTGTACTGTTATATTTCTGATCTGGCCCTTTATAATCTAGTTCCTCCTGTGACATACCTGCAACAATAGATTTTAAGCGCTTATAATTACCATCTACAGAAGAATAAAGCATACCTACAATTGGATCCATTTGAGATTCACCTTTTAAATCTAAAATCATTAGTCTCCACCTCACCCAAATTTAAATAAAAAATTTCACCCTACGATAATATAATTCAACTTTAGCAATATGATTGGTGCTTGTTCAATTTAAATGCCTCTTTAGTACAAGAAGAAAAAAGAAGTTCCTTTCCCATTTTTTCCAAAGCGCAATTCCTTGCTTTCTCCATCCTTTTATCTTACAGTGTAAGCGTAAAATAAAATACACAAAGTAGAGGGAAAAAGATGAAGGCTCTTATATTTAACACATTTGGAGAACCAGAAGTATTACAATATGAAGAAATCCCAAATCCTGTTATCGGACCTGATGAAATTCTTGTGAAAATGAAAGCAATTGGTTTAAATTTTGCTGATGTTTATAGAAGAAAAGGTAATTACCACCTTGCCGGTAAACCACCGTATATTTTAGGCTACGAAGGCGCTGGAATTGTCGAAATGGTAGGAAGTAATGTTACGACAATTAAGCAAGGAGACTCTATCGCATTTGCAGATGTTCCTTATGCAAATGCAGAGCTTGTAGCAGTTCCACTAGAGAAAGCAATTCCACTTCCTAATCATATTTCACATGAAACTGCTGCTTCTATTTTACTACAAGGTTTAACAGCTCACTATTTAACCCGAGATAGCTATGCGGTAAAAGAAGGAGATATCGTACTCGTACACGCTGCTGCCGGTGGTGTTGGCCAGCTTCTTGTACAAATTATAAAATTACTAGGCGGTAAAGTGATTGCACTTACTTCTTCTATTCAAAAAGCAAAAGCTGCCGAAGCTGTTGGCGCAGACTGGGCCTTTTTGTATGAAGATGATTGGAAACAGAAAGTTATGCATGTGACGAACGGAAAAGGTGTCGATGTCGTATATGAATCTGTTGGTTCTACGTTAATGGATAGCTTTGAGGCAACACGTATCGGAGGAACAGTTGTGTTTTACGGAATGGCAGGAGGCGATCCAGCACCTGTAGACCCGCGCATGCTTATGGATACATCTAAGACACTAACCGGCGGAGATTTATGGAATGTACTCACGTCTCATGATGAACGCGTTATTCGTTCTAATGAACTGTTCACATGGATTCAACAAGGAAAAATCAAGTTATCTAAGCCAACTACATTTTCATTAAACGAAGGCGCAAAAGCACACCATTATTTAGAAAGTAGAAAAAGCACAGGAAAAATTTTATTACTTCCATAAAACAATGATAAAAATAACGTGCCGTATCTATATGGCACGTTATTTTTTCTTCATCCATTCTATCGCTCTTTGTTCCCTCTCACGAACAAATGCATCTTTTCCTTCAATATAACTCTCGATATCATATGTAAATTGTTTCGCAAGCTCTTGCTTTAGCGTTGCATAGGCCTCTGCTTCTTCACAATGCTCCATCATGTAATCGCGAAAAGAGAGGTGTCGTATAATCTCTTGATTCCCTGTTTCATATACATGTAAATGATAGCTTCGCTTTTCTTCTGTACCGTGTATGTAGAAACGACGTCCTGAAATACCATTTTCACCTTTTGGTGTATAACCCATTTTTTGGAATACATCATTCCAACTATCCACTTTGGCAATATTCGTAACTTCCATAATCATATCAATAATCGGTTTTGACGCTAATCCAGGCACTGATGTACTGCCAATATGATGAACTTTCACATGTTCTGGCATTGCTTCCTTTAAACGTTTCGCCTCTTTCTGAAACCTTTCTGCCCAGTGATTTTCATAGGGTAATACTTCCACTTTCCTCATGCCCATCCCCCTTACATTCGTTTCTTACTTAAAGTCTTTCCATGACAAGCTACTTTCACCTAATAATTCTTCAAATGATTTATTTTTTTCACGTTCACGCTGTTCTTTACGCTTTCTCTCTAACTCCATTTCTTGTTTCTGTTCCTCTTGCTCTTTTAACTCTTTCTGTTTACTTTTTAGTTGTTTCATTAGAGCTTCGTTCAATTGATCTCCAATTGTTAGTGTTTCCTTTTCCATCTTCATTACGCTTTGTTTCTGTGTTTGCTTTTGTTTTTTCTTCGCCATAATCAAATCACCTTTTACTTTTTTCTTTATTATAGTAGAAAGTGTAAATTAGCAGCAACAAAAAGAGCGGTATTACTATTCAATTTCACAAATCTTTGCTCTAATGAATATATAAATACAAGTTGTTTTTTTAACATATAAGTCGCTGCTATGCAGAATAAAACATGGCCGCTACTTGCTTTCTCCCTTTCCTTTAAACTTTGCACGTGGCAGGAACAGGCACTGACCGATTCTATGCATGGCCAGTTGCTCTCGCCCACCGAAAAAGAAAAGGGTTATTATGTTAGTTTTTCAATTTGCATCTACATATGTTGAAAGATAAAAATAGATTTATAGAGTTAACCGCTTACAATTTATTATTTATTTTCTATATAAAAATAAAAAGATGTTTTATGAATTTTCTTAAAATATTAAATTTTATATAGATTGTTTCCTCATAATCTATTAAAATTATGTCGTATAATGTCAGATTTATATAAAAGGGGAGAAACAAAAACATGTGGAAAAAAATTATACCTGCAGTTGCTGTTTTAAGTACCGTTACATTTTCAAGTGTGTTTGCAGCACAACCAACTTCTACACCAGCACAAGATAATCGTTATATCGATGTGCAAATGCTGGGCATTAATGACTTTCATGGTCAATTAAACACAGTAAAAAAAATAAATAACAGGGAAGCTGGCGGCGTCGATTATTTAGCTGCATACTTACGGGATCACGAAAAACAAAATCCAAATACGCTACTTGTTCATGCCGGAGACGCAGTTGGAGCAAGTCCACCCGTTTCAGCTTTATTACAAGATGAACCAACAATTGAGATCTTTAATGACCTTGGCTTTGATGTTGGAACCATTGGAAACCATGAATTTGATGAAGGTATAGAAGAAATGCGTCGCCTTATTTATGGCGGTTATCATGAAAAGACTGGAAACTTTAAAGGGGCACAGTTCCCTTACGTTGCAGCCAATGTTTATAACAAAACAACTGGCCGTTTATTTTTACCACCATTTACAGTAAAAATGGTACAAGGAGTTCCAGTTGGTTTTATTGGTGTTGTTACAACAGAAACACCAAACGTGGTTATTCCGAAAATGGTTGAAAATGTACAGTTCACAGATGAAGTAGAGGCTATTAACAAATCTGCACAGCAATTAAAGCGATTAGGCGTAAAATCGATTGTTGTATTAGCACATAATCCGGGTACAACAGATGATAAAGGAATTACAGAGGGAGATCTCGTTCGCTTAGCTCAAAATACCGATCCAGAAGTCGATGTCATTTTTGGCGGGCATAACCATGCATATGTAAACGGTACTGTAAACGGGAAACTTCTTGTACAAGCTTATTCATACGGCATGGCTTTCGCAGATGTTGATTTAAAAATTGACAAGAAAACAAAAGATATTGTAGAGAAAAAGGCTGAGATTGTTACAACATTCCATGACGGCATCCAACCAGATTCACAAATTAAGAAAAAAATGGAACAGTATGAAGCAAAAGTCGCTCCACTTGTAAGCGAAGTTGTCGGAAAAGCTGCAATTGCTTTAGATAGAACACAATCACCTGCCGGGGAATCTACGCTTGGTAACTTAATTGCTGATGCACAGCGCAGTGTGATGAACGGACAAATTGCTATTATGAATCCTGGCGGTATTCGGAACGATTTAGATGCTGGAGATATTACGTGGGGAGAATTATATGGTATTCAACCTTTTGGCAACCAGCTAATAAAGTCAACCTTAACTGGGAAAGATATTCGTGACATTTTAAATCAGCAGTGGCAAAAAGATAAAACACGTATGCTCCAAATTTCTGGCATCACATATAAATGGGATGATAGTAAAGCAGTTGGAGAAAAAGTCGTTGATGTGCAATTATCAAATGGTGAAGCGCTTGTTGATTCACAAACATATACTGTCGTAGCAAATGCCTTTTTAGCTTCTGGCGGGGATGGTTTCGTTTCATTTAGAAATGGAAAAAATGCAGAAACAGGGCCAAATGATTTAGACGCACTAGTAGATTATGTGAAACAAGCAAAATCTCCAATTGAAGCAAAAATTGAAGGTCGTATTCAAAAAATAAATTAGGCATTATAAAATACAGATTTTGAATCTTTTACAAATCTTACTATCTATAATTAGTGGAATAAAAGCGGGAACTCCCGCTTTTATTCTTTTTCACGATATTTTTTTAAATATTCTTCCAGGGCTATCTCAACAACTTTAGATTTGTGCACGCCATTTCTAATAGAAAAACAGTCTAAATGTTCTAATGTTTGTTTTGACAGAGAGAACGTACGTCTTTTTTTCTCTCCTGTATGGGCAGAAGGAATACATATTCCATACTCCTGTTTTTGCAACAACTTATAAATATTTTGCAATTGTTCATAAATAAGACGTTGATAATCTATTTTTTCCTGTTGTATGCTCACAGCTTCTTTTAATTGTAGATGACGAGGCTCTTCTCCCTCCCCAACAAACATCCTTTTTTTTTGCTCACTATCATATTCATATCCGAGCAACCGTAATTTTTTTGATAATGTATATGGACTCATCTCTAGTCGTTTTGCAACAATTGTAATCGATTCATGATTATTTAAGCGATCAATAATTTCACCAATTTCCACCTCTTCCCTCCTCTCTCTTATACATAACTTAAAACTTCTATCTTTAAGCATTTTACTTCTCATTCATGCAAGATAAAGTTATTATGTTAAGATACAATAATTTCTTATTCGTCTATTTAGTATATGTTAACCAATCGACACCGTTCACTATATCGCACTCGAAAGGAGGTCCCGCTCATGTTCAGTCGCAGCTGCACCCCTTCTTTTTACGATAAAAATAAACAACTTATTCCAAATAGCATTGCTACAATTGAAAATGTACTTATAAACAATCGCAAGCAATCATTGCTTATTCGTAGCCAAGATCTCAAACAACCTCTTTTATTATGTTTACATGGTGGACCGGGAATGGCTCACATTGGCTTTGCACGCCATTTCCAAACAGAACTCGAGAAACATTTTATCGTTGTCAACTGGGATCAGCGCGGAGCAGGTAAATCCTTTTCATGGCGTGATTTCAAAGAGCCGCTAAAAATTGAACAATTTATTTTGGATACACATAAACTAATTGACTATCTGCTAAACAAATTTCAAAAAAAGAAGTTATTTCTTCTTGGGCACTCTTGGGGTAGCATCATTGGATTATCTGCTGCGCAGCAATCTCCCCAATCCATCGAAGCCTATATTGGAGTTGGCCAAATTGTGCATATGAAGCAAAATGAGAAATTACTTTTTAAACATTTAATTCAATCCGCAAAGAAGCACAGACATGATCGGGCACTCGCTTCTTTAAAAAAGCTTGGAAAACCACCATTTCTAGATAAAAAGCGACTGCTTATTCAAAGGAAATGGCTTGGTATTTTTGGCGGTGCTATTCAAAATGGAACATTTTTTTCATTCATTCGAAAAGGATTGTTATCATCTGAATACACATTGATAGATTGGATAAAATTTTTTAGTGGAAATATAAAATCCGGAGAATTATGGAGAGAAATGTTAACAGTTGATTTCTTTTCACAAATTCCAAGTGTTTCGTTTCCTGTCTATTTTTGCTCTGGACGCTATGACTATCAAACACCTTATGCACTTGTACAACAATATTGCGATGTTTTGAACGCTCCTATCAAAAAAATGATTTGGTTTCCTGACTCAGCCCATTCTCCACACTTTGAAGAACATGAACATTTTGCAGAAACGTTACTCGAAATTAAACAAGAGCATTTTTTACTGCACCCTTGATTTCTATATTTCATGAAAAGGATTGTGCACCGCATGAAGCATGCCTCTTGTTCAAGGTGCAACTTCTATCAATAGAACTCTTGCTGCCTACAAATAGCAAAATAGAAAAAGGTGCGTGTATTCACGCACCTTTCATTTTGTTGATCCTCTCTCAATCAGAACGAAATCTACATTCATTATCTCATGTTTATCTTCTACCTTTTTTATTTTTGCAATTAATCTCCGGATAGCAACTATCCCTATACTTGTTATCGGCTGAGCAATTGTCGTTAAAGATGGTGTAGACCACTCTCCTTGCACGGCTCCATTCAAACTAATAACTTGCAAATACTCTGGAATAGAGATATGTAATTTTTGCGCAGCACGGATAAAATCAATTCCGGTGGTATCACTACAAGTGACGATGCCATCTATATATGGATGTTTTCGCAATACCTCCACAGCGATTTGTTCTGAATTCTCCTCTCTTCTATACATTTCGATCACTCGGTAAGATATATTTTTCTCCCAAACCGCGTCTAAAAAACCAGTGAAATGTTCTTCCATCGTTTCATGACTCGATCCTTCATGAATATAAGCAAGAAAGTGGCATCCTTTCTTTTCTAGTAACGAAACGGCTTGTATTGCTCCATTATAGTACTGCGAAGCCCTTTCTTCACTTGAATCAATAATTACAAATGGAACTGATACTTTTTCTTTTTGTAATCCTTCATATACATCACGTGTCATAAGAATACCGGCAATATTATTTTGTTCCAATACATCCATATAACCACTCTTATGTTTCACATTACATATAACGATTTGATACCCCTCATTGTGAGCTTCTTCTTCAATAACCGTAAGCAAGGATAAGCATGCTGGATCTTGTATGTTAGATACTAGTAAAGCAATCATGGTGGAAGACTTTTTAAATAAAGCTTTTGCCACCGCATTTGGTTTATACTGCAACTCTTCAATTGCTTTCTTCACTTGTTTGACCGTATCTTCATGTACATATCCTTTTTCATTTAATACTCGTGAAACAGTTGCGACTGAAACTCCCGCCAACTTTGCAACATCGCGAATCGTTGCCACCTCTTCACCCCTCAACATGGAAATAGTTTACAAATTCACCGTAAAACAAATTGAATGATACGTCAAGGGTATTATTTTATATTTCTGAAAATTGTTACATAAAAAAAGAAGTGCTTACATAGCACTTCTTCCCTCTTTTAATTGTTTGTCTTTTATCGCAAATGTTTTCTTCAACATCGGCGGTGTAATCATTGTTGTTAAAATAACAACAATTACAATTGCTGTAAAGTAGTCTTTTGCTAATAGTCCTGACGCAAGACCTTGTCCAGCAATAATGAGCGCTACTTCACCACGGGAAACCATTCCAGAACCAATGATTGTAGAAGACTGTAAATCAAAGCCTGTCATACGCGCTCCAAGACCACAACCAATTAATTTCGTTAACACAGCAATTACTGTTAAAATGACAATAAACCAAACTTTATCTCCAATTCCTGCAAACGTAATATTCATCCCGATACTTACAAAGAAAATAGGAACAAACATTGCATAAGCAATTGGTTCAACTTTCTTCTCAACTTCATGTTTATAATCTGTTTGAGAGATAGCAATCCCTGCCACAAACGCTCCGATAATACCCGCTATTCCTAATAATTCCCCGAAATATGCAAAAGAAAAACAAATAATAAGAGCTGTACTAATAATAGATTCTGATACGCGAAGCGGAGAAAGCCAGCGCATAATCATCGGTACGCCCTTCCATCCGATTAGGATAATTGCTGCAAAGAAGACAACTTTCTTCAAGATAACCATCGTTAAATTGACATCATCTGCACCTAAGAAGCTCATTGCAAATGCAAGTAAAATAACAACAAGAATATCATCAAACACCGCTGCGCCAAGCATTGTTGTACTTTCACGTGTTTTCATTTTCCCTAAATCTCGAAGCGTTTGCACAGAGATACTAACGCTAGTTGCACAAAGAAGTAAGCCTAAAAATACGGCATTTGCTTGCTCCATTCCCATAATAAGACCCGCAACATAACCACCTATAAACGGCATAATAATTCCACCAACTGCTACTGCGAAAGAAGAATTTCGGTTTGCATTCAGTTCTTTTAAGTCCGTTTCTAAGCCGGCCATAAACATGAGAAGAATAACCCCAACTTCACTTAACTGCTTTAGTAAATCCGTATTATCAATTAATCCTAGTACTGCTGGACCAATTATAATACCTATAATAAGTTTTCCAAGTACAGACGGTTGTCCTAGCCTAACACTTAAGTCACCCGCAAGTTTTGTACTTAGTAAAATTACTGCTAATTGAAAGAAAAATATCATCTCATCTCTCCTTTTCCTACTTTACTCATTAGAATAACTATATATGATTTATACCAGTCTGTGAAATTATCAAATTTGTATCTTTACGTAATTAAAGCGCTTATTTATTCCCAATAATTTCTTGTTACAAAAAAACTTCCTATTTATAAAACATAGATATTTTTCTGATTCAAACCCCTTATTAATCTGACAAAAATTTTTTTCAAACTAGATATTATGTAAGATTATACCCTATCCTAGTTCATATTCCCCGTTATATTTAAAATCCCCCTTGCCGCTCTCACCTTTTCATCTCGTTATGATACAATGTAATTATCATATGTACTGTAAACTTGGAGGATAGAGTATGAAAGCTTTTTGGACAACAGTATTAACGATAATCGGTACTCTTATTGGAATTGGCATTTTCTTTACGAATAAAGTCATGTATTTAAAGAAAAAAACAGAAGAAGAAATTTTAGAACGTGAAACAAAACTGCATTTTCGCTTTGAGGATTTTGAAGCTCTACAAAAAGAAGAAGTATATCTCTCTTCTCAATTTGGTTATAACATTCATGGTTACTTTATTCCTGCTAATAATTCAAATAAGTTCATGATTTTTTGTCACGGCGTCACCGTCAACAAAATGAATTCCATAAAGTATGCAAATTTATTTTTAAACAAAGGATTCAACGTACTTATTTATGATCATCGCCGCCACGGTCAAACTGGAGGCAAAACAACAAGTTATGGCTATTACGAAAAACACGATCTAAAGACGGTAGTAGATTGGCTCAAACAACGATTTGGTTCAAATATTACGCTTGGTATCCACGGTGAATCAATGGGAGCAGCAACGTTATTACAATATGCTGGCATGGTTGAGGACGGAGCTGATTTTTACATTGCTGACTGCCCATTCTCTGATTTTTATGAACAGCTACATTATCGTTTAAAGGTTGAGTTTCATTTACCAAAATGGCCACTTTTACCAATGGCTAATGCATTTTTAAAAGTGCGTGATGGCTATACAATTCGTGAGGTTTCTCCAATTGATTGTGTGAAAAACATTAAAAATCCTGTATTGTTCATCCATAGTAAAGATGATGATTACATTTTATGCAATATGACACAATCATTATATGAAGCAAAAGAAGGAGCAAAAGAACTCTTTATTGCCAACAAAGGGGCCCATGCTTGTTCTTATGGAGAAAATAGAGAAGAATACGAATTGGCAGTTGATCAATTTTTAACAACATACGTGAACGAAACAAAAAACAGGCTTGCATAAGCCTGTTTTTATTTTAATGAAATAACAATTGGTTTATCTTTAGCAAAAGAAGGAGCAAATAATAATTCAGATGCCGTCTCTTCTTTAGGTATTTCGAATATAACGCTCGATTGCAATAAATCGTATGATTTTAACTTTCTATCATGCAATATACTTGTCTCCCTTTTCGTTTGAACGACTCCATATATTTTTCCGGTCTCCGAAATAACATTAAACTGCGAAGGCTTAACAATAATACTTTTGTTTCTACTGTTCTTTAAAGAAAAGTCCACAACAAGAAGCGTGTAATTATTTTTTGCAGTCCATACATCATAATTTGGTACACGACTTACATTTTTAATAACAAAATCTATTTGATGAGCCGATAAAATGCCTTTTACACTTGATTGATTAGCCTGCTCTCCCCTATTGCATCCAGCTATACAAAAGGAAATGATAATACTTACTATAAACAATCGTTTCCACAACAACTACCACCTTCTTTGCTGTTTCTATCGGTTGTATGTTGCACACATTAGATGTTTTTATGCATTAGAAATCAAGTCCATGGTACTAATACAGATTTTATTTATACATATAATGACTTCAACTTTACCCGTCATTCGAGCTGTTTGGATATGTAAAATTTTATTCTAGAAAAACAAAATTGGTAAAATATGAAACATAATATAATTTTATGATATAATTATATTACAAAAGTTTACAAAATGATAAAATGTATAGAGGGAGAAATTGTGTTGAAGTTAATTAAAAGACTAAGCATTATATTATTAATTATTTCAATTTTCTTTATTGTACATAAACAAAAAGAAAATCATGACCCCATTATGGAATACTTAAAGACACATAAGACAGATAAAAATGTATCTTTTATTCTACAAAGAAACGGAAAAAATCTAGTTAGTATAAATTCTGATGCGGTAATTCCTTTAGCAAGCATGATGAAACTAATGATTGCTGTAGAATTTGCTAAACAATCGGCAGAGGGAACTATTACAGCTGATCAAAAAATTCCTTTAAGTGATTTAGAAGCTTATTATGTGAAAGATACAGATGGCTCTGCTCATCCTAATTGGATACGTTATTTAAAAGAAAATAATCTGATTCAAAATAATCAAGTAACATTAGAACAAGTTGCAAAAGGAATGTTGCAGTTTAGTTCTAATGCAAATGCCGATTATTTAATAGACAAATTAGGTCTTGCAAACATTAATCAAACGATAAAAAATTTACAATTGCCTCATCATCAAGAACTATATCCACTTGTATCTAGTTTATACGTTGCTGGCAATTTAAAAAAAGAAGAGAACTTAACCGAAGACGAAACCTTTAAAAAACTGAAAGCTATGTCACAACAAGAATTTTCTAGGGAATCTATTAAGATTCACCAATGGATGAAAAATCCTACTGAGTTTAAACAGCGGAATATCCCATACCTTGGCGATATGAAATTCCAAAGAATTTGGTCAGATAATTTACCAGCCGCATCTGCAAAAGACTATCTGCTATTGATGGAACGACTGAATCGTAAAAACTATTTCCCACCAAATATGCAAAAAGAGTTAGACAAGATTGCCGAATCACCAATGGAAAACCCCAAAAATAAGGAGTGGTTGATACATGCCGGACAAAAAGGTGGTTCAACAGCATTTTTATTCACAAACTCCACTTATGCAAAAGATAAAGATGGAAATATGACGGAAATAGTGCTTATGTTTAATGACTTAACTGAAACTGATTATATAATTAAACATTACGATGATTTTCAGTTAAAAATTTTAAATAATCAAAAATTTAGAGCTCTCTTAATTGAAAATTCAAGATAATTAAGACATCTACTACATCGCTATCAAGCTACTGGAACTAGTTACTCCCAAAATAATAAAAACATGATTACACACAAAAAGGCTAATTCATCTCCAAATGAATTAGCCTTCTCCCCATCCAAACCAACAGCAAAATTTTATCAAATTTACAATGGCTATTACGCCAATACATCTGTAACTTGATCCATATTTTCAGAAATCCACTTTACTGCTTCATTAAGTGATGGAAACTCTGTTGTTTGAAATGTTACTTCATCTTGTAATAACCATACATCCTTCACTTCTTGTTGCACACCAGCAATTGACCAATGAAGTAAGCTGTACGGATGATTATCATTTAAAAACGATACCCACGTTCGCTCTGTTGCAATGTTTTGTAATGTACGTAATTGTTTGTTCATGTTTATGTTCACCTTACTATTTTTTCAGTATATAGCTTATTATATCATACCTTTCGAGAGGACTCCCACCTCTAAACATATGTGAAGGTGGTGAGGTGAATCGAAAAAATATTTTATGTTCAAAAAACAATAGAATTGTCAAGTCATTCTAGTAAGTATATGATAAACATATGCGTTTGGTAAGGAGGTGTAACAATGGGGAAAGTACAAATTAAAGTAAATGATAATGGTTCGTTCCGCATTACAGGGGATGTGGAACTAATCGATGCAGAAGGAAATGCATTTCCAGCAAAGCCGGCATTTTCAATATGCCGCTGTGGGTTATCCAAAAATATGCCGTATTGCGATGGTTCACATAAAGGAAAATTTGAATCTGTTGTACGTGCACCAAAAGAATGAAAAAAACGCGCACAAGAAAATGTGCGCGTTTTTTTACATACTTCCCATATAAAATCCAGCAAAAGCACTGCCAATACCTATTACATAACTCATAACAAAATATAGTAATGCCTTTTGCCCTTCTCGTTTATGTATCAATTGTACCATTTCCAGTTGATATGTCGAAAATGTCGTAAATGCCCCCATAAATCCTGTACCGCATAATAATACCCACATTTTAGCTACTCCAGCACCATATAACAGACCGAGTAAAAACGAACCGAGTATATTTATAAAAAATGTCCCGTACGGAAAAGAATCCCCATATTTTTCTTTCACTATCATACTAATAAAAAAACGGGCAATAGCACCGAAAAAGCCACCGATACTAACAAGTAAAATATTCATATGTTTCCTTCTTTCCTCACACCGCGTTCATATAGCATATTCCCAACATAAAATCCGCCAAAAGAGAAAAGCAATCCCCCTATCATACTCGCACTCACATATAAAAAAGCCACCCTGAACGCTTCGTGCTGCAATAGCTTCAGCGTGTCTACGCTAAACGTTGAGAACGTTGTATAGGAACCAATTATCCCTGTACCGATAGCACTTATCATAAGCGGTGAAACCTGTTTCATCCGAAAGATTGACATCGTTAAAAACGCTAATAAAAAACTGCCACTCATATTAGCTAACCATGTCGCAAATGGAAAACTAGTAAACGATGCCGTTTCAAAAAGCTGTCCTACTCCATAACGAGCTAAAGCTCCGATCACGCCGCCTATTCCTACAGCAATATACTTCATACTTTCACCTCAATTTAGACACTATATAAATCCAAATTAAAAAACTGACATAAAAACCTTTTTCTTTTTAAAGAGGCGAGAGCGTCTGGCCGCGTATAGGAGCGGTCGGGACCTTTTCCTGCCACATTCAATGTTCAAATAAATAGAGAAAGAAAGTAGCAGAATCTTTTTGTCTGCATTGCCGTAATCTATATGTCAAAAAGTCAAAATGGATTTACATATCAAATCTTTTCTACACTAGTATAACAAATTTTTTCTCCTCGCTAACGTAGATTTATCACCACTCTTTATTTTCATACAATTCTTCACATTCAAATATTTTCTATAGCCTTTTGTCTTTTTTGTGCTATAATGTGAGCAAACAGCATCCTTCGGGGTCGGGTGAAATTCCCAACCGGCGGTGATGAAGTACACACTTCTAAGTCCGTGACCCGTTTTCAAATTGAAAACGGTGGATCTAGTGAGACTCTAGAGCCGACAGTATAGTCTGGATGGGAGAAGGATATGTTTTCTAGTACGTATAATAGGATACTACGTTTATTTCAGCATGCTCATTTGTACTGTTTATTTTTAAACATGCACATGTTTTCTTTCATATACCATTCTTTTCTTTGCTGAAATCATACAATAACACTAGCATGTAAAAAATAGATAGTTGCTAGGCTTCTTTTCTATGCAAACATATCGATTAACGCTAGGTTTATTCAGTATACTCTCGTATCCTTCTTATATTTCTAGAAACATCGTCTCTCTCACCCCAAGGATTCTATCCTTGGGGTTTTTTGATTTTTTTAGGAGAGGTGAGTTTATGACAGATCAAGAATATATGGCACTTGCTTTGCAATTAGCAAAACATACAGCTGGGCAAACAAGTCCTAATCCTATGGTCGGTGCTGTTGTTGTAAAAGATGGGAATATTATTGGAGTGGGGTCCCATTTACGAGCAGGAACTGAACACGCTGAAGTTCACGCTCTTCACATGGCTGGTGAAAATGCCCACGGTGCAACAGTTTATGTAACGCTAGAACCGTGCAGTCATCACGGAAAAACGCCTCCTTGCTGTGATTTGCTCATCGCAAAGAACGTAAAACGAGTCGTTGTTGCAGTACTCGATAGCAACCCGCTCGTTTCAGGTCAAGGTGTCAAGCGATTACAGGAAGCTGGAATTGACGTAACAATTGGTGTACTGGAAAAAGAAGCAAAAGAATTAAATCGTTACTTTTTCCACTACATGAGAACAAAGCGACCATTTGTCACATTAAAAACAGCAATGAGTTTAGATGGAAAAATCGCTACTCATACAGGAGAGAGTAAATGGATTACAGGCGAAGAGGCACGTGCCGATGTACACCGTTATCGCCATACACACGATGCCATTCTCGTCGGTGTAAATACAATTATTACCGATAACCCGCATTTAACAACGCGTCTTGTAAATGGCGGAAAAAATCCAATTCGCATCGTACTTGATACACATTTGCGAACCCCCCTTTCATCTCACGTAATTACAGATGGTAAGGCGCCAACATGGATTATCGTTGGAAATACCGTTTCAAAAGAGAAAATCGCAAAATTTCAATCAGATATGGTATTTGTTTTGCCAATGAAGACGAATCATATTGAAATAAACGAACTGCTCAATCTTCTCGGAGAAAAAAGCATTCTTTCTCTCTTTGTCGAAGGCGGACAAACAGTTCATGCGAGTTTCTTAGAAGCAAAATGTTTTCAGGAGCTGATTACTTATATTAGCCCAAAGCTAATTGGTGGTAAAGAAGCCCCAACATGTTTTGGCGGAAATGGTTTTACACAATTGAAAGATGCACTCACACTGCACATTCAATCGATGGAACAAATTGATGATGATATAAAAGTCGTTACCATCCCAAGAAAAGAGGTGCCTTATGTTTACAGGAATTGTTGAGGAACTTGGAACAATCGCTAATATGCAGCAAACTGGCGAAGCTATGAAACTGACAATTTCGGCAGAGACCATTTTGACAGACATAAACTTAGGTGACAGCATTGCTGTAAACGGGATTTGTTTAACTGTCACTTCTTTTACACCCACCTCTTTTACCGTTGATGTTATGCCCGAGACGATGCGAGCAACATCTCTCCAATCACTTAGCCGTGGCTGGGCAGTCAATTTAGAGCGTGCTATGGGTGCAAACGGCCGCTTCGGTGGGCATTTTGTAACAGGACACATTGACGGCACTGGAACAATTATTGATAAAAAACGAAGCTATAACGCCATATATTACAAAATACAATTACCAAATGAATTGCTTCGTTATTGTTTACAAAAAGGGTCTGTTGCCATTGATGGCACGAGTCTTACGATTTTTGGCATTGATGAATCTTCCATCACAATCTCTCTCATTCCACACACATTAAGTCAGTCAGTCATCGGAACAAAAACTACTGGCGATATCGTGAACATTGAGTGCGATATGATTGGAAAATATATTGAACGTTTTATTACAAAGCCAACATCTAAGAAGAGCTCTATTACAGAAAACTTTTTACAAGACAATGGGTTCCTATAAGGGAGGAAATGAAATGTTTCATCGAATTGAAGAAGCGCTAGAAGATTTAAAACAAGGAAAAGTTGTTATCGTCTGCGATGATGAAAATAGAGAAAATGAAGGGGATTTTATTTCTTTAGCCGAGTATAGTACACCGGAAACAATCAACTTCATGATTACGCATGGGCGCGGCCTTGTATGCGTTCCTATTACAGAGGAACATGCCAATCGTTTAGAGTTAGTACCTATGGTTTCACAAAATACAGATTCACACGGTACGGCCTTTACTGTTAGCGTCGATCACATTTCAACGACAACTGGTATTAGCGCTTATGAACGTGCGACAACTATACGTGAACTATTAAACCTTAAAGCGAAAGCCAGTGATTTTAAACGACCTGGACATATCTTTCCTTTAATCGCCAAAGCAGGGGGCGTTCTTCGCCGCGCTGGGCATACAGAAGCTGCTGTAGATTTAGCAAAATTATGCGGTGCAGAGCCAGCAGGCGTTATTTGTGAAATCATAAATGAAGATGGAACGATGGCACGAGTGCCTGATTTATTAGAAATTGCCAAGCAATTTAATCTAAAAATGATTACAATTGAAGACTTAATTGCGTATCGTCGTCATCATGAAACATTCGTGCAACGTGAAGTCGAAATTACACTACCAACTGACTTTGGTACATTTCAGGCCATTGGCTATTCCAATTCTTTAGATAATCAAGAACATATCGCTCTTATAAAAGGCGATATTTCTACAGACGAATCAGCGCTTGTACGTGTCCATTCTGAGTGCTTAACTGGCGATGTATTTGGATCTTGCCGCTGCGACTGCGGTCCACAGCTTCATGCAGCGCTCGCTCAAATTGAACGAGAAGGAAAAGGAGTTCTTTTATACATGCGTCAAGAAGGACGAGGCATTGGACTACTTAATAAATTACGAGCATATAAACTGCAAGAAGAAGGCTACGATACTGTAGAGGCAAATGAAAAGCTTGGCTTTGCAGCTGATCTTCGTGACTACGGAATTGGCGCACAAATTTTAAAAGATTTAGGATTACAACAGCTTCGTCTTTTAACAAATAATCCACGTAAAATTGCAGGCTTACAAGGTTATGATTTAGCAGTTGTAGAGCGAGTGCCGCTCCAAATGCCGGCAAAAGAAGAGAATAAAACATATTTACAAACGAAATCAACAAAATTAGGTCATTTATTGACTTTATAAATTGAAAAGCAGAGATTTAAAATCATTCCTTTTTGGATGGGAAAGAGCGTCTGGCCATCCATAGGAGCGATCAGGGCCTTTTTCTGCCACATGCCAGGTTTAAAACAAAAGGAGCAGGACAGTAGCGGGCATGTTGTATTCTGCATAGCAGCAACTTCTATATCGGAAAACTTAATATAAATTTAAATAGATTAAAGGAGAGATTCATGATGGTATTCGAAGGTCATTTAGTTGGTACAGGATTAAAAGTAGGTATTGTTGTTGGTCGTTTTAACGAATTTATTACAAGCAAACTATTAGGCGGTGCATTAGACGGTTTAAAACGTCACGGGGTAGAAGAAAACAACATTGATGTCGCTTGGGTCCCTGGTGCATTTGAAATTCCATTGATCGCAAAGAAAATGGCAAATAGCGGAAAATACGATGCCGTTATTACACTTGGAACAGTGATTCGCGGCGCAACAACGCATTATGATTATGTTTGTAATGAAGTGGCAAAAGGCGTCGCTTCCCTTTCATTACAAACAGAAATCCCTGTTATTTTTGGTGTCTTAACAACAGAAACAATTGAACAAGCAATTGAACGCGCAGGTACAAAAGCTGGCAATAAAGGATGGGAATCTGCAGTTGCAGCAATTGAAATGGCAAACCTATCCCGACAGTGGGCATGAAGTGAAACTACCCATTAATGTAGGAAAAACCGATTACATTTCAAGTTTAAAGTAAAGAGAGGCTATCCGAGCCTCTCTTTATTTTTCCATTTTTCCTTCCCCCTGTCCTTCTTGTAAAATTTTCAGCTCTTCCCGCACTTCTTTTAAATTTTTTCCTTCTGTATCGATTCCAAAATACGCAGCTTGGTGCCGAAAATGCTGTTCGACCCTCTTTTGCAAATCTTTCTGTTCAGGATTTTCAGCAGCTTTTACTGGATCTGCACTAACCGCCTTTAATAAAATAAGAAAACTCATCACTGCTAATATATATTTATGCATGCGAATCCCCCAAATCACGATTAAATTCTTTCTTACTATGTACAATTGCATAGTGGGAAATTCGAACACATATTATGTCATCTCTTTACAAACCCAATGCTTCCAATGCTTATATACGCTTTATTACATTTTATTTACAAAAAAAGAAAGCTCCTTTATAGAGAGCTTTCTTCTCAAGTTATCATTAGGTTTATAATGCACATTCCTCAATTTCAAACCCTAAATCTTCAATCATTCCCCAGTCTGCTGTTGGCTCTTGGCCAGCAGTTGTTAAATAATCACCAACGAAGATTGAGTTGGCCGCAAATAAACCAAGAGGTTGAACTGCTCGTAAATTAATTTCACGTCCCCCAGAAATACGAATTTCTTTTGACGGATTCACAAAGCGCATCATTGCTAATACTCTCAAGCACTGCATTGGTGTTAATTCTTTTTGTCCTTCTAACGGTGTTCCCTTTACAGAAACAAGGAAGTTACATGGAATAGAATCTGCATCTAAACGCTTTAATTCAAATGCAATCTCTACGCGTTGTTCCTCTGTTTCACCCATTCCGAAAATGGCACCAGAACACGGTGATATACCCGCATGCTTCGCTTTTTCAACCGTATCAACGCGATCGTCATACGTATGAGTTGAACAAATGCTTTCGTAATTATCTACATGCGTATTTAGATTATGATTGTAACGATGCACGCCAGCTTCTGCAAGGCGCTCTGCTTGATCTTCATTTAAGAATCCTAAACAACAACAAATCTTCAAATCAGTCGTTTGGCGAATTTCTTTTACCGCTCCAATAACATGATCTACTTCTTTATTTGTTGGGCGACGGCCAGAAGCTACGATACAATATGTGCCCGCCTTACGACGAATGGCTTCATGTGCACCTTCGACAATCTTCTCTTGTGTTAACCAAGCATATTTATCAATCGGAGCTTCGGATACGATTGATTGAGAACAATACCCACAATCTTCTGGACATAGGCCTGACTTCGTATTAATAATCATATTTAGTTTTACTTTTTTCCCGAAGTAATGATGACGAATCACATACGCCGCATTCATAATTTCTAAAACTTCTTCGTCATTCGCTTGTAAAATACTTAGTGCTTCTTCCTCCGTTACATCTCTTCCCTCTAATACTTCAAATGCGATTTGCTTCCAATCTATTTTCGTGTTTACATGTTTCATTTCTTCTCTTCCCCTCTTTTTTCATATAAGAAAATAAAGCATGATATGTTGCTGCAATTCGTTCACCTTCTGTAAAATCTCGTTCGTATATGCGAAGCATACTGCGAAAAACAGAAGGACTTTGACAATAAGATTCTTCATTGCTATTCGTTGCTCCAACTTTACGAATCGACTGTAAAAATTCACGAACTGTAGCAAACGTTTCTGTGTAACATGTTTCAGTAATATGTATATCCCCTGTTATTCTTTTACACAATTGTTGTAGCTGTAATCCTGTAAAAAAGCTTTGCCCAACAGTTGTAGTATCTTCCGCTATTTTCGCACGCTGAAATGATGTATGAAGCTCATGAAACGTTTCATTTCCAAATGTTGAAAATAACAGAACACCATCTTCACGTAAATTTTCATATAAATTTACTAATGTAGCTGGTAAATCATTTAACCATTGAAATGTTGCATTAGAGATCATAACATCATATTGTTTGTGAAGCGTAATACGTTCAATGTCTTCACATTGAAATGTAACAGCCTCTACATTACACCTTGTTTTTGCTTTCGCAATCATACTTTCCGCAAAATCAACAGCTGTAATCGTTGCCTTTGGAAAGGATGCTGCTAGTTGCTCTGTAACATAACCTGTACCGCAACCAAGTTCTAAAATATGAATTTGTGCCGCTTCATCGTAATGTTCTTTCATATGAGTAAGCAGCTGATCTGCCATCTTTTTTTGAACATTTGCATATTGATCATAGGATACAGCAGCTTGATTAAATCGTTTTTGTAACAACGTCTTGTTAATCATTTCGCTCTATCCCCTTTACGAACTGTATCATTTCTTGTGCACATCGCTTTGCTTGTGTGAAACAAAGTGCATGCCCAGCTTCTTCTATAATCGTGAGTGATGCGTTTATTTTCCCTTGTATATACTCCGCTGCAGAGAGAGGGCAAATTACATCATCTTTTCCATGAAGAAGTAGTACTGGCACATCTATTTGTAATAGCTGTTCTCTAACATCTGTTTCTATTAAATAATGGAGTCCACATTGCAAAGAATGAATCGAATCACCTTGAAACTGTTCAGCTATTTTCAGAAACGCCCTGTCTTGTCCACTTTCCTGCTCCGCCTCGGAAAACATACTCATATAAAATCGTTTCAACGTATCATCTTTTTGTTTCAAAAGATTTCGGCTCATTCGGTCGACAAAAGAGTGTTTCCAGCCATGTATGTAATCGGAATCTGTTGTAAATTTCGCTGTTCCTCCTAGTAAAACAATCCCTTTCGTTTGCAATAAATGATGTACTTGAAGAGCGGCTAATGCCCCAAGTGACCAGCCAACTAAAATTACTTCTTTATCTTGTGCTACCTCTATAATTCGGCGTTGAAATCCCTGCTCATCTTCACTATTACGCCAATGAACGACATGTACGGGAAAATCATGCAAATGTGGAAGGAATGCTTCCCAAACCTGTTCTTCCATGCCCCATCCAGGTATAAGAATAAGAGTAGGCTGCATCATGAAATCACTCCTTCTTCTTTTCCAATTTGTACAATCCGCTGCGTTGCCCACTGCAAATCATTATTCGTATGCTGCGCTGTTACGGCAAACCGGATGCGAGAACTATGCTGTGGTACAGTTGGCGGCCGAATCGCAATTGCTGCTATTCCTGCTTCTTGCAATTTCAGACTAAAACGGAGCGCCGCTTCATTAGAACCTACGATAACAGGAACAATATGCGTCGTGCTGTCTCCAATATGAAAATCGGCTTCTTGCAGAGCTGTTCGAAAATATCGTCCATTTTCTATTAATCTATAACGATCTGTTTCATCTTTTCTCACAATATCAATTGCTTTCCCAATTGCGCCAAGCGTTCCTGGAGGTAAAGCGGTTGTAAAAATAAAACTGCGCATCGTATTGATCAAATACTCGATACAAACAGCACTTCCAGTAATATACGCACCATAACAGCCCATTGCTTTACTAAATGTACCCATGTGAATATCGATCGACTTAGCTAATTTGGGATGCTCATGAACAAGACCTGCTCCATTTCTCCCATATATTCCGCCTGCATGTGCCTCATCAACCATAAGAAGCGCTCCGTACTTTTCTTTCAGCATCACTAAATCTTCTAAGTGAGCCCTATCTCCATCCATACTAAAAATAGTATCCGTAACAATTAGTTTTCGTTTTTCTCCCTTTGCAGATTTTAACAATTTCTCTAAATGTTCTAAATCATTATGACGATAGCGCTTATGTTCGGCACCGCTTAATACGATACCATCTACAATACTGGCATGATTCAGCCTATCGCTAAACACAATATCATGACGACTTACAAGTGAAGAAATGGTTCCAACGTTTGCTATGTAACCACTATTCACTATTAGTGCCTTTTCAGTTTCTTTCCAAACACATATCTGCTGTTCAATTTCTTCATATAACGGATAGTTTCCTACAACAAGACGTGATGCCGCCCCACTGGTCCCATACTTTTTTGTCGCTTCTATTGCAGCTTCTTTTAACCGTTCATCACCAGCTAATCCTAAGTAATTGTTTGAAGCTAAATTTAATAATCTCTGTCCATTTCGAATGAGCCACGCTTGCTCGGCGCGCTCCGTTGCAAACAATTGCCGGTGCTGTGATGTTTCGATAAGACTCGATAGCTTAGACTGAAAATGCGTTTCCCACACTGGATTCATTGTGTAAAAACTCCTCTAACCTTGAGATAGCAATACTCTCTTCTGCCGCTTGTAATAATTCATTTCTTGTAAAGTCTTCACGCAGCGCTGGTAGCAATCCAATAACCGGTACGCCGCTTAATTCTTCTATCATTTCTTTATTTTCTAACACTCTTTCTGTTTCATGTTCTTGGCATCCAGACAAAATGATACCCGCGACTGACAGGCCGTGTGCTTTTGCATAAGAAACCGTTAAAATCGTATGATTCACTGTCCCAAGTGTTGGCCTTGCTACAATAAGCAACGGTAATTGCAATTGTTTGGCAAAATCAACAACGAGGGCATCGTCTGTGTAAGGGACTACAAGTCCGCCAGCGCCTTCTACAAGAAGAGAGTCGAATTGTTTTGACAATTTTTCATAATGACTCGTAATATTTGATAATAATACTTTCCTTCCCGCCCGCTTCATTGCTAAGCGAGGCGCAAGCGGTTCTTGAACTGAGTATGGACAAATCTCTTCGCAGGGTATTGTTACACCTGCAGCTGCTTTCAACCGAGCAGCATCTCCTTCTGGATGTGAGGAAAGATGACCACTTTGCAATGGTTTATAGACACCGATATTATACCCGCGCTCGCGAAGCACACCTGCTAATGCACCTGTTACAACTGTTTTTCCTACTTCCGTATCGGTTGCTGTCACAAAGAAACCACTCATCATTCTCCCTCCGTTACCTCTTGAATGGCTTGCTGTAAAATCGCAATCATATCATCCAGTTCTTCTATCGTAGAAGCAAGTGGCGGCATAAAGACAACAACATTCCCTAGCGGGCGAAGAATCATTCCTAAATCACGTGCTCTTCTGCAAACCTTCACACCGACTCGTTCCTGCCAAGAATATGCTTCCTTTGTTTCTTTATTTTGCACAAGCTCAATGCCAATCATAAAGCCGCGCTGACGAATATCTCCTACATGCTTAAACCCCTGCAAAACTTCTAAGCGTTTTGCGATATATTCCGCTTTATGACTAACAGCTTCTATAAGATTAGTCGTTTCAAATAATTTTAAATTCGCAAGTGCTACTGCACAGCCTAGCGGGTTCCCTGTATAACTATGACCGTGGAAAAACGTTTTTTGTTCCTCATAATCACCTAAAAATGCTCGATAAATTTCATCCGTCGTTACGGTAATGGCAACCGGTAAATATCCTCCTGTTAGCCCCTTTCCGGCAGTTAAAATATCCGGTGTGATTCCCTCATGCTCACAAGCAAACATTTTTCCTGTTCTGCCAAATCCTGTTGCTACTTCATCTGTAATAAGAAGAACGTTGTATGCTGTACAAAGCTCTCTTAATCCTTTTAAGTAACCATCTGGCATAGTAATGATACCACTCGCTCCTTGAACAAGTGGCTCAACAATAACAGCTGCCATTTCTTCATGATTGCCTCGCAATAAATCTTCCATTTCTTCTAAATGTTTTTTCACAATCATTTGCCCATCTTCCCCATAAGGAGAACGATATGTATACGGATATGATACTTTTAACGTATCAAATAAAAGCGTACTATACACTTGGTGAAACATATCAATCGCCCCGACAGATACCGCTCCAATTGTGTCGCCATGATACGCTTCTTTCATCGTAATAAACTTTTTCTTATTAGGCTTTCCTTTATGCTGCCAATATTGAAAGGCCATTTTAATTGCAATTTCAACTGATGTCGCACCAGAATCAGAATAAAAAACTTTCTTCAGTCCATTCGGTACAATTTCAATAATTTTCTCGGCTAATAAAATACTTGGTACATTCGCGATACCTAGCAATGTAGAATGTGCAACTTTATTCAATTGCTCACGAATCGCATCATCTAACTCTTGAACATGGTGACCATGAACATTGAGCCAAATAGAAGACACACCGTCCCAATAGCCTTTTCCATTCACATCATATAATTTTCTTCCTTCTCCCCGTTCAATAATGACAGGATCATCTTCTAAATAATCTTTCATTTGGGTAAATGGATGCCACACATAATCTTTATTTTTTTGAGCTAATTCCTCATATGTAAAAGTTTGCTCCATGCTCCTCACACTCATGATTGCCACCTCTAATGTTAACTTATTTTAAATAAAGGTTAACATTAGGAAACAAATACTGTCAATTCTTTTTGAGGAATCGTATTCTAAAAAAAGAACGACCTATTCTAAGATAAGTCGTTCTACTGGCCGTGCTTCATTTTACCAATCTCTTGAATCAATTGTTCGTCCGTTTTACCTTCTACATCAATTCCAAGCTCTTTCGCATGCTCACGAAGAAGCTCTGGTCGCTTTTCAGAACGCACTGCGTCTATTTCTTTTTGAATCTGTTCTTTTGTTTTTCCTTCTGTAGAAACTTCGAATTTATCTGCTGTTTTTTTCATTTTTTCTTCTTCATCTTGTCTTACTGTTTCTTTTGGTTTTTCAACATTTTTCTGTATTGGATTAGGAGATGACGCAAATGCTGTATAAATTCCAGCACCACCAATGACTGTGACCAACAGTGAAATAATTATGATTTTTATCTTCATAACTTTTCCCTCCTTAAGTTCATTATAACGAACAAAAAGATAATTTCTACTCTTTTTGTTGACCATTCAATTCTAAAAATAATTATTGGCATCCTCCTATTTTATTTGGGATTGTCATATTACTAGCATTTGGATTCATAAAGAAAAGTCCGCTGCTTAGCAACGGACTTTTCTTTCTTATTTATTTAATTTCCTTCTTCTTAATAACGCAACTGCACCTGCCCCAATAAACGCAAGACCTGCTCCTAATGTCGTAAACACATTCGCTCCTGTCTTTGGCAAACTGTTGTCTGATTTTGTTTGCTCTTTACCTGAGTCTGTTGCTGTCGGCTTTTCTTCGCTGTTTTTATTATCTTCTGTTTTCGGCTGATCTCCGCCATTGTTGTTATCTGTTGGCGTTTTCGGTTGATCCGTTCCATTATCGCCACCAGTTGGTTCATCTTTTTTCGTTAAATCAATTGCATATTTTGCAAATTCATTTTCTGATGGGCCAACGTAAGCAATATTGCCGTCTTTTGTTATATATTTTTTGGCATTTGGAGAAGAATCAAATGTAACATTCAATTTCTCACCAGCAATTGGTTTAAATGCCCAGTTTTTATCCGCTGTCGGGTTAATCGTTTTTACTTCTTCCATATATTTCACAATAATTTGACGTGTTTCATCAGGAGACGGTAAAATCACTTCCCCTTTACTTACACCCGGGAATGTTTTACTGCTACCTCGGTAGTTATTCGTTGCAACAACAAACTCTTTACTGTCCGTTACCGGCTTTCCGTCATATGTTAAGTTTACAACACGATTTGCACCTTCATTTATAACGTTTCCATCTTTGTCATATTTAGCAGGCTGCGTTACATCAATTTCATATTTCACGCCGTCTAATACATCAAAATTATATGTTGGATAGTCTTTATTTACTAATTTTTGCTCACCGGTTTTCTTTAGATCAATTTTGTTAAATTGACCAGCAGACATTTCTAACCAGTCTTTCAACTGAGCGCCATTTACTTTTACTGCATATAATGTGTTTGGATACACGTATAAGTCTGCAACATTTTTAATTGCAAGCGTTCCTGCCGGAATGTCTGTATAATATGTAGCGCCGTTACGTCCACCTGCTTTAAACGGTGCACCTGCAGATAATACAGGAATTCCTTTATATTCTTTGTATTTCTCATCATTTTCAAATAATTTTTTTACATACCACTTTTGTGCATTCGTTACAAGTTGAACAGACGGATCATCTTGGACAAGCGCAAAATAACTATTAATTGGCGCTGTCGTTGTACCAACTTTTGTATCTACATAGTCCTTTGTTGCTTTATGTTCTGCTTTTATTTCATCAACAAGTCTTTGATCGGCTCCTACTGCCTTACCTTCTTTATCTATAATCGGACGATATTTTGGAATAGATTTTTCCTTTTGTACTTCCCATTTTCCGTTCACTTGCTTTAATTCCATATCAATCATTCCTATATTATTTCCGAAAACACCTGGCATTACAACAGGAACACCACCATAATGTTCGGCTACTTCTGTATGAGAATGCCCCATCAGTACTGCGTCAACACCAGCAACTTTTGTTGCTAAATAATACGATGCATTCTCCATATCAGATTTGTAACCGCTTTTATCAACACCCGAATGAGCTAACGCAACGATAACATCTGCGCCTTCTGCTTTCATTTTCGGCACCATTTGCTTTGCTGTTTCTACAATATCTTTTGCTATTACTTTTCCTTCTAAGTTCGCTTTATCCCAGCCCATAATTTGCGGTGGTACAAAGCCCATTACACCGATTTTCACTTTCTTATCTAATTTATTACCAGCCTCATCAAATAATTCTTTTTCAAATATATGATACGGTTTGAAATAATTTTCACCACTTTTTGCATCATACACATTCGAGTTAATTACAGGAAACTGTGTTTTACTAATCACTTGATTTAAATAATCTAAACCATAGTTAAATTCATGATTTCCAAGAGAGATGACGTCATACTTCATTAAATTCATCATACGGTATAACGGATGCACATAGTTATATTTATCGCTTGTGCTTGGATCTAAATTATTAGTTTCTTTTTTTATTTTATTTGCCACATAATCACCCAGCGGCGTTCCTTGCAGTGCATCTCCATCATCAAATAAAACAGAGTTTTTTACCTCTCCACGCGCTTTATTAACAAGAGTCGCTGTTTGAACCAATCCTACTTTATTATCTGTTTTTGTTTGATAGTAATCATAGTTCATTAAATTTACGTGAATATCAGATGTTTCTAATATTCTTAGTTTTACAGTACTGTCCTCTCCCTCAGCATGTACAGGTGTCGCCACTACTTGTGGAGCAATAACACCTAATGCAAGTGCAGCACCAGCCAACGTTTTTGTTGATTTCTTCACAAAAAATCCCCCTTATAACATAGTCCCCGGTTATAAAATAAATGATGGGATTCATGTCCCTTTTTCTTAAGCATCCAATCTATAAAGAAGTTAGTTGTCCTACTTCCTTTGCGAGTTGGATAAATTTACCCCATCTAAAATTTATCATAACGAACAGCCGTTACTATCGTCAACAAATTTTGACGTACTTCTACAAATTTTCTGTAAAAGCATTGTAAAATTTTTATGAAGACGTAATGTATCTTCCATTGCTTCTCATTATGAATATGATACAATAACCATTTATAAGGAGGATAACATAATGAAAAAACTTCTTTTGTCTACAGTTTGTCTCCTCCTTCTTATCATTATATTTTTGTATTGTGACAAGAATCATGAGACAAATATCCAAAAAGAATCTCCAGCTACAACCGTTCCACACTGGGTTAATACACAAACAGATGCGACTCTTCATCATCTTGTCCTAGGTGATTCTCTTGCCAAAGGTTACGGATCTACACAAGGTGGATATGTACAAGTTGCTTCTCATACATTAGAAACACAATTACAAAAACAAATTATAGTGGATAATCTTGCGGTAAACGGCTTAACAACAGACCGGTTACTACAAATGTTGCAAACCGAAGAAGTGAAACAAAAAATAAAAGAAGCTCATATGATTACAATTAGCATTGGCGGGAATAACGTTTTACACATAAAGCGAGATGTCGGTGTAATAGAAGGAATGAAATTATTAAATGAAGAAAAGGATCATTTTGAACAAGATTTACAAAACATTGTAAAAACGATTCGTGCCGCTAATCCGAACGCACTCATCGTTTTATCTGAGCTCTATAACCCATTAAAACTGGACGATTCCATTGCTTCTTACGCAAATGTTTTCTTAGACAATTGGAATAAAACAATATATTCAATTTCAAAAGAAAACCAACCTTCACTCGTTTTACCGATTCGCAAATTATTACCAAATGATCAAAAAGATTTACTGTATGATCAAGTTCATCCAAATGATAAAGGATATGAAATAATCGCAGAATCATTTGCACAACAAGTGTTGTCATATAACCATAAGTAGGAACTCCACCTACTTATAGTTATATAAATACACATTCAAAACCAGACTAAAAGCCTCTTTCTTGTTAGGTGAGCGAGAGCATCTGGCCATACATAGAAATGGTAAGTGCCTTTTCCTGCCACGTGCAAGGTTTAAGACAAAATGAGAAAGCAAGTAGGGGGCATGATTTATTCAGCATAACAACAACTTATATGCTGAAAAATTAAAATAAATTTATATAGTTGAACCAATTGGGTCCTTACAGATGTGTTTTCATCTTAGATTCACAAAAAAGCTCATTCTATTTTTATAACATTATGTTTTTTTGTTACAATAAGAAGAGAAGGGGGCCTGTCATATGGATTCACGTGAGTGGGAACGCATCGTTGATCATCTTCTTTCGCTAGTACCTCTTTTTTATCGCAAGTTTATGCTTCCTGGAGAGTTCTCTTCTCAGCGACACATGCCACCATCACATACGCAGGTGTTATTATTATTGCATGAGCGAGATACATTAGCAGTTTCAGAAATCGGCAAACGATTAGCTATTTCAAGGCCGAATATGACACCATTGCTAAATAAACTCATTCAAGAAGAGCTTGTAGAGCGCCATTATAGCGAAAAAGATCGACGTGTTATTTTAATGTCTCTTACAACCGAAGGAAAATCATTAGTCAATCAATACAAACAATTCCTTTTAAAAAAACTAAAAGAAAATTTACAAACATTATCAGCAAGCGATCGGGAGCAGTTAACCCATTCCTTGCAAACAATCCAAAATTTAATTATGAAAGCAAACATATAAAGCTGCTTCTAACGAGAAGCAGCTTTATGCTTCATAATAATTTCCATAATATACATTTGAATACGGCCAAGTAGTTAAATATGGTTTACTTTCTTGCAATGGTTGCACAGTCTGTTTTATATATGGAACAGGATAATACTTTACATGTGGATAATACCTTGGATCATAATAAGAAAAAAACATCAGCTTTCCTCCTTTTTAGAAGCATATTCAAAAAGGAAATTTGATGTGCATTTATTATAGTTGTACAATTGGTCTTTTTATTTGTTTCTTTCTTTTCGTCAATCGTAATTTACGATTTTTCTCGTACAAATAGTACATTACAAAATAAGCGATTATACCAAGTACAATTCCTATAATCGTCATACCTATTATGACATATACTTCACTTTGTAACAGGCTTCTTAAAATTGTTAACCCATTACTTGAAAAAATGTCTCCTATCGTATAATGGTGAATTGGTATTTTTTTTACCTCAAAAGGATAAATAAGTTTTCCAAGCGCATGCGCAAAAGGAATTAGCAGAACAGGTAAAAATGTTAATTTCCCAATAATATTACCGATAACAGCTGCAGGAAATGAGCCATTTAATAATCGAACAAGTGGATAAAAAATCAAGTATACAAGCGAAACCGTGTGAATAACTAACATCTCCATTCCAAACCCAACAGCAAATCCCCTTGATACGATTTTCGCGCCTTCTGGTGCACGCAATAATTTATAATAATTTAACTTCATCCCTCGCCAAATACGCTGAAAGAATGAATATGTTTTCTTACTTACTCGCATCTACATCATCTCTCTTATATTTTTCTGTTTCTTACTATTATAAAGTATGTAAAGAGAAAATGCGAAATCTAGATAAGACATTTCGAACCAAAAACAACCTTCTATTATGAAGAAGGTTGTTCATCTTGTAATAAAGTGAAACTTTAATCAGTGGGGGTTTTCTTCATCCCCCACTGATTATTAGTTGAACCAATCGGGCTTTTACGGGCAGTTTATCTCCCACCTAACTTCTTTGCTTTCGCCGAATTTTAAGGTGGGAGTATTACTGCCCGTTAATGCGGGATAACTGACTAATAATGCCTTTTGTACATGCAGACGGTTTCCCGCGTGTTGAAACACAATTGATTGTGGACCATCAATGATTTCTGAAATGACTTCTTCTTCGCGATATGCTAGTAGACAATGTAAGAAACGATAAGTTGATTTTGCTAATAAACCTTTAAGAGAAAGGGATTTTTACGCCCTGTTTTTAATTTGTAGTTATAAAAAATAGGAGATTCTCTTTTTGAGAACCTCCTATTTTTTACTTAATGATCTTCCAGCAACACGTTCGAATAAACCAGGAAACAAGGAAAAGACAATTGGTCCTAAACTCATCCATTTCGGTAAATTCACTTCACGTTTTTTTGTTTCAATCGCTTTTACGATTTGCTGCGCTACATAATGTGGTTTCAATATGTAACGTTCAACACTTTTTACGTATGTACCAGATTGATCAGCTATCGTATGAAAGTTTGTATCAATTGGACCTGGATTAATTGCTGTTACAGTAATATTTGTATTTACAAGTTCCATACGCAAACTATTCGTAAACCCTAATACTGCATGTTTCGTTGCTGCATATGCACTTGATTTCGGCGTTGCAATTTTCCCTGCTAGTGAAGCGATATTTACAATATGTCCGCTATTTCGTTCGATCATATAAGGTAAAACTGCTTTCGTACATGCTACTAAGCCGAATACATTTACATCAAACATATCCTTTACTTCTTGTACAGATGCATCAACAAACGTTTTAAACACACCAAAGCCAGCATTATTGACTAATATATCAACGCTCCCTATATCTTGAAGCACTTGTGTAAAAACAAGTTCCACTTCTTTTTCATTACTTACATCCAAAACATAATAATGGCAAGAAGTACGATATGTGGTTTCAATTTTTTGTTTAAGCTCTCGTAACTTTTCTTCTGTGCGAGCGATTAGTACAGGGATTGCCCCCTGATCCGCTGCTTGCATCGCTAACTCTTCCCCAATTCCACTTGAAGCTCCTGTTATGACGATTACTTTATCTTGTAAACGCCTATTCATGGCTGTCACCTACTTTGCATAGTAAATCCATTTCTCTGATGACTTATCAATCATCACCTGTTGATTATATGCTAAAAAGTCTAATTGTCCAACTGTTTCAGAGATTGTAAGGGGTAACTGCTTTTCAAATAGCACAGGAAATAGTTTGACGCATACTTGAAATGCTGTCATCGGTTGTTCCTGTAATAAATTTAACACTTTAAAAGCACGCGCCTCTTGTTTTTGAAGACGCTCATTTACTAATTTTTTCACATCGATAACATCTTCCCCATGCCCTGGTAAAACACGTGATATATTCATACTAGCTAAGCGCTTTAATGTTTCATTGTACTGCAACATCGGCTTCGCTCGTTCTGTTTCTCCTTCATATGGCGGTTCTAAAATTGGATTAGAGGAAATATGCCCAATTAAAGCATCACCACCAATTAACAATCCATCCTTTTCACGATATAAAGAAATATGGGTAGAAGCATGCCCTGGTGTTTCAATTACCGTAAATTCCGGTAACGATGCAATGCGATCTCCTTCCCTTACAGTATGTGTAAGCGAACGCTTACAGGCATAAATCATTGTTTTCGTTAATGATGCACTTTGTTTTAAAAATGTTTCAGGAACTCCAAAATTTCTAGATTCCTCCAAAAAGAATTGTTGATATCGCTTTAGAAATTGCGGATCTTGTGTAATCCACGGTTCATTCCACGGATGGCCGACAATATTTGTTTGGTTAGAGAATATTCCTAATAATCCGCAATGATCAGCATGGTGGTGTGTCAGCACAACTGTTTCAATATCTTCTACCTTATATCCTAATGCATTTAATTGCTTCTCTAATGCTAGTTTCGCTTCTTCTGTATTCGTTCCTGTATCAATTAATGTTAGTGTTTCTCCCTCCACTAAAAAAACATTAACGATTTCTACCGCAAATGGCACAGGAATTTCTAATCTATGAATAACTGTCATACTATATGCCCCCTTTGTTTCTCCGTTTCGAAAAATGAATCTTCCTTCAGTTTACATCTAACATAAAAATTTGTCATTATTTTCAGATAAAAAGAGGAGATTTTCTAAGAAGAATAGAATGTATGTAGATTTATATAAGTCATTCTCATATGCATAGAAAAAGGGGGATACATCATGTCATTACAAAAAATCGCTTTTGTCGGCGCAGGATCGATTGCCGAAGCCACAATCGCTGGATTATTACAAGCCCAAGTTGTAAAAGGAGAACAAATTGTTGTTAGTAATCACTCTAATAAAAAAAGGCTACAAGAGTTGTATCACCGTTACGGCGTACATGGTACACATGATAAAAAAGAGCTGATTGCCAACGCTGATATTATATTTTTAGCAATGAAACCAAAAGATATTGTAGAAGCTCTTACTCCATTACGAGATTATATTACGAAGAATCAATTAATCATTTCATTACTAGCTGGCGTATCCACGGCATCCATTGTCACCTTACTGAAAAAGGATGTTCCTATTATTAGGTCAATGCCAAATACATCATCAGCAATTTTAAAATCTGCTACTGCCATTTCTCCTTCTGTTCATGCAAAAGAAGAGCATATATTGCTTACAAAAACGCTTTTTGAAACAATTGGCATTGTGTCTGTTGTGGAAGAAAAGCATATGCATGCTGTCACCGCTTTATCAGGAAGTGGCCCAGCTTATATTTATTACGTTGTAGAAGCAATGGAAAATGCAGCAAAGCAAATTGGCTTAGAGGAAACTGTAGCAAAATCACTTATTCTCCAAACAATGATTGGTGCCGCAGAAATGTTAAAAACAAATGAAAAGCATCCTTCTATATTAAGAAAAGAAATTACATCGCCAGGAGGAACGACAGAAGCTGGCATTGAAGTGTTGAAAAGCTTTCAATTTCAAGAAGCACTCATTCAATGTATAACAGAAGCAACAAAACGTTCTCACGAGCTTGGTGAAACGTTAGAGAAGTTTGTAAATGAAAAATAAAAAACCTTGCTGCGTAAGCAAGGTTTTTTATTTTTCACTTTTCTTCCCAAAAATTTCTTCCTGCAAACGACGTCCTGTCGGCGTTGCAGCAAGACCGCCTTCTGCTGTTTCACGAAGCGCACTTGGCATCGTTTGTCCGATGCGATACATTGCTTCAATAACTTCATCACACGGAATGATACTCGTTACACCAGCTAATGATAAATCAGCTGCAATCATCGCATTTGATGCACCAGCTGCGTTACGTTTTACACATGGTACTTCTACAAGCCCTGCAACAGGATCGCATACTAACCCAAGCATATTTTTAAGTGCAATACTCATCGCTGTTGCTGCCTGCTTTTGTGTACCTCCAGCCATTTCAACAGCTGCCGCCGCCGCCATTCCACTTGCTGAACCAACTTCCGCTTGGCACCCACCAGCTGCTCCGGCAATACAAGCATTATTTGCTACAACCATACCAAATGCACCAGCTGTAAATAGAAATTCAATCATTTCTTCGCGCGTTGGATTCAATTTTTCTTTTAGCGCAAATAACACACCTGGTACTGTCCCTGCAGAACCAGCCGTTGGCGTTGCACAAATAATTCCCATCGCAGCATTTACTTCATTTGTTGCGACAGCTTTACTTACCGCATCTAAAATTGTATCGCCTGATAAACCTTTTCCACTTTTCATATACGCTTGTACTTTCACTGCATCTCCACCAGTAAGCCCCGTTGGAGATTTCACACCTTGAATTCCACGCTCAACTGCTTGTTCCATTACAACTAAGTTTTTTTCCATACCAGCGATTACTTCTTCACGAGAAAGATTTCTTGTTTCCATTTCACACTGAATCATAATCTCTGCGATTTTTACATTTTTCTCTTCTGCTTGTGCAACTAGTTCCGCTACGTTCCGAAACATGTTGTGTCCCCCCCGCTATTATTCCATAATTGTTACTTGACAAATATTTTGCTGCGCTTTAATTTCATCGATAATTTTATCTGCTAACAACTCATCCGTTTCAATAACCATTAACGCTTTTCTTCCTTTTTCCTTACGTGAAACACTCATCATACTAATATTAATTTCGTGCTTCGCAAGAATAGATGTAACAGAAGCAATTGTTCCGAAACGGTCATTATTTACAATAAGAAGCGCCGGACTTGTACCTGTTAATTGCAAATCAAATCCATTGAGCTCCACAACTTCAATTTTCCCGCCGCCAATTGAACAAGCAACAACTTCAATTTCATCCTCACCTTTATACAAACGAAGTTTCGCTGTATTTGGATGGACTGCTTGCGCTTCTTCTTCAATAAACGTAACATCAATTCCGCGCTCCTTTGCAATTTCAAGCGCTTGTGGAATACGAGGATCATCCGTTTCGAATCCTAATATTCCCCCAACAAGTGCTACATCAGTTCCATGACCTCGATATGTTTTCGCAAACGAACCGTATAACGAAATGATAATTTTCTCAGGTTCATGACGAAACAGCTGACGAGCAACTTGCCCCATTCTTGCCGCACCTGCCGTATGCGAACTAGATGGTCCAATCATAACCGGACCGATAATATCAAAAACTGAACGATATTTCATAACAGTTCCCCCTAAATCTTCATTATGAAAAGAGTTACTTACTAATAATCTATTAAGTAAATGCTTTCTTTGTTTTTCTATTTGTACTAATAAATTTATAGAATTTATTCAACAAACTGATACACACCATCAGCTATCATAATATATAAGAGCTCTCTTGTCACTTTTTGATTTACTACATTTTTTCACAAAAACATCCAAAGTGTAAATTTATACTGTACAAATATAACGAATGCGCTTTCATTATATCTCTTTTTTGGCAGAATTTAAATTTTTTAATATTTCAAATTAAGGACATTGTTTCCGTTTTATGAGAATAAAAAAAGAATGACAGATGTAATCAATATCTCTGTCACTCTTTTTCCTTACCTTGATACAGGAAAACGTTTCAAATCCGCTGCAATTTCCGTATTCGGAAATACTTGTTTCGCTTCTTCGAGAAGTATTTTCCACGTTTCTCCTTGATAACGAGAACTAATGTGAGTTAAAATCATTTGTTTTACATTTGCTTGTACGGCAATATTTGCTGCTTGTTCTGTTGTAGAATGATAATAATCATGGGCTTGCTGTGAATCTTCTGCACCAAACGTTGCTTCATGTACTAATACATCAGCATCTTGGGCTAATTGAATACTCGCTTCGCAATAACGCGTATCTCCTAAAATTGTAATAATTCGGCCCTTTTGGGGTGGCCCAATAAAATCCTGTCCACAAAGTACGCGTCCATCTTCAAGCTCTACCGTTTCCCCATCTTTTAATCGCTTAAAGAGTGGTCCTGGTTTAACCCCTTCATCTAATAATTTATCTATAAGAAGATGCCCTGGAATATCTTTTTCCACAATACGATAGCCAAAACATTCAATACCGTGCGACAATCGCTTCGTTTCCACAAGAAATTGTTTATCTTCAAATACAGTACCTTCTTCAGTAATTTCAATAATCTCAAGTGGGTATTTCACATGTGTTGTACTCACTGCCAAGGCAACTTCAATAAACTGTTTAATCCCCTTTGGTCCATATACAGTTAACGGAGTTGTTCCTCCTTGAAAAGAGCGGCTTCCTAACAAACCAGGCAATCCAAAAATGTGATCACCATGTAAATGTGTAATAAATATTTTTTCAATGCGACGCGGACGCACTGATGTATGTAAAATTTGATGTTGCGTTGCCTCGCCGCAATCAAATAACCACGTCGCACCTCTCTCCTCCAATAATTGCAAAGCTATCGCTGATACGTTTCTTCCCTTTGCAGGAACACCAGCCCCTGTTCCTAAAAACACAAATTCCACGTTGCATCCTCCAAGCATTTCATAATCTCTATTGTTATCTTACGGAATATAAACAAAAATGGCAAATCAACTTTATACGAACTTTTTATGTGAATTTATCCTCTAATTTTTGTTGAAATGTTCTCTCCTGTTGCCGAAACACTTGACTACCGTGCTGAATAACCTTCGCCCCGTATTTATTATTTAATTCCTCCATCACTGTCAAAAGTGGTTCTACCTTCGCATCTTCTTCAAATGAAAATAAATCAAGCTGCTTAATCGCTTCTGTTTTCCATTCTAATTCACAAGCAGTAACTCCAAGTAATCGAACAGGATCACCGTCCCAATGTTTTTTCCATAACCGTATTGTCGCCTGAAAAATGTCCCTCCATTCCCAAATCACATTTTCTAACATTTTACTACGCGTAATCGTTCGGCGATTATAGTATTTAATCGTAATTTGAATATTATATGCAACAAGGGTACGTTTTTGTAATCTCCTGCTGACAGATTGAGATAAGCGCTCTAACGTACCTAATAATTCCTGCTCTTCGTCTACATCTTTTGGCAACGTTATAGAATTTCCAATCGTTTTATACTGTCCCATTTGACTTGGATCAACTGCTCTATTATCAATACCATTTGCACGTTTTTGTAAATCCAAGCCATGATTTCCAATTACCGAACGAATAATAGAAGCTTTTCCATTAGCTAAATCCCCAATCGTATGTATACGTACATCTATTAACTTTTCTGCTGTTTTCTTTCCGATGCCATGCATTTTTTCCACTGGAAGCGGCCAAAGCAGCTCTTGTATATCACGTTTACGAAGTACTGTAATGCCTAGCGGTTTTTTCATATCAGAGGCTGTTTTAGCTAGAAACAAGTTCGGAGCAATTCCAATGCTGCATGGAAGCTGTAATTCTGTAAGTAATGTTTGTTGAATCATTTGAGCAATTTCTAACGGCGAACCGAGACCGTAACAATCTGTAATATCTATATACCCTTCATCAATTGAGACTGGTTGAATTTTTTCTGTAAACCGTGCCAGAATTTGAAACAATGCAAAAGAAGCCTCCCGGTATAACTCAAAGTTTGGATGCTTTACAATGAGGTCTGGGCATAGCCGCTTCGCTTCCCAAACAGGCATTGTTGCACGAACTCCTTTTGCTCTTGCTTCATAACTACACGTGACAATAATGCCTTTTCGTTCTTTCGCATTACCAGCTATCGCCAATGATTTTCCTTGCAAAGATGCATCGCGGGCAATTTCAACAGATGCATAAAAACAATTCATATCAACATGCAAAATGACACGGCCATTTTTCGGATACATTTCACGCATCTTTCTCACCACCAAAGGAACATTTGTTCTTATCTTACCAAAAAACTTATAAAAAAATCAATATTTGAAAGGATGGAATTGTTACTATATAGAAGTATGTCCACAGAGACGCTACTAGGAGGTGAAGAAGGAAACATGACTATACGTTCAAAACCTCTTTATCTAATTTTACTCTCCATTTTCTTTTTGTTGCTTATCTATTTCCTACTTCCAATCGTGGGCATCGATGCTTACGTGCTTCTTTCATCTCTATTGTCATTTTCAACTCTGTACATTCTTCCATGGATTTTTCTATACTGGTTTATCCGTCTTGTAAAGGCAATAGAAGCAAAATAACGAACACTCTTAAGGAGAGAAGAAAATGAACGAAGAATTTGATAACAAACATTTTAGACTCGAAAAAATTCGTAACGGGATATATGCGGCAATTGCAAAAGAAGGTGGCGGTGCTGCAGCAAATGCTGGATTTATTAGGCGGTACAACTATTATTTTTTGATACATTTAATACACAACAAGCTTCTCTGGATTTAAAATACGCAGCAGAAACAATAACAAATCAACCCGTTACATGGGTGATCAACAGTCATTGGCACGGAGACCACATTCGAGGGAACCAAACGTTTAAGGATAGCACCATTATTTCAAGCGAAATGACATATGACGAAATGAAAACTGCCCATCCATCACGAATCAGTAAACAAAAAAATGATATTGATGGGCTAACAAATTATATTTATTCTTTAAAGGACCAAATAGCTCAAACTTATGATATGAACTTAGAACATCAAATTAATTTTTTAAGTGAGTTGGAAATTTCATTACCTACACTCGAGTTAACGTTACCACAACAAACTTTTAAAGATGAGGTTATGCTCCATGGGACGAAGCGTAGCGCAAAGCTTTTCACATTAGGAGGGGGACATTCCCTTTGCGATGCTATGCATAACACAACATGACCGCTACTTACTTTCTCCTTTTGTTTTAAACATTGCACGTGGTAGGAAAAGGCCTTGACCGTTACTATGCATGGCCAGATGCTCTTGTCCATCTAAAAAAAATGGGTTTATATGTCGTTTTTTCAACTTGTATTTATATAGTTGAAAACCATTTACGTAAAGCAATAAGAAAAAGCATGGGTCATTTCACCCATGCTTTTTCGCTTATTCTCTTCTTTGATTACTTCGCTACTTCTTCAATAATCGCAACAACCATTTCTGCTGTTTTCACTAGTTCTTCAACAGGAATTTTTTCGTTTGTTGTATGAATTTCTTCATAACCAATCGCTAAGTTTACTGTTGGAATACCATGGCCTGCAATTACGTTTGCATCGCTACCGCCACCGCTTTGGTGAAGAGATGGTGTACGGCCAATTTTTTCAGCAGCACGTTTTGCAACTTCTACAACGTGATCGCCATCAGCAAATTTAAATCCTGGGTACATTACTTTTACTTCTACGTCTGCTTCCCCGCCCATTTCTTTCGCTGTAGATTCAAATGCTTCTTTCATTTTACGAACTTGCTCTTGCATTTTTTCGTCTACTAAAGAACGCGCTTCAGCAAAAATTTCGACATAGTCACAAACGATATTTGTTTGTGTTCCACCTTCAAAACGACCGATATTTGCAGTTGTTTCAGAATCAATGCGGCCAAGTGGCATTTTTGCAATAGATTTTGCTGCAATTGTAATTGCAGATACACCTTTTTCTGGTGCTACACCAGCGTGAGCTGTTTTCCCACGAATAATTGCATTTACTTTCGCTTGCGTTGGTGCTGCAACAACGATTTCTCCAACTTTTCCATCGCTATCTAATGCATAACCATATTTCGCTGTAATGCGTTCACGATTTAATGCTTTTGCACCAACAAGACCAGATTCTTCACCAACTGTAATGATGAATTCTATTTTTCCGTGCGCAATATTCTTCTCTTTTAACACGCGAATTGCTTCAAACATAGATGCAAGTCCAGCTTTATCATCAGCACCTAAAATTGTTGTACCGTCAGATACGATATAACCATCTTGAATTGAAGGCTTAATTCCTTTACCAGGAACAACTGTATCCATATGAGAAGTAAAGTAGATTGTATCTACGCCTTCTTTTGTTGCTGGTAATGTACAAACTAAGTTACCAGCACCGTGACCAGTCTCTCCCATTGTATCATCTTCAAATACTTCAACGCCTAAAGAAGAGAATTTTTCTTTTAACACTTTGCAAATTTCAGCTTCGTATTTTGTTTCAGAGTCTACTTGCACAAGTTCCATAAATTCATTCACTAAACGTTCTTGATTAATCATGAGAATACGCCTCCTGCGTTATGTATGTAACAATGACTATTATAACAGAATTCTGTAAAGGTTTCGAAGAAGAAGATATATAAAGTGTAATTTTAAGTAATTACTCAGTCACTGTATGAAAAAAAGAAAGAAAAGCATCTTTTTAAATGGGCGAGAGGGACTGGCTATGTATAGCGGTCAGTGCCTTTTCCTACCAAGCGCAAAGTTTTAAAACAAAGAGAGGTAGCGAGGTGGAGGCGCATTTTCGCTGTAACCATACTCCTTATCAAACTTCTAAATGAACTGTATGACTGAGTAGTTAGGAATTATGTAAAAAATGTCTCACGCTAGACCCTTGTACCAAAATTCATTTGTATATACAATAAGATTGAGGAGATTCGCAAGGAGGATCTAAAGATGAGTAAAAAAGCGCAAAAAATTATGGTTTATGTTATGTTAATTTCAATGCTTGTTACAACATTACTTACTGGCATAAACATGTTTTGGTAAAAAAAGGGGGATGTTATCTCCCTTTTATGTTCCCATAATAATAAGTCCGGCAATGCTAAACGCTATTCCCATTCCAAGTGAAAGAACAAAGTTTGGATATTGCCGCTCATTATAAGCACTTAATGCAAAAGTAAAATTAAGAAGAGCAATAGAAAAGACCGCTAATGAAAATGGACATATATTAAAAGTTGCCAATATGAAAGTAATAAGTGCAAGAGCACCCATGAAGAACTGAATGTATGGTAATCTATGATTCATATACATAACAGCAACTCCTTTTCACATAATCTTTATTTAAATATTCGCGAATAGTACTAGTTCTCCTAATAGCAATTTCATTTTTTGTTATCCTCATTAACGCATGTTATATGTACACATGTCAAGACATGATATAACAAAAAGCCAACATATCCTGCTGGCTTTCTTCGTAAGCAATTGCACCCTTTTCTTTCGCAAGCTGCTCAAATGATTTTTTTGATTTCACAATCCATACTTTTGTTCCAAGGGGAATACGATCGTACAAATCCTCTACATCTTTTTTATGCATTCGAATGCACCCTTGTGAAACGTACTTGCCAATGGAGCTTGGCTGATTTGTCCCGTGTATCCCATATTTACTACCATCTGTACCTCGGGCATTAAAACCTATCCATCTTGAACCGAGCGGATTTGCCGGTGAACCACCAGGAATATTCTTCGCAATATAATACGGATTTTTCGCCTTCATCACAACATCAAATGTACCTTCTGGCGTTAAATCATTCGTTTTGCCTGTTGCAACTGGAAATGTATTTTGTATCTTTCCATCTTGAATATATGCAAGTCGGTTCGTTTGTTTATTAACGATAATAAGCGGATCGCCAACACGCGGATTATCACCTAGCGGCCAAAGAGGCGATAGGGAAATACATAATATGAATGAAAGAAGATATGGCATACCTCATTCCTTCCTTCTTATATTAATTCTTTGATGTTATATTTCCCTATAAATTGACTTTTAATGAGTAAAAATTGCTCTATTTCATAGACGAGCTGAACGAGCTTAGCACGCGTTTCAAATTCTTCTCGTGTTTTTGGAAGCGGCATTTCTCGAAAGATTTCTCGCATCTCTTGAAGCTGTCTTAATGATATAACCCCTGTACTTTCTGGGCGAATACCATTCCCAACATTTTCAATTACATCCGCCACCATACCCGCTTGTTCATATGACCAAGATAATGAAGCAACTAGCGGCATAACTCTTTCTAAAATTTCGAACTGTTGCTGGCGCATTTGAAAATAACGATAGTAATAATCATCTTCACGCATAAACCGATTTTCCAGCTTTATAAAAGATACTTCTTTTGCCCTCTCAAGTAATGTTTCCGTTTCAATTAGCTCTTTTCCATTCCACACACTTTCACGATTTCTTAAATAGGCAGCCATTTCAAATAGAATCGTCTTAAAATTAGATTCCACTTTTTGTTGATACTCTTTTAGTTCACCTTCAACGCTTGGCATGTACACATTAATTAATAAAGCCACACTAATGCCAACCGTTAAAATCGCAATCTCATTTCCAACAATGGGCCATGTAATTTTTTGCAGTGAATATAAATGAAAAACAATAACAGAGCTTGTAACAATCCCCTCTTGAATCTTTAGCATAACCGCACTTGGAATAAACAAAAGTAATAAAACTCCAATTGCTAACGGTGTATACCCTATGGATTCAAAAATAAAAAATGCAAATACCATAGAAAGTAAACAGGCTAAAAAGCGATGAATAGATACTTCTAATGATTTTCTTTTTGTATTTTGTACACATAAAATGACAAGAATGCCGGCTGAGCTATAAAACTCCAAATGAAGTAATTGAGCAATCCACACAGCCAATGCAGTTCCAGCTGCTGTTTTCACTGTTCGATATCCAATTTTAAACATGTTAACGCTCCTATTATGTACGAACTACTTTCAATTTAAGTATAAAGAAAAGGATGACATAATGTCATCCTTTTTCCCTTATTATTCACGTAACGTTTACATATTACAACATTTTTTGCAAAAATTCTTGAGCACGTTTGCTTTCCGGAGCTGTAAAAAATTGCTCTGGCTTCGCATCTTCTACAAGTTTCCCGCCATCTAAAAAGAGAACACGATCGGCTACTTCTTTTGCAAAACCCATTTCATGCGTCACGATTGCCATCGTCATTCCTGTCGTTGCAAGAGATTTCATAACCTCTAATACTTCTTTCACCATCTCTGGATCTAGTGCTGAAGTCGGTTCATCAAATAGCATAACGTCCGGTTCCATTGCTAATGCTCTTGCAATTGCAACACGCTGTTTTTGTCCACCAGAAAGGCGATTTGGATAAGCATCCTTTTTCTCAAGTAATCCCACTTTTTCTAATAATTCTTCAGCCTTTTTTACTCCCTTTTCCTTCGCAGTACCTTTTACAGTAAGAGGAGCATACGTAATATTTTCTAACACTGTCATGTGAGGAAATAAGTGAAAATGCTGAAACACCATTCCAACATGTTGACGAACTTCCATAATGTTTGTATTTGGATTCGTTACATCCTGATCACCAATACAAATTTGTCCGCTCGTTGGTACTTCTAGTAAATTCATGCAACGTAAAAATGTTGATTTCCCTGAACCGGACGGCCCAATAATTGCTACGACTTCGCCTTGTCCAATTGTTGTTGTGATCCCTTTTAATACTTCGTTATTTCCAAATGATTTGTGAAGGTCATTAATTTTAATCACTTTTCTTCATTCTCCCTTCAACTGCTTTCCCAATGAATGTAAGAATAATAACAAGAATGTAATAAATCATACCGACAAATAATAGCGGTTCAAAATAAGACAATGTCTCGCCGCCAACAATATACGCACGGCGCATTAAATCTGTTGCACCGATTACAGTAACAACCGCGGACTCTTTCGTTAATGTAACAAATTCATTTACCAATGCAGGTAAAATATTTTTTAATGCTTGCGGTAAAATAATATTTCTCATCATTTTTCCATATGGAATACCAAGTGCCATTGCCGCTTCTGTTTGTCCTTTATCAACTGCTTGAATTCCAGCACGAATCACTTCTGACATGTATGCGCCTGAATTTAAGCTAAATGCTAACACAGCTGCTAAAAATGCTGAAATATCATATCCTGTAATTTGCGGAAGACCGTAATAAATAAGCATTAATTGTAGTACAAGCGGTGTACCACGGAAAAGAGATGTATAAAAATCAGCAATTATACTTAAAACTTTTATTCTAGCAATTTTACAAAGCGCTAATAACGTCCCTAGCGCAAAACCAAGCAAAGAAGCGACAGCTACAATCTTTAATGTTACTTCTAAACCTTTTAATATATATGGTATTGAAGGCGTTATTTGCGAAAAATCCAAGTTCATCCTAAGTCATTCCTCCCTAGAAGATGGTTTGGCGGCTTATTTCTCGCCGCCAAACCATTTCTTCACTAATTTATCCATTTCTCCATTTTCTTTCATTTTCTTAATTACTTTATTAAACTCCGCTGTCTTATCACTATTTTTCGGAAGCGCAATTGCTGAACCAGCTTCATCTGCAGCTTCTGGAATTTCCACACTCTTTAACTCTTTATTTTTTTCTAAATATCCTTTTGCTACTGTATCTTCTAAAATAATTGCATCAAAACGCCCTGCTTGAATTTCTTGAATAAGTTCTGGTACACGATCACGTCCTTCAGATTGGAACGATACTTGTTTTTGTAAATCTTTCGCCTTTTCTTCTTGGATAGATCCTGTTTGCACTCCGACTTTTTTCCCTTGTAGATCTTGCAATGTTTTAATGTTTGCACCTTGTTTAGAGATAATTACATTTTTAGCAACAAAATAAATATCTGTAAAATCAGCATTTTTCTTACGCTCTGCTGTCGGCGTCATTCCCGCCATGACAAAGTCAACTTTCCCAGCCTCTAATGATGCTAACAGTCCACCAAAATCCATATCTTTAATTTTTACTTTATAACCTAATTCTTTACTAATATAGTTCATAACATCGATATCGAAACCGATAATATCTTCACTCTTTTTTGCATCGACATATTCATACGGTTTGTAATCTGCAGATGTTCCCATAACTAACACTTTCTTTTTATTATCACTTCCTGCATTTCCATCCTTACTACAAGCAGTGAATATACTCATGATTAAAATAAGTGCAACTGAAATTGATAAAAGCTTCTTCATTACTTTCCCTCCTAATTTAATGTATATTTATTTATTTTATAGAATTTTTATTCGATGAATGTATTGTAGCAATAAATTTATTTTTATGCAATAAATAAAATAAAAATAAATTTATTTTTATCTCCACAACGGAAATAAATCATTATACATTGCATAATTTTGTGCATAATCAACTTATTTTATGCATAAAAAAGAGCCGCTAAGATTATATTCTTAACGGCTCCAAAAACGTATATTACATTTCATCACAATGTTCTTCAAAGTATGATTGCAATTTCGCAATAACTTGCATTGCATCATGGCCTTCAATCTCATGACGCTCAACCATCGTTACGATCTTTCCATCTTTCAATAGTGCAAACGATGGAGAAGATGGTGGATACCCTTCAAAGTATTCACGCGCACGTGCTGTTGCCTCTTTATCTTGACCTGCAAACACAGTAACAAGGTAATCTGGACGTTTATCATAATGAATAGAATGAGCTGCTGCAGGGCGAGCAATCCCCCCTGCACAGCCGCATACAGAATTTATCATTACAAGTGTTGTACCTTTCTTTTGCAATGCTTCATCTACAGCTTCTGGCGTTGTTAATTCCGTATAACCAGCTGCTACGATTTCTTCACGCGCTTGACGAACAACGTCATTCATAAAAAAGTTGAAGTTAACCAAATCTTTCCCTCCTCTTATATACCTATTTGTATATTACCAGTAATGATTTCAAAAATACAAGTAAACTTACTTGCTTAGTCATTAAGAAAAACGTCTTAGAGAAAGGACTCTAAGACGTTTTTCTTAATGACCACGATGCTTTTGTTTCGCTTTTTGCACTTTTAGCGCACGCTTTTTCCGTTTTTCTACTTCTCGCATTTCCTTCGATTGCACTTGCTTTTCTTTTTTATGCACTTCATACGATAACTGAATTGCTTCTTGTGCTTTCGTAAATTTTGAACTTTTTAATTCCTTTGCTGCTTGCCGAATCATGCGCTTTACATTTTTCGGACGCTTTTGCTCTTTCATCGCTACTCCGCATTTCGCATAGCGATTAAAACGCGGTAACAACGCACCATTTACAAACAAAAGCACCTCTTCATCTGACGGTTCAGTACCAAAAATGTGCCGTACTGCATACAACTTTCCCTTTTCTTCTCTTTCAACCATTCCTACAAAATACTGACCGTCATGATATACTGTCAACTTCACTGACAGTCCCTCCCTTACAAGCATATTCAGAAATGCTGGACATCCCGGAGGGGAAGGTTACTGACATAAAAATTATGCGTCCGGACTACCAACCGGAACTGTGTTTTCGCACATCTATTTCCATTATATACAAATTTAACTTAACTTTCCAACACAAAAGTCGCTGCCATGCCAAGCAAAAAGTAACCTACTACTTGCTTGCTAACTTTGTTTAAACATCGTATGTGGCAGAAAAAGGCCCTAACCGCGTCTATCTAAAAAGAAAAGGTTTTTAATTTATATTTATACATTACAATATTTGTTTGTTCCGCATCATTTCTACATATACTTCTATCATTCTTTTATGCGACCCTACAATATACTCTGGTAATTCTGTAACCGGAAAAAACTTTAATTGGATTGCTTCCTCTTTATTTACAGTAGGTTCTCCTTCATAATCATGCGTATAATAGGCAGTCGTTACTGCTTGAAACTCGTCACCGTTTTCTAGTTTCACAAAATATTTTGCACCTGAGAACACATTAATAAGCTGCAAATTCTTCACATGAATGCCTGTCTCTTCATACACTTCACGGTATGCAGTTTCTTCTGGTGACTCCCGCAGCTCCATTAATCCACCAGGAAGGCCCCATTTTCCATGCGGTTCTTTTCTTTGTTGTAATAATACTTCCCCATCTTTATTCAATACAAGAACAACTGAACCGACTAAAATTAACGGGCGATGACCAACTACTTTCCGTAATTCCTCCACATATCCCATTTCAACAAACCTTTCTTTTTATTTCCTTGTCCACACCATTGTATCATATGTATAAAATGGAAAAATGGTCATTTTTTTACTTTTCAAGCAAAATATTTATTTGTCCTTTTTCATCTACTGTTGCTAATTGAATGGATTGAATCGGTACTTTCTGCTGTAACTCTGCTCTTACCCACTCTTCCGTTTTTTCTAATAAAGAAAGAACATCCTTTTGAATCTTTCCGTTCTTCACAAGAATAAATGTAATAGGTGATTGTTCTGCGTATATTTTCATATCTTTTCGGGACACTGTTTCATGTGCCGCATATTGAAATACAGAAACAACCCCACTTGCTTCCCATAAAGCTAGTTTTACTGTTTGAATATTTGTAATCCCTTGCAATCTTAGCTCCGAAAATAAATACTCGACTGTAATCCGCGCTTTCTTTAAATTATTAAACTGAACGGAACCATTATGTATAAGGATAATTGGTGCAGGCTCTAAAAATCGTCTCCACCGATCCCACTTTAATGTCAAAATAGAACTTACTATATGAAGTACAACGAGAATAAACGATGTAATCATAGAACCCAAAAGACCTACTTTTTCATCAGACAATGCATTCGTTAAATTTCCCTCTAATAATAGCACGAGAATCAGATCTAAAAAACGAAGCTGGGCAATAGAGCGTTGTCCCATCGCTTTTGCCACAATAATTAAAAACATATATGCCACTATAGCACGGAGCATCCACTCGAAACTCGAAAGATGCTTTGCGCCTTCAAATATGTGCATATGCATAATAGATGGCACCCCTTAATTAAATTCCTCCTTTTAGTTTGTGTTTAATTATATTGTCTATGTAAAAAACATTATAAAAAGAGGAAAAAGCGTTCAGGGCCTTTCTCTGCCACGTCCACAGTGGAAAGCAAAGGGAGAATACGATTGCAGGGTACGTTGTTTTCTGCATGCAGTAACTTATATGGCCAAAAATCAAAGTGAATTTGTATACAAAAAAGCCCGCCAATTAGGAGGCCACTGAAAAACTCACGTTTTTTCAGCTCAAAAACCGGATGTGAAATTAGAAAGGCGACTTTTCGTTCAAAATGGAACGAAAAGTCGCCTTTCTTTCTATTCTTTTTTTACTTTTCTTCCTTTTTTTCCTTCATTAAGGTCATAATTCGTTTTAAATTGACGGCAAATATAGCCATCGCACCTTGCATTCGCATACCAATGAGACCCGAGGAAGATGCTACATCATACCCGTGTCTGTGCTTCAGTTCACTATTTTTCGCTTCGATTTTGTAACGCTCTTTCCCTT
>NZ_KB910925.1 GCF_000383235.1 Bacillus sp. 123MFChir2
GCTGTACATATTCCTTTTGTGCTTTTTCACTACAGTACGTACTGTTTTCTTTGACATTTCTTTTTAATTCTCGTGCGATAGAAGAGTGATGCCGCTTCAAAATCGCACCAATTTTTCTTGTGGAATACCCTAATTTATAAAGTGCTTCTAGTTGTCCACGTTCAAACGTGGTAAAATGTGAATAGCTCATACTCGTCCTCCGTGTAAAAGGTTGTGTGGTAACTTCTATTTTACACGAAGCGAGGTGGGCTTTTTTGTTTTTTTTTAAGTGTCGCACTTAATAATACAATTCGTCATATAAATAGAAAAAAGAAGATAATTCTCTATATAATAGATCATTACCTTCTCTTTTCATTAGGATGTGTGTATTGTTTAATTACTTAAAATAAATTTCTCAATAGTCTATAATAAAACTTTACATATCTAGTAACTACTCAGCCATACATTTCATTTAGAAGTTTGGTAAGGAGTATAATGACTGCCATGAAGATAAAAATGGACCTAGACTTCGCTGCCTTTCTCTGTTTTAAAACTTTGCGTGTGGCAGGAAAAGGCCCTGACCGCTCCTATGCACCGCCAGTACCTCTCGCCCATTTAAAAAATGCTTTTCTATCGGTTTTTCATAGAGTGACTGAGTCATTACCATATTTTTTTATAAAACAAGCTTATCTACAAGCCCGATCAGTTCTTGAATGTCCGGCTTACTTACTTGTGCATTGGCTCCAACAGATTCGCCTTTATGATACAATTCATTTGTAATTAAAGAAGAGAAAATAACAACTGGTAATCGGTTCATTACCTTGTGATCTTTAATTACTTTCGTTAAATGATGTCCATCCATCTTCGGCATTTCAATATCTGTAATAAGTAGATGAATATGTTGGAACATATTCTCTCCTTGTTCTTCTGCCAATTTTTCAATTTGTGCTAATGCTTCTGCACCGTTACTGAAGAAGTTAATTTTTGTATATCCAGCTGTTGTTAATGTTTCTTCTAATATTTGGCGAAGCATCGCAGAATCTTCTGCAATATAAATACTTTTTTCGGCACGGTCTGTTTTTTCTACTAGTCCAGTTAGTTTTTTTGTTTCATAACCAACATTGCTAATTTCACATACGATTTTTTCATAATCTAATAATAAAATAATTTTCTCATCAAGCTTAACAATTCCCGATGTTGTTTCTTCTAGTCCCATCGATAAAGAAGTTGGTTCATCAATCTGTTCCCATGAAATACGCTGGATGCGATACACTTCATCTACACGGAAGATCACTTTCATTTGATTCAATTCTGAAATGATAAACTTTGTTTGATCTAGTGGTTTACTAGATTTTAAGTTCAATGCTTTTGCTAAGTTAATAACAGGTAAAATTTCACCGCGTACTTGTACAACACCTTCAACTGCTGTATTTGCTTCTGGAACTGGTGTTACTGGAAACGGATTGATAATTTCACGCACTTTCATAACATTTATACTAAATAAATTTTCCCCAATTGTATATGTTACGATTTCTAACTCATTTGTTCCACTTTCTAGTAAAATACTTTGCGCTTGTGACATAGACGGGTAATGCTCCTCTCTATTTTTCTATATATAAATACAAGTTGACTTTTCAACATCTAAGTCGCTGCTATGCAGAACCTATCTTTGTTTTAAACTTTGCACGGGGCAGGAAAAGGAACTGACCGCCTCTATGCATGGCCAGTTACTCTCGCCCACCGAAAAAGAAAAGGGTTTTTATGTTAGTTTTTCAATTTGTATCTATATATACTTTACTCATTTGTAAGTGAAACGAGCGTATCAAGTAATACCTCTTGTGCCTCTGATATTTCTGCCGGTGAGGCTTCCCACTTTTGCCTAATTTCTTTCTCAACTTGTACGCGTAAGGAATCATCCATTTCTGTTAAGAGAAAAGTTTTCGTTTCTTCATCAACATCAAGTAATGCAAGTCCATATATTTCCGGATCTGGCATCATTTGAAATAATTTCTTCATAATCACGGGTGCAACATGTTTCACTTTTTCAATATGAATTGCTTTATCAGAGAATAAGAGTTCATATTGAATGAACGTGACATTTTGTTTTACAACTTGAAAATAACAGTTATTTTTTTTGTCATTGATAAAATAACCGTTTGGATCCGTCATTACACTCTCTACTTTACGAATTAAATCAGGTAAACTATTTGCTACCATAATCGTTCGCTGCTCAATTTCACTTGGCGAAATGAACGTTACACGGTATTTATTTTGCGCCATATTCATTTCCTCCCTTATTGACATTTACTACATATTCATTTTAATTTTCCGACATATAAGCCACTGCTATGCAAAATCCAACACGACCTGCACTCGCTATCCCTCTTTGTTTTAGATCCTTGCACGTGGAAGGAACAGGCCCTAGCCGCTTCTATGCATGGCCAGTTGCTCTCGCCTAACTAAAAAGAAATAGGTTTTTATGTCATTTTTAACTCGTATATATAACAGCCTCACATGTTATAAAAACTTCATTTTACGAAACTGCTAGTAATTCCAGATTATTAAACCAAAATGCTAACTGCTGATCTATAATACCTGGCAAACGAATAAAGAATGAACGACATTGAATAACATCCGCAAACGCTTGATACTTCCATTTATTACCGCTATAAATCCCAATAAAATAAAATTCATGAACACGACCAATTACTGCTTGTTTCTCTCCAAATGTGTAAGGAGGTACCTGTTTAATAACAAATTGGTTTGGTAAATATTTACCTTCTTTTTGTTCAATATTTACAATTTGCTGTGCAAGCTCTCGTTTATCTTGAAAAAACGGCAACTGCAAAATTCGTTCTTCTCTTGTCATATTTGTAGAAACCTCACTATTCATGATGAGAAGATATAGAATCTATATCTTTTATTCGCATTAACAGGCAGTAAAACCTCCACCTTGCAAAGAAAACATATAGGTGGAGGATAACTGTCCAATTGGTTCAACCTCTATCAGTTAGGATGAAGGTCCCAATGATAGAGGCTCAGCTTTCTTAACGAATTAAGTTTACAACTTCATTTAATACATCATCTGCTACTTTAATTACTTTTGTATTTCCAGTAAATCCTTTTTGGTACACCATTAAATCAACAAATTCTACAGCTAAATCAACGTTTGATCCTTCTTGTGATTTCCCACGAACTGTACCAGTTCCATTTTGTCCAGAAACACCTACAGCAGGATCACCAGCAGATGGTGTCGATACATAGTTACCATTTCCTATTTTCATAAGTCCCTGTTCATTCGCGAACGTTGCTACCGCAAGTTGTCCTGCAGCTCTACTACTTCCATCACTATACTTCACCATAATATAGCCACCCTCAGAAATTTCACAATCTTCCACTGTTGCCGCAGGACGACCTGTAACTCCTTCATGAGTGATTGTTTTTTTAGTTGGATAATTTGTTGCACCACTGAAATCTACTTCTACTCCAGCGCCAAATGGAATTGTCACTTTTCCGCCTTGTATAACTTTATTCGTAGCTGGATCACGAACTACCGCAGTATCCGTTTGGATTAGTTCACCAAGATTATTAAACTTCAAATTTTTATTATTAACTATTTCAGTATAAGTTTGCTCGTGTTCCTTTCGAACTAATGCTCTATACTTATACTCACCAGCTACTGGTTTTCCTTGTGCGTCTGTCACTTGTTTCAGCTCTACACGCATCGTAAATGTATTTCCTTCTTCATCATACACTGAAAATTCATCTGCAGTTTCCGCGTCAGTTCTTGCTACGTTTCCCGTCATTTCTATATGATCAGTACGTGTTCCAGGAATTGCACTGCCCATTGGAACTTTCATTGGCTGTGGTGCATTAGAAAAATCAATGTCCTGTTTTCCAGGTTTCGTCGGATACGCAAGTACGTATTTCCCTTCAGAATTCACAATATAATAATCATTAGATACACTAAATGTCCCTTTACGTGTGTATTGTACATTTCCACCTTTTGAATCACCTACAACAAAAAATCCATTTCCGTCAATTGCTGCATCTGTTTTTCCATTTGTCATATTAATAGGGCCCGCTGAATAATCTGTTGTTGTTCCGCTTAGTCTCACACCATTACCAATACTTTTTGGGTTCGTGCCAGCATAATTTTCATCGCCTCTGGCACCCATTGTATTGTTATATAATAAATCATCAAACATTGCTTTTTGTTTTTTGTAGCCCACTGTTTGGCTGTTAGCGATGTTATTTGATGTGATACTTAATGCGTTTTGCATTGCGTTCATACCTGTAATACTTGTATATAATGCTTTAATCATATTCTTTGTACACTCCTTAAAATTTTGTTTAATGTTTGTTTATATTGCTTATTTTGTTGTTGCTGATGGCATTATTTCTTTATCAGAAGCATCCACAACGAAACGAAGTGATACAACTTGATCACCCATTACAAGCTGTACATCATTGTTGGCTCCAAGGCGAATCGTATCAACTTTCCCTACTACTTCCTTCCCTTCGCCGTTTACACCTTTTACGTATTTACCGAGAAACTTCATCCCACCATCTAGTGCTGTTGTATACATCGTGTCTTTCAAGGAATCAACAGCTTTTGTCATATTTTGCACTTGCTCCATAAGTGACAATTGTGACATTTGATTCATCATTTGATTCGTATCCATAGCATTCATTGGATCTTGATGTTGAAAACTCGCTAAAAAGAGTTTTAAAAAATCATCTTTCCCCATAATACCAGGTGTTTTTTGTTGAGTAGCTGCTACAGCATTTTTATTTTGTACTTGCTGCGTTTGTCCTACTGGGATATGGTTTGTACTTGTTGTATTGAGTCCAACCGTTGGCACTTTTTATTCCTCCAATAATCCAGCAAAGTCTTGCTCTGCCTTCTGTTCTTTCTTGACAACTACTTGCTTTTGCTTATATTGTTGTCCTTTTTCCTGCTGCTCACGTTTTTGATCTTTATCTGTATAGCTTAGTTCAATTTGAATATCTTTTTCTTTTAATTTATTTTTCAATTCCTCAAAAATAATTTCGACTTTCTTCTTCGCATCGTGTTTGTCCATTTCAATATGAACTTGAATTTGATCACCTTGCTTTTTCATATACACAGTTAATGCGCCAAGCTTTTCAGGATTTAATTGAAAAAGAACGCGTTCTTGTTTTACGACAAACTTTTGCAACTCTTCAACGTGTGCTTCCATTTTCTTTCCTAAATCAGGAAGCGATACTTTTTGCGCTGGCATATCTTGCTTTACAACTGAATCATTTCCTACAAGAAATGGTTTCGCATTGGTTTCGCCTGTTGGAAGTTGAACATCCGTATCTTCGAGTGTTGGCGTTTTTTCCAACTCATCTTTGTTAATAGATTGTTCTATTTCATGTTTACTTATTGTTGCAATTGGTTCCTGCTCCTTTTTCATTAAATCACACGTTTCACTTTGTATGATCTTTGCAAAGTCAGTCATATTTTCTGGCGTTGTTAATTTTTCTAACGCCATCCCTATTGTATCTTCCAAACATATTGTATTTTGAATATTATTTTCTTTCAAAAATCCCATAAGCGATTGAAGCTCTGTTGCTGGAAGCTCATTTAATTTTATATTTCCATACGTTTCATATATCTTTTGTATTTTTTGTATGTATTGATATAACGATTCTGGTTGTGCACGTAGTTGCTCAATTCCTAGCATCTGTTCTGAAATGGCTAACAGTAACTCTTCTATCGGCTTGTCTTCTTCTTTCTCTTCTTTTGAAACAAGCGATTCCTTTTTTACAAACTTACTCTTTTCAATTTCATAACTATTTTCCTTCATTTCTTTTGGCGGTTCGCTTTTTTCTATCGTTGATCGTTTTGGCTTCTCCACCGACTTCTCATTCATTTTCTCTGAAAATGAAGTTTGTTCTTCTTTCGCTTGCACTTCTAATGGTTTTTCTTTTCGCTGTGACACATTCAATTGCACTGGTAAGATAGATTCAATCATTTCTTTCACATCACCCATTCATACACATTCTTAAGTCGAGCAACATTTTTTCTTCGCGTTTTCCTTGTTCCTTTGCAGCTTTCTGACACTTTTGCTGAAACATCTCATCAATCACGCGTTCTTTTTCTTGAATTTGCTCTAGAAGGAGTTTGTTTTTCAAGATAAACTCTTCAATTTTTTCTATTTTTCTATTCCATTCCTCTATTCTTTCAGGTGAAAACGTATGAGAGGACAACATGCCAATATGAATACTTTCATTGACTTGCATCACTTTACTACGTGATTGAAAAACATTCAAATCATGTGCTTTTTTTGCTTCTATCTTTCGTTTTTCCGTTGTTAATTCATACACTTCTTTTAAGACATGTTCTTTTTCTTGATTCATTTGTAGTTTTATCGTTTCATACTGTTTTGTTTTCACCTGCTTTTTAAACCCCTTTCTATTATACCTTTACTTATTCTTATTATATAGGTTTTTTAGAAAAAAATCTGCTAAATATTCTAGAATCTGAATATATTTCTTAAATAAAAAGACCTCAAAATTGAGGTCTTTACATAACACCATCCATTTGCTGAATTACATCGGCAAAACGATAGCTTTCCGTTCGACCTTGCTTTAAAAATGTATGAATATCATCTATTTTATTTTTACATGCAAAAATATATGCATTCTCTTCATTCTCTTGAATTGTACCAAGTTTAAAGTACAATTCATTTTCTTGATAAATTGATAGCGTCTTTCGTATTTCATTCGCAAGCTTCCAATGCTCAGGTGCTACAACTTCTTCCATAATTCGACTTACAGAATCTAATACAGAAATAGCTGGATAATGATTTAATGTAGCTAAATCGCGCTTCAATACAATATGTCCATCTAAAATACCACGTGCTAAATCCGGTACTGGGCCATTTAAATCGTCACCATCAACAAGTACCGTATAAATGCCTGTAATCGAACCTATTTTTGTTTTTCCAGAGCGCTCAAGTAATTTCTTCATATAACTTTCCATTAACAATGTTTTTCCGCCAATAGGCAGCTCTTTCACTGCAATATCCACGCTTCTTCTGGCATCGGCAAAGCGAGTTACAGAGTCCATCATGAGCAGAACATTCTTACCTTGATCGCGAAAATATTCTGCGATTGAAGTTGCTAATTTTGCAGCGCGAAGCTGCATAAGGTGACTTTCGTCAGACGTTGCTACAACAACAACGCTTTTTTTCATTCCTTCTTCGCCTAGCTCTTTACGAATAAAATCCTTTACTTCACGTCCTCGTTCACCAACTAAACTAATTACATTAATATCTGCACTTGCATTTTTGGCAATCATCCCAAGCAATGTTGATTTCCCAACACCCGAGCCTGCAAAAATCCCAATCTTTTGACCGACACCAATCGTTAACATACCATCAATTGATTTAATACCTGTCTCAAACACTTCTGTAATTTCTTCACGGTCAAACGCGTGAATCGGCGGTGCATCGAGCCTTATTTTTTGCAGTGGTGTAGTAGCTTCTTGTTCGTTTAAGATTTCGCCATTTGCATTTAACACTTTCCCGAGCAAATGCTCACCGCGCGGCACCGTAACATCTTCGCTAATAAGGGTAACCGCGTCTCCATAACAGACCTTTTCAGTTTGTTCGAATGGCAGAAGCATATTATTTTCTTTTTCAATCGCAATTACTTCACATAAGACATTATGTTCTCCAACAAGACAAACATCACCAATTTTTGCTTTCGGCCCTTTTGAAACAAAGAATTGCTCTTGTACACTATGTACTTTCCCTCTTTTAATATAAAACGGTGCTTCCATGTGCGCATTCCATTTTTCATGTTCTGTTATAAGCCATTCTTTCATACTGGTTGCCCCTCGAGTAATTGCTTTTCTTTCCACTGTTCGCGAAGCGTTTCAAAAATTGGACTGAATTTAAATTCAAAAAACTCTTTTTCTTCTTCTAAAATAAATTCACCAAACTGTAATGAAAAATCATATTTCCATTCAACAAGTTCCAGGAGCCAATACTCTTTTGTTACCGTTTTTTCTCGTTCAATTTGCTCAAACGTTTCAGGGTGAACGGTAATAGAAAGCTTTTCAAAAGATGTCGGTAACGTTTGAACAATACCATTTAAAATCGGTAACAAATCCAGCTGCCGAACATCAATAGCTTGATTTACAATATTTTGAGCTAACTGCAGCGATTGGTCCCAAAGTAATTCTGACCATTGTGTTGCAATTTCTTTCTGTTCTTCAAGCAAAGCACGGCGATCTGCTGCGATTTGTTTTTTGTGTTCTTCTCGTAACACTTCAAACTGTGCTCTTTCTTGCTGCAACCTTGTTTTCTCTTCCTCTAACTCTTTCTCTATTTGTTGCAAATGAAGCGTTTTTGACTGCAGCTGTTCCTTTTGAACAAATAATTCCCTTTTCATTTCACTTATTTCTGATGCTTCTTCGCTGTCTACTATTTCTTCTATTTCTTCTATTTCTTCTATTTCCGGTTGTGGAAATTGTAATTCATATGTTTGATGAGAAAAAGAAACAGAATTCTTGGGAATTCTGTTTTTAAATAAGGACATCTTCTTCACCTCTTTGAATAACAATACGACCTTCTTTTTCTAGTTTTTTCACAGTACTTGTAATCGTTTGTTGTGCTTTTTCAGCATCTTTCATCTTAAGTGGACCAATACCATCTAGTTCTTCCAAAATCATATTTTTACGGTTATTAGACATACATGTAAATAACTTCTCTTTAATTTCTTCTTTCGCAATTTTTAATGCTTTAGCAATAAGTCCGTTATCGGCAATTTCTTCTAATACACGACGCATTGCTAAATCTTCAAGACGTAATAAGTCTTCAAAGACAAACATGTTCTCTTTAATTTTCTCAGATAATTCATAATCAACTTCATCAAGTTTTTCAAATACTGTTTTCTCTACACCGCGAGAAACGTTATTTAAGATGTTTACAATCGTTTTCAAGCCATCCGTTTTGTTAATTGCACTAAACGCCATCATGTTTAATTTCGATTTTAACAGATCGCCAATTTGTGCAATCAGATCGCTATCAACTTGTTCAAGCTTTGCAATCCCCATAACTGTTTCCACTCTTTTATAATCTGGCAATCTTTCAATTAACCTTGAAGCAAGTTGTGGTTTTATGTACGACGCAATAATGGCAATTGTCTGTGGTGATTCATCGTTTAATACCGTTAGTAATGGTTCTAAATCCGTCAGTGAGTTAAGAAACTCAAACGGATTATCTTTATTGTACCATAAGTCTTCTAATAACTTTTCCAGCTCTTCTTCCGGCATATTTTTGAAAATACGGCGAATATATTCTTTATCTGGTGTTACTAAATTCAATTCTTTTACATTTAATTCATATAAAAATTCCCCTAATACGTTTTCTAACGTTTCGGCTTTATATGCACGAAACTTAGCAATTTCGCGTAATAATACTTCTTTTTCTTCTTCATTCATATATTCAATAATTTGTGTTGCCACATCTTCATCTAACATACGAACAAGTATGGCAGCTTTTTCTTTCGAAGAGATTCCGTCTATCATCACTTATGTCCCTCACTGTCCGTTTAACCATTTTTTAATTACTTTTGCAGTACCTTCTGTATGTTCTCTGGCTACTTGATGTACTTGCTCATCTAATGAAGGTTCTGTCGTTTCTGGTACTTCTATTTTCTCTTTATATTCCATAACGTCTTCGGTAGCCGCTATTTCTTCCATTACTTCTGGTTCAAACTCTTCTTCTTCTTCTTCTTTTCGTTTCGCCAAGAAGTACCATAGTGCACCGCCTATTAATAATAAGCCTACTAAAGAACCTCCAAGAACCCACCAATTAAAGCCACTTTCTTGTGCTTCTTTTGGTTCTGCTTTCTTCGGCTCATCAAATTGAACAGTCACAATATTCACTTGACCATTCGTAAAGTTTCCATTTGGATCAGCTTGTAATCCAGCAGCAGTTCCAATTGCTTGCTTAAAGGCATTAATATCAATATTTCTTTTTGCTAATGTTTTATTATCTACCCAAACAACGATATTCGTTTTCGTTAATTCTGGATGTTTCTTAACTGTTTCAACCGTTTTATCAATTTCATAGTTTTCGATTTTATTTCCACTATTTTGATCATAGACAACTTTTCCATTTTTGTTCTTATCAATTCCATAGTTAGGAACTTCACCGTTTGCAGTAATCCCTGCGCTTTGCTGCGGTGCTCCTTCTTGTGCTGTCGATTTCTCTTGTTGATCTTGTTTACTGCGAAGTACACCTTTGTCACCATACTTCTCAGACTGCCTTGTCATTTCATCGTAGTTCACAGATACTTTCGTATTCACTTTAAAATCATTTAACTTAAACATGCCCGTTAATGTTGATTCAATATCTTGCTTTAATTTATCTTCAATTTCATTTTGAAGTTTTATTTCTTTGTCATAAGAAGATGAACCCTTATTTTGTGATTCACTTGTGCCTTTTGAAAGGATTCCTTTTTTATTATCAATAACGCTTACTTCTTCTGATTTTACCCCTGTTACAGCAGCACTAATCATATGTTGAATACCCATAATTTGATCTTCCGTTAACGTTTGGCCTCTTTTCACGCCAACTGTCACAGCTGCTGTACCTTTTGCTTTCTCTTCCTCAAAAATTGTTTCTTTTTCTGGTAAAGTAATTTGTACATTTGCACTTTCAATTGTTGCAAAATTTCTTACAATATCTTGCTCTAATTGCTTCTTCGTTCCGACAAGCTGTTTCATCTTTTTATCTTGCTCACTAGAACCAAGCGAACTTTCCAACAAAATGTCTTCACCGCTTTTCGAATTAAACGGTAAACCCATTCCTGTCATTTCTTTTCGAATCATAGAGGCATCTTTCTTTAATACAGCAATAGAACCGTCTTGATTCAGCTTATAGTCAACCCCTAACTTCGATAATTCAACAGTTATATCTTGTTTATCTTTATCACTTAAACTTTGGTAAACAGTCACATATTTATCAGGCATCGTGTAATATAGCAATCCAGCTGTAATAATAGCTAAAATAGCAGCTCCAATCACCATCTTATGCCACGTCTTTAACGACTGGAACACACCTTTTATTTTTTCCATTTCACACACATCCGTCCATATTTCTAAATTTGCATACTCATAAGCTGTTTATAATTTTCGATAAGATTATCTCTAATAACAGCTGCAGTTTTCATTTGTGCTTCTGCTTTTTTTTGTTGAATCATTACTTCATGTGTTTCTCCTACACCTTTTGTAAGCAAATCATATACTGCTGTTTGGGCATTATTTTGTGTTTGATTCATGCCTTCAAGTAAATCGATAAACGCTTTTCCTTCTACAGGCACAGAAGACGTTTTCGGTGCTGTGAGCGGCTGAATTCCGCTAAACGGCTGTGTATTAACAATCGATTGAATTTTCATACGTTATCTCCCTCTCCTTTTGGATTCTTAACCTCGCCCAATTTCTAAATCTTTATCAAGCATTTTTTTATTAGCATTAAATACACTTGTATTTGCTTCATACATCTTTTGAGCGACCATTACGTTTGTCATTTCCGCAGTCATATCAATATTCGGATAACGTACGTACCCTTCTGCATTTGCTTGTGGGTGCGATGGATCGTAAATCAAATTCTCCCTTGGATCGGTTTCAATAGATTCTACTTTCACACCTGTGTTAGGTTGTTGTTGTAGCATGCTTGCAAAACTATTATTTTGCGCTAACACTACGCTGCGGCGATGGTATGGTCCTCCATCAGCTCCTACTGTCGTATTGGCATTTACAATATTATCAGAAGTAACTTCCATCCATTTCTTTGCTGCTGTTAAACCAGAACCACTCGCATTAATTGCTTGAAACATATATTTCCCCTCTTTTCCTAACGTCCTCTAGCTGCTTGATCAATTGTATACTGCGTATTAATCGCATTAATAGATACACCGTATAACTGATTCGTTTTGACAAGATCAATCATTTCTTTTGTCACATCAACACTATTGCCATCTTCTTTAACAGCCAAATTATTTGTTCGAATCTTTGCATATGTATTTGTTTCGTTTGTCAGTGGTAAATGCATTACATTCGTTTGATACATTTGTCTATTTTTTTGTAAATCTAATTCATTTTTTTTATACAGTTCATTACTCCCTACAAGTTGTTCAGCAAAATCAACATCTTGCGCTTTAAAGCCTGGCGTATTCGCGTTAGAAACATTATTAGAAACAGCATTTCTCTTTGTCACTAAATAATTCATATAATGACCAACATCACTAATAAAATTCGGCATATTCTCAACTCCCTCCATCATTTAATTTTGATATTTCGATATTATTAACAAACGCATACATTTATTAAAATAATATATTATTATGTATCTCTCAATATTTTATGTCATTTTTACAATCTTGTCTTTAAAAAAATTAAAAAAAATATAAAAATATTCTTCTATATAAATATTTTTTAATTTTTAACCCATATATATCCATTTTACTGTTTCAACATATAAGTCACTACTATGCAGAATACATCATGATCTGCACTTGTTTTCTCCCTTTGTTTTAAACCTCGCATGTGGCAGAAAAAGGCCTTGAACGCTTCTATCTACGGCTAGACGCTCTCGTCTTCTCCCATAAAAAAGAAAGGGGGCTTTATGTCGATTTTTAACTTATATACATATATAAGTTGCTGCTATACAGAAAAAAATGACTGCTACTTGCTTTCTATCTTTGCTTTAAACCGCGCACAGGGTGGAAAAAGCCTTGACCGCTACTATATAAATACAAGTTGACTTTTTAACATCTAAGTCGCTGCTATGCAGAACAAAACATGGCCGCTACTCGCTTTCTATCTTTGTTTTAAACTTTGCACGTGGCAAGAAAAGGAACTGACCGCCTCTATGCATGGCCAGTTGCTCTCGCCCCTCGAAAAAGAAAAGGGTTTTTATGTTAGTTTTTCAATTTGCATTTATATATCTATGGCTAAATGCTCTCGTCTCCTCCCATAAAAAAGAAAGGGGGGTATGTCGATTTTTAACTTATATACATATATAAGTTGCTGCTATACAGAAAAAATAATCGCTACTTGCTTTCTCTCTTTGTTTTCAACCTCACATGTGGCAGAAAAAAGCTCTGACTGCTTCTACGTATGGCCAGATGCTCTCATCCTCCCATAAAAAAGGTTTTTTATGCCGTTTTTTCAAACTGTATTTCTATATAAATACAACTTTACAAATATAACAAAAGAAAAAGCGATGATCCTTTCGAATACGATCGCTCTTCCTTTATATACAAGACTTTCAATACTTACCGTAATACGAATTTGCTTTCATTCTGCTATCATTTACCATAATCATTTCTTCTAATAAGTGCTGATTATGACGAATTTTTTCTGCTGCCTTCGTAATAAGCGGAATAACTTCATTAGCGATTTGATCATTCATTGATTCCTCTAATGTTGAAAACCACGTATTAAATTCTGCCATTCGTGTTTTTAATTCCTCTTCTGATACAATCACATCGTAGGTATCATTAAAACAGCTCACAAATTTTTCATACGCTTTATTGTTCATCCGCTAACACTCCACGATATCCTTCAATTAAATCTTGCAACACTTGTACAATTCCATCCATATTTGTAACTGTACGTGTCATTTTCATCATTCCAATTTGCTGACTAATCCAATCGTATAGCGAATATAAACTGTCATATAAATCTTTACTAATGTCTGGATTCAACTGTAACTTTAATTCATCAAAAATACGATCCAATTTGTCTACTACTTCATCAGCTTGTTCAAACTGAAATTTATTTAGTAGTTCTTCTAATTTTCGAAATTCTACAATACATCTTTCATAAATAAAAATTGTATTTTTAATTGGATTACTTGTCATAATGTTATGTTGCATATATCGCTGCCACGCTTGCATACCATTAACTCCTTCTATATAAATCCATTTTGATTTTCCAACATATAAGCCGGGACTATGCAGACTAAAAAATGCCCCCTACTCGCTTTCTTCTTTTGTTTTATCCTTGCTATGGCAGGAAAAGGCCCTGACCCCCGCTTCTACGTATGGTCAGATGCTCTCATCCTTTTAAAAAGAAAGGAACTTTTAGGTTGGTTTTTCAATTTGTATTTATACACTTTCCTTAATCATCACTCTTTTGTTTTGTCATTGCTTTCATTTGTTTTAACTGCATATCAAGCATAGCTAATTGCTGTTCTAATTTTGAATATTTACCAACAATTGCTTCCTGTTTCATTTTATTAAGAGAATCGATATCTTTAATTTTACTATCTAAATCACGAATTTCTTTATCAATACTTTTAGTTCGTTCCGTCATGAATGACTTAACACCGAATATGCCATCTAGTTTTTTCTCTATCTCGTGTCCAAGGCCATTAAAGCCAAAGAAAAAAGCATTTACTGTATCTGGATTTTCTCTAAATGCCGTCTTTAATTTTTCTTCATCAAGTTTCACATTTCCATCCTTCTCAACTTGAATACCAAAAGAGGATACATATTGATTCCCCTTAGAATAGGAAAACATACTCGTCATTGCATTTTGCAACGAAAATCCTACACTGCTTCCTTGTAAAATCCCGTCCTTACCTGCAAATAAATCCAATTTTGAAACAGCCTTATTATATTCTGTCGTCATTTTTTTTATTGCATCCATAGCAGCGTTTATATTAGAATCTTCAACCGTTAGCTTAATTGGTTCTGATGTTTCTTTTTCTAACTTAATCGTTACACCTGGAAGTGCATTAACTGTATTAGATTTACTTGTCTGTGTAATGCCATTAATCGTATATTCGGCATCTTGAGGTGGTGTTTCTTCATGAGCAATTTGATTAGATGCATTAAACAAACCTATAGTTTGTAATATATTTCCACCCCCTTCTGCTAATTTAATTTCCCCGTCTGTTCCTGCTTTTGCAGATGTTACAAACATTTTAGTCCCTAATGTATAGGCAGATACACCATAACCGCCATTATTCATCTTATTAATTAAATCTTTATATGTCATATCAACTTTAACTTCTAATGGTTTACCATTAATGTTAAAAATACCAGCTTGACCAATTTGATCGTTTATATTTATATCTTTCACACTTGTGATTTGATGTCTTTGCGCTAATTTTTGAACAGTAATATTATATGTCCCTGCGAACGCAGACCCATCTGCTTCCGCAGTGATAAATCCATCTTTAGATGTACTTGTTTTCTTTTCATTTCCTTTAAATGATGACAAATTTGTAAAGGCTGTTACAAAATCATTAAACTCTTTCTTTACACTAGCATATACATTTTTTTCGTCTACTAAACTCTGTTTTGAACTATTATAAGGCGATTTCTTTGCCTCTAATGCCTGTAATTCTAAATCTACAAGATCTTTTACGTTTATAAGATTACTCCCTGTATTCCAAATTTGCTGTTTTCCCCCAATATTACTTATCGTTCCTGCCATACTATTCCACTCCTCATTCTATATAAATCCGTTTTAATGTTTCAACATAAAAGTCTCTGCTGTGCAGAATACGTCATAACCTGCACTTGCTTACTCCCTTTGTTTTAAACTTTGGTATGTGGCAGGAAAAGGCCCTGACCGCTCCTATGTACGGCCAGATACTCTCGTCCTCCTATAAAAAAGAAAGGGATTTTATGTCGCTTTTTAACTTATATACATATATTTTTTACATATAATCTAAAATACTAATTTTACTCATTGTACTTACTGCTTTTAAGGTCGCTTCATACGTTGCATTAATGTACGATAAATCAGATATAGCTACTGCTAAATCAACATCCTCAATTTCTTTGCGATTTTCACTTAACGCTAAATTGTGCTCATTTAAAATTGTTTCAAATGCATTTAACGTATTCAGCGTCGCACCGACCTCTGTTGTACGACCCAAAACCTTATCTAAATTATCTTTATTCTCTTGCTTTAATGTTTCTAACGCTTGTTGATTGCCAGTTTGCATTGCATCTTTTATTTTTACTAACGTTTCGATCGTTGGAGTTAATAAATCTTTCCCATTTCGAAACACTGGTACTGTATACCCATCATTTAGTGTCCACTTCACATCTTGATTTCCACCACGGTATGCCCCATCAGCAGCAAACGGAGGCTGGGTTGTAACTTCTCCTCCAAATATATAACGTCCGTTTTCTTGTGTATTTGCCAAATACACAACCTGTTTTAATAATTGATCTACTTCCGCTCCAGTCGCTTGCAATTCTTTTGGACCATTTGTCCCATTTAACGCTTGAATCGTAAGATCATTTACTCGTGATAACGATTTATAAACACCTTGTAACGAACTTTCTGTTTGTTTTAAAACACTTTTTGAATCTGCTAAATCTTTTTGCATTTGCTCAATGTTTGCTAAAGAATGTTGAATTGCAAATGATTTACTTGCCGCGAGTGGATCTTCACTCATTCGAATATTCTTTTTACCAGATGTCACTTGATTACGATGATACATTTGCTGAGTATTTAGACGCATTAATTCACTTTGGGCCCAATTCACATTTTGAAACGTTGATACTCTCATAAAATCTCCCTCTCACTCTTACTCAATTTCGTAGATATACTTTTTATATAAATCTATTTTCATTCTCCAACATATAAATCGCTGCTATACAGAACAAAACGTATCCCGCACTCGCTTTCTCCTTTTGTTTTAAACTTTGCATGCGGCAGGAAAAGGCACTGACCGCTTTTATGCACGGCCAGATGCTCTCGTCCACTTAAAAAAGGAGTTTTTATGTCGGTGTTTCAATCGTATTTATATAGTCTTCTACATGAGCTTTATTTATTCTATAACACTGATTGAACTAATGTTCTCTCATTGTTAATAGCACTATTTATCTAATAATTGAAAATAAACTATCAAAAACTTCATTTAATGTAGTAATTGCCTTTGAATTCGCGACAAAATATTTTTGATAGGCCATCAAATTGACCATTTCTTCATCCATATTTACGCCTTCTAAACTTGCTTTTTCTTGCTCAATTCCATTTAACAGATCCCCATGAATCGTTTTATATGCCTCAAACGCATTCGTATCCGATGCAACTTGTACAATCTGTTTATCTAACGTTTGCTTGTAAGTAAGTCCAACAGCATACTGGCGATCACCAACTGCAGCCAATGCATTTGCTGTATCGACAGAAATCTTCATTTTGGTAACATCTGCTTCAAAATCAGGATTGATTCGCATCCCCTTCGCATCAATTCCACCAAAGAAATCTTTCTGCATAACACCATTTATTTCGCCTTTTAGCGCCATCATTAAGTTATTTAAGTCTTCTTTATATCCTGTAATTGTTTTTTTCGCATCTAGCGCTGCTTGAATCGTACCGCCCTGTAATTGAACGTCCGTACCTAAAACTTTGACAGACATTGTATTATTATTTTTAATTAAGTCTAGCGGATAAACGGTTTGTCCATTCCCTATGTTTTTTTGTGTTCTTTGATCTCCAATGATATCTTGACCGCTTACAAGTAATACTCCGTTAATTCTTACACTTACTATATTAGGATTAATAGATTCACTTGAGACGTCAATATTTGCATATTGTGACATTTCACTAACAATTTTATCTCGCTCATCCAGTAATTGATTCGGTACATGTTCTCCAGCTTGACCAATTTTCCAATTTGTCTCCGCTAAACTATCAGCCAGTCGATTGAATGCTTTCACATGTTGCGCTGCTTCTTCCCCTGCCTGTGCTTCTACTTCTTCGAAATTCTTTGCGATTCTATTTAACTGATTCGTAAATTTATTTGTATTAGCGACTAACATATTATAATAGTTAGGTTGCTCTGGATTTTTTGCCACTTCACGAAACGAGTTATAAAATTGATCCATTAAACTTGATAATGAATTTTTGTTTGGAGATCCTACCACTGTTTCTACTCGTGATAATATCGAATTCATATAAGAATGATATGAGAATTGTGATAATTGCTCATTATATTGACGTGTCTTCACTTCATCCGTTACACGATCTATACTTACTGTCTTTACACCGTAACCAATGCGTTGTTCAGGTGTGTCTCCTCGACTTCCCCCAACAGCGCTGTAATTTACTACTTGACGAACATAACCCGGTGTTCGCATATTAGTAAGATTTTGTCTTGTTGTCTGAAGACCTAGTTGTGCTGCTAACATCCCAGACAAGGACGTATTGTAATCCGTTAATTTCATGTTTTTCACTTCTCCCTTATCTACAATAGTTCATTCATGAAAATTTGTGAATTATGGTTTCTTTCAAGATTAAATTCAGAAACAGAATCCACAATACTTTCTGTAGTTTTTAATAGTACGTTTAAGTAATATTGATTTTTTAAAAGTACCATTTTAATGTGCTCTTCTAATTCTATCATGTTTTTTTGTAATTCTTCTATTTTTTTAATTTCTTCATTAGAAAAATAAGAAAATAAAAAATGAACTTTCGTTGTCTCTATCCCTTTTTCTTTGCAATACATACTTATCGTTTCTTGAAAACGATGTGTCAATTGTTTAACTTGTTCAATATATTGAAGCTGCCTCGTATGCAAAGATTGCACATCTGCTAATTTTTTTTGTTGCAGATGCTCATAAATTTGTTCTCCGAGTGCTCCGATATGTTCATACGTATCTTTAATTTCCGTAAGTTGTTCATATAGATTTTGGTACATCATGTCCTCCCTCCTTCTACAACACCAAATTAACAATTAAACCGTGGATTTCTCCAATCTGATTTAATATTTCTAAGTGTCCAGTTTTTGTATTTACTAAATTCATAACATCTTCTAAATCATTCAATCCATTTTCCACTTGCTTTATAACCGTCATTTTTTGCGAATAACCGTAGCGTGGATGACGTGATAATACATCTTTATACTGCATCAAATTATCTACATAGAAATTCAAAAATGACTTTACTGTACTTCTGTATTCCATAATATTATCAACTGTTAATTCTTGTTCAATCTTTTCTTTTATTTCGCCGATGTTATCAACAAGTGCCTCGATTTGTTCAAGCAATTTTTCATTTTTTGGATCAGCTTGTAATTTCTCCGAAAAAGATGGACGCATTGTTTCTTTCGCATTACTTGCTGTTGGTAACTGGGTTGGCATATGGGATAAAATCGGACTGGTTGGTACAAAACGTAACATAATACATCACCTATTTAATCTTTATCGTTTTATTGTAAAATCTATTTATTTATAATTATAACTTGTTCAACGATAATTTGCAGTTATTTTTTGCACAATCTATGTTACAATTTACGATGAGGTGGCAGATTCTATGAATATATTCCTTTGTGGTTCCAATCAATTAACAACATTAGATCAAGCGGAAATAAAAAACTTTTTATCTGAATATGCTTATAAACATCGAATCTATGTGTTATGCTACAAATCAATTGAAAGTGAAGTCCTTCGCTTTTTTGTTGAGAATGAGCAGCTTGCTCCTAATTTATCGATATATACATTACAACCTTTACATGTATTATCAGATGAATTTCAAGACATTGTAGCATATTTAAAAGTTCAAGGAGCACAATTCTTTTCTTTCAATCATCCAAACGAAGCAATTTATCGCTCAGAATACGTGTTTTTTGTAAAACAAATTGTCAAAGAGTCCGATTTAGTGTTTTGTTTTTATAACGGTGACAAACATACAGCTGTCATACCGATAGATATTGCAAAAGAAGCAAGAAAAAATGCTGTTATTTTTGATTTACCTGGTCTGCAAGATAAAGAAGACAACAAAAATTTCGACCAAAAGATTCGCATGATGTAAAATAATAATTAAATAAGGAGGAGGCACAATATTGTATATTGTGCCTATTATTATAATGAGCTTAGAACAGGACTATAATTATTTCATTAAACAATTTAAACAATATTTCAGTACCGATATTTCTTTATATAAACAAGATAGAATGAAAAGAAGAATCGAATCTTTTATTACACGAAAAGGATATTCAAGTTATACAAACTTCCTACATGAATTACAACGCGATTCTTCCCTATTCGCTGAGTTCATCGATCACTTAACAATAAACGTATCTGAATTTTACCGAAATCGTGAAAGATGGGATGCTCTTGAATCAAAAGTATTACCGAAACTTATTCAACAAAATCAAAATAAATTAAAAATGTGGAGTGCTGCTTGCGCTGCAGGTGAAGAGCCTTATACATTATCAATGATTCTTTCAAACATTTTACCAAAATATCGATTTGAAATTCATGCAACTGACCTTGATTTGAATATTTTAGAAAAAGCAAAACAAGGAACTTATTCTAGCCGTTCTTTAAAAGAAGTTCCAAGCACTGTAAAACATACATATTTTACGCAAATAAATGATCAATATAGCGTTCATCCTGATATAAAGCAGCAAGTTACATTTAAGCAACACGATTTATTAGTACAACCATTCGATATAAATTTTGATTTAATTATTTGTCGAAATGTTATGATTTATTTTACAGAGGAAGCACGAACAAAAATATACGAAAAATTTAGCCGCTCACTCAAAAAAGGCGGGGTGTTATTTGTCGGTAGTACGGAACAAATTTTAACTCCAGAGCGTTATAACTTACAACGATTTGATACTTTCTTCTATGAAAAAATATAATTTTAATAAAAAACAGGTTGCTTTCATTATTGAATAGCAACCTGTTTTTTATTAAAGCCAATCGGCAAAGCTTACATTTGTGGTCAATAGACACTACTATACTCATGGTTTCACTTTAGAGTCACTTATACTTATCCATACATAATATATATGAATCCAAATTGAAAACCTGACATAAAACCTCCTCTTTTAGGGGAGGGCGAGAGCGTCTGGCCTCGCATTGGAGCGGTCAGAGCCTTTTCTACCACATGCCAAGTTTTAAATAAAAGGAGCAGGACAGTAGCGGGCATGTTGTATTCTACATAGCAACAATCTATGTGTTAAAAAATCAAGTTGTATTTATATATATGCATATTAGCCAGACAACCAAGAAAAAGCCTGTAATAGACCATTTATGCTGCCCTACTAATTGCTTCACCTGCTGCTGAAACTGTGTCATACTCATTTCAGCTAACGCTCGCCACATACTAACATCACGTTCTTTCGAAAAAATAGACGATGCATCAACAACTGTACTTTCATTAGGAACTTTTGCAATGTAATTTGTTATCACTTGAATAACCATATCTATTTTAGATGGGTCTTGCCTTAACATATGAACAAGGGCTGTTACATCTAGCAAAGGGATCGTCACTTGTTTTCCATGCGGTAGAAAAGGGATTGGTAATTCAATAAAGTCATATGTGCCATCTAATAAAGGTATTTGGCGAACATGGACATGTTTCACAAGCTCCTGCACTTTATTTAAAATTTCTTGATACATTTGCTCGCTTTGTCCATCTTTCTCTTCTAACACTATCGATAACTGCTGCAGCAATTGTAAGACTGACTTTAATTCATTTGAGATGTTGCCAAGAGCAACTTCTCCATCTTGTACACTTGATAATAGAATTCCGATTTGATCTCCTTTTGTAACAAGGTGATGGTCAATCGCAAACGATACTGTATATTTTTGTTGTCCTATGGTTACTTCCTTTTCAGTAAAACTTGAAGGCTGTTGTAATGGTTCAAGCGTTTTCTGTCCCATTGTAACTCGATTGATTTCCATATACATGCCCCCTTTTCTCATTATGTCTCTTTAGTAAAACTACCATCAATGAGAAATGCTCCCTCACCGATGGTAGTTTTACTTTATAAGCCCCATTCTTTATTACTTTTAAATATAAAGAATAATAAAAATCCTCCAGATATAATAGCGAATAAATCCGATGACTGTACTCCAGTCTGCTGTTTCTTTTTTTCATCAACATGTTTTTTCTGTTGTTCAGCTGCTTCTTCATCATTTGGTGTATTTAATTCTTCTTTCGATTTCATTGTCACACCTTGGTCAGAAGTCACCTCATCCTGATTTTGTGCTACTGATTTTATCGGTTCTGTTATTGTAATAATTGCCTCTTTCGAAGGAGTTACAGCTTTCCCTTCTTCTTTCTTCCCTTGCTCCTCCACTTTGTCTTTCGGTGGATTCGTTATTTCTTCTTTCTTGCTTTCAGCTACAACTGAAATGACATACTTACTTTCCATGAAACTTTTATTCCCAGCTCCATCGATCAATTCAATTATAGCTTTATAGGTTCCGGCGGGGATTCCATCAGAAATTTCATATTTCCCTATCCAGATACCTTCTTTTTTCTCATATTGGAGCGGGACAGCAAAATTCGTTTCTTTATCTTTTAGACGAATCACAACTTGTTTAACAGATGATTCTACATCCTTTGCCTTAACGCGAATATTTAGCGATTCACCTTTCTTCATTTCAAATGCATTCTCTAGATGATCCTGAATCAAAAATTCTTCTACCTTTGGTCCTGCTTTATCAAGAAGAGGCTCTTTATTTTCAATATGAACAAGATCAACTTTCTGCTCTACAGGTTCTCTATCACCATTCATAAGGAGAGCAAGCTGCCAGTCTCCTTCTAAATCATACGGAGTAACTGTATAATTCGTCGTCCATAGTTGCTTCTCTGCGTCATATGTAAAAGTCAACTGGCGTTCCTGTTCTACTTGTTTTTCTGTTTTCAACAATCGAAGCCAACCTATTAATGCTTGTCCACCTAATTCTTTTGGTTTAATCGCAATATGAATTGTTTCTCCAACAATAGCTTTTTTTGTATTTACAGTAACGTATCCTATCTCTGTGTTTACACTGTATTCTTTCACCAGTGTATGATTATCCTGTTTGACAGCAGGAATTTGCTCAATCACTTCCGCTTTTCCATGTAAAGGAAAATGAATGAGCAGTTGTAAGACGATCCAGCCGCTGAGAATATTCCTCATATTTTTCATGTTTAATTTCAAACTCCTATATGATGAGTTTATAGTGATTTAATTACTTTAACACCAAAAAAGCCGTCTACATTTACAAGTTCTCCATAAGCAATTAACACATTATTCGCATAAATTTGAATTGGTTCTTCGATACCCTCATCTAATACTACTGTTTCACTTTCATGTAAACCCAAAATATCTTCGATTGTTTTCATTGTATTACCAAATACAAACTTTAAATCCACTTCTACATTTTGTAATATACCCTCTTCTAGATTTGTAGTAGAAGCATAATTTTGTCGCTGTAAAGATTCCACTGTAGTTGCTTCTTGCTTCTTAACTTCTACTTCGTTTACCTCTTGAGGAATTAGGCGCTTTACTATTCCCTTTGCCTTTGGTATTGGTAAGATTTGATACATTTTCAAATCTAGTAAATCGCCAACTTCAATTTGAAACGTAATTTGAGCGAGTTCATCTGTCATACTAGCTGCACTCATACTTTCCATTTCTTCTTGAAGAGTGACAAATTTAACTCTTGGCGTTGAAATATCCATTTTCTCTCCAAACACCTCGGACATTGCTGTTGCTGCATGCCCCATCATTTGGTTCATAATTTCTTTCACACCACTTAATTCTAAATCAGTTAAATCTTGTTCTAAATCAATCTCGCCATTGCCCATCATCATTAAATCTAGCATTGTTAAGGCAACCTCTTTTGAAAATATAAACATATTTTCATGCTGTAAGCCTTGAATAAAATCTACATTTATAATAACAAAAGGAAGAGATTCTCTATCATAATGATGCGCATTAATAATTTCAACCTTTGGTATGCTAATTGATACAGGTTGATTTAGCAAAGTCGACAATACAGTAGAAGCTGATCCAATAGATATATTCGCAATCTCTCCAAGTGCATCTTGCTCTTGTTGGTTCAATACTTCTATTGTTGAAGGATTATCTTTCTCCTCCATATTCCCTGATACTTGTAGAAGCTTGTTGATCATTCCCTTTGCACTCTCTATCGTAACAATCTGTACAAGCTTCGAATTGACTAAATCATCAATTTTCAAATCAAATGCAATTTTAATGATTGCCCTGCTATTATCAAGATCAGAAATTTTCTTAATTTCATCCTGAAGTGTTACAACTTGAATTGTTGGAGGAGACATGTCAACGGCATCTTTAAAGAACTCCGACATAGAAGTTGCTGCAAAGCCCATCATTTGATTCATCGCTTCTTTAACAGCACTTAACTCTAATTCAGAAAGTTCTTTATTAGCGTCAACCTGGCCTGAGCCCATCATCATTAGGTCAGCAATTGCTAAAGCAACATCTTGCTTAATAACAAGCAAGTTTTCCATTTCAAGCCCTTTTATAAAGTGAATATTTAATACAACGTGTGGAACTTCAACATCTCTTGCATCGTATAATTCAACTACTTCTACGTGAGGCGCAGTAATACTTACTTGACGATTTAATAAAGTAGATAATATCGTAGAAGCTGATCCAAATGATATATTGGCAATTTCTCCAAGAATATCACGCTCTTGTTGTGTTAATAAATGGGAGTGATCTTTCTCTAGTACAAGAGTATCACTTTCTCCTTGTCTATGCTGTTCAGACATTTGTTAAACCCCCTCATATCGTTCTTTCTTTATATCAATAAAAAAATTGTTACATTTCAATATTTTTATACTTATATAAGATTAAATACAAAATTTCAAAAGAAAACAACTATATTTCATACATTTTTAAAAAATTATTACAAAAACAACGAATATACAAATTGAAACTCCCGTTAATGGAGGGGGCTCTATTTCTATTAATAAAACCTTTCATTGATTCATACATTTTAAATAATGTTCTCTCTTCTTTAATTCCTCTAAAAATTAGGTTATTAAACTTACTGCCTATGAATAAGGTATTAACCTAAAACTCCCCAACTATGTCTGTTGAGGAGTTGATTCGTATTATAAACCTTCTGGGTTTACAATAAGGACTACCCGTCCGTCACCGAGAATCGTTGCACCTGAAAAATATGTTACGCTGTCAGCAAAAAAGTCTCCTAGCGATTTTAGTACAATTTCCCTTTGACCAATAATCATATTTACAAACAATCCATAACTACGATGTGAATTACGAACAATTAACACTGGAACCATTTGTCCCTCATACGCGTCTAAAGCTTCTTCTAATGTCTTCTCGCCGAAAATAACACTTAAATGCTTTACTTCAATAATTTGATCACGATAATTCAAAACATCTTTTCCTTGCAGTGTTTGAATATCTTCTTTTTTCACACGAATTGCTTCAACGATATTTCCAAGTGGTACGGCATAACGTGTTTCATTTGTTTGAACGAGCATAGATTGAATAATGGAAAGTGTTAATGGAAGCTCAATACGGAACTTACTTCCTTTTCCTTCTTCTGATTCAATGATTACATGTCCTCCCAAACTACTAATTGTATGTTTCACAACATCTAGCCCTACACCGCGGCCGGATAAATCAGAAACAACTTCCGCTGTACTAAATCCCGGTGCAAGAATAAGATCGTACACTTCACGATCTGTTAGCTTACTTGCTTCTGCTTCTGTCACAACACCGTTTTGAATCGCCTTTTTCAAGACTCTTCCTTTATTAATACCATTACCATCATCAGAAATTTGAATGACAACATGATTACCACTATGAAATGCCGCAAGTTTAATTGTTCCTGTTTCACTCTTTCCTACACTACGTCTTACATCAACGGTTTCAATACCATGGTCGATTGCATTACGGATAATATGTACAAGCGGGTCTCCAATTTCATCGATAACAATCTTATCAACTTCGGTTTCTTCACCAGTAATTTGCAAATCTATTTTCTTACCAAGATCTTTTGCAACCATACGAACCATACGTGGAAAACGATTAAAAGCTGTTTCAATTGGAACCATACGCATATTTAATAAAACATTTTGGATGTCCTTTGAAATATCTCCCAATCGGTTCAAATGTTCAATTAATTCTTTGTTTTGAATCGCTTCCGCCAATTCATCAATTCTTCCGCGTTCAATAACACTTTCTTCAAACATATTCATTAAACGCTCAATTTTTTCTAATTGCACACGTATCGAACGGTTTTCAACTTTTACATTCTTATTTTTTGCTTGTGACTTAGTAGATTCCTTTACTGGTGATTGTTGCGAAGTCGCTAACTGTTTTTCACTTTTTAAGACGGATTGCTTTTCTTCTTTTTGTACCTCTAATTTATTGATTTCTACGTGCTCAATTTCAGATACACTACGTACAGCTTGTTGAATTTCATCTTCACTAGATTTGGTTTTTATATGCACAGTGAATTCAAAATCAAAGACGTCTAATTCAATTTCCTCTACAGTTGGTACTGTTTTTGTAATTTCCCCAATGTTTTGCAATGCTTCTATACACATAATTGCTCGTACTGCTTTTAACATTGCCTGCTGCTGAACAGAAATATGCACAGCATACATCACATCATCTGAATTTTCTTCATTTTCTATCTGTTCTACAGCTTGCTCAGCATGAAGCAATGCTTCTAATTTTTGCTTTGTACTAGCGACATGAATATTCCCCATACCACCTTGTTGTACATCTGCAACCATTTTCTCTAAATTATCAATACATTCAAAGATGACATCAATAATATCTGCATTTACCGCTATATTACCATGACGAATTTCGTCTAATACGTTTTCCATTTTATGCGTTAAATCTGCCATCTCTGTAAATCCCATACTAGCTGACATCCCTTTAAACGTATGAGCAGAACGGAAAATCTCACTGACAACTTCCATATCTTCTGGATTTTGTTCTAATGTGAGCACATTTTCATTTAACGCCTGTAAATGTTCTTCTGACTCTTCAAAAAAAATGCTTAATAAGTCTGTTTGCATATCAATCCCCTACCTGTCCGTCCTGTAAACCTATTATTCATGTATAACAATTTAATGGTTCATAAACTAATAGAAAGGATACAAAAAGGAGGTACCCTTTCCCTTACATATACAGTCCTACACTTATGTGTTCATTGGTACCTCCTAATTGGTATGTATGTTAACTTGTTACTACTTTTGTTAATGCTTCAATAACACGATCAGCTTGGAACGGTTTCACAATAAAATCTTTTGCTCCACTTTTAATTGCATCTAATACCATACCTTGTTGTCCCATAGCAGAACAAATAACAACCTTGGCATTTGCGTCAATTTTGATAATTTCCTTTAACGCCTCTAATCCATCCATTTCTGGCATTGTAATATCAAGTGTTACGATGTCTGGTTGCAACTCTTTATATTTTTGAATTGCTTCAATTCCATTTTCCGCCTCACCAATTATTTCAAAATCAGAATTACTTTGTAATAAATTTTTAATCATCGTTCTCATAAATACTGCATCATCTACCACTAAAATTTTGTGTGCCATGTTAATAATTCTCTCCTTCTATTTATAAAGATATCTTAATATTAAATGTCCTTATTTCTAATTCATTATACAAAAAATAACGACACATTTTAAATATTTTTTTTTAGAATGCTCATATTTTTATATTTTTTTTTAAAATTACACGAAAATAAGAATAAAAATAGAACATTTTACTACATAATATTACAACTCTTTAATGTAAATTACAACACGGCGGTTTTTTTGCCAATTATTTGGAGAGTCGTTTTCAGCAACTGGTTTCGTATCCGCATACCCAACTGCCGCTAAACGTGATGGTGTAACTCCATAGTCTTCTATTAGTAAATGGATCATATTTGCAGCACGTGCAGATGATAGCTCCCAATTAGAGGGAAATTTCTCGTTATGAATTGGTCTATTATCCGTATGACCTTCTACAACAATTGGATTTGGAATAGATTGAAAGAATCCAACTAACTGACCTACAATTCCTCTTGCTTCTTCCTTAATTACAGCATCTCCCGTATCAAACAATAAGTTATCAACAATAACAATACTTACACCTGTATCTTCTCGATACACATTGACGTCTCTAATACCTTGATTTGTTACATACGCACTTAACTTTTTATACAACTCATCTAACGTTTTTTTTGAATTTATCTTTTCTTTATTTTTATCATGTGAAATATCAGGTATTGTGTTTTGGACTACCTGTTCTTTCTCATTCTCATTATTAAATGTTTCTAGCATTTTCGAGAATTTCCCTACATCTGTTTTTGATGTCGCAACTAATAATACAAAAAAGGTAAGCAATAGCATCGTTAAATCTGTAAAAGTCGTCATCCATCTTGGCGAGCCTTTTTGTAGTCTTTTTATCATTATACCACCCCTAAAACTAAGCTACTTTTTTCACCTTATTTTCATAAACAAATGCATCAAGTTTTAATTTTAGTTTAGAAGGAATTTGACCGCAATATAGTTCTGAAATGGCTTCAATAACAAATTTCTTTTCAAAATATATATCTTCAATACCACGATACATTTTTTCCGCGAGTGGTATAAACACTAAGTTTGCAAGAACAGAACCGTATAGTGTCGTTAACATCGCCACTGCCATACCAGTACCAATTTTTGAAGTATCTTGTAAGTTTTGCAGCATAAGAATAAGTCCAATTAACGTCCCAATCATTCCCCAAGATGGCGCAAAATCACCAACTTTATCAAGTAATATAGCGCCCTTTTTCAATTCATTTATTTCTGTCTCAATGTCGCGTTCTAGCACTTCTTTCAACTCTTCTTCATCGTACCCACTAAGCATTAAACGAATGCCTTTTTGAATAAAGGGATTATCAATTTTTTCTCCATCTTCCTCTAATGATAGCAGTCCATGCTTTTTTGATTTTTTTGAAAAATCGACGAATAAATCGGCTAATTGTTCCAAATTATCTTCTTTTCTATTTAACACATAAAAAATACTTTTTGTGTGTTTTTTGATCTCACTGAAACGATATGCAACAATAACAGTTGCGATTGTTCCACCTAATACGATAAAAATTGAAGAAATGTCTAGAAAATTTTTAAATCCTTTCACCCCGCCTCCCTCGAGCATAATAGCGCCAGCAATAAGTACAAATCCAATTATTATACCAAATGGACTGGAAATATCAAATCTTCTTGTTCTTTGTTTTCGGACAATTTTCATATCACTATCCTCCCCTTCATTTTCTATGAGAATAACAACTTCATTTATATATAGATGCAAATTGAAAAACTAACATAAAAACCCGTTTTTTTTTCGGTGGGCGAGAGCGTCTGGCCATGAGTAGAAGCGGTCAGTACCTATTTCTGCTACATGCGATGTTAAAGTAACAGGTTACTTTTTGCCTGTCATAGAAGCGACTAGTATGTTGGAAAGTCAAGTTGGATATATATTGCCTCTTCCATACTTCTCTATTATACTTTTTAAATCCATATATAACAATGTATGCATAAAATTGACACATTCTACTTTCTTATTAAGATTAAAATATACGGAGGCGAATTAATATGGAATATAATATCTTAAAAGTAATTGCACTAGCAGAAAAACTAAAATATGAAATGCGGCACAGTTGGCTTTCTAACGGCCGTCAAGAGAGTGTAGCAGAGCATACATGGCGGATGTCGCTCATGGCTATCCTCGTCCAACCTTATTTAGATAAAAAAGTGAATATCGAAAAGTTGCTTAAGATGGTCATTATTCACGATTTAGTCGAAGCTGAAGCTGGTGATATCCCTGCATTCGATACGATGAATAGTGAGGAATTACAACGAAAAAAACAAGAAAACGAACAACAAGCAATCCGAAATATTAAACATACACTGCCAGGTCCACTTGGGGAAGAATTATATGAACTATGGATGGAGTTTGAAGAAAAAGAAACGTATGAAGCAAAAGTAGCAAATGCTCTCGACAAACTAGAAGTGAAAATTCAGCATAATGAAGCAGATATCGATACGTGGCTTCCAATTGAACATAAAATGACATTCCAAGTTGCCCAGCATACAGATTTTGATTCTTTCTTATCAAAGCTGCAAAAAATTATTGAAAAAGAAGGCGAACAAAAATTAGTTGCTGCTGGGATTGATGTTGAGGCTTGTAAGCAGTAAAAACTTGTACAATAAATATTTTAAAGACCTTTTTTTCATCATGCAAAAAAGCAAACCTGTTTGAACAGATTTGCTTTTTCTACATTATTTTTGATTAAATCCCTTTTTAATCAAAAACTCTTTCATATGTAGGCGTTTTTCCTGTGACATAAACGTACTCATTGATCCCGTCCATGTTACATCCTTTTGATTTGTCAATCTTTCCTTATAATATTCATTAGTCGTACAATCATATTCATCTAGTAGTTCGCTATATTTCTCTTCATCATATGCGTTTTCATGTAGGATCGCTCCAACTGGTAGGCGTGGTTTTACCCCATGCTTTTCATCTGGTACACCAACTGTCATTCCAAAGACTGGGTACACGTTATCCGGCAAATGTAGTAATTCACTTACTTGTTCTGGGTTGTTACGAATTCCCCCAATATAACAAATACCATATCCAAGAGATTCAGCGGCAAGCGCTAAATTTTGAGCAAAGAGAGACACATCTACCGTTGCCACAATGAAATTTTCTGTAGTATCAGATTTAATTTCTGTTCCATGCTTCTCACACGCAACTTCTAACCGCTTTAAATCCGCACAGCAAACAAAGAATGCCGCGCAACTTTTCACGTGACGATTTCCAGATAGCTCTGCTAATTGCTCTTTCAGCATTTCATCTGTTACATATACAACTGAATAGGCTTGCACAAAATGTGATGATGCTGCATGCTGTGCTGCTCCAATCATTCTTTCAATTATATTCTTTGGAATGGGCTCTTTCTTATATTTTCGTACTGATACGTGTTGTTCCATTGTATGTATTATTTCATTCACAATATCCTACCCCCTGTAATCTGAATACTCAATAATTATCACATTTTTTGCAAGATTTCTCATTATATTTGATTCATCAGCCAATACTTCGTAATTGCTACATACTCTCTAACATTAGATTGAATGATAATAGGCTTTGGTGTTCTTGCTGACAATCCCTCTAGCTGCAAACCCTGTTTTTCAGCAATTTTTTTTGCACGGTACATATGAAAATCATTCGTTACAATGATTCCCTTCTTCTTATTTTGTGGAATAAGAGATTTTGAGAATTTTATGTTCTCATCTGTATTCGTTGAACGATCTTCCATTGTAATTCGCTCTTCCTGAATTCCCTCTTCCATCAATCCACGTTTCATAGCCAAAGCTTCGGAAATATCCTCTCCTTTTCCTTTCCCCCCAGACACAATTACAGTTGTTTGTGAATGTGTTTTTAAATATTCAGCTGCTTTATCAATACGATATTGCAATGAATAAGAAGGTTTTGTTCCTTTCACGCGAGCACCAAGTACAATCATATAATCTGCATCATTTGGTGCTTCCATATGACCATGCTTATAAATAATATATTGTAAAAAACTCATATAAACTGCAGTAATTATAATGAAAATAAAACAATACTTTTTAAATCTCTTTCTTTTTAACATCCTATAAATTCTCCTATTTCCCATTTTTTTCATCATAATATTCTTCCCATTACTTGTATAGCTTTATTTTCCATTTGAAGATAGTTTACCCTTTAAAAGTAATATTTGTACGACTCCCTATATAACAAGAAAAAATCCCCTTAACAGTTAAGGGGACTTCATCACTATATATGTTTTTCTTCCAACACGCGTATAGAAACTGGATGTGAAAAATGATTCATCACAAATACAGCGCACGCTGTTAATAGCTCCGCAACAGGCATTACAAGCCATATTCCATTTACACCAAATAATTTTGGCATCACCCACAGAAGAGGGATGATAAGCAACAACCCGCGGCTTAAAATAATTAAAACAGCTTTTTTTGTTTTTCTTACAGATTGAAAATATTCTCCGTACACGATGTTATAACCTAAAAATACGTATTGCGTGAAGAATAAGCTAATCCCTATTACCGTCATATTTAATAATTCTTCAGATTGAACGTCAAATAAATCGATAAGATATTTCCCAAACAATACACCAATCAGTGTTGCGATAACACCAAGTACAACGGCTGTTTTCACCGCAATCTGTAGCCCTTGTTTCAACCTTTCCGTTAAGTTTGCACCATAATGGAAGCTCGCGATCGGTTGCAGTGCTGCCCCAACGCCAAAGAATAAAAGTAACGTCATAGCGTGAATACTGTTTATCATCGCATATGATGCAACGCCTTGCTCACCAACGTACTGAATAAAAGTATTATTAAAAGCAATTGTTACAATTGCCACCGTAACCTCTGTCGTGAAACTCGGAAATCCAATAATCATAATTTGCTTTACAGTCGACCATTCTAAATGTAATTTCGACCATTTTAAAATACTGTTTTTTCTAAAGAAATGACTTAGTAACACCAGAAATCCGATTGCTGCAGATAAAATCGTAGCAGATGCTGATCCAGTTACACCCCATCCTAAAATGAAGATAAAGATATAATTAAATACAATGTTTAATACCGCCGTTATAATCAGACCGGCCATAGCTAAATTGGGATTTCCATCATTCCGTATAAATGTACTCAATACATTTTCTAACACATATATCATTCCAAATGTGAATAATACGTGTAAATAATCTAATGAATACGGTAAAATTACATCATTTGCACCAAATAAGTATGCTATCTCTTCTATTTTCCATAAACAAATCATCATTAACATACCAACAATCACAACAGCTATTGTCATCGATTGTGTGAAAATAGAACGCGCTCGCTCTATTTTATTTTCTCCTAAAGCGATAGAATACAACGTAGCTCCGCCCATTCCAATCCATAGTGAAATGGAGAAAAAGATAGAAAATGCAGGAACAGCAACGTTTACTCCTGCCAACCCGTTCGCTCCGACACCACGGCTTACCATAACTGCATCAATCATAATATTTACCGACATCAGTACCATTCCAAGTACAGCCGGAATTAAATAAGAAATAAATAAACTTTTAATTGGTTTTTCTCTTAAATGCTCAGTTGTTTCCATTATAAAATTCTCCTTTACGACTCTCTGTTCACATTGTAAACCTTCAAGTAACTTGAAGGTCAAGAGAGAAGTAAAAAATTAAAATTTCACTTTTTTACCACAGGGATTTGAATTTCTGTCACTTGCTCCTCTTGATTACTCGTTACAGACCAATCAATTAAAGTGAGTTCAATTGCGTCACCACATATTTCATACCCATCCTTCTCAATAGCTAGTAGTAGCCTCTTATAAGTCTTACCAGTTTCTTCGTATGGTCCATGATGATACGCACACGCATACGTCCCTTCTTCAATCACATTAAAAGTAGTAGCTTGAAACGGCATGTAATCAAGGAGAATAAATACACTATTGTATGCTTGGAAATCATGTTGTAACAATGCATCTTTTGCTACGGTAACACCGATGTCACCTGAAAATAAACTTTCATCTGTTTGTTTCATATTTTTTTGAAGTGAATGAATATAATATTCAAACATATCATCCGTTACATTTGTTCCATTTAAAGTGATAGGAAGAGCTGTAATTTTCCGCTTTGGTATTTTTTTAAAAAACACCGTATCTGCATCTGTTTGTACAGCTTCTTTCATTAAATGAATTTTATGCTTTATTTTGGCTAACGTATATTCAATTTCCTTTTGTTTTTTCAGTAACATCTCTTCCTGTTTCTCTAATAAATCCAGCGCAAAAGCTGGTGTTCTTTCATCTATATATCGTTTAATTTCTTTTAGCGGTATATTTAGCTGCCGTAAAAACTTAATCGTATCCAACATTGAAAATTGATCGATTGTATAGTAGCGATAATTTGTTTGTGAATCAACAATCGCTGGATGAAAGATTCCTTTTTCATCATAGTACCGCAATGTCGATTCAGGAATATTATGCATTTTCGCCATTTCTCCAATTGTAAAACGTTGATTTAATAACATATTTATTTCTCCGTTCGTTTCAAATTCATTAACCTAATCACACTTTTTATATTGTCCCTTTACCTCGTTCATAACAGTTTCGCTTTATTCTCGCTCTCTATAAAATAGCAAGTATACTATATGTACTCTTTATAATAAATAATAAACTGAAAAGCGAGCCTTGTCATTTTGGCTCGCTTTCAACGTTTATTAAATACGTCCCATCGCCGCTTCCACTGTTTCTACAACAAACGTAATTTCTTCGTTAGAAATTACAAGCGGCGGCGCTAATGTTAAAATGTTATTATAACCAGCTGTCGTCATACCGTTACGGCCAATAAGTAACCCTTTTTCTTTACAAGCATTCACAATACTTGCGATTTTGTCCCCATCAATTGGCTCTTTCGTCGCTTTATCGTTTACAAGTTCAATTCCAATGAGTAACCCCTTCCCGCGAATATCTCCTACATATGGATGGTCACCAATCGTTTCTTTTAATTTCTCTAATAGAAGAGATCCCATCTGAGCAGAACGATTAATCAATCCTTCGCTCTCCATAATTTCTAAATTTTTAAGTGCCAATGCACAAGCTGCTGGATTTCCGCCAAATGTATTAATATGCCGGAAAAACTCGTATTCTCCTGCCCCTTGAAATGCCTCATAGATCTCTTTTTTCACTGCCGTTACGGACAACGGTAAATATCCACTTGTAATTCCTTTTGCTGCCGTAATAATATCTGGCTTTACATCATAATGCATGAATCCAAAAGGTTTCCCTGTACGTCCAAAACCACAAATAACCTCATCACTAATAAGAAGTGCTCCATGCTTTTTGCACATTTCATGAACAGCCTTCATATAATTTTGCGGCGGCATTAAAATACCTCCGCCTGTGATAATTGGTTCCATAATAAATGCTGCTATCGTTTCGCTCAATTCCCACGTCATCACGCGATCAATTTCTTTTACACATTCCACATCATAAATATCCTTTGCTTCAATTCCTGGCATGCGATAACAGTCTGGCGGCGTCACATGTAAGAAGCCTGCTGCTAACGGCTCATATTGATATTTCCGCTGTGCTTGGCCCGTTGCTGCCATTGCTGCCATCGTATTTCCATGATAACCGCGGTAGCGTGCCATAACTTTAAAACGTTGCGGTTCCCCTTTATATGCATAATATTGACGAGCAATTTTAAATGCTGTCTCATTTGCCTCTGATCCACTGTTAGAGAAGAAAATAACGTATTCCCCGTCAAGCCACTCATTTAATTTTTCTGCTAATCGAATTGCTGGCTCATGTGATTGTGACATCGGAAAATAAGAAAGTTTTTGTAACTGCTCATAAGCAGCATCAGCTAGTTCTTTTCTTCCATAACCACTATTCACACACCAAAGACCGCTCATTCCATCTAAATAGCGTTTTCCTTCACTATCTTCCACCCAGCAGCCCTCTGCTTTCATTCCAATCATTGTACTATTCGGACTATACGGACGCATTCCATGCCATACGTATTTTTCATCTTTTGCTAATAATTCTCCAGATTGCTTCGTTTTCACCATACATTCCACCTTCCATGACAACTTTTATATTTTAAGCTGCTTGGTGCTTCATGATGATTTCAATATTTCTCTTCCTAAACTTTCATTCCACAAAAATGCAGTGAATCCTACTAGTTAATAAAAAAACTCAAATAAAAGAAGTAATAAATGTTATTTAGTAAAATAGAAAACAGAGTGCTTTCCTTTAGCCAAAAAGCACTCTGTTTTTCTTAATGCGCCGATACGTCATTAATACCATGTCCTGTATTCGACTTTACTAATATTTCATCAAATTTCGCGGCATCTTCTTTCTTACTAGATAAAATCGTCCCTAAATATGCAGCTAAAAATCCAAGTGGAATAGAAACGATTCCTGGAGTTGTATATGGGAATAATGGTTCCCCAATAAAAATTGCTTTTCCAGCCACTGGATTCCATACGTTCGGACTCATCGCAACGAGCACAATCGCTGAAGTTAAGCCAATAAGCATACCACAAATTGCCCCCGTCGTATTAAAGCGCTTCCAATATATCGTAAATAAAATTACTGGTAAGTTCGCACTTGCAGCAACAGCAAATGCAAGAGATACAAGAAACGCTACATTTAACGATTGTGCAAACAGCGCTAAAATAATGGAAAACACCGCAACCCCTACCGACGCGTAACGCGCCATTTTTACTTGTTCTTTTTCCGTCGCTTTTCCGCGGCGTAAGATTTCATTATAGAAATCATGTGCAAACGCCGATGCTGCCGTTAATACAAGTCCTGCTACTACAGCTAAAATTGTCGCAAAGGCTACTGCCGAAACGAAAGCAAATAAAAGATTTCCACCTAACGCTTCTGCTAACATTGGCGCTGCCATATTACCAGCTGGATTCGCTTTCACAATTGCCCCATTCCCAACAAATGCTGCTGCACCAAATCCTAGGAAAATTGTCATAATATAAAAAGCTCCGATTAGCCACGTTGCATATACAACAGATTGGCGCGCTGTTTTTGCATCACGTACTGTAAAGAAGCGAACGAGAATATGCGGCAATCCCGCTGTCCCAAGAACAAGTCCTAAATTTAACGAGATTGTATCTAACCCAACTTTATACTTTACACCAGGATTTAAAAATGCTTCTTTCAATGGTGTTGCTGTCTTCATTTGTGCAAACATTTCTGTAATACTAAAGTTAAATTTTGCAAATACAATAACTGAAATAATAAAAGTACCGGCCATTAATAATACTGCTTTAACAATTTGCACCCAGCTCGTTGCTGTCATTCCGCCAAAAATAACATATACAGTCATCAATGTCCCAACAATGAGTACAGCCGCCGAGTATTCGATTCCTAATAATAATTTAATAAGCGCTCCAGCTCCGACTAACTGTGCAATCATATAAAAAATTGAAATTGTCATCGTGTTAAGCGCTGCTACTCCGCGTACTTTTTTCGCATCAAAGCGTGCTGCAATCATATCTGCTAACGTAAACTTCCCAAGGTTTCGAAGCGGCTCTGCAACAAGATACAGTACAACTAAATAGGCAACAAGAAAACCAATACTATAAAAAAATCCATCAAACCCTGTTAATGCTATTGCTCCGGCAATTCCAAGAAAAGAAGCAGCGGACATGTAATCACCCGCAATTGCCAAACCGTTTTGCCATCCTGTTAACCCACCGCCTGCTGTATAAAAATCACTTGCATTTTTTGTCTTTTTTGATGCATAGTACGTAATGACAAGCGTTCCAAGAACAATGACTAAAAATAAAGTAAAAGCTGTTGTATTCAATATTTATCCCCTCTCTTTATCCAAGTGTTCAAGAATTTGATTCGATAACCGATCAAATGATTCGGCTTTTTTACTATAGATCATGCACAATGTCCACGTCATAACGAACTGAGCAAATGCAAATACCCATGCCCATGTAATATCACCAAATGCTGATGTATTGAGCACCTTTGAATACGATGTTAAAATTGGTAAAGCAATAAAAAAACTGAGAAAGAAAATGCTCATCGGTACAATAAATTTTTTCTTTGCTTGTAACAAATTTTGAAATTCGGCAGATTGTACTACGTTTGTATAATTGATTTCACCATTCAATTTACGCGCAGATGTTTCTTGTTTCATTTCATACCTTCTCCTTCCTTTTCAATCCAATTCGTCAAAAAGTTCTCTCATAACTAAAAGTAAAAATTTTATAAATATTCAGAAACTTAAGTTTATTGTAGACAATCTATTTTTGTAAGCAAAGATTTTTCGATAGACAAATTCTGTCATTTCTCTCCAAATCCCAATAGATTTTTTATGTAAGACGAATTGTATTATTAAGTGCCACACCTAAAGAAAAAGTCTTTTATTAACCGTTTCATCCCCATTCTCCTCTCTTTAGAAAGCGACCCTAACATATTGTTAGGGCCGCTTTTTTTATTTCTATTCTATTTCCATTACAAGTTTGCTTATTTCTTCATTAGGGTAGAAAATATTGCTCGAACCGAATATATTTTGTTTTGGAATAATATGTTCTACTGCAAAAACTGTTACTTCTCCTCGTTGTACTTCTCCAATAATCAACCCGAATATTTCATGATTTACAGCAAATGTCGGTTGTTTTGTTTGAAACAATCGTTCAGCTAGTGGAAGAACAGCCTCATATAATGGATTTCTGTCTGTTATTTCTTTACGTATTTTTGATGATAACGTAATAATAATTTCCTTTTCATTTACTGTGGTTCGATACATAGAAATCTCCCCTTCAATTCTTATATAAACAATTGTAACGCCTTATGTGCAAAATGAATAGAAAAAATCAATATTATTCCAGAAAATCATTGTACTTCCATATAAAGTGAAACTTTAATCAGTGGATTATTACTGCCCGTTAATGCGGGATAAATTAAACCAACAAACAAAGTTTAATCGATTAAAACCTGTCACAAGGGTCCTACAAAGCCCCCCCTACATCTTTCTACCTTTATATATTCGATATTTGAATGTAATATTCCTTGTTTTACACTTTTGATAACTTCCTTTATTATTCTTCTGCATATTTCTTTTCCACAGAGCAAAAACTATGTGAAATGAGAAAATAAGGAGGAGAAAACAATGGGTTCACCTGTAAACGATTTTGAAGAAGTGAAATTCCGCGTAGAAACTGCACAAAAGATGGTTGGTTCTGCGACAATCACAATGGATCCTGAATCATTGCAGCACGCTACAACTGCCGTTGAATCCGCTCGTTTGCAGCTTGAAACAATGAAAGAAGTAGCCACCGATTTAGATGCACCGTTTTTATTAGACCAAGAAGAAAAATTAGAAAGATGCGAGCACCAATTACACGAAGCAAAGAATTAAAAACATCCAGAGATCACTTCTCTGGATGTTTTTCTACGTAAGTCACCTTCATTTCCTATAATTTCGCACTCTACACAATACATTATATAAATCTTAATTAAAGAATATTTTAAATGCTATTTAAACATTTATACTTCACATATACAAGACACATCTCTTTCTGTAAATAAACGAATGTATTAGAAGGTTTATTTACGACTCAAGTATAAGTAGAAAGCCGGCTCAATACCGTTCTCTTGTATAATCATACAAATAGAAGTAATTCATATATCCATCCCCACCCGTATGTTTCCTTTATCTGTAATACTTTATTTCTATTATATTTGTATACCTATAACATCTTAATAATAGTAGATTAAGGAAATGAATATTTGTATACCTAATACCATCTTTACATCTAGATATTTATATACCCTTTTATAAAAAATTATGATAGATTAATAAAGTCACATACTTATTTTAAAGAAAGGAGATGAATAAAAGGTGAATAAAAAATGGTATGCTCCACTCGTAGCAGCCGGTTTATTCCTCACGCCGCTTATTGCACATGCTGCGAGCAGTGATACATTTACCCAAAATGACGGTGATGTTCATTACAATTGGGGATATGGTAGTCCAAAACCCGGCATTTCAGCAGACCACTTTACCGGTATTTTTAATCAATCAAAAAATTTATCAGCTGGAGACTACTTCATACATACGTTAGCGGACGATCGTATCAAAGTTTCTTTTGATGGAAAACAAGTGATTAATCGTTGGTATGATTCTGCTGGGCAAATTGATCGTGCACTTGTAACAAATGTAAAGGCAGGAACTCATAAGTTACAAACCACATTCTATGAAAATACTGGTCAAGCAGCAGTTTTTTCTGATATTGTTCCCTTTGACCATTGGTTAGCCTACTATTATCCAAATAAAACTTTAGAGGGCTATCCAGTAAACGCACAAATTATTGCTCCAACGGGAAAAGAAAAAAGACTGTTCCAAAACAACGGAATCGGTTCTCCAATGGCGAAAGTACCAGCAGATAACTTCTCTGCTCGATATACGACAGTAAAACGATTACCTGCTGGGGATTATGTTATTCGTGGAAAAGTAGACGATGGCGTTCGTGTTTTTATTGATGGAAGACTTGTTCTTGACCGTTGGGGACCTGGACAGTCACTAGAAGATGCTCGAAAAATTCATATTGATAACGGAACTGCTGCCGGAATATTTGGGGATACAACCGAAAAAGATACTCATCTAGTTGAAGTACAATACTTAGAAGAAGGCTGGGACAGTCAAGTAGACTTTCAAATTGAGCCTTATAGCAGTGCAGCGAAATCAACTAGTTGGCTCGGCGAATTCTATAATAACAAAGAGCTAAAAGGAGATGCTGTTGTTATCGGTGGAGATCAATCTTCGAAGAAGTTGAATACAATCAACTTTAATTGGGATTACAACTCTCCGCATCCAACTATCTCAAACGATAATTTTTCTGCCCGCTTTACTAAAGTAGATAAGTTTGAACAAGGTGAATATGTATTCACTGCTAAAGCAGATGATGGTGTACGTGTTTACATTGATAATAAGATGGTAATCGATTCTTGGATTGCTAGTGACAGTGAAACTCGCAAAGTAAAAATACCAATGTCGGCTGGAGAGCATAAAATTACTGTTGAATATTTGGAACAAGGCGGAAAAGCTAATCTTCAATTCGATTATAAAAAAGATCCTGGACCGTTTTATCAAACAGATGGGGATGTTCATTATAATTGGGGATACGGAAGTCCTACACCAGATCGTGCAGCAGACAATTTCACAGCAGTTTTTAATCAATCTAGAGAGCTAGCTGCTGGCGATTATTTTATACATACATTAGCTGATGACCGTGTCAAAGTTTCTTTTGATGGAAAACAAGTGATTGACCGCTGGTATGATTCTGCTGGACAAATTGACCGTGCTATCGTAACAAATGTACCACAAGGTAATCATAAAATTCGAACTGATTTCTATGAAAATAGTGGTCAAGCTGCTGTCTTTTCTGATATTGTACCATTTGATTCTTGGCTAGCTTATTATTATTCAAATACGAATTTAGATGGCTATCCTGTCGACGCAAAAGTACTAGCACCAGAAGGAAGCTTAAAACAACTTGCTGAGAATAATGGCTACGGTGCACCAACTTCTAAAGTACCAGCTGACAACTTCTCGGCTCGTTACACAACAGTAAAACGATTATCCGCTGGTGATTATGTCATTCGCGGCCGTGCTGATGATGGGATTCGTGTCTTTGTAGATGGTCAACTTGTTCTCGATCGTTGGGGTTCAGGAGAATTTTCAGAGTATGCGAAGAAAATTCATATTTCTGATGGTACTGCAGCCGGAATATTCGGTAAAACCAGTAAACCAGATACACATTTAGTTGAAGTACAATATTTAGAACAAACAGGTCAAAGTCGCGTAGAATTTAGTATTGAACCATACAGTACTGTACACTATCCGTCTACTTGGATCGGTGAAATCTATAACAATACGAACCTTCAAGGTAATTCTATTATTCTTGGCGGCACTAATGCCTTACAGAAAATTGAGAAGCTTAATTTCAACTGGAAAAATGGGTCTCCAAGCCCATTCATTCCAAATGATAACTTCTCAGCTCGCTTCACGAAAACAGAATACTTTGAAGGCGGAGACTATACATTCACAGCGAAAGCAGACGATGGTATTCGCGTTTATGTAGATGATCAACCTGTTATTAACTCTTGGCAATCAAGTAACAGCGATGTACGTAAAGGAAACATTTCTTTAACAAAAGGAAATCATAAGCTGCGCGTAGAGTATTTTGAAGGAGGCGGCTTAGCAAATCTTTCACTAGATTACTATATTGGTAAACCTTATGAAACGCTAGATTTACGTAAACCTTCAAAAGTAACTGCCGGAGAAATTGATAACTATATGAGCCGAAGAACGAATGGGACTAGCCCGCTTACCGGATATGGACAGGCCTTTATTGACGCACAAAATAAATACGGCGTGAATGCTCTCTTTTTAGCATCACATGCTATTTTAGAGTCTGGTTACGGCAAATCATTGATTGCCTACCGAAAACATAATCTATTTGGACTTCGCGCTGAAGATTCTGATCCATACGGTTTAGCTCGTTACTTCAATACGTTTAATGACAGTATTAATTATAATGCCGCTTACGTAAGAGCGTATTATTTAGAACCTGGAGATTGGCGCTATAAAGGAATTACAGTAACAGATATTAACGCTAACTATTCAACAGATACTGCCTGGGCAACTAAGATTGCGAACCTTATGGAAGAAATACATCCATATAACGGTTCTGAATATAACGGTGTAAATATCTTACCTAAAAATAATGAATCCGTTACCGATTCACATCAATTGCCAAAAGATATTCCTTTTACAAACTACGCAGCCAATACAAAAGGAAAAATGACAAAAACAACTGACGAGTTCCGTACAGAACCGTATCCATATAGTAATAATAAAAAATGGACACTACAGCAAGGAACAACCGTCGATGTACTGCGTAAAGATCCAAATAACTGGATTGAAGTTCGTGTTGGCAATCAAACAGGGTGGGTTCATGCAAACGATCTACAAGTAATTGAAAATAGAGATCCATTAAACGGAAAAGCAATTATCATCGATCCAGGTCATGGTGGTGTTGATGATGGTCATGCTGGTATCAATGACGGCATAACAGAAGACGAAGTTGTATTAGATGTTTCCTTACGTGTTCGTGATTTATTTAATCACAAATCACCGTTTAAAGTGTTATTAACTCGTGATTCGGATTGGCGCCCTGGTAATTCGGCTAAAGAATCACTTCAAAAACGAGTACAGTTTGCACAGCAAAATAACGGAGATATTTTTGTGAGTATTCACGCAAACGGCTACAATGGTACTGCAAATGGAACAGAAACATTCTATTGGCAATCTAGAAGTTCTGGAAATCCTAATACAGAAGAAAGCCGTGTACTAGCTGAAAAGATACAAAGTCGTCTCGTAGATGCACTGGAAACGAAAAACCGCGGTGTAAAAGATGGCGATTTATATGTTGTTCGTGAAAATACAATGCCTGCTATCCTTGCAGAACTCGCTTTCATTGACAATCCGAAAGAAAATGAAAAATTAGGTTCGGAATATTGGAGACAACGTGCTGCGGAAGCAATTTACTCTGGTATTTTAGATTACTATGAGTGGAAAGGTATCAACATTTCATCTTATCGCCTATAATGAAGCGGATTGTATTATAAAACGTAGAAATACGAAACAAAAAAGATGGCAAATGCCATCTTTTTTGTTTTCTATCAATCCTCCCAGTCTTTACATGCACATTAGTGAGAGAAAAAACTTTCGGCTTTGCAAAAAAAGATATAATTGTTCAAGACAGTTGTTTCCCATACTCTTGTAATTTTTCTCCTATCGTACATTGTCGAATGCAAAAGGAGTGAGCATAATACTTACTATGTTCTTTTCGAAAATGCTTCTGCAAAAAGCAATCATCGCAATATGTTTCTAATAAATCGTTTACTTTGGTAATTAACTGCTTACGATCCACTCCTTCTACACTCCTATTCTGTTATTTCTTTATGACTATCAATGTTCGTTCCTTCCAATGCTTGCGTTGCTAATTGATGCGCTTCTTTATTTTGTTTTCGAGAAACAGGTTCACATACTAATTTTATCTTCAGCTGTTTTGCTTTTTGTTCAATTTGATCTAAGTAATGAATTAAATGCTCCTCATAACATGGCCATTCACCCGCTAATTGTTGGAGAACGACTTGAGAATCACCACGAAGTATAACCGATTCATACTTAACCCCTAGCTCTTCCAATATGTTCATTCCATATAATAACGCTGCATATTCCGCTTCATTATTATCATCAATTCCTTCTATGTACGCATTGCGGCGAATTCGATACATTTTCCCTTGCTTCTTATAATAAATACTTACTCCCACTCCCGCTTCTTTCGTCTCAATATCATATCCTCCATCAAAATATAGCGTAATATCTTGTGGCTCTTCTTCAACTTGCTTACTCAGTTTCTTAACTTCTTTTAACGTCCACTCTACTCCCATTTCATCATGAAATAACAATTCCTTCGCTCTGCCTGTTTTTTCAAAATCCGCTGCGAACTGTATTGCCTCTTCTAAATGAAAGAAGTCTGATTCTAGGTTAGTCTCTAAACCATGTTTTGTTCGATATAACCAAGTAATTTTATATTTCATAATGCTCCCCCTTATATATATAAAACCCATGCACGTTCACACTACATATTATGCTCTTATTTTATCCTATTTTATCTATGCGGACAGTATTCTATTCGAAATTCATTTATCTCTATAAACAAAAGTTAAAAATCTTTTTTAGGCGGATGAGTGTATCTAGCCGTACATAGCAGCGACTTATCTATTGCAAAATAAAAATGGATTTATAATCCAGCGCAAGATTTTTCATCCTCATATACAAGATGACACAAGTAAAATAAATAAGAGTTGCCACGATAAAGTGAACAACTCTCTGATGAATCTTACACAAATTTCTCAAACTGCACTCGTTTGTTAATAAAATACATAACAGGTCCTCCGATTACCATTACAACAAACTCACCAATCGCACATGTTAACCATGTAAACAAAAATGGTAAATCAAATGCAAGATGGAGCTCAATCGCAATGATAAACATTGTAAAGGTAAAGACCACTGTATTAAAGATCATTCGTGCCCATATCCCTTTTATAAAACGCATCGAAACGATTGTACAAAGCAAGGCGATAATAGATTGTCCCACTCCAAATACAAGATCATATGCAATCATTGGTGAGAAAAAGAGGTTTGCTAAAAATACCCCTAACACAATTCCGTAAATATATTTTTTATTGAACACAATAAGATGATTAAACATTTCTGAAATACGAAATTGAATATTCGTAAAACCAAAAGGTTGAATAAGCATAGTAACAGCAATATATAGTGCCGCTAAAATCCCATTACCAACAAGTGTCTTAACTTTCATTATACGATCTCCTTAGTTTTTTTACGTGGGATGGTTACGAACCACGCGGGTATTTTAATAAACAAAATTAAATTATAATTATTATTTAAATCCAAGTCAATATAGCAAACGCTATCCTTTTGTTTTTACAGGACGTATAATAAAAACATGAAAGATTTAGGAGGTTTGTTCATGACAGCAATGATTCAAAACGAAAAAAGGAATTCAAATGTTAAAAGCGAATGAAATATTTACATGTTGCTATAGTATTACAATCAGTTAATTGGAGGGTTTTAGTTTGATTGAAGTGTACATTGATGGTGCATCAAAAGGAAACCCTGGCCCTTCCGGCGCTGGGGTTTTTATTAAAGGGGTTCAGCCGCCTGTACAGCTGGCTGTTCCGCTTGGAATGATGAGCAACCATGAAGCAGAGTATCATGCATTACTTACTGCATTAAAATATTGCACCGAACATAATTATAAAATTGTATCGTTTCGAACAGATTCGCAACTTGTAGAACGAGCGGTTGAAAAACAATATGTGAAAAATCCATTATATGCACCACTTTTAGATGAGGCACTAAAAATGATCCAGCAATTTGATCTCTTTTTTATAAAGTGGATTCCAAGCAGCCAAAATAAAGCAGCCGATGAATTAGCACGAAAAGCTATACAAAAAAACGAACGGAGGTAGTGGATTGAAAAAAGAGTGGATTGCTCCTCTCGCTTTATTGTTTGTTGCTTTCATTTGGGGAGCTACATTTGTTGTCGTTCAAAATGCCATGTCATTTGTCGGGCCATTTTCTTTTAATGGTGTACGTTTTTTATTAGCTGGAATGATTTTATCCATCATTCAGCTCATCTCTATGAAAAGAATACCTATTACATACATAGGCTATAGTAGCGGTGCTGGTATGATAGTAGGATTCTTTTTATTCGTTGGGTATTTACTACAAACATTTGGTTTATTATATACAACCTCTTCTAAAGCCGGATTTTTAACAGGCCTCAGCATTGTTATGGTACCCATTTTATCGTTTATCTTTTTAAAGCAAAAAGCAAATCTATTTATCATACTCGGAATTACAGCAGCTACAATTGGATTATTTCTATTAACAGCTGGAGATGCTTTTCAATTCAATATGGGAGATATCCTTATCTTAGGTTGTGCTGTAGCATTTGCTGCTCATATCCTTGTAAATGGATTCTTTTCAAAAAAAATATCTCCGTTATTATTAAGTACAACACAAATATTAGCGGTAGGACTATTCTCTTCTATTTGTGCATTTCTGTTTGAAGATTGGGAGAAATTATTTTCGATATCATTATGGACAAATCGCTCATTTTTATTTGCACTATTGTTAACATCACTTTTTGCAACTTCCCTTGCATTTTTTATTCAAACAACAGCGCAAAAATATATATCGCCTTCCCGCGTTGCAATTATTTTTGCAATGGAACCCGTCTTTGCAGCAATAACAGGTGTTCTTGTTGCAAATGAGCAATTATCAATATCCGCCATCATTGGGTGTATTTGTATTTTCTTAGGCATGATCTTTGTAGAACTACCAAATAAACGAAAAAAAGAAGCGCAGGCTGCGTAAAGTTATGATTGCAACTTCCGCAAAAAAGCCATCGCGCTTTTTTTATTGGTAATTTCCTCTTCTTTCAACCGTTCTAGCAAAGCGATAAAATAACTACCATCAAACTGTAATTGATGCTTAATGGTCGCTTCAATTGCCGCATTCACAATTCCATCAGATGAACCTGTATAGCCTTGGCCAAACATAATAAATCCTTGGGCATCCTCTGATAATTTAAACCCTTTCGTATGTAAGAATGAAAGATAGTCTTGAACTGTTTGCATTATTTCCCCACCTAAATTCAAAAATTCTACCTTTCCTATCATACATGTTTTCTGACACAATGAGAATGAAATTTCTTTGACAACTCCTTTAGAACCTTTTTTTCCTCAAAAAAATAAAGTGAAACCTCTAAGTTTCACTTTATTTCTCAGCCGCTCTTTACTCAATTACTCGCTGCGCTATATGATAAATGTCTTTTTTCAATTTTTTCTTCAATTTCTCTTATGTTTTCTTTATCATTCAATAATAATTGTTTATTTTCTATTAATAACTGTTTAATGGATTTTCTTATTTTTTTTCGCATATCAATCTTCCTCCTTCATTATTACAAGTGAGATCCCCCGCCTATCTTCTTCGATTCTCTTTGAATCTTCAAAAGGGTGAGCCCATGCATACAGGATAAAAAATTTTATTTATATAAAAGATAAATAATTATCTGTATTGTTGTAATAATAAAAGATTCATGTGAAATCCATTTGAATTTGAAATGAAAACTACGTATATTTTTACAATCGTTTAAAATGTATATCGTTCTTCTATTCAAACGTAAACTTGCCAACAGCAAAGCTATTTTCTATAACATATTTACAAGCATTTCCGGCCTGCCCCAGTTCATTTGCTTACAAACGAATTGTATTTTTTCCTTATCAATTGTGTGATAAGCTTCTTCTAATTGGCACGAAATTGGTACTTCACAATGAATTTGTGCAAGTTGTAGTGACACGTGCAAATTGTCTAAGTCACTCTCAATCTTTGTACGCTGTGCTTTTGTTAATGATGTAATGTTTTCCAAAACACCCGCAACTGTTCCATGCTCTTGAATAATCTTATAAGCTGTCTTTTCACCAATGCCTTTAACACCTGGATAGTTGTCACTTGAATCACCCATAAATGCCTTTGCATGAACAATTTGCCACGGCTCTATACCTTTTTCTTCCATGATTTTTCCAGGTGTGTAAAATTCATAATTTCCAATTCCTTTACGAAGAAGCATGACTGTCGTTTTTGTATCAACTAGCTGTAGTAAATCTGTATCACCTGTTAAAATAAACACTTCTGCTTCATGTTGATACATTTTTGCTAATGTTCCAATACAGTCATCAGCTTCATATCCTTTCATACCAATAACCGGAATCGATAAATGTGCAGTCATTTCTTGCACTAGATCAAATTGTGGAATTAATTCTTCTGGCGGTGCTCCGCGATTCGCCTTATAGTTTGAAAACGCTTCTGTTCGAAACGTTGTACTCCCCATATCCCAGCACGTTACAATATGAGTCGGTTCAATTGTACTAGCTGCTGTTAATAAATGCTTCATATAACCATGAATCCCGTTTGTCGGAATACCATCTTGTCTTTTCATAAATTGTCCGTACACACTGGTTGCATAAAAGGCACGAAATAACAATGCCATACCATCTACTAATAATACTTTTTTCATAATTCATCTCCTAATGACAAAAATAAAAACCTCACGTCATGACGCAAGGTTGTATAATCAAATAATGATTGTAATTGTTATTATACAATGATTTGCTTTATTTAGCATCCATAAATATTACTTACAACATTGATGTAATAATTCCACATACGTATTATTTCCTGTGGAAACAACAACCGCTTTTGCTGTTCCGCTAACAATTTGAGTACCTTGATAGCATAAATTTTCAAGACAAAGTGGATTATAATCTTTTATACGTTTTAACGGCATAAATCGTTTTTTTTCAATGTGATAACAGCTTTCATACTTTTCCACAAGCATCTCTTTTCCTGTTAAAGGAGATTCATCAACTAGTACATCTTTTGCGTAAATAATGCGAGCGTCAGCTGGTACAGTATCACCAGCTGACAGGCAAATCACATCTCCTGGTACCAATTCTTCTATTGGAATATTCATCATTTCAGAATTTGTATCTATCCCGTTCACTTTATCATTTGCTACTCTTAAAACAGTAACTGTTTTTATTGTTATTGCGTTCGTTGGGTTTGCTTCCTTTTCGAAGAGATTTACTTTTCCCATCAATTTCATCATAATATGAGTCAACATCACTTTTTTATTCACATATCGTTCATTTTTCCCATATTGTACAATACGTCTTTTTGCCTCTTTAACAGAAAGGCCATTTCTTGTTGTTTTAAAATAAGCATACACAGATTTTACATCTCGAATAGCAACTTCCATCAGCATTTCATTATTCTTCTGTAAAACCTCTTGTACTTTTATCGTTTTTTTATGAGTTATATTATTTATAATTCCCTCTCGTTTGTTTACATATAACATCGTCCGTCTCCTCCTTCGCACATGCAGGAAGAAGCTCATTGTTTCTCAATTTATCTATTTATAGATATAGAGGGAGGAACAAGTCGTTTCCTACCTACATTACACATTCTATTTTCGAAATACCTGGGTAACGGAACCGAGTCCGAAGCTGACATTGCTCCTCACCTCCTCATATGATTATTTTTAACTATATATAACAAATACACCTTAATTAAAAAGACCTTTACCCAAGAGCGGGTAAAGGTCTGAACATACATAAATAAGCAACGCTTAATACAACTACATATTATGTAGCCTATATTAAAAACAATTGCACCTCTCCCTCGCCGAGCTTTAGCACTGTATAGCATAGGTTCTTAACCAGCTACATTAAAAAAGACCTTAATTCGATCATTCTTGTTGACCCATTGGCGTCTCTCGACATTTTTGGGCAGTAGCATTTCTCTATACAGGAGCCTCACCTAACAGAGACATATTTAGTTACAAGAAAAATGTTACTCCTATTTAAAATAGATGTCAACACTTTGCATTCAAACTTTTCCTTATTACAACAAGTATTTTATAGAAAATACTTTAGGACAAGAACACTCTAATACTAATTGTTTAAGGTCTTTTAATATGTTAAACACCCAGCAATCACAATTCCGATGGAAATTGATAAAAACATAAGGAAAAGTCCGACAGCCTGGTTATCTTCTTCGATACTTTGATTAATGTTGAAACGCGGTGTGAACCATTCGGCTAAATAAAACACAACGATTTGTGCAAAAACTCCAATCGCTCCCCATAAAACCATATCCATTAGTGAAACAGAATGGGCAGCAGTAGAATACAAGACGATAGCAAGACCAACAAGTCTTCCTCCAAGTGCGTAGCTTGCTGCTCGATTCCCTTTAGCCATTAATGAAAATTCCTTCACTTTTGTTGTCACTTCCATAAGAAACAAACCAATACATAAAAGACCGAGTGAAACCCCTAAATAAAGTAAAAAGTTCATCATTTATAATCCTCCTTCTTAATCCCTACAGGTAAATAATAAGATTCATTCCCCGTAATTTTTTCACCGGCACGTATACCAACACTACTTGGTTTCCCAGCAATTAAAAACGACCCAAACACATACGATAGTTCCTCGTCCCCTTTTTCAGTCTCAAGAGAAACAACTGGAAGCGTTATATACTTTTGGAATACGGGAAGTTCTTTTTTATACGTTTGATATGAATTTTGAATCATAATGCTCGTGTCTTTGTCACGAATTGTAACCGTGTCACCTTCTCTGCCGAACGAAGGTTTTTGAACAAAAGAACTTTTTCCTAAAAATAAATCTGGTTCTAAGTAAGTAGGAAGCATATATTCTTTAATCCATTGTCGTTCTTCATTTGTATAAAAAGCACCTATCTCAGCTAATCCCCAAATCAAGCATTGAATCGATTTCGGCTGAAGTAAAAAGGATGAAACAGGATTTATTATAAAAAGCTTTCCTTTCTCTACAAGTTGCAATAACTCGATCCCTACAAGGTCCCCGGTTTTAGGATCCCGGTCCTCAACTAAATCTTCGATAGGATATGTTTGACGATATAAAATATCAATTGACACACCGTCTCTGTCGACCAAAGCATCTTCAGTAATTCTAAGTTCTGATATTGACACCATTTTGTTTTTCACCTGACATAGCTGACTCAAATACATAGTAGTATTCCAATCCTCTACATGTTCATGATGGGCTGTGAAAACAACGTTTGGCATTTCTATTCCTTTAGCAGCTTCCATTACTGCTTTTGTGATACCAGAAGAAAGAAGAAGTTCCTGACTCTCGTTTGGGTCATGATAATTGAATTCTTTGCATACTATGCCATTCATTTGGAAGCATTCCACAATAAAAGTTGGGGTATCACTATTAAACTCAAGCATTTTGATACGACCATCCGTCAAAGCAAAATCAAACCGTGAAATAACAGATTCTGGAAACAATGATTTCATTCTGATAAAAGGCAGACTTGAAGATGGAAAACCCAGTTCAAGAAGTTGATCATCACCCAAGGTCCGAAGAAGACTAGCAGTCTTAAAAAATACTTTTCCCATTCGTTCTGTTGCTAATTGCAACTGCTCAATAGTTTGTTCGGTTATTTCAAAAATATGAAAAAGGCTATACTCACTCCCGTATAAATCAGACCAAAAGTGAGGAAATCTCGAATAAAATTTACTTCGCTCTTTTATGTAAAACGACATGATTTAACCTCCGGATCCGCCTTTTGAACCGCTTCCAATTCCTCCTTTAAAATTAGACGAAGATTGATAGGATTTAAATTCAGGTGAATTTTTGAAAGTTGATTTATTTTGATAATAATTACCACTGTAATAATAATGCCCACGATAACTTGAATGATTGTCATCACATCGCCACACCCCAAGTTCATCATCAAAGTCCCAATCGGAACAACTTCTATCATTTGGTTTTGGAGGGAGATCTTTTGTACAGCTGGATAAAGTGCCGGCCATTAAAGAAGTAAGGACACCTGTTACTAACAATTTTGTTTTTGTCACCTTTCCACGCTCCTTATATATTATATTTCTATTATAAAAGAACTCATGATAAAATAGAAGAAAAAGGAAGAGGGATTACGATTGCGGTTAGAATATCGACTCAATGACCAAGCTAAACAATATCCTGCCTTATGGAACTATCCGGATATTTCTATCTCTGAAACCGTCGCAAGGATGACTTGTGAGTATTTCATTAAAGAAGGGGATACGTATGCCGTAACAGCAACCGCGATGGACTCTGATGGAACAGCAGTTTTATATGTCAAAAAAGAAAAGTTCTTTGACGATTCTTTAGAAACAATATATTCCCATATAGGTTTTGAGATTAGAGAACTACAAGGAGTAAATTCGATTTTAATAGAAAGTAAAGATGTATGGAATCATGAGGAAATTTTAACATATCTCCATTCAGATGTTTTGTATGTTCAAAGGGACGGAGTATTAATGGAATTTGCCTTAGACTCTAGGGAGATTGATGAAGATCGAAAATGCTATGTTTATTATGGAGAATTTACAGGCGAATGTAGGTAACATTACAAAGTCCCGTACCATCCTTTCAAATAAAATAAAAACCTTACGTATAAAACGTAAGGTTTTTTTATAGCCCCACATATGCCGTTCTCTTCTAGATGTCCATAAACCCGCTCTCGCAGGTGGATGTTCTCAAAAATGCTTTCATCTTCCTTCTTAAAAAGATGGCTTGATGGCCACATTTTAATATTGAACTTCCGTATTACTATCATTGGTTTAAGACATACACAAGCTACGTACATCGTAGGCAGTAATTATTAATTGTAAGTATAAATAGAACCCCCGCACGTGCCGTCTCTTGTAAATGTCCAAAAACCCGCTACTCGCAGGTGGATGTTCTCACAGTTGCCTTCATCTTCCTTCTCAAAGAAAGGCATGATGTTGGCCTCTAAATATCGAACTTCCGTATTACTATCATCGGTTTTAGACATAAATAAGTTACGCACACCGCAGGATGTTTTATTTATTTGTCGTTATCTTATCACATTGTTTGCAACATGTAAAATATATTATTTTTTTAGTATTTCTTGTTTGTGCCCTTATTGTAATACAAATTTTTTTAAGGTGCAATAGGCTACTGTTTTTCTTTCACAATTATATTTTCAGGATAAGAAATCCAATCACTCCAGCTACCTACATATAACTTTACATTTGTAAAACCAGCCATTTTTAATGTTAATACGTTTGGACACGCCGTTACACCAGATCCGCAATAGACAATCGTTTCTTTCGTTTTATCAAGATGGATAAAGCGATCTTCTTGTTCCTTTTGCTCCTTAAAAGCACCAAACTCTGTGACTCCATCTTTCCAAAAATAATTTTGCGCAGTTGGAATGTGACCAGCTGCTTTATCAACTAATTCTTCTAATCCTGCATAACGCTTTGGTTCTCGCGAATCAAGCAATGCTATATCTGCATGTTTGCTAATTTTAGCTTGCAGCTCTTCCATTGTTGCAACAGCATTATGTTCTATGGAAGGAACAAATGTCTTCGATGCAAAAACTGGCATTTCATTCATTACTTCAAAATTTTGTTCCTTCCACGCTGGAAAACCGCCATTTAACACATATGCTTTGTTATGCCCAAGATATGTTAAGAGCCACCATAAACGAGAAGCCATTGCTCCGCCTTGACTATCATACGCCACAACTGTCGTATGTTCATCAATCCCAGCTTGTGAAAGCTTTTGTACAAATTCTTCTATATTCGGAAGAGGATGACGTCCCCCATGCTTTGTAACCGGACTAGATAAATCTTTATTTAAATCAAAATAGAGCGCAAACGGAATATGTGCTTCATTATATTGTTCTCTTCCCCAATTTGGGTTCGCTAGATCAAAACGGCAATCGATAATTCGAACCTGCTCATCTTGTATATGTTCGTGTAACCATTCGGCTGTAACGATCATACTTAACGACCTTCTTTCTCTTTTAAACGTCCTACGTATTCCATTACCATTTCTTCTGTTACAATCTTACGCTGCTGTGCAATACCGTGTTTTGCTAGTTCATTAATTTGTTTTGTTACCATATTAATTACATCAACAGAGAAAGGTTTCTCATTTAACGCAAGTGATACAGCCGCTTCAATCGCCGCTTCACGCTGAGCATCTAACTGTAGAAATGCTTTTACCACTTCATTTTGTTTACGAGAATGCGCTGTAATTGCTACATGTACTTCCATGTTCTCTTCCCCCTAATTTAAGTCCATCGTAAGCCGAATCATATCACGACATACAATGCCATTTTCCATAATCTCTTCTTCATAATGCTTGGAAAAGTAATCAAAATCAATAGAAAACATGCGAAATCCACATTTTTGATATAAACCAAGCTGCGAGACACTAGAATTACCCGTTCCAATTTCAAGCGTGTGCATGTTTTGTCCTTTTGCCGTTTGAATCGCATGCTGCAGCAACTGCTTTCCGATGCCTTTTCCCTGTTCTTTTTCAGAAACAACAATATTCATGATTTCCATTGTATTTGGACGCGTTTCTAACAATACATATACACCAATTACACGTTCAAAACGCTTTGCGACATAAATGATGCCCCTATGAAGATACGATTTCAATTGTCTTTCACTTGGATCAGCAAGTAATAGTAGCTGGAGCGGCGCTTCATTTGGTGAAACACATTCAATTACTAATTCTCCCATGAAAATTCTCTCTCCTCTTTGTTCTAAACCATACTTGTCTTCCATAAGTAATACAAAGGAGGTCATCATAATGGACAACAATGAAAAGAAATGCAATATAATCTCCATTGATGAGAAGAAAAAGAAAAACGGTACGTATTCCTATCCAAAATTAGTGATAGAAGGAAAACCATATGAGTTCACTTCCTTCGTCTTATGCGGCGAAACGCCAGATGGAAGACGTCTCGTCCTAACTCATATGGTTTCCTCAGATGAATTCGCCGGATTTGTAAAATCATTAGATACTGTACTACAAAAACGGATTGAACGTATTTTTTTCTCTTAATACTTTTCTTCTAGTTCCTCTTCAATTTTTAATAATTGCTTTCTTAATTCTTCTTTTCGCTGTTCGTATGCAGAAACATCAATTGTTTCCAATAACGCAAATAATAAACTTTCATAGTATTGCGTTACATCTTGCATCATAGCTGTTTTCACAAGTTGCCATTTATGAAGCCATTCTCGTTTATAGTGATTACTAAATAGGCGTTGTTCTTCTGTTACGTAATCTGCTACAAACGGTTCTAACGTTTGCTTCATTTCTTCTTGCATCAATGCTTTATCATTTTTCTCGAAGAAATTTTTCTCGCTTTTAAAATGAGCTAACGCTCTTCTAAACTGTTTTTCTTCTATATTAGGAAACGGGTTTTCATGAGTAAGAACGCGATAGTCATATGTTCCATCTGTCTGAACTACGAGCTGTTCATTTCTTGTCACACATTGATCTATCACTTCTTCTTGCGCATGTCTCATCGTTTCATTTATCCATTTTTCAAGACGCAGTGAAGTTGCACGCATTTCTTGCAATAAGTCATGTTGTAAGAAAGCAATTAACTCCATCATGCATTCTTGTAATTTATCTTTCACATTCCCTTGCGTTCGTAAAGAAGCTGGATTAATAAATTCTGTAAATACATCATTGTAACGTAAAAATAATCGTTGTTTTACATAATACAGAAGTTCTTTCACTTCATTTTCTAAAGACTTTTCCTCTGTGATGACGCTATGGGAAGAGATTATGTGAAGCAGTTCTTCGCGTTCTGCTTCATATTTTTTTCGTTGTTGTTCCTTTTCTTCATTACCTTGTGTTGCACTTTCAATCATATTTGCAAGAAGCTTATAACCATTTTGAAGTGCACCGTGTAAAGAATGAACCGATACAAGCATTAAATCTCTCATGATAAACGAAGTAAAGGCTTGTTCAAATTGTGCAAGGCCAGATTGTTGTAAAATGCCATACGCTTCTTTTGGAATCTCTTTTCCTTGTTTTTCTTCTAATGCAAATAAGCTAGAGATTGCGAACAAACGTGGATTACGAATTCCATACTGCAATAATTGATCGCTAATATATCCTTTTACTGTTTGTAATTCCTCTTCGGACTGTGCTAAATCAGCCGCATTAATTAAGAAAAACATTTTATCAAGTGCAAATGTATCTTTCACACGACCAAGTTGAATTAAAAATTCTCGATCTGCTCGTGAAAACACGTGGTTATAATATGTTACAAATAAAATTGCATCTGCATTCTTTATATATTGGAACGCTACGTCTGTATGGCGAGCGTTAATAGAATCTGCCCCTGGCGTATCCACAAGTGCAATGCCCTGTCTTGTTAATTCACAATCAAAATAAAGCTCCATATACTCCACAAAACATGATTTTTCTTCATTGGCAACATAATCAGCAAATTCAGCTAATGTTACATGAGATTGTTCTCCTAAGCGTTTCCTTACATCATCATATCCACGCTGTACAGCACGTAAAAAACTAAACGTTGTTTTTTGTCTACCACTCGGTGCTGGATATTGCAAGACATCATCAATTTGCAAAAACGCTTCTTCCAAGGAAGTAATTTCACGATAAAACAATTTGTAAACAGCCTTTAAATCTTCAAAAAGTGCCGTTTCTGATTTAAACTGTATAATTACCGTACCATGCGGCTTTTCTTCTGTTACTGGCAAAATTTGATTAATTGTTGCTGTTGTAGGATTTGGTGATACTGGTAATACCTTTTCTCCTAATAATGCGTTCGCAAAAGAAGATTTCCCAGCACTAAACGCTCCAAATAGCGCCACTGTAAACTTTTTCGCTTCCACACGTTTTCTCTTCTCTATGATTTCTTGTTGTACATGTTTAAGAGCTGGCATGTGCTGCAAAACATCTTCTGCATCCTTAACATGTTCTATAATCTGAGCAATGTTAAGCTTTGTTTCCGTATTTGGTTTGGACTCATTGACAGTAAGTTCACCCTCTACTTCAACTTGTGTTTGTAATTGGAATTTTTCGTTTGTTACTTTCTTCGTTTGTTGTAAAGCTTTTTCTATATCTATACTTTGCGGAACCGAAAAACGATTGTGCCAAATATCTTGTAAATATTTTTCATACTGATCATACTCTTGCATGCACTGTAATTTTATTTCCTTTGCCTTTTTTGTCGCTTCGTATTGTGCTATTTCTTCTTGTACATGTTGGATATTTGCTTGCACTTTACTGTGCAAAAGCGGCAAACCTTGTTCAAATACATACTGTGCTTCGCGGCGATAACGTTTCTTCAATTCATTTGCTACATCTTCTGTATAATGAAGCAAATAATCTCCAGTAAATCCCGCTCCTTGTTTAATAGTAGCTTCCAGTAATGCTGGCGTAAAATCCGCATTTAAGTCATGTATTACGTTTCCAAGCTCTTCTGTGAATAGCTCTTGTTTCTTAAAGAAAGTAACAACATATTCTTTCATATGAAAATCAAGCTGCATCTCTACTGTTTTCTGTAGCGCTTCATAAAACTCTTCTAAACGACGCTGTTTTTCTTGCTCTGTTTTTCCTTTTGAAAACAGTAAACCAACTTTAAATTTTGTAAGCTTCGTTTCCAAATATTGATTTGCTAAATCCCGCATCTCAAACGGCATTAAATATGCATTGTCTAAAATATTTTGTAAGCCGCTAAAAAACTGTTCTTTCACTTGCGGTACTGTATTTGCAAAATGTGTTTCTTTTTCCGCAAGCTGTTCTAAAATCACCGTTACATCTTGAAGCGATAACATCGATGCTAACTCTTTTTGAAACGGCTCCAATTGTTTTTCATATTGTGAATGTAAAAACGAGAAATGTTCTTGTAACATATAAGATACTTCTCTCTCCATTCCTCTTTTCACATACATATCTTTTTCCTTTACGATCGAGGAAAGACGTTGCTCAAGCTGTCCTAATTCGTTATGTGAATGATTCTGCATACGTAAAGACGTATAATAGATACCGTCAACTTCTATATTCCAATTAAAAAATGATTGCGCTACGCTTTGTTGATATACCTCAAAAGGCAGCTCATTTTCTTTATGCTTATCAATTTGATTCACAACAAGATAAACGGTTTTGTTACGCTGTTTTAACTCTTTAACAAACTGTAAATTGACTTCTGATTGCACATGATTATAATCCATCATATAAAAAATTACATCAGCAAGATGCAATGTCGATTCTGTTGCAAGTTGATGGGCATCATCAGTTGAATCAATACCCGGCGTGTCAACAAGAACAACATCATCTGGAAGCGGTGCATCATTGCGATAAATATGAATACCAATCACTTCATCACCATTTTTGCAAAGCTCCTTTAATTCTTCTGCTGTATACATACCGTCATACTCGTATTTCTGTCCTGACTTTAAAATAACGACAACGCGATTCTGTCCTTTTTCTATCTTTACAACATTCGCGCTCGTTGGAATCGGACTTGTTGGCAACAATTGATTTTTAAATAAATAGTTCATCATTGTTGATTTTCCAGCAGAGAAATGCCCGCAAAATGCAATCATTAGTTGCTCCTCTTTATACTTACGTACAAGTTCAAGCAACTTCTCACTCTGTTCTACATCTCCTTTTTTCTGCCATTCTTCATAAAAACAAACGAGCTTTTGTAAACTGTTTGTTTGCAATGTGTTTGTCATCCCTTCGTGCCCCTTTATTCCATGATGTATCCATCTTTTATATTACTAAATTTTCAGCATGTTCACAGTAAAAAAATAAAAAAATCCTTTTCATTCTCCGTGAAGATGAAAAGGATTTCTATGTAGTATAGTTCATTATTTAGTTTCTCCTACTCGATGTAACACATGCTTTGTTAAAACTGCATATAAAACAATTGTTCCTCCTAAAAATGCATATACCATATTTATCACACCTTATCTTTTGATAATGATTATCAATTTTAAACATATTGTATCATTAAAGAGAATGATTATCAATATATAATCCAAAAAGAAAGCTCCCTTTCGGAGAGCTTTCTTACTGTCTGTTTTAAAGGAGTTGTTGATTGTTGTGCACTCTTATTATAACTCACAGGCGAATTGTTAACAGGTCAAAAATTTGGAAATGTATAAATACAAATTGAAAAAATGACATAAAAATCACTTTTTTTAGGGAAAGAGACCAGAGCAACTGGCCATGCATAGAAGCGGTCAGGTCCTTTTCCTGCCACGTGCAAAGTTTAAAACAAAGGTAGAAAGCAAGTAGCGGCCATGTTTTGTTCTGCATAGCAGCGACTTATATGTTAAAAAATCAACTTGTATTTATATATATCCAAATTAAAAAACGACCATAAAAACCCTTTTCTTTTATGTGGGCGAGAGCGTCTGGCCATGCGTAGTAGAGGGCAGGACCTTTTTTCCACATGCGATGTTCAAACAAAGATAGGAAGAAAGTAGCTGTGTACTTTTTGCTTGGCATGGCATGGCGGTGACTTGTGTGTTGGAAAGTCAAGTTGGATTTATATGTAAGTTAGGAACGAGAGGAAAATTTAAATGGTTATATTTTCCTATCGTTTTTTAATGTATACTTAAAGAAAAATATATAAGGGGATGAAATATGAACAGCATTTCACAAAACGAAAGAATTCATTCTATTGATATTATAAGGGGGATTGCCATCTTTGGGATTTTCCTTGTAAATTGGCCTATGTTAGCTGGAGTAGATTCTCGAGATTTAACGACTGTTTACGAAGGATTTGATCGTTACATTCGATTATTTTATGATCTGTTTGTCCAAACAAAGTTTTACACCATTTTTTCCTTTTTGTTTGGTCTAGGTTTTTATATTTTTATGAAACGCGCTGAAGAAAAAACAAATCATCCAAAATTATTATTTATACGAAGACTACTTATTTTATTTTTATTCGGATTTTTACATTATGTACTACTTTGGGACGGCGACATATTACATAATTACGCAATAAGTGGATTCGTACTGCTATTATTTTATAAAAGACAGCCAAAAACTTTATTAATTTGGTCGCTTGTTTTGTTAAGTATTTGGGAACTTTTTGTGTTGCTTATGAATTTAGCAATCTTGTTCACTCCCCCTGAGACACTTGGCGCCCTTTCTGCTCCTGTCGTTCCTTTGCTAGATTGGAGCTTGCAAGTTCAAAATCGCTTTACTACTTTTTACTCAGAAGAAATTAGTGGTTCTCTTATTATGCTACCAGAAACAGTTGGTCTCTTTTTACTCGGCCTATATGCCGGAAAAAAAGAAATGTTTCGCCGCGTAAACGAGATTGATGCAAAGCTAAAGAAATGGCAAATTATTACCGTCCTTGCTACTTTGCCAACATGGGGAATTATTATTACCTACTTTAATACGCACGATCTATACGTACCATTTTCAATGATTTCCTTTATTACACTAAGTGGAAAGACACTCTTCATTTTTTATATTTTTACACTTATGCGCCTCTTGCAGCATGCGAAATGGCAAAAAGTATTCCGCCCTTTCCAATATGTTGGCCGTATGGCATTAACAAACTATATCTCGCAAACGATCGTCACGTTATTCGTATTTGGATTACTATTTAAAGTAAATATCACATTTCCGCTATGGGGCGGTATACTTTTTTGCATTGGCTTTTATATCATTCAAATCTTTATTAGCCGCTGGTGGCTCTCTCGTTATCAATACGGACCGCTTGAATATATTTGGCGTCTTGGCACATATGGAAAAAGTATGCCACTAAAAAAACAAAGCAGTATCTCATCTTGAGATACTGCTTTCTATTATGCTTCTGAAACCGTACTTTGTATTGAAATCGGCTCTTCTTTTACTTTCGTCTGCCTTTGCGGAATCATATGAAACACAATATTTAAAAGGACTGCTGATGCACTTCCTAATACAATTCCGTTATCCGTTAAAATACGAACGCTCTCCGGAAGCTGTGAGAATAACGTCGGCACAACTGTTACACCAAGCCCCATTCCAACAGAGCATGCAACAATTAATAAATTTTCTTGTTTCGCAAAGTTTACGCTGCTTAACATTTTAATGCCATAAGCCATAACCATTCCAAACATCGCGAGCATCGCACCGCCTAGTACTGGCTTTGGAATAATTGTTGTTACTGCTGCAATCTTTGGAATAAATCCAAGGACAATCAGCATACCGCCGCATGTGTAAATGACAACACGATTGCGTACACCAGTTAGTTGCACAAGACCTACATTTTGTGAATATGTCGTGTACGGAAATGCGTTAAAAATACCACCTAACACCATTGCAATCCCTTCTGCACGGTAGCCCTTCGCTAATTCTTTTTCACCAATTTCTTTGTTACAAATATCAGAAAGCGCAAAATATACACCTGTTGCTTCAACAATTCCTACGCAAGCAACGAGAATCATTGTAATGACCGGCGTTAATTCAAATGTCGGTGTACCGAAGTAAAATGGCTGCACGCCATGAAACCAATCTGCTTGTGCTACAGCTTGTAGGCTTACCTTTCCCATAAACGCAGCAATTGCTGTACCAAATAATAATCCTAATAAGATAGAAATAGAACGAATGAAACCATCAAAAAAACGGTACATGATGATAATACATAACAATACTCCGAATGCTAATGCTAAATTAGATACACTACCGAAGTCTTTACTTCCTACACCGCCAGCCATATCGTTAATCGCAACTGGAACTAATGTAACTCCAATAACAGTTACAACCGAACCGGTAACAACTGGTGGAAACAGTTTTACAAGTTTTCCAAACACACGAGCAAATAACACAACGAAAAGTCCTGCTGCAATAATAGAGCCGTACACAGCAGATACCCCGTACTGCTTACCAATTGCAATCATTGGTCCAACTGCCGTGAAAGTGCAGCCTAACACTACTGGAAGTCCAATGCCGAAGAAACGATTTGTTAACGCTTGTAAAATCGTCGCAATGCCGCACATTAATAAATCAATTGATACTAAATACGTAAGCTCACGCTGATTCAATCCAAGTCCACCGCCAACAATAAGCGGAACGATAATTGCCCCGGCATACATCGCCAGCATATGTTGAATACCAAGAGACGCAATTTTAAGAGGATGTTGATTCATCATTCTACCTCCACTACCGCGCGTTCCACAAAACGAACTGTCCCGTTATCAAGGGATGCAATTTCCGCAAGCGACTCTACATGAACACCGCTCTCACGTAATTTACTTCCTCCATCTTGAAATGCTTTTTCAATTACAATTCCGATACCTGCTACCGTTGCTCCAGCTTGTTCTACTAAATTCATTAAGCCAAGTGCTGCCTGACCATTTGCTAAAAAGTCATCAATAATAAGAACACGATCGTCTTCATGTATATATTGTTTCGATATAGAAATTTCGTTCGTTTCTTGCTTTGTATAAGAATATACTTTTGCAGTATACATATTATCTTGCAGTGTTAACGATTTACGCTTTCTTGCAAACACAACTGTTACACCAAATTGCAACGCAGCCATCACAGCTGGAGCAATTCCTGAAGACTCAATCGTCACGATTTTTGTAATCTTATCGTCTTGAAAACGCTTTGCAAACTCTTTTCCGATTTCTTGCATAAGCACTGGATCAATTTGATGATTTAAAAACGCATCTACTTTTAACACATCATCTGACAATACCTTTCCTTCACGCATAATTTTCTCTTCTAATAATTTCATAGTTTGTTCCTCCTCTTATGCAAATAAAAAACTCCAAAAGCAGCCTTCACCCAATACAAGTGAGAGACGTGCTTTTGGAGCCTCGCAAAAAAGAATGCAACTATAGCAATATATTCGTCCTCACTCATAGTCGAAGCATTTACGGTACCTCGGTAGAAACTTGCAGGCCATATCCCTGCGATTATATGAGTGTTGCTAACTTATTTATTTTATAGAAGGATTATAACGTACTTTTTTTACTTTGAAAAGCATCCTCTTTAAAAAACACGTACAAAAATCATTCCTCAATCAACTTCGTTCGATTTTTGTAATCCTTTTCATTTCATAATAATCATTTTTTCAACATCTATGTCTAGCTCCAGCGGCTAGAACAGTCGGTGCTGTGCATAATACAACATGATTGCTACTTGCTTTCTCCTTTTGTTTTAAACCTTGCATGTGATAGGAGAAAAAGCACTGACCGCTTCTACTTATGGCCAGACGCTCTCGTCCATCTAAAAAGAAACGGGTTTTATGTCAGGTTTTTAATTTGGATTTATATTCAACTATTTAATTTATGCAGACTTACATCGAATACATCATTTTAAAAAACTCAAAGCGACTCCCATTTGTCTCTTGAACAAATGTACCAACTGCTTCAAATCCCGCTTTCTTATATACTTTAATCGCCCTTTTATTAAATGTCACGACTGATAGCGTCATATATTTAGGATGATACTTCTTTTTACTAAAGGCTAACCCAGCCTTTACAAATTTTAATCCAAGACCATTTCCTGTTATATCAGGTCTCATCCCTAATCCAATATCAACAGTTTGATTATCTATTTTATGAAAACTAAAAAAACCCACGACCCTATCATTTTCCTGAACTACAAATGTATTGTCTCCTCTCATTTCATCGTTTAAAAACTCTTCTAAATCTTCCATGTCTGCTTCCATATCATAAAAAGAATACTTCCCTTCATAATGCCAGTTATATGCGATTTCCCTCGCTTCTTCTTGTGTCATCACTTTAAAGATATACCCCACTGTTTATCCCCCTAATTTACAAAAAGGAGCTGCAACGAAGCAGCTCCTTTTCCTTTTTATAATTCATAAATCTCTTTATACTTCGCCTCTAAATAATCTGCTAAATAGTTCGCATTTAATCCTTCACGCGTTACATCATGTAAAATTTCTAAAGGCTTTTTCGTTTTTCCATATTGGTGAATGTTTTTTGTTAACCATTCACGAATTGGTGTCACGTTTCCTTCCTCTAGTAATGCATCGAAGTTCGGAATCTCTTCTAGCATCTTATGTTTAAATTGCGCTGCATACATATAGCCAAGTGCATAAGATGGGAAGTAGCCAAATGATCCATCTGACCAATGTACATCTTGCAGTACACCCTGTGCATCCGTTTCTGGACGTATACCTAAATAACTTTCCATTTTATCATTCCATGCTGCCGGCAAGTCTTTCACTTCTAATGTCCCATCAAATAATTCTTTCTCCAGTTCATAACGAACCATGACATGAAGCGGATATGTAAGTTCATCTGCCTCGATACGTATAAAGGAAGGCTTTGATTCATTAATCGCATCATAGAATTCATTTACAGATACGTTTTCAAATTGTCCATCACTAAATTGTTTCAATACATCATAATTTTTCTTCCAAAATGATTTATTACGTCCAATAAAGTTTTCAAAGAATAGTGATTGTGATTCGTGAATTCCCATTGATGTACCACTGCAAAGCGGTGTTCCTTCTAATTCTTCTGAAATATTTTGTTCATATACAGCATGTCCACATTCATGAATTGTTCCGAAAACTGCCATGCGGAAGTCATTCTCATCATAACGAGTCGTAATGCGAACATCCCCTCTATTTAATGTAATTTCAAAAGGATGTATCGTTTCATCTAGACGACCGGCCTCGAAATTATAATTTAATTGTTTTAGTAACTCTAAAGTGAAATTCTTTTGTTGTTCTTTTGAAAAATGTTCAAATAAAGCATTTGTTTTTAATTCTTTATCGGACTTGGAAATTTCTTTTACAAGCGGAACAATACGCTCACGTAGTTGTCCAAATACATGATCTAACACTTCTACCGTAATACCTGGCTCATACATATCTAAAAGCGTATTATATTTATAAGTTTCATAACCCCAATATGTAATAAATTTCTTCTTATATTCAACAATTTTTTCTAAGTATGGTCGAAACATTTCAAAATCAGATTTTTCACGAGCTTCTCCCCAAATACTTTCCGATTTTGCTTGTAATTTGACAAACTCTTCATACTCGGCTTGTGGAATTTTTTTATTTCGATCATACTCTTTACGGCACTCTTCTACAATTTTCTTCGTTGTTTCAGAAATTTTATTATCTACAATTAGCTGTTCTAATTCTTTTAAATATTTTCCCATCTCATCAGAAGTCGATAATGAAAATACCTCTGATGAAAGCATCCCAATTACTTCAGAACGCTGATCGACACCTCTCTTCGGTGCCCCTGTTCGTAAATCCCAAAATATTAGGCTTAATGCTTCCCCATAATTTTCTATCTTTTTCACATATGCTAAAAATTCTTTTTCTACTTCATATGTAGCAATCGTCATATTATAAAAACCTCCTTTTTCTACCTCACCCTTATTTCGACATAAACAAATAAATTCCTTTTCTAACAGAAAAAAAGCTTGGCAACCGCCAAGCTTTTTCCGGTTAGAAAGAGAAAGATGTCACTCTATAACACTGTAGCTTCTACTGGAAGTACTTTTTTCACAGCATCTACTACTTTTTCATTTTCATCTTCTGATAGGAATAACGAAATATACCCTTCATCTTCACTCGTACGAATTAATCGACCAATTCCTTGACGAAGACGTAAAATCATATACGGTACATCAACATCCCAGAATGGCTCATTTACGTGCTTACGCTTCGCTTCAAATACAGGATCATTTGGAGGGAATGGAAGCGACCAAATAATGACATGAGATAAGGATGAGCCTGGAATATCTAAACCTTCCCATAAATGAACCGCACAAAGCACCGTCTCCTCTTCATTTTGGAAACGAGAAACAAGCTGACTAATTTCTTGGTCTCCTTCATATAAGAACTGAACAGACATTTGCTCTTTATTCACATATTCTTTGAATGCCGCAAGCTCTTGTGTTGTACGGAATAATACAAGCGTGCGTCCATTAGTTTTTTGAATGTTCTCAAGTGTATACTGACATTTTCGTTCCCATTCATTTTCCTTCGTATACGACGGTAAGTACACTTTCATTTGTTCTTCATAATCAAACGGTGAAGCAACTGAGAATGATAAATAATCTTTTACCCCTAAACTATTTGCAGTAAACGCAAATGAATTATTTTCTGATAATGTTGCAGATGAGAAGATATACGGAATTTTTTTGGAGAATACTTTTTCTTGCAATACTTCCTCTACAGCACGAGGCATAATCACAAGCGTAAAGTCGCCATCGCTTTCTTCTCCCCACGTAATTACATTTTTCTCATGCATAAACAAACGTAACGAATGCTCTAATACATCTAAATGCTCATCAACAATATTTAAATCATATGTGTTTACTGTGTACATTTCACTTTCAAAAACTAATGCGTCGCCGACTTCAGATATTTTTGTATATAAGCTTTTTGCTTCTTTTGTGATTTTTTCCGTTAATTGAATTTCTAAACGATCAGAACCGGCAACTTCTTTTTTACTTTCTTTTAGCGCTTCAAAAAACTGCTCTGTTTGCCAAATTGTTTCTTCTACTAAATGAGCAAACTCTTCACGAATATCATTTTGCAGTAATCGTGTTAAAAGTTGTTCCATCATTGTTTGTTTTAAACGATACGTAAGTGCTTTTTGCGCTGCATACTCCACAAGATGACCTTCATCAAAGACAACACAGCTACTTTCTGGTAACAATGGCATTTGTCCTTCACGCTTACGTGCTTCATATGTCCAAATATGATCCATATAGAAATCTTGCGAACAAATAATTAAATCTGCTGCTTTACGATAATGTTCACGAGATAATGTTTGTCCGCAGCGATGACGGGACTCACATGTAAAACAATCTTGGAAATAATCCCACGATACTTTAGACCATTCTTTATCGTTTAATAACGGAAACTCTTTTCGATCACCGTAATGAGTAAAATTTTGCATCGTTCCATGATCAAATACGAATTGCGGCAATTCATAATATAAATCTTCAATCACTTCTGGAGCTCGTCCACTCATTACATCTTCAAGCTTACGTAAACATAAATAGTTATCCATTGATTTAGCTAGACGCACATCAACCGATAATCCTAATGCTTCTGATAATTTCGCAATGTCGCCTTCTTCTTTTACTAGCTGTTCAATTAATGTTTCGTCTGCACAAGCAATAACAGCTGGCTTTCCTGTATAGCGCGCATAACAAATAGCATATAGCAAGTATACAATCGTTTTTCCTGTCCCAACACCCGCTTCAGCAAACATTACTTTTTTCTCTTGAAACGCTCGTTCTAATTGAAACGCCATAAAAATTTGCTCATCGCGCTCTTCAAATCCCTTTTCTGGTAAAACGTCGTAAAAAACGTCTCCAATCCATTCATTTAACTTGTCGAAAAAATTATCTTGTTTCCCCACTTCAAATGGCAGCTTTTGCTTCGTAAACATGCTATTCCTCCAACTACTCAATTTCTATATAAAAAGACAGAGCAACTACTCATAAAAAGAGCAGTTGCTGTTTTCTTGTTGTTTCCATAAAGTGAAACTTCCATCAGTGAACGTTTTTCTCACTGATGGTTAGCCCTCACCAATCGGGCTTTTACGGGCGGTTATCCCCCACCAATCTTCTCTGCTTCTCTCTCAATCTTAAGGTGTGAGTATTACTGCCCACGAATATTGGGATAAAAATTGAGCGAAAAAAGTTTTCCTGAATGCAGGAAAACTTTTCTACTCTATCAATGATTTTAAATATCGTTTATCAATTAAAGTTTCATGTGATAAAGCCGATAAATACTCTTCACGCGCTCTTGTTAACTCATAATCGGCTACGCCGTGAAGGTTTACTTCTTTTTCTAATTCATCATAAGTTCGATGAATAGCCTTTTGAATAATGGAAAATTGCAAACCATCCATTAGCGCTTCCTCCTTTAGACTATCGCATAATAGCAAGTATATGCGTTCTAAAAGAGTTTTATACTAATCGCGCGGCGGGCGTTTACCAAAATACTGGTAGTAATCAGTGCGAATAAATCCATTAAATAACTTTCGTTTCTTCGATGCATCTTTGCCATACCACTTCTCAAACTCAGGATGACTTGTTAATACATATAAAGACCAAGTATCTAGCGGGCGGAATGCCTGTCCCATCTCAGCATACATTTTTTCAACAAGAGGCTTTTCACTTAAACGTTCTCCGTATGGAGGATTCGTCACAACGTAACCATATTCCTCTTTTGACCCAAAATCTTTTACTTGCATTTGCTTGAATGTAATAAGATCACCAAGTCCTACTTCATCAGCGTTATCCTGAGCAACTTGTACCATACGATGATCAATATCTGATCCGATAATTTGCAGTGGTTGGTCGTAGTTTGCCAAATCCTCTACTTCTTCACGAGCAATACGCCAGTTTTCTTTACCAACCCAGTCCCATCCATCAGAAGCAAAGTCACGGTTAAAGCCTGGAGCAATATTTTGACCAATTAACGCTGCTTCCATTGGAATTGTACCTGAACCGCAAAATGGATCTACAAATGGACGATCCGGCTTCCAGTTTGTTAGCGTAATTAACGAAGCTGCCAGCGTTTCTTTTAACGGTGCATCTCCTTGTCCAACGCGGTATCCACGCTTATGAAGTCCAACACCACTTGCATCAATTGTCAACGTTGCTACATCTTTTAATAGTGCAACCTCAATACGAAAAAGCGGACCATTTTCTTCAAACCATGTTGTACGTCTATATGTACTTTTCAATTTTTCCACGACAGCTTTTTTTACGATACTTTGACAATCCGGCACACTAAACAATGTAGATTTGATTGATTTACCGATAACGGGGAATTCTCCGTTTTCTGGAATATAATCTCCCCAATTTAGTGCCTTTGTTTTTTCAAATAATTCATCAAATGTTGTTGCCTTAAATTCACCAACTTTAATCTTCACACGATCCGCTGTGCGGAGCCATAAATTACTGCGACAAATCGCTTTTTCGTCCGCTTCAAACGTTACTTTTCCATTATCTACCTGGCATTCATAACCGAGATTGCGAACTTCCCTTGCAACAAGCGCTTCAATTCCCATTGCAGCAGTTGCAATTAAAGTAACTTTTCCCATCTTCATTCTCCTCATAATGTATAATTTAACACGGATCAGCAATACATTTTCCCTTGCTGATTCGTTAAATTCATGACATATTCATTTAATTCAATTTTAGTACATATTCATTTCTGCATATAGATTGCTGCCATGAAGATAAAAATGAACCTACATCTTGCTACATTTTCTTTATTTTAAAAATTCGCGCGTGGTAGGAAAAGGCCCTGACCGTTCCTATACATAGCCAGTCCCTCTCGACCATTAAAAAAATGCTTTTCTGTCGTTCTTTCATAGGGTGACTGAGTAGTTGCCAATTTTATTAAGTTTACAAAACTTTCTTTACCATTTTAACTCACATTCCAAAACTTCATACAAATAAAAAGCCCTCCTCTTACGAAGGAGAGCTGAACAAATTCATGATTGGTTCATAACGTTCTGTAAGCCATGTTCTGTACCTTTGTACTGCAAACGGCCCACGCCTCGTACTCCGGTGGCAATCATCTATCTACAGAGCAATTGCATCTGTCCTTTCCCATCGTTCATTTCCTTAGGAAAAGTTCCCCTACCAATATTTGGGTTTCTCGCTCGTGGGGTTTACCTCGTTCCACTCCCGTCATTTCTTCCGGGACTTCGTCACTGTGGCACTTTAAAGGTAGTCAAACCATATCCAGATGGACTTAGGTTTTTTCCCTGCCGTTAATCCAGCTTTACGCCAAATTACCCTAGCTTATGACTTCGCTAGGCACGAACACTACGACCATCTCAGGTCGTGCGAGCATGGACTTTCCTCTACAACAAAGCGTTGCAGCGATTACCCAAACGTTATGACATGAATTAGTATAGTGGAAACATAAATATTTTGCAATGTTTTTTATCCGGAAAATACTGCGAACTTATTTATTCTCTTCCATTACTCGTATAATTTACTTCCAAATACAGCTTTCTCCAAATTCGAAAGACGTTTTAAAATGTCTGTATTTGTATTGTTATATACTGGTTGTGGAGTAGAAATTGGAGATGGTGTTGGTTGTACTTGTACACTCAACGCTTTTTGTTTTTGTTCTTCCAATTCTTGTTTTAAACGTGCATTCTGCTGCTTTAATTGCTCAACTTCCTTATGAAATGCCTCATAGTCCTTAATAATTAAGTCTAAAAACTTATCAACTTCTTCTTGTTGATATCCTCGCATTCCCATTTTAAACTCTTTTTCTAAAATATCTTTTGCTGTTAACTTAATTTTATCAGAAATCATTCATTCCACCTCAAGTCTTTACCAAAACTTTCATTACTTAAATTTTTTCAGAAACAGCTCATTTTGTCAATCATATATCTTTATTCCACTGCTCTTCTTCTATTATATCTTGTAAATCAGAAAAAAGTATGAAATAACATGGATAATTTTGAGTTTCTGCTTTTTTTCTTCCTACTTCCACCATATATTTAGGGCTTCCTGGTTTTTCTTCATCATACATAGCAAGCAGAACATCACTTTTTTCAATTAAAAATTGATTCTTTAAACGGAATTGCTCCGGGCTTTCATATTTTCGCTTTGTTATGCTATCTACATGATCCGCTTGCGAAAGAATGAATTCATAATACTCCCTATTGTTTTCTTTCCAATTTTCTTCCTGTTCTAAAAAGGGGGTAAATACAGCTAACCTTAAGTTTGGATAATCTAATTGCAAATCAAATACTACTTCAGCTGTCCATAGCTCCACTCCTAATTGCCCACTAATAATTACCCATTCTAACCCTTCTTCCAACATAGAAAGTAGTCTTTTGCGCACCGCTTTTTTTATGTACTCTACACCAGGATGTTCATTTGAAAAAAGCCCCAGTTCAAATGGTTTATATCCTGTAACAGCTACAACTTTCAATACAAAACGCCCCTTTTCGTCTCAAAAAAAGAACTAGCAAATTGCTAGTTCTAGCATAGCACTTACTTTTTAAACATGCCACCTACATTTGGACCCATGTTAGCTGCTGGTGACACAGCTTGCGGGCTCACATTCGGTCCAAATGGTGATACTTGACCACATGGGGCACATCCGCCGAATCCCCCAACTCCAGGACCAGGACCGCCAAATCCTCCAACTCCAGGACCAGGGCCGCCAAATCCTCCAACTCCAGGACCAGGACCGCCAAATCCTCCAACTCCAGGACCAGGGCCTCCGAATCCTCCAACAACTGTTGGTGGAGCAGGTTGGATAACATTCACGTTAGAATTTGTTTGTGGGAAATAATGCTGCGCCTGTACTACTTGGTGGTGAACGTGTTTCATATGCGTTGGATGAATATGAGGTACCACCGTTTTTGCAAATGTGTGTGTTTCACAACATTTTGTCGGATGTACAATTGGACATGTTGTTGTAGTTGGTAGTCCCCCAAAACAAGGATTACAATGATACATAGTCTTTCTCTCCTCTCACAAATTGAAAATGACCTTTCATTTTACAATATGTGAAAAGGGTAAAAGCCGTTTGTTACAAACACCTATTTCTATATCGGAAATTTGTCTATAAAAATTGTTTAAAGTTTGTGAAAATAAAAATTGTCAATGTAATCATGACAAAAAACAAAAGTAAAATGACTTTCTTCACATTCGTCCTCTCCATATACAATATTTTTAATGCTACTGTCATTGTAAAATGGATAGGAGGTCCGAACAACTCTTTTTTATGATATTTCACATGCAAAATTTGGGTATTTATTAGTCCTTTTATATCAAAATATTATAATTTATATATATATTTTTACACGTCTCTTCCTATATAAATTACCTAACAAAACTACCCGAATGATTTCAATTTCTTCAACTAACCTTTCATGGAAAAGCATCTATAAAAGATTAATTTCATTTGATAAAAAATCCACCTACTTGTTTGACAATACCGGTAATTTGATTCATTGCATTCATCATTTGACCTGCAGTACCCATCATTTTATTAATGTCATAATTTCCGTCAGTTGTTTTAAACTGTGACATAAAACTAGAAAATTGACCTGGCTGTTGCTTTGTGTAGTTTTGTTTATTCATCATTGGATATGGCGTATGTGGATAAAAAGAAGATTGAGTAGGTTGTTTCGGTGGATAAAACGTTGGCTGATTCATGTGTGGAAGTTGAAAAGGTTGAAAATAATTATTGTAATTCATATAGTAAGGCGTAAAAGGATACATATTATAACGTAAATATGGGTCTTGTTCACTCTGATACATGTTAGAATGTTGAAACATGAATTCTCCCTCCTCTAACGGTTTTCTATATAGTTAGAATATGAAATCAAAAAGAAAATGTGTAATTGTCCTGCAAGTTAAAAATTGGATAGGAAGTGGTTTATCCTGCGATTCTCGGCGAGCCGCTTCCGCTTTTCTAAAGGAAGATAGGTGGGGAGATGAAGAACTCCCCACCACCGATGGAAGTCTCACTTTATCTACCGATGAGAAAACTTCACCATCCGGACATATATCACCAGTTACCTTCTAACTCTATTTCCTTTTACAAAAAATTCGAAACAAGATTCCTACTTTCTAAACTAGCGTGATACCGTAATACAAACCTTAATTTTGAAGAAATTTAAATTTTCGAAAAATAAAAAAGTAAGCGTTTGTATGCTACCATTAAATAGAAAAGATTCTTATGGGGAGGAATCAACATGATGTTAGGGGACTTAAAACAAGAATTTGTCGTAAAAAAGGGGTATGAACCTGAGGATTTAAATGAATTACTTGATTTCGCAAGACATTACTATCTACAAGGGAAAATTTGTTTATTAGAGTATAGAAGTGTAATACGTGAATTAGAAACAATAGGGGCTACAAAACCAACTTACGAAACAGAAAAAGATATTATAACTGAAGCATAAAAATAAGAGGGGACTTTCCCCTCTTTTTACTTACATTGTTCTAAAATATTTTGTAACGAATAATGAATTGCTTGATGCGTTTCAAAAAAGCGTTTTCCATTTATTTTCTTCGCAAAGCACTGCAAAGAATTATTTTGTAAATTTGTACATACTTGTTCAATTTGCTGTACATGTATATATTTAGGCTTTGTACGCTGCAACCAATCCAAAGCGAATTGTTTCCACTCTTCTAAGTTTTGATCCACTACAGATACAAACGGCTTTATATCATGATAAAAGTCAAATTCACATTCTTCACTTTCTCTTTTTTTTATAATTGTTTCATTGTTATACTCAATTAGTTTTTTTGTTAATTCAATCAATGTTATATATTCCACTATTCCCACCTACTTATATACTAACGGCTACTATTTGAAACGTTTGTACCCAGTTACCTTTCTCTTCATGATTCAATAATTTCGTTTCCATATGCTTCATATGCATTTCCATTACCTCTACTTTATTGACTACAAATTCTCTTTTATCCTTAAGCGTATGATCAACCATCAGCGACACGTTCATTTCAAGCAAATCAAGAGTATTTAACATTTGATCCATCTTTTTCATTACATCTTCTTTCTGAACCATTTTCATCTTCAACATGCCTCCCTCTTTGCTTTTTCTTTGTCATGTTAATTCGCCAGCTCTATTTTTACTCCTGCATGCTTGACAAAACTAGTTGTAATTCGGCAAAGAAAGTGATTTTTTGTATGAAGTTTATGAAAGTGGCAACAATACGAAAGGGAGGTGTCGACATTGGCTAAAAACAAAAATGAAAACAAGAAAAAACAACCACAAAGCAAGCAAAACAAACCAGAAACAGGAAATCCGAAATTAGATGGACCAAATTTTCCTGCGACATAAAGTGAAACTTCTATCAGTGAGCGTTTTTCTCACTGATGGTTAGTTGAACCAATCGGGCTCTTACGGATGGTTTGTTTCCCTTCCTGCCCAAACTTCTTACCAACCGTTTGAGCGGGGTAAAGTGAAACTTCTATCAGTGAGCGTTTTTCTCACTGATGGTTAGTTGAACCAATCGGGCTCTTACAGGTAGTTTAAATCCCGCTTTCCACAAAGCGGGATTTTTTTATTATATCATAAATATGAAACGCCTTACTTTATTGAAATACAAACATTCTGCGCTCTCAATACCCCATGCTAAAAGAGGTTATTTAATGAAGCAAAGAAATGCAATTGCTTCTGTTTTTGCAAAAACCAATCTGTCATTTCAACCTCCCCTTTCGGCTCTTCAAATAAAAACAGCTCTTCTACGTCCACTCCTGGCTGAAACCAATCTCTCTCTGCCTTACGGTGATGGGAAACAACAGAAAATACATCACGAAGCTGTGGCGTATCTTGTTCTTTAGATAAATTCAAATATTGTTCATAATCGAATCTGGATCCCGTGTGAACTGTTTGAGAAGAAAATGTATAAAATAACTCCTTATAAGTTGGATGGAACAACAACCATGCTAATTGTTTTCCTAATTCAATTCTCTTTGTTAATATTTCAAATTGATGGACAGAAAAACCATATAAATTCCCCGCTATTGTCGGAAATATTACCGCACTAAAATGAAATAACTCTTGAAATTTAAACATTAATGTTTGAAAAATATGCTTTTGATAAAAAGGATGCTCAATTACAGGTTCTTGAATTGTGCATTGTTCATTAATAATAAGAGCTGTCATAAGTCTTTCTTCTTTTTTTTGCTCCCAAAAACGAGACCATTCCCCTTCCATAAATACTGATACGGAAAACATTTGTAATAAATGGAATAATGACTTTTTCATTCGTTTACTATATTCGTACAATAACAGCTGTGGATATGCATCTAAAAAAATTAGCCAATTTGCACGTTCATACGTATGAAATAGCTGTTTCCGTATCTCCTTAGATAAAACCTTTGGATAATATTTTCCTTCTAAATCTGTCATATTCCAGCCTGCATTTCGAGATACCATACTAGCTAAAAATGACCAACGAATTTCTTTATTACGCTCATAATATTCTTTGTAAGCATGTGTACGCGAAATGTTGTCAACATTCGCAAGTCTCGTTTGTTGCTGAATATAATTTACAACCTCTTTTTCTTCATTCGTATAAGAATATATCTTTCTTTTTTGTCTTATTTTTTCATATTCACTTTGTGTAAACACAATGCTTTCACCTCCTATCTCTCCAAAAAAATAGCCTATTTTTTATTTTTTTTGATATAATCACCTTTGTAAGTAATTCTATGCAATTTGGAGTGGACAAATTATGACCATTCGTTATCCAAACGGAAGAAAGTATACTCAGACTCAACCAACCCATTACCTATCACCTATAAGAAAACACACTTATAGTAACAGGGGGATGTCCCTTGAAGAGGAGTTGAATGAAACAAATCAATACTATTTAACTCACAATATTGCTTGTGTGCATAAAAAGCCGACACCTCTTCAAATCGTAAAGGTCGATTATCCAAAACGAAGCGCTGCCGTAATTAAAGAAGCGTACTTTAAGCAACCTTCTACAACTGATTACAACGGTGTATACAAAGGCAAGTACATTGATTTCGAAGCGAAAGAAACGCGAAATAAAACGAGCTTTCCTTTGCAAAACTTCCATCTTCATCAAATCAATCATATGAAGGAAGTATTAGCTCATAACGGGATTGCATTTGTTATTATTAAATTTACTCTTTACGATCAATTTTATTTATTGGAAGCGAAACATATCATTACATTTTGGAATCGACAAGAAGATGGTGGACGTAAATCCATTACAAAAGAAGAAATAGAAGAATGTGGGTACTTATTACAATGCGGATATCATCCCCGTATTGATTATATTCACACACTAGACACACTTTATTTTTCGTGATAGAGTCAACAATAAGGCTCATTTTTCGACTTTTGGGGAGAAAATGAAAGGTAGGAGAAAGTATAATGTCAGAAAATTATCGTTCTCGTGAAGAACGAAAACAAGTAAAAAAACAGAAGCAAGAACATCCTAAAAAAAAGAAACCTAAGAAAAAAGGTTCTTTTCTACGTAAATTTCTAATTGCCTGCTTATTAATCGGCATTGTGACACTAGTAGCTGGGGTTTCCGCTTTCTTTGTTATGGTAAAAGATGCTCCAAAACTAGATAAAGCAAAGCTTGAAGTCCCATTATCAACAAAATTTTATGATAAAGATGGAAAATTCCTCTATGAATACGGCGCTGAGAAACGAACGAAGATCACATATGATCAAATTCCAAAAGTAGTAGAAAATGCCTTTATAGCTACAGAAGATTCACGCTTTTATGAGCACAATGGGATTGATTTTAAGCGTACGACGAAAGCCATCTTCGAAAACGTAACAAGCGGTTTTGGTTCTCAAGGCGGTAGTACCATTACACAGCAAGTTATTAAAAACTATTTCTTGACGATGCAAAAAACAACGAAACGTAAAGTACAAGAATGGTATTTATCTTACAAACTAGAGCAGCAATATTCAAAACATGAAATTCTAGAAATGTACTTAAACAAAATTAACTTAGGTAACCGCTCATACGGAATTGCAACTGCTGCACAAAATTATTATGGCAAAGAATTAAAAGATTTAAAATTAAATGAAGCAGCGCTGCTTGCAGGATTACCACAAGGTCCTAGTAAATTTGATCCTACAAAGCAAGAAAATGTGAAAGCTGCCACTGAACGACGCGACACAGTATTATACTTAATGAACAGACATGGCTATATTACAAAGCAAGAGATGGACGATGCCAAGAAAATTCCAGTAACAGACGGTCTTAAACCAGCTCAAGAAGCAACGCAAATGCCATATCCAGCATTTATAGATGGTGCCGTAAAAGAACTTGAGGCAGCAGATAAAGATGTAAACATTGGTTCTGATGGTCTTAATATTTATCTAACATTAGATACAAAAGCTCAAGACTATGCGGATAAAATGTTGAACACAGAAGAAATCATTAACTACCCGGATGAAAAATTCCAAGGTGCATTCGTATTTATGGATACGGAAACAGGTGAAGTTCGTGCACTCGGAAGCGGACGCGGTGAAAATAAAGCAACATTTAAAGGGCAAAACATGGCTATTGACATGCAGCGCCAAGTTGGTTCAACAATGAAACCAGTCTTTGACTACGGCCCTGCTATTGAACACAAACAATGGTCTACGTATCATCAAGTTGATGACTCAACGTACTATTATGAAACCGATCGAAAACGAGAGGTTCGAAATTTTGACAACGGTCATAAAGGTATAATGTCTATGCGTGAAGCATTAGCGCAATCACGAAACGTTCCAGCTGTAAAACTTGCGAATGAAGTCGGACGAGATAAAGCACAAGCTTTCGCTGAAGGACTTGGCTTTACATTTCCAAAAGGCGCAGTAGAATCAACAGCAATTGGTAGTAATGATTCTTCTCCTCTAACAGTTGCAGGAGCATACGCAGCTTACGGCAGTGGTGGTGTATATCATAAACCACATTTCGTTACAAAAGTTGTCTATCCTGATGGGAAAGAAGTAAACTTTACACCAAAAGGAAAACGAGTAATGAAAGATTCTACAGCATACATGGTTACTGATATGATGCGTAGTGTTGTAAAATCTAGTACTGGTACTGGTAAAGCGGCAAATATCCCTTCATTAGACGTTGCTGGTAAAACAGGAACAACAAACTATGATGCTAAACAATTACGTGATTATGATTTCCCTGCTTCGGCAAGTCCTGATAGTTGGTTTGCAGGTTTTACACCACAATATACAATGGCTGTATGGACAGGATATAATAAACAAAGTGAAGGATATATTGACAAAAATACCTCATCTATCGCACAGCGTATGTTTAAAGCGATGATGAGTGAATTTGGAAGCGATACAGCTCGCTTTGAAATGCCAAGTAGTGTAGAACGCATCGGTAGCGAACTTTATGTTAAAGGTGCGAAAAAAGATGATGTTCCAAAAATCAGTGTAGATGGACCAACTGGAATCACTCCATCATATGATGCGGCATCACAGACTATATCATTAAGTTGGTCTGCTTCATCCGATTCAGACGTATCTTATTCACTAAGCTATAAAGGTAGTGACGGGTCTAGCGGCAGTCCAAAAATAAGTGGTACAAGCGCATCAATTAGCGGTGTCAAACCTGGTGTTACTTATACTATCTCTCTTGTTGCGAAAAAGACTGGTGGTGCTAGTGACCCAGTAACAATAACATATGTAGTACCTGGCGGCGATGATACGAAGAAAAAAGCTGAGGAAGACGCAGCTAAGAAAAAAGCTGAAGATGACGCTAAGAAAAAAGCTGAAGATGACGCTAAGAAAAAAGCTGAAGATGACGCAGCTAAGAAAAAAGCTGAAGATGACGCAGCTAAGAAAAAAGCTGAAGATGACGCTAAGAAAAAGGCTGAAGAAGATAAACAAAAGCCTAATAACGGAACTACCACACCAACCACACCAACAGAACCAAATAAACCGAATCAATAATTACGATAGTGAAAAAAGAAGCCATCTTCCTAACAGGAAGATGGCTTCTTTTGCATAATCAGGGCTTTTACATATAACTTTTCCACTTCTTCATACAGCTGTATAAGCTGAATAAAAGAATGATAATGATCTGGCTTATTCATAATGAATGAATAACGTTCCAAAAAGTTAACTGGCTTTTTCTCTAGCCTTTCAATTTGTTCGCTCATATTTTGTAAACTTGTAACAGGTATCCCGTTCATCCAATGTAAAATAGATAAAAGATGTCCTGCAAACCGCACCATCGGATCTTTCGCTTCTTTTTTGTTTCGATTTCGAAATAACATAGAAATCTCTTCTTTTTTCTCTTTCCATAAGCCTAATACAGTAGGAATGCTCATCTCTATCTCATTCCATGGCTTATACCCTTGCTCAATATCGAAGAAAAAACACGTCTCCTCTAAAAGCTCTCCAAATGATTTCTCTGCATTGTATTCGATGACAATCTCGCCTTCAAAGAAAGGAGAGCACCGAAAGTCATTCGGTATTTCAAGTACTTGCTTCATTTCTTTTCCTTCTCCTTCATGCGCTTCTTTCCTTCACGGCATATCTCTAATAGCTGACATTCTTTACACTGCGGACGCTGCGCCTTACAGTGATAACGCCCAAAGAATATCATGCGATGATGTGTTACTCCCCACTCTTCTATCGGTACTTTCTTCATTAACGTCTTTTCTACTTCTAATACAGAATCTTTCCATTTACATAAGGCAAGTCGTTTACTAACGCGCTCTACGTGCGTGTCAACTGCAATTGCTGGAATACCAAATGCAACAGAGACAACAACGTTTGCTGTTTTTCGCCCTACACCTGGCAAATTCGTTAATTCATCCCGGTCTTGCGGCACTTCTCTATCATATTCATCAATAAGCATACGACATAGCTTTTGAATATTTTTCGCCTTATTTCTGTACAAACCAATAGAACGAATATCTTGCTGCAATTCTTCTAAAGACACCTTTAAATAATCTTCTGGTGTTTTATATTTCTGAAATAAACTTTTTGTTACTTTATTGACAAGAACATCTGTGCACTGTGCAGACAATGCAACCGCAATAACAAGTTCAAATGCGTTGTCATGATTCAGCTCACAATGTGCTTCGGGATACATCTCTCCCATTACATCGAGACAGTGTCTAATTTGTGTTTTGTTTAGCATTATTTCCTCCTACCATTACTGCTCTAACCAGTTATAAAATGGTACTTTTCCAGTATACTTCGTTTCCTGGCGTGTTACTTGCTGATTCCGCTGTTGACCTTCTCTAAATTTCCGGCCTTGATTTTGTGCTTGATCCACCGTTTTAATTCCGTTCTTCTTCCAGTCAAATAAAATACGATCAATATAACGGAAATTTAATTTCCCGCTCATAACAGCTTCACGAAGAGCCGTTTGAATTAAAAGTGGATCGTGATGATCTTGATCTTGCCACATCGCTAACGTCTCACATTCAAATGGAGATAAAGGTCTGCCAAATTCATGCTCAAATACTGTATATAAATTTATTTGTAATTGCTTTTGTTCTCGCTCTTCCTCTTCAATGTTTTCACTCATTAAAAAATGTAATATTTTTTCCCAAAGAGGCTGTAATGAGTAACTTTCACAAATCATTGCCGCGGGTTTACGGCCTCCTTCTAAAGCTAAAAAACCTTTTTGAATTAACGTCTGAATAATCTCCATACACTTTGTTTGTGTAATCGTCATCCGCTCTGCAATTTCTCCTGGTGTCGGGAAAGAGTTTCCTGATTCTAAAAATGTGTGTACATGCAGCAGTACCATAAACTCAATTTCATTTAAACCAAGTTTTTTGTAATGCATCATTAATAATTTTGGAATCGCAATACTACCTTGTTCAAACCACTCTAACATGATTTTCTTCTTCATACTCAAACACCTCGCTTTCTAGTATAACACACCTTTTCATTTTTCTTTTTGGCACAATTCGGCAAAAAAACCTCCCTTTCATATAGGGAGGTATCATTTGAAACGTCTAATACACAGTTTGTAGAAGTAAGAATGAAAGAACTTTACTTAGCGTTCCATTTTGTTCTTCATAAATCTATGAATACGTTCTAACGCTTTCTCTAACTGTTCAAGTGAAGTCGCATACGATAAACGAACATTGTTCGGTGCTCCAAATCCTGTTCCTGGAACAAGGGCAACCTTTTCTTCTTCTAATAATGCTTTTGCCCATTCATCAACCGTTTCATAACCAGCTAATGCGACTGCTTCTTTTACATTTGGAAACAAATAGAACGCTCCTTGCGGTTTAATACAAGAGAACCCAGGAATTTGAATTAACTTATCGTATACGATATTTAGTCGCTCTTCAAATGCTCTGCGCATGATTTCTACAGGCTGTTGATCTCCAGCATAAGCAGCAATCGTTCCGTACTGTGCAATTGAAGTAGGGTTTGACGTACTGTGACTCGCTAAGTTTGTCATCGCCTTAATGAGCTCTTTATTACCTGCTGCATAGCCAATGCGCCATCCTGTCATCGAATACGATTTTGATACACCATTAATAATAAGCGTTTGTTCTTGTAATTCGTGAGAAAGTTCAGCAATTGATGTATACTCTGCCCCGCCATAAATTAATTTCTCATAAATTTCATCAGAAACGATTAAAATGTCATGCTCTAAACATACTTGCCCAAGCTGCTGCAGCTCTTCTTTACTATAAATCATCCCTGTTGGATTACTAGGTGAGTTAATAATGACAGCTTTCGTTTTCTCTGTAATGACTTGATGTAATTGCTCCGCTGTAATTTTGTAATGATTTTCTTCCAAACCATCTACATATACTGGCTCTCCGCCTGCAAGCTTCACTTGTTCTGGATAGCTTACCCAATACGGAGTTGGAATGATAACTTCGTCACCTTCATCAAGTAATACTTGAAACAATGTATATAGAGCGTGCTTTGCACCGTTACATACAATAATTTGTGATGGCTCATAAGATAAACCTTGATCACGCTCAAATTTTTTCATAATTTCTTGTTTTAGCGCAGCTAATCCACCTGTTGGTGTATATTTTGTATGACCTTCTAGCATTGCTTTATATGCAGCCTCTATAATATGCTCTGGTGTATTAAAATCAGGCTCTCCTGCTCCTAGGCCAATCACATCATGTCCTTCTGCTTTTAACGCTTGTGCCTTTGCTGTAATTTCTAACGTTGAAGATGGTGTTAGAGCAGCTACTCGCTTCGCTAATTTCATCCTAAGTTCCCCCTGCACTTATTTTTCAATACTATATCGTTTCAAAAACTTACCATCTTGAAAAGCAAGATAATAATAAGTATAACGATTTTCATCATCAATATATGTAACTTCCCATAATGGAACATTGTTTTCAGCGCCTAATTTTGCCTTCACAAATTGTTTTGGTTCTCGTTCTTTCGCAACAATTTGCAATGCTTGCTTTTCAGAGATACCTTCGCTCGCCTTTTGCACCAAAATATCTCCTTTTTTCTCAGGCACCCAAACGATATATTGTTCTCCTTTTTCATTCACACCTTGTACAACTTCATATGGAGTTTGTCCGTTATAATAATCGACTTTTGTTACGTTTGTGAGTTTTGCTTTTTCCTTTGCAATCTCAACTGTTTTCGATTCTTTTGGGACTTTTTTTTCCAGAGTTGTATTATAAATGTGGCCCCCGTATAAAACAACTGCAACGATTACAATAAAAATTGTCAAGATCCACTTTTTCATTGTATCACTACGTTCTGTAAATCGTAAAAATTGCTGTCTCTTTTTCATTTTCATCTAATGCTAATCCGAACATCAGATCTTTTTCTTTTAATGTGCGATTTAAACTATCAACAACCTTATATAAATCAGACGTGTATGCCAGACGCGTCGTTGATAATACTTCAATTTTCTTCTCCATGAAAACTCCTCCGTTACACAAAATTTCTAATTATAAAAGAACGCATTGGGGTTACAATAAGGGTACATTCTTTCTACCCCCTGCTTCATCACCCATCTATTATAGCAGGACATGTTCTTCAAAAAAAGGTTTGAAGACGAAAACCAATGTATTTCTATATTTTATGTAAGAAAAAATAAAAATTCCTCCTACCCACATGTTACGCCTGAAGCAAATGTGCTTCAGGCGTTAACTTTTATTTTATTTTATTTTTTTTATTAAATCGTCTAATGGTCCTTCATATAGTGGGACACTTGGAAGCGATTGAAGAAATCTTCTTCCGTAAAAAGATGTAGTAAGACGACGATCTAACACAAACACTGTTCCTGTATCCGCCGTTGTACGAATAAGACGTCCAAATCCTTGTTTAAAACGAAGGATTGCTTGCGGCAGAGCAAGCTGTGTAAATGGGTCTTCTCCCTTTTCTTTTAATCGTTCACCTTTCGCTTGCATCATCGGCTGATGCGGTGATGTGAATGGAAGACGCACAATAACAAGACAACTTAACGCTTCTCCTGGTATGTCAATCCCTTCCCAAAAACTGCTCGTTCCTAATAAAATGGCCTTTTCAAACTCTTGAAACTTTCGAATCATTCTAGTGCGACTACGGTTATGAACACTTTGTGTTAATAACAGAAATTCTTCTAACTCATCTTCCTTCTTTAATACCCCATATACTTCTTTTAACATTTCGTATGATGTAAATAAAATAAGCATTCGACCATTGGTAGCTTTCGCAATTTTTCTAATATGCTTAGAAACCGCTCTTACATACTCTTTTTCACTGACATGTTTAATATGCGGAACATCTGTTGAAACCATTAACTTTACTTTCTCTTCATAAAGAAATGGCGATGGAATGGTTACTGTATTTGGTGTAAAGTCCTCTAAACCAAGCTCCTCTTCTATATAATCAAACGTATCATTTACTGTTAAAGTGGCTGAGGTGAAAATTACACTTCGTTTACGTGCCAAAAATTGATCAGCAAATAAATCACTAATATGAACTGGCTGCGCGTATAAAATCGTTGAATGGATGGTTCCTTTCGTTTCAGTCTCCATCCATGTCACATGACTCGTCTCTTCTAAAATAAGCATCCGTAAAGATTGGGTCATTTTAGAAAGAACTTCAGTAAGATGCACAAACTCTCCCGTAACCACATGCAGTTCCCATTCACTTTGCTTTTGCAATATTTCACATTGTTTTTCTAATAGTGTAAGGGCTTGCCCTAACTGGTGGACGAAACGATCCGTTAATTCCACAATACTACGCCAAAGCTTACCTCTTTCGTTCTTGACATCATAACGATAAATAAGCGGTATATTTCCAACTACGTGCTCCTGCTTTGTTTTTTGAAATATAAACGTGCGTAGCATTTGAAATAATTCATCTGCATCAAATTTTATTTCCTTCAGCATATAGCTAATCGTTTGAAAAGTAGAACGTGTAGCAATTTGTGATTGCTTCATCATATCATACACTTTATTAAGCACATTAGATGTTTCTAGCGTACCAAACCGAGATAATACAAGTTGAAAATACATACAAGAAAATTGCTCTCCTAGCGCTCTACTTGCCGTTTCTTCAAGATGGTGAGCTTCATCAAAAATAATATGTTCACATGAAGCAAGCAATGGTTCCCCACTTACAAAATCTTGAAATAATAAAGTGTGATTTGTAACTACAACATCTGCAAATAATGCTTTGTTTTTTGCACGTTGATAAAAGCAGCGACTAAACCAAGTGCTTTTCATCCTACTCGGACTATGAGTATCACTGCAAATTCGCTCCCACAATAGCTTCCCGCCAGCTGGAATATTCAACTCATCACGATCTCCTGATTCTGTATCAAGAAGCCATACTAAAATTTTCGCTTTCGTTAATGCATTATCATAATTGTTTTCAATTTCTCCCAATGCATGCTCAAATTTATGTAAACACAAATAATGTTTTCTCCCTTTTAACATTGCTACTTCAAACGGGAATGGAAGTATTGCTTTCAGCAGTGGGATTTCTTTTGCTAAAATTTGTTGCTGCAGCTGCACAGTTTGTGTGCTAATAACGACCGGTTGTTCTTTTTCTTTCGCATAAAAAATGCTAGGGAGTAAATATGCTAATGTTTTCCCTGTACCTGTCCCCGCTTCAATTAAGGAAAAACGGGAATCTCGAAGCGCTTCGTAAACTTCATTTATCATCATTTGCTGCCCTTCTCTTTCTTCAAAAGACGGCATTACTTCCTTTAAACGCTGCATCGTTTCTGTTAAAAAAGAAGAAAAATCAGTAGGAGAACCCTCTTCAATCTGCAATGTATAATTACGTTTACCTAAAGCAATATTTCGGTAAATATCATATTCTTTCTCATCATCTGTTCCATGCATCATTTTGTTTAAAATACATGTAGACATAATCTCTCCAATATTACTTTGAAACATATCACTTAACTCATATAGTGATTGCAATGTAACAAGAGGCAAACTTTCCATTCTAGAAAGTAATTGCAAAAATATCTCTGCTGTCACCATTGCATCACTATCAGCACGATGGGGCTGATCATGGTCAAAACCATATCTTTTAGCTAAATCACGTAATTTATAACTATCAGCTGTCGGCAATAAAATATGCGCCAATTCAACTGTATCAATTTTCGAACATGGTACTTCTGAGAATCCAGCTTGCCGTAATTCTTCTTTCAAAAAATTCCAATCAAAATGAACGTTATGCGCAACGAAGTACGCACCTTGTAATAGTTCAATAATCATCGGCGCCACATCTCGGAATAACGGAGCTTGTTTCACAAGTGTTTCATCAATCCCCGTCAATTCAGTAATAAATGGTGGAATGTCCCGTTCGGGGTTTACAAAAGAAGAGAAAATTTCAAGGATTTCTCCATCCTCTACAACAACTGCTGCAATTTGAGTAATTTTATCTTTCCCATCTTTCCAGGCATTCCCTGTCGTTTCTATATCGACTACGACGTAACGCTTACTCATCTATGACACCTCAATTTCTAACCTTTGCACAACAAAAATTTCTATAGTGTTACTATACCACGTTTTCCTTCATCTTAATGAATAGATACAAAAAATGAAATAATTTTACTTTATCATAAGAAAAGCTATCCCTTTTTTCAGAGATAGCTTTTCTTATCCATTATAAAATTGTGCCTGCTTTTTCCGCTCCAAGCATTTCCACAATTTGATTATTATCATCTAATACAGCAATTTTTGGAATATGTGTTAATACTTTCTCTTCTGAAACGAGTCCGTAACAAATAATAATAACTTTATCTCCTGGTTGAACAAGGCGGGCAGCTGCTCCATTTAAACAAATGACCCCTGTACCGCGTTCTCCTTTTATAACATATGTTTCTAAACGTGCACCATTATTATTGTTCACAATTTGTACTTTCTCATTTTCCACAATACCGACTGCATCCATTAAATCTTCATCAATTGTTATACTTCCTACATAATTTAAATTTGCTTCTGTTACTGTACCACGATGTAACTTCGCTCTCATCATTGTGCGAAACATAGTTGCTCCCCCTTATTGAACCGTAAGTGTAATATTATCAATTAGTCGTGCATTTTCAAACTTCACAGCAATTGCAAGAATGATTTGGCCGTTTATTTGTTCAACTTGCGTTAAGTGTGGATATGCATATAAATTAGCATAGTCGACAACACCATTTGTGTTCGTTTCAATATATTCTTTAATAAAGTTCGTAATCTTTTCTGGACTACGTTCGCCTTTAACAATTTGCTCTTTTGCCATACATAAACTTTTATATAAATGCGGTGCTTCTTGGCGTTCTCTTTCAGATAAGTAAACGTTACGGGAACTGCGTGCTAATCCGTCCTCTTCCCTTACAATATCAACTGGTACAATTGTAACAGGGAAATTATAATCACTAACAAATCCCTCTATAACCGCTACTTGTTGTGCATCTTTCATTCCAAAATACGCACGATTTGGCATTGTAATATTGAAAAGTTTCATCAGTACCGTTACAACACCTTCAAAATGACCAGGTCGCTGCTTTCCGCATAAAACATTCGTGCGCTTTATCACGTCAATATTCGTTGTTCGCTCTCCTGGATACATTTCTTCGACACTTGGATAAAATAAATAATCCACTTCTACTTCACGCGCTAGACGCTCATCACGCTCAATATCACGTGGATAACGGTCTAAATCTTCATTCGGCCCAAATTGCAATGGATTTACAAATATACTTAACATGACAATATCATTTTCTTTTTTCGCTTGTCTCAGTAACGTCAAATGACCTTCATGCAAATACCCCATCGTTGGAACGAAGCCAACCTTTTTTCCGCTTGCACGAAGCTCACTCGCAATTTGCTGCATCTCTTGCACTGTTGTAATAATATTCATTACTGTTTTCCTCCGTATAACGCTAAGCATTCTTCTTCTTTCATCGTAAATGAATGTACTTTCTCTGGAAATTGTCTTAGCTTCACTTCATGAACATATTGTCCAATTCCTCTTACAATTTCTTCTTGTACAGACGTATATTGCTTCACAAATTTCGGAACACGATCTACACCATACGTAATCAGATCGTGATAGACAAGAACTTGACCATCTGTTTGGTTCCCAGCGCCAATACCAATAGTCGGAATCAATAATTGATTTGTTACAAGTTCCGCCAATTGCATTGGTACACACTCTAATACAAGTGCAATTGCTCCTGCCTCTTGGCACTTTTTCGCATCTTCAAGCAATTGTCTCGCACTTTCTGCATCTTTCCCTTGCACTTTGTAGCCACCTAACACACCAACAGATTGCGGAGTCAACCCTAAATGAGCTACAACTGGAACACCTGCGTTCGTCAGGAAACGTATGATTGATACAACTTCATCTGCTCCTTCAACTTTTACAGCATGCGCACCGCTTTCTTGAATAATGCGGCGTGCGTTATGCATCGTTTCTTGTATTGAAACGTGATAAGACATAAATGGCATATCCGTTACAACGAATGTATTTTTCGCACCACGGCGCACTGCTTTTGTATGATGAATCATATCATCAACTGTTACAGGAATTGTTGAATCATAGCCGAGGACAACCATTCCAAGCGAGTCTCCAACTAAAATCATATCAACTTCTGCTTCTTCAGCAAACTTTGCGGATGGATAATCATACGCAGTTACCATCGCAATCGGCTCATTTTGTTCTTTCATTTTCAAAAAATCCGTCACAGTTTTCACGAATTTCTCCTCCTTTATCTGGAGAGAGGAGATGGCCGGATGAAAAAACATATAAAAAAACCCTTCTGACCGTAAAAAGGCAGAAGGGTAGTATCATTCGGCAATATTCATCCCTCTGTCCCAGTCCTATTTTGGATCAAGGCAGAACCACATGTTTATTTTGATTTTTCCACATAGCGGTGCAGTTCCAATTGATACTGCCCATATTCGCCCTTATTATAACAAATAGCAAAACATAATTGCTATACTTTTCTAAAAAAGAAAATCATTTTCCATATACAAAAGCCCTTCGCTTTTTTAGCAAAGGGCTATATATTAATACGATTCCATTAAGAAATGAGACTTTGTTTTAGCCTGTGACAGAATAGGGCCCTAACCGCTTCTATGCGCGGCCAGACACCCTCGTCCTCCCCTTAATCCAGTTTCACTTTACTTCAATATCAGCGGAATGAATATGATGTACAACCCCGTCATGATCTTCAAGTATAAGGACACCATCAACTGTAATTCCTTTTGCAATTCCCGTGATTGTATTTGTCATCGTCCGCGCTGTAATTTCTTTTCCAATACTCACAGCGTAACTTTCCCAAAGAAGCTTAATCACTGAAAAACCGCGTTCTAAATATTCTTTATATAGCTTTTCCATCTGCAAGAAAATTTGCTGCATCAGCTCAGCTCGTACAATTGCTTTTCCTGACTCAATTGCTAAAGAAGTAGCTATGTGCTGGATATCCTCAGCAAAATGTTCTTGCTTTTGATTCACATTAATGCCAATTCCAATAATAACAGCATTAATTTTATCAGGATCTGCTTGCATTTCTGTTAAAATGCCAACTACTTTCTTCCCATTAATTAAAATATCATTCGGCCATTTAATGCCAACGGAAAGATTTGTGCATTTTTCAATGGCCTGCGCTACGCTAACAGCAGCTAGCAATGTTAATTGCGGTGCTTGATGAATCGGAATTGCCGGGCGCAAAATAATGCTCATCCATACTCCTGTCCCTTTTGGCGAGTACCACTTTCTGCTTAATCGGCCACGACCAGCTGTTTGCTCTTCAGCAACAACAACGGCTCCTTCAGCCGCTCCTTCATAAGCAAGACGAGCTGCAATTTGCTGTGTAGATGTTACCGATTCTTCAAAGTATACCGTTCGGCCTAAAAACTCTGTTTGTAAACCAAGCTGAATTTCATTTGCCGTTACTTTATCTGGTTTACTTGCAATGCGATAACCTAAGCGTCGTACAGCCTCTAGTTCATATCCTTCTTCTCTAAGGACCTCCATATGTTTCCACACAGCTGTTCTTGAGCATCCAAGCTTCTCACTAATCGTTTGTCCCGATAGAAATTCGCCTTTAGCTTCAGAAAAGATTTGCAATAACTGTTTTCTTATAGCAGATTGCATGTATGCAGCCACTCCTTTATACACTCTTTCTCATTTTTTAATCGTCCGTATACGACTTCTTCTTCAATTTTTTGCAATGCATTTGCAACCCATGGTCCTGCCTGTTCCTTTGACCACGATAATAAATCGTTACCACTAACTCGCAACTCTTGACGATTAAAAATTGGTAAATCATCATATATCTTCTCTACATGACTGGCATTCGAAATTAAATATGTATTCATAATTCCTTCATATACACGCTCTGCCATAACAGCAATGTCTTTCCCCGCTTTATATAATAAAAGCGCATCCCACTCTTGTTTTTCTCGTGCTTTTACATATAATAAAACGGATACAATCTCTTTTATTTTTTTATTCGAGAATTTCCATTGTCGTAAAAAAACAGATGGATGCTCTTCTCTCATACAATATAAAAAGAACGCCCACGACTCAATATCGCTTTTGAAAAAGTCCCAATCAAACTCTGCTGCTTTTGCAATATACTCCCCGCACATTTGTAAATAAGGTAAATGCTCATATAATTTCGTTTCTACCAATAACTGAAGTGCTTTTGCACAATGTGTACCAACAAGTAACTTTTCAAACTCAACTACAATTCTTTCAATTGCGATATGTTCTAGTAAATGTCCATATTCTATAATGGCTTGTTTCGTTCCTTCTTCTAAGGTAAAACCTAGTGTACTAACAAAGCGAATACCGCGCATCATTCGAAGGGCATCCTCTTGAAAGCGGTCGACTGGGTTTCCAACAGTTGCAATTTCCTTCTTAACAATTGCTTCTTGTCCGCCAAATAAATCAACTATTTCTCCCGTTTCTTTCATCGCAATTGCATTTATTGTAAAATCCCGGCGTTGCAAATCTTCATCCAACGAGCGAACAAATTGTACGCTCGTCGGACGCCGAAAATCTTCATAGTCACCTTCTGTTCGAAACGTTGTTACTTCATATGGAATATCTTCATGTAAAACAATAACCGTTCCGTGTTCAATTCCAACAGGAACGTGCCGCGGAAATAGACGCATTACATCTTTTGGCAAAGCAGATGTCGCAATATCCATATCTCCAATTGTTCTACCAATGATATAATCGCGCACGCTCCCACCTACAAAATATGCTTCAAAGCCGTTCTCTGTTAACGTCTTAATAACTGAAGCCGCTCGTTTAAATCGTTCCATGTTTGTCATCCCTTAGTATGTCATAATAAATTGTTTCATATTGTGAAACTATCTCTTCTGAGCTAAATTGTTCGTTCACTACTTGCATAGAACGCTGCGCCATTTTACTATGTAATGCATCGTCTTGAAGAAGTAATAGTGCTTGTTGTGCGACACCTTCTGCATCTCCTACTTCACATATGTATCCCGTTTCTCCATGCTGAATGACTTCAGGGATTCCCCCAGTACGTGTACCAATACAAGGGACACCGCACGCCATTGCTTCCAGTAATACGAGTCCAAAACTCTCTTTTTCAGACAACAGCAGCATTAGTTCGCTCATTGCCAGGAGTTCTGCTACATTATCTTGTTTTCCTAGAAATAAGACCCTGTCCTCAATTCCTAAATGCTTCACAAGCTGAACAATCGTACAAAACTCAGGACCATCACCAACAAGTAATAATTTCGCCTTTACTTGTTTTACAATGAGCGCAAATGATTTTACGACATCATGAACACGCTTTACCTTACGAAAGTTCGAAATATGAATTAATACTTTTTCGTCTTCTTGTATACCATATTCTTTTCGTAACTGTGACATATCTCGCTGAAAATACACACGCTCGTCAATAAAATTATAAACTGTTTGAATTTCTTTTTGTGTTCTTATTAAATCATACGTTTCTTCAATAAGTGAATGTGATACAGCCGTCACAACATCCGATTGTTCAATGCCAAAACGAATTAAATTATTGAGAGAAGGATCAGATCCTAATATGGTAATGTCTGTTCCATGCAATGTCGTGACAATTTTAACGTTCTCTCCAATCATTTGCTTCGCCAAATATGCACAAATCGCATGTGGAATTGCGTAATGTACATGCAATATATCTAACTTTTCTCTCTGCGCTACTTCTGCCATTTTACTCGCTAACGCTAAGTCATACGGAGGGTATTGAAAAACAGAATATTGATTCACTGTCACTTCATGAAAATAAATATTCGGATACACTTTATTTAAACGAAATGGCAATCCTGATGTAATAAAATGAATTTCATGTCCGCGCTCCGCTAATAATTTCCCTAATTCCGTCCCAACCACGCCAGAACCGCCAACAGAAGGATAACAAGTAATCCCTATTTTTAATTTCATTTTTCTCCCCCTATTAAATCTTCATCTAATAGAATTGATTTTTTGCTCATAAACCCTTCTGCATACTTCACGCCAACTTCTTTTCCAAACATTTTCTCCCGTGCTACAACTGTCTCTACATATCCTTCCGTCAACGGAGTAATCACACCGTCTGGTCCTTTTGTAAACTGACTTTCATACGCTTCTAGCGCAGCAATCTTATTAGAAATATAAGAACTGATATCAATACAAAAATCCGGTTTATGAAAACCATTAATCATGTAGAAATAAAGTGATTGTATCCGATGTGCAGGAAATTCCGGCATATATTTACGAATTCCTGCTGAAAATATAGCTTCTTCTACAAGTTTTGCACAGTTTGCATGATCTGGATGCCGATCTTCATAAAATGGTACGAAGACAAGCTGCGGTTTATATGTACGGACGATCTTTACAATCTCTTGAATATACTCTTCCTTCATATAAAGACCTCGGTCTGGTATCGCTAAGTTCAAACGTTCCTGTACACCAAGTGTGCGAGCTGCTTTCATCGCTTCCTGTTTTCTCAGTTCCACCGTTCCATTGGAAGAAAGATTTGCCTCTGTTAAATCACAAATCCCTACTTTATATCCTTGTTTCGTATATTTTGCAATTGTACCCGCCATACCGATTTCAACATCATCGGCATGGGCGCCGAAAGCTAAAATATGTAATCCGCTCATGTTATTCCCCTCGTTTTCGTAGCTTTCGATAATCTAAATCACCGCGCTCTAATGCATGCATTAAAAGCTCCGCACTTGCCATATTCGTTGCAAGTGGAATGGAATACACATCACATAAACGAAGAAGTGCATTCACATCAGGTTCATGTGGCTGTGATGTCAACGGATCACGGAAGAAGATCACCATGTCTAAATCATTTTTTGCAATCATTGCACCAATTTCTTGATCTCCACCAAGCGGACCAGATTGATATCTTGTCACAGACATACCTGTTGCCTCCATAATTCGAAGACCTGTCGTTCCTGTTGCAAACAACATATGCTTTTCTAAAATAGGCTGGTATGCATACGCAAACGAGACCATATCATTTTTCTTTTTATCATGGGCAATTAAGGCAATCTTCATCTTCATTTTCCCCTTTAGTCAATAATATTTTCTAAGCCATATACAAGATGATCTAAATTCATCACTGTTTCAATAGAAAGTTTTACTCCTGACATAAATGATGCACGGTTAAAGGAATCGTGACGAATTGTTAACATTTGTCCATCTCCGCCAAATAGTACTTCTTGATGTGCAATTAATCCTGGTAAACGTACACTATGAATATGAATGCCATCGACATTTGCACCGCGTGCACCTTCTAATTGTTCCGTTTCATCCGGATGCCCTTGTTGTTTTGATTCACGATTTTGACGAATTAAATCCGCCGTTTTCACAGCTGTACCAGACGGAGCATCTAACTTTTGATCGTGATGTAATTCAATAATTTCAACATCTTGAAAATACTTCGCTGCCAGTTGTGAAAACTTCATCATTAAAACTGCGCCAACCGCAAAGTTTGGTGCAATGATTGTACCAACTTGTTTTTCTTTTGCTGTTTCTGTTAATTGTTGCAATTCTTCTTCTGTAAAACCTGTTGTTCCGATTACTGAACGAATCCCTCGCTCTACCGCAAGTGTTACATGTTTTTTCCCGATTTCTGGTGTTGTTAAATCTAGTAAAACATCTGCTTCTACTTCATCTAAACAAGTATGTAAATCTGCATAAATTGGAGCATCTATGTTAGGTAATCCAGCAATGTCAGAAACTTTCTTTCCACCATGTTTATAATCAACAGCAGCAACTAAATTGAAATGCGGTGTTCTTTCCATAAGAAGTACAGCCTCTTGACCCATACGCCCTCTCGGTCCTGCAATAATCACTTTAATTTCTTTCATTATTCTGTCTCTCCCTCATCTTTACGTGTCCAGCGATCTTTATCACGCGTATTAAATTTTTCCATAACTATATTATGAGCCGTTTCTAAATCAATGTTTAAGCTATTTGCCATACAGATCATCACAAATAACACATCGCCAAGCTCTTCTTCAATCGTGCGCTCTTTTTCTGTGCTTTTCTTTGGTTTTTCACCATAATAATGATTAATTTCCCTCGCAAGCTCTCCCATCTCTTCTGTCAAACGAGCTAGCATCGCAAGCGGACTAAAGTATCCTTCTTTAAATTGACCAATATATGCATCTACTTCCTTTTGCATATCTTTCATCGTTTTTTGTTCCATGTTATTCACCTCAAATCCTTCAATTATCATGTTAGCCAATTCATAGCGATTTGACAAATGTTATCGCTTATTTATCACGTTTTTGAGGATACAAATTTCCTTATGATTTTAAAAAGAACAACCTCCTCTTTCTCCATGCTCAATATATATAAATCCAAATTGGATTTTGGGCACACAAGTCGCCGCCATGCTAAGCAAAAAGTAACCTGCTACTTTCTTCCTCTCTTTGTTTAAACATCGCATGTGGCAGAAATAGGAACTGACCGCATCTACCCATGGTCAGATGCTCTCGTCCATCTAAAAGAAAAGGATTTTATGTCAGGTCTTCAATTTGTATTTATATATATGAAGTTTCCTTGCCAATTTTTCTATATATTACGTATACTATCCATAAGAACAAGCTAAGATTATCACTACATACTAGGGGGATTTGTATGAAACTAAATTTAAAAATCCAAAACATTCTTTTCATTCTAGTTGGTTCCGCTATTTTCTCATTTGGCATCGTTAATATTAATATTGAAAACCATCTAGCAGAAGGCGGTTTTACTGGAATTACATTGCTGCTTTACTTTCTATTTTCACTGGATCCTTCCTATACAAACTTACTCTTAAATATACCAATCTTTTTTATCGGTTGGAAAATGCTTGGTCGTACGACATTTTTTTATACATTAATTGGAACATTTAGTGTTTCATTATTTCTTTGGGTGTTTCAGCGTTATGATGTGTTTAATTTACATTTAAACTTACAAAACGATATGACACTTGCCGCTTTGTTTGCTGGTTTATTTATCGGAGTTGGATTAGGAATAATTTTCAAGTATGGCGGCACAACTGGCGGTGTTGATATTATTGCACGATTAGCTCATAAATATATCGGCTGGAGTATGGGAAAAACGATGTTTATGTTTGATGCTGTTGTCATTATCTTATCAATCCTCACATATTTATCATACCGACAAGGAATGTATACATTAGTTGCTGTCTTTATCGGGGCAAAAGTTATTGATTTTATGCAAGAAGGGGCCTACGCTGCAAAAGGAGCAACAATTATATCTGAGAAAAATGATGAAATTGCCGAAAAAATTTTATCAGAGATGGACCGCGGAGCAACTTTCTTAAAAGGAATCGGCACATACACAAAAACGGAACGACACGTTTTATATTGCGTGGTTGCAAAAAATGAAATTGTAAAACTGAAAAGCATTATTACATCTGTTGATCCTCACGCTTTCGTTGCTGTCAGTGATGTGCATGATGTTGTTGGGGAAGGATTTACGCTTGATGAGAACAAAAATCCGTTACACAATTAACTATACGAGTCATTAAAAAACACATAAAAAAACTTTCTTTTTTATGGTGGACGAGAGTCTCTGGCCGCCCATAGAAGCGGTCAGGACTTTTTTTGGCCGCATGCGACGTTTCAAACAAAGCGAGAAAGCAAGTAGCGGGCTTGTTGTATTTACATAGCAGCGACTTAGATGCTAAAACATTTAATTAAATATGCTCCCTCAATTTTTCTAAATCCTCATAAATCAATTCCAATAAACTGCGATTATAAAAAATTGAAGCCGGATGGAATGTGGGGAAAATTGTATAAGCTTTCTCTGTCCAAGTATAGGTTGTGCTATTAGGATTTCCTAGTCGGCGAACAGGTTGCGTACACAATTGGCCATGCATCTCTGACACCTTTTTGTCGGAACCAACTAAACGTTTGAGGGCAATGTTTCCTAGTGTAACAATAATAGGCACTTGAATATGCTCAATTTCGTAATCTAAAATGGGAGCGTGAGCAAGTATTTCCTGCTGATTTGGCGTACGGTTGTATTTCCGCTTTACGATTTCTCCGTTCCGTTCTCGTTTCTCGCCCCATTTATACGGTCGACTACGCACTACACTCGTAATGTATACTTCTTCTCTCGTTATACTAATTCGCTTTAGAAAATCCATAAGTTGCTTACCAGCTCTTCCGCTAAAAGGTATCCCGTTATGAATTTCTGTTTCCCCTGGCGCTTCTCCTACTAGCATCATTTTTGGATGTTGTGGCCCTTGTCCATATACAAAACCTTCAACAGGATAGGGAGACATTCGCTCTCTCACTTGCTCCACTAATTGCTCTGGATATTTCATGTTTATCACCCCTTGCATATTTTACTTTGATTGAAACCCTATTCTTCTTACACCAATTTAAAATAGACAAATTTCTTCTCCCTTTACATTACATATTTATAGTAGCATCTCTTATTATTATCATAAAAACAAAAATACAAAAGAAAAAAGACTATCAAAATCGATAGTCTTTAATCATCATTACGTTGCATTCCTGTATATATTAATACAAGACGAAGCAATTCAAATACTGCTACGGCCGCTGCTGCGACATACGTAAGTGCTGCTGCATTTAATACTTTACGAGCTTGTCCATATTCATCCGTTGATACAATACCAAGTGTTTCAATTTGCTTCATTGCCCGTTTTGATGCATCAAATTCAACCGGTAATGTAATAAGTTGGAATAACACACCTGCTGCCATCAGGATAATTCCTAAGAACAATAAGTTTGCCATATGCGCAAACATACCAATCATAATGAAAACCCATGACATGTTTGAACCAAAATTTGCAACAGGAACAAAAGAATGACGGAAACGCATAAAGTTATAATCTTTTGCATCTTGAATTGCATGCCCAACTTCATGTGCAGCTACTGCTGTCCCTGCTACAGAATGACCATAATAGTTATCTGTTGATAAACGAACTGTTTTCGATCTTGGGTCATAATGGTCAGATAAATGTCCTGGTGTTTCTTCTACCGCTACATTGTACAAACCATTCTCATCTAAAATCTTACGAGCCACTTCTGCTCCTGTCATACCAGAAGTTGAATACACTTGTGAGTATTTACTATATGCGCTGCGTACTCTAGACTGTGCATACATCGGTATGATCATGATGATAGCAAAGTAAATTAAGTAGAAACCCATCATGAACCTCCCATACATTTTTGTTATATAGTAATAACCATTCTATTTTCTTCACATAATATTGTCAACAAAGAAACCTTACAACATCGTTTCTATCTTTCACCTCATTTGAAAAACAACCTTATCTATTTTTGGAATGCAACGTACTTTTTTGTTTCTCTTTTTCTCCTTTATATTTTCTCCAGCCAACATACGTTAATGTAAAAATAATAATTCCACCAGTTACAATCATAAACCATATGAGTGAAGAATCGACTTCATCCTTTTTCGCTGTATGAAAAATTTTTTTCAAATCATCTTTTATAATTTTCACTTGTGTTTGTCCGCTCTTATTTTGGATCATCATATAACGAAATTCATCTAAATACGACAAATGCGAATTCACACGTTGCAACTCTTCTTCTGGCAAATCAATCATTAAACTTGGATAAATAATATCAAATTCATGCAAAAATACGTTTAATACTTGTTGAAAACGATTATGTTCTTCCTTTTGCAGTGCATTTTCAACTTTTCCAAATGCACTCATTACATTTTCTTCTCTTTCCATCCAAAGCGGCTGATATTTCGACACTTCTGCATCTAACACAAGACGAAGTGCAAGCACATCATCTATTTTTATTTGTTTATGAATCCCTTGTCTTTCTAATGATTGCATTGCTTTATCATAAGCAAGGGAAATCACCCGAATATGTTCAGGTACTATTTTCTTTTTTTGATCATCGGTTAAAAATTGCTGAGAAAAGTGCGTTAATAGTTGCGTCGCTTTGTCATACTCTTCTTGTTTTACAAATTGGAGCGAGTCATCTAACAACCCAGTTAGCTCATTCCAGGTAGCTGCATATATCCGAATAGGAAACAATATAAACATAAACGCTATAATTCCAGCTAATACTTTTTTCATTCTTGTCCCCCCTATAGCTTCTAGTACAATATATGAACTAGTGGACAAGAATAGACCTTGAACCGCTCCCAATTAAAGTGAACGTTTACTTTTCCGTTGTGGCGTTGCGAATTCCTGTATACACTCCTCTCTTTTTCATAAAAAAACGATATAAACTATAACAACAAGCACTCCCAAATAAAATTAGTAATAAAATGATACATGCTGCATGCATAAAGAATTGTTCTGGCAACATACGAATAATTGGATCAGTCTCTGGATCAAACAACCAATAATCGTTTTGAAAAAGAAGTTCATGAAAAAATACAAAACTCTTTTCAAAATTGATTGAAATTGGGAGTATGAGTACGATCGGGAAGACAATTGTATGAATCGCTGCATAGAACAAAAACTTTTCCTTTTGTTTTCGTATTAGATAAACTCCCCCAATACAAGATATACAAATACCCATATACATAGCATATTGAATTGCAACAAGAATATTTTTCACATCAACAAAATGAATTCTTCCCTTCTCAGACATTTCTAAAGTTGGAAAATGTAATGGTTTATTATAAAAAGGAGAAAAATAAGCAATAAGCGCATCATAATTTTGAATAATTGCTTCTTTTGTCATACTTGCCATTTGCGGTATATTTAACATGTCAATCTCTACGTAATAAATCCCTTTCCCATATACAACACACATAACTGCGATTGAGAAGATACTAAAAGCAATACAAAAAGGCACAATACATAATAAGACCCCATTCCAAATTTTCGAATATACGCTATGTGAATTCATCCCTTTGCCCCATTCCCTATTTTTTATTTAATCTAGACTTACACTGTCCGAAGTTTCATTTTATAAAGAAAGCGTTAATCTTTTCTCCCTTAGACAAAAATAATATGTAGTAGCCAAAACAACGATACTAAGCCAAAATGTAAAATAGCCAATTTGGCGGTCATACATATACATAACACTATATTTTGGCATTTGTCCCCACACATAATCAATAATATCATTATGCAATGTCCAAATAACTGCAATGATAAAATGCCAATATTTCATCCGATAAAATGGTGCGTATAAAAGCCCTTGTACAGCCATTGCCATGTGAAAAACAATAAGTGTATATCCTTCTATTCCAATATATCCCGTTACAATAAGAGTTAATACATTTACGAAAACAGCCCAAATCCCGTATTTGACTAATGTGACAACTGCTAACGCTTCCATTAAACCCCAATTTTTCTTTTGTATAAACGCAATTAATACAAAAACAAAAAACAAACTTGCTGTTGGACTATCTGGAACAAACAGCAAAAAAATAGCTGGTGTTTCTTTTAATTGATTCCCATACCAAATATACCCATAAATTGTTCCTAAAATATTAATAATGAACAAAATCCATAGAAAGGAACGTTGTCTTAATAATAAATATGTATATGCCAAAATAGAACTACCTCACCTTTCCAAAATAAACATCACTGTGATGCATGAACCGTAGCACGAATGCATTTGATTACACCCCATTGCTTTTGGCGGGGAATTAGCCCACACTGATAAAAGTTTTACTTTATTATAGCAAATTCCCTGCCTAAAATAGAAAAACTGACTACAAAGTTGTAGTCAGCTTTCATTGATCCCGCTATTCGCGGGCAGTATGCCCCCACTGATGGAAGTTTCACCTTATTTTTTATTGTATTTCTCGATAAATTCCGATAATTTCTTTAACTCTTCATCCGTTCCTTTAAAAATACCTTTTGGCATTGCACCCTTTCCATCTTTTGCAATTTTTGCAATTTCTTCTGGTTTTAATGTTAAATTTTGCAATGCTGGTGCAGCTGCTCCCCCTTGCAAGTTTTCACCGTGACATGTTAAACATGTATTTTTTTGCATAACCTTATAACCGTCATCATTTTTATCAACTTGTACAGTTTTTACAATTGCTCCTTGCTTTTTCGCTGCTGCCCAGTCATGCGTAGCAACAGATTCCCACGTTAGGAAAACGATAGATGCTAACGCTAACAACATAAATCCTGTTGCAACTGGACGTTTAAATGGCCCGCGTTCTGGCCCCCGATCAAGAAATGGAGCAAGTAATAATGCGCCAAATGCGATGCCTGGCATAATAAATGCACCAATAATCGTATATGGACCAGATGCATAAGAATACTTTAACAATTGATACAGAAATAAGAAATACCAGTCTGGAAGTGGTATATATCCTGTATCTGTAGGATCTGCAATTCTTTCTAATGGCGATGGATGCGCTACGGTCAAACAAAGATAGCCAATTAAAAAGACGGCACCAACCATCCACTCTTTTAATAAAAAGTTTGGCCAAAATGCTTCTGTTTTCCCTGGATATTCTGAATAATCTTTCGGAATATTCGGTTTTCTAACAGCAGGTACTCGCGAATCTCCGACAAACTTCATCCCTTTGCCGCGATGCATAGTCTCCCTCCTTTAATTAAGTTCTCACTTTTAAATCTAATAATCTTATAGTGGACCAGAAATACCTTGTTTGCGAATCATGATGAAGTGAACTGCCATCAATCCGAGAAGTGCAGCTGGCAAGAAGAATACGTGAATAGCAAAGAAGCGAGTTAATGTTTGGGCACCGACAATTTCGGAGTGGCCGGCAAGCAACGTTTTTACATAAGGGCCAATAAGTGGTGTTTGTTCTGCAATTTGAATCCCTACTTTTGTTGCAAATAATGCCTTCATATCCCATGGTAATAAATATCCTGTAAAACCTAATCCTAACATAACAAAGAAAATAAGAACGCCGACAATCCAGTTTAATTCACGAGGCTTTTTATAAGCACCTTGAAAGAAAACTCGAAGTGTATGTAAAAACATCATCACGATAACGAGACTTGCTCCCCAGTGATGCATACCGCGAACAATTTGTCCATATGCCACTTCATTTTGTAAGTAATAGACAGATTCCCACGCATTTTTTATATCTGGTACATAATACATTGTTAAAAACATTCCTGATAAAATTTGAATAACAGTTACAAAAAATGTAAGCCCTCCAAAACAGTAAACAAAGGCAGAAAAGTGATGAGCTGGGTTCACATGTTCCGGCACTTCATGGTCTGCAATATCGCGCCACAGAGGCGTAATATCAAGCCGTTCATCTACCCAATCATAAATTTTATTTAACATCTACTTCGTCCCCCCTTGTGGCTTCGCTTTACCTAAATAAAGCGTTCCATCTTTCACCTTTGCTTGATACACATCAAGCGGCGCAAGCGGTGGTGTTCCCTTTATGTTCTTCCCATCTTTCGTATAACGCCCCCCATGACATGGGCAATAAAATTGATTTGGATGTGCCTTGTCCGAGTTCCAGTTCACTGTACATCCTAAATGCTTACAAATTGGAGAGAATGCCACAATGTCTCCGCTTTCATCCTTGTGTACCCACGCTGACTTTGGTTCTTCAGATTTATACCAACCGTCAACTTGTTTCACTTTAAAATCGAAGCGTTTCGGTTCAGTCGTAATATCTTTCACTTGCGCGACCGCAACCATCTCCCCCCCTGCTTCTTTCCTTAGAACTGGGTCAAGCGCAAAACGCGTCATTGGCATTAAAATCCCTGCCGCCATAAATCCTCCTACACCTGTAAGAGTGTAGTTTAAAAACTGTCTTCTTGACACCCTATGTTCTCTCTCACTCACGAAAATTTCCCCCCTCTATCAGAAATTGTCCCCCGTGAAAAATTGAAATAAAAGATAAAGACTAGGACACTATCATGATATAATACCCTACTACATTGGTCAATATCATACTAATCCCAATTATTAAAACCTTCTATTAATTATTTATTTTCCCATTTTTCAGTCAATATTTCCATAATATTTTTTATTTGTGCATAAATTATTTCTCTTTTCGCTTGATCACTAAGCTGGTCTAACGGGAGTGCTGGTAAACAAAATAATTGTTCTGGTAACTCGTATTCAATTTCCTTCCAAGAAAAATCACTCGTAAGTAGCGCAATATGCCGCAAGCCGTGCTCTTTTAAATAGTTTGTCCAATCACATAGACGTTGGCGCTCGCTTACATGGGCACCTTCTACATACGTAAATGATGGTAATAAGAATACCCTACCTTTATACTCCCTCTCTAGTTCTCTAGTTAAAGTAGAAATAAATTCTCCTTCTCCAGCAGCTGTCTTCATCCCTTTTTCAAACGAAACTGAAAGAAGTGGTATAATTCCTGTATCAATGTATTCTCTTGTTTTTTCATACTGTTCTACATCTGCTACAGCCCATTTCACAATTAATATCCCCCTTTTTCTCTTACTTCTCTTCTAACAAACAATATGACTCCCTCATGCTACTTGTCTATAGAAACTTAATTGCTCTAAATGATTATCAAAAAAGTCTACTTTATTTCTATTAAATCATACAGATAAAGGTAAAAAAAGAAAAACCACCTTTAAAAGATGGCTTTCCTTTAAAATAATCTAAAAATTAATAATATTCCTTCTCGTAAAGAAATTTATAATCGTTTTAACTCGTCTGTTAACTTGCGGAATGCTTCTTCATCTTGAGTATCAAGTGCTTCATCAATTAATTTTAAAAGTCGTTCTTTCCGAAATGAATATACACTTTCCTCTAAAAATCGCTCTGCCAATAGACGATCTTTTTCATTTACCTCGATATTCTTCGGTAAGTACGGATTCTCTTCTAACACAGCGACATAGTTTGCATTTTGAAAAGATGACTTAAAGTTAAGCTGAATATAAATATCTTCATCTCTGTTTAAACGAATATCATGAAAGGATTTTTCTGCGTCAGTCGTCATCACATTTTGTTTATAAAAATGAAACGGTAAATCTTTCACACAATTTGCGGACATTACCAGACCACGTGGACAATATTTCGCATGCTCTACAAAATGCACCTTATCCATTAATTGATCATGACTCATTAAATAATTTAAAATCCAAACACATTCTCGCTGTTTCAGTTGATAATTATTCAAAAACCATTTTACGAAATCTTTCTTTTCGTTCACAGAAACAGGGGTATTCATCGCGCTTAATCCCTCCTCTGCCCTTCTCTTTTCTTTTTACATTCAAGAAGCAGCATTCAGTTTCCTTCCAACTTAAGAAAAATCTTCTAAATTATATAATAATTCTTCAATATGAATTTGCGTTGGATCTAGTTGTAATAAACGTGTAAATACTTCTTTCGCCTCTTTTCGCAACCCTTCTTCTAACAGGAAGTAGCCGTATTCCTCTAAGAAGTCTGGATGATTCTTAAAAGAAGTATATGCACTTTGGTAATGTTTTAATGCATCTGAATACAATTCTAATTGTTTTTTCGCATAAGCAATATCCCAAAGTAATTGCGTATCTGTCTCTCCATTATCAATGGCTTTTTCTACAACAGCAATCATCTCTTCATATCTTTCTTCTTCTTTTAAGATGTATGAATATTTCAATATGGCCCCTAAATGTGCAGGATCTATCTCTAATGCTTTCTTTAGCGCAACTTCTGCTTCATCTTTTCTACCTAGTTTCGCTGCGATGTTAGCAAACTCTACATAAAATGGTACCGATAATTCGTCAATTTTCATTCCATCTTGGAGCGTTTCATAACTTTCTTGAAACATTCCTTCTTTTTCATAGCATTTTGCTAAATACATGTATAAAGATGCATATTCTGGATCCAGCTCTTTTAATTCTTCCCACGCACTAATTGCTCTTTGATACTGTTCTCCTTGATAGAGCGTAAACGCAAATCCAAATAAAGAATGTATATCCTTCTGCTCTTCTAAACCTTCCTCATAATAAGAAATCGCTTCTGCCCATTGTCCAAGTGCACTTAAATTTTCAGCTAAGCGAAGCGCAACAACAACACCACCCATTAATTTATGCTCTGGAAGTAATGATTCATAATATGGAATTGCTTTACTATCTTCACCTTTACTGCTATATAATTCTCCAAGTCCAAAAGTAACTACTGGCTCATCCGGCATGATCGCTTTCGCTTTTAGTAATTTTTGTTCTGCCACTTCGTCAAAACCTTGCATTTGATATAAATCAGATGCAAGTAATAGAGATTGCACATATAATTCATCATTCTCTGGAATATCGTGAAGTACTTCAATGGCTTCATCTTCTTTATCTAAATCAATATATAACTCTGCTAAAAATAGCGTGAACTCACTTTCTTCCGGATATAACAAATGTAAATCTTCTGCTATTTCTAACGCCTGATCTACAAACCCTAACGTATAGTAATAACGAGCAATATCGTACTTTTCCTCATCCGTACTTTTCTTTACTTGTTCTGCTAATAATTGTAACCCTTTCTCTATTTCTCCGTTTTCAATATATGTAACAGCTTGTTCAAACTTTTGCATAGCTCGCTCCTTTATATAAATACTTATGTAAATTCCATAATAAACAACTGCTTCTGCGTAATCAACTGTCATGATGAAGAAAAGAACCTTCTCAAAAAGGAAAAGATTCTTTTAGCTTTGTAGTATGTGTAACTGTTGAAAGAAATTTGGATATGATACAGCTACCGCTTCACTATTTTCAATAATAACTTCTCCATCTGCTATGCACGATGCAATTCCTAACATCATACCAATACGATGGTCCCCATAACTATTTACCACATTTCCGTGTAATTGCATTTTGCCACGGACAATCATACCATCTTCTGTCGCTTCAATATCTGCTCCTAATTTTTTCAATTCATTCACAACTGTATCAATGCGATTCGTTTCTTTTACTTTTAATTCTTCTGCATCCTTAATTACAGTTATCCCTTCAGCTTGCGTTGCTAACAATGCTATAATTGGAATTTCATCAATGAGTCTTGGGATGAGCGTTCCACCAATCTCTATCCCTCTTAGCTGTGAAGTTTCAACTGTAATATCACCGCATGGTTCAAACTCCTCATTTCGGATATTATCTATTGATAAATTTGCCCCCATTTGGGATAGTACATCAAGAATCCCTGTTCTTGTGGGATTTAACCCTACATTTTTCAGTACAATTTTACTATTTAATACAATTGTACCTGCCGCTAAGAAAAAGGCAGCTGAAGAAATATCTCCTGGCACCTCAATATTCGTGCTAGAGAGCTTTTGTCCACCTTGTAATGATACAGTTAATTTGTCAACAGTAACATCGCAACCAAACGCACGTAACATACGCTCTGTATGATCACGAGATTGTAGTGGTTCTGTCACAGTCGTCACGCCTTCCCCTTGTAATCCCGCAAGAAGAACAGCTGATTTCACCTGCGCGCTTGCTACAGGAGAAGAATAGTGTATACCCTTTATCCCCCCGCCTCGAATCGACAGCGGTGTAAACTGTCCATCTTCTCTTCCATCAATTTTAACACCCATTTGCCGAAGGGGGACTGTAACACGTTTCATCGGACGTTTTCCAATTGAAGCATCTCCAATAACTGTACAATGAAACGGTACATTTGCGAGTATACCAAGCATTAACCGAATCGTCGTTCCTGAATTTCCAACATCTAATACTTCCTGTGGTTCTACTAATCCTTTTAATCCTTTTCCATATACAGTGACATCGGTACCATTTTGCTCAATCGTAATGCCTAACTTTTGAAAACAAGCAATCGTACTTAAGCAATCTTCACCTTGAAGAAAATTTGTAATCTTCGTAACTCCTTCTGCAATCGCTCCAAACATGACAGCACGATGCGAAATGGACTTATCTCCAGGAATAAAAATCGTTCCGTTTAATCCATTCTTAAGCTTTGTTAATCGTTTCACTTCGAACACCTCGTTACTATTCACCTATGTATCCTCTCTTTATTGTACTTCTTTCTTTCTTCTTTTCGCAAATAAGATGAAAGAAACGGCTCCTATTCATAGAGCCGTTTCTTTTTTTATGAATATGTCTCTTCTTTTCTCACATTTTTTTCTATGAGTTCAGTAAGCACTGCAATAATTTCGGCATTCTCTTCTTTCGTTCCAACTGTAATACGAATACCATTTGGTAGACCAAGCGGGCCACCAGAACGAACGATGTATCCTTTTTGCAATAATCTTTCAAATACCTCATCACCTGGAAGACCAAGATCTAAAAAGATAAAATTCGTCTGTGATGGATAATAAAATACTTGATGCTTCTCACAAAAATCGTAATATTGCTGCAATCCCTCATTATTCACTTTCACACACTCTTGTAAAAACGCTTCATCTTCAATTGCAGCTTGCGCAACTATTTGTGCAATTGATGACGTATTAAATGGTAATCTAGCAATTTCTAATGAACGTATTAACTGTTCATTTCCTACTGCATAACCAATGCGGAATGACGCTAATCCGTATGCTTTTGAAAATGTGCGCAATACCATCAAATTTTCATATTTATCTAGAAATGGTAATGTTTGCGGATAATCTTTTGCTCCAGCATACTCATAGTATGCTTCATCCATAATAACAAGTGTTGTTTTTGGAACTGCCTCTAAGAATGAAAGTAATTGTTTTTCTGCTACATACGTTCCGGTTGGATTATTGGGGTTACAAATCCATACAATTCGTGTGTGCTCATCAACTTGTGCAAGCATTGCCTCTAAATCGTGCGTACCTTCTTTTAAAGGGACTTCACGTACTTTCGCTTTTTCAATTACGGCATGATGACGATACTGTGAAAAGGTCGGCTTTGCCATGATAACATTTGTTCCTTCTTGTAAAAGAGCACGGCTAATCATTTGAATGACTTCATCCAAACCACTACCAAATATAATTTGTTCTCCTTTCACACGAAGATTAACTGCCAATGTTTCACGAAGAGCATACGCCCCGCCGTCCGGATAGAGCGCATATTGCCCAGCTAACGATGCCAACGCTTCATCTACACGTTGTGAACATCCAAATGGATTTTCATTTGACGCTAGTTTCACAATTTTAGATAGTCCATATTGTCTCTTTACTTCTTCAATATTTCTTCCTGGCACATACGCTTTAAGCGACAATAATTGCTCTTTTACTTTCATTCAAATTCCCCCTGTCATTTTTATAAATCGGGCCTTAGTCGTACCGCTTTCTCTAAATAGACATGTTGAATTTCATGCTGGTGTTTATTTGTCATAACCGTCATCATAACACGAATACATTTCTCAAGAGCATCTGGTACTTCTATTTCTTGCATGCACATAACCGGTACATATGCCCAGCCTTCCATACGTCTTAATGCCGCCGCTGGGAAACATGCATTTATATCTGCTGTTGTTGAAATCAGTACAGATACAATCTCAACAGGAGAAACTCTATTATCGCTTGCCATTTTTTTCACTAAACGCTCTGTCGCAATCAATATTTGTTCTGTTTCATTACAATTGACTGTAGTTGCGCCGCGAATCGCGCGAATCAAATAGACTCCCCCTCTCTTTGAAATGACTCTAAAGCTGTGCGGACGGTTTCATCTGAAATAGATACGACATCCACTACCCCAATCTCCTGCATAACAACCATACGAATTGTTCCGCCGTTCGCTTTTTTATCTTGTTTCATTACTTGAATAAGACGGTTCACATCAAGTCTATTCGGCATAATTGGATAGCCATATGCCGTAAACCAACGTTTGATTTCCTTATACTGAAGATCTTTTTCATATATTTGTTCACTTAAAAAAATAGCAAATAACATACCAATTGCAACGCCATCACCATGTGTTATGTTTCCATATCCCATCTCTTTTTCAAGTGCATGTCCAAGTGTATGCCCAAAATTTAAGTGAGCACGAATACCTTTTTCAGTTTCATCCTCTGCAACAATTTTTGCCTTTACTGGAATCGCTCGTTGCAGTGTATAAATTAATTTATCATCTCTTAAATCAGTCAGCTGCTTCACTTCTTTACGAAGCCAATGATATAATTCTACATCTCCAATAAGTGAATGTTTAATGACCTCCGCAAAACCAGAGCGCCATTCTTCTTCTGACAGCGAATTTAGAAACGGAGTATGATAAATCACGGCTTCTGGTTGATGAAATGCGCCAATCATATTTTTCCCAAGCGGATGATTAATTGCCACTTTCCCTCCAACAGCACTATCATGCGCAAGTAAAGTAGTTGGTATTTGGACAAATCGAATCCCTCTCATAAACGTCGCTGCAACAAATCCCGCTAAATCTCCAATCATTCCACCGCCAAGTGCAAGAATGAGCGAATAACGATCCAAACCATTTTCAAGCGCAAACGTTTGAGCAGCATAATAATTTTCAAACGATTTTTCTTTCTCACCACTTGGAACTACGAACGAAAATACGTCTTGTTTTACATGCAAAGTATTAATTACTTCGTTTAAATGAAATGATGCTACCGTTTCATCAGAAATGAGTAAAATATTTGAAATAGCTGGCTTCATATTTTCTATAAGCGTTGCTAGTTGTGATAGTGCCTCATTTCCGACATACACATCGTATTGTTTAGAACTTGTTTGAATCTGTATTGTCTCCATTAAAACTCCCTCGCATAGTCGTTATGTTTCTTAATATTTTCACGAATTAAATCGATGCGATCCGTTCCAAATTGTTCAATAACAGCTGCAGCAAGCTCCCAAGCTACAACAGCTTCTGCTACAACACTTGCTGCTGGCACGGCACAACTATCAGAGCGCTCAATACCTGCTTGAAACACTTCTTTCGTATCAATATCTATACTTTGCAGCGGTTTATATAGAGTTGGAATTGGTTTCATAACCCCGCGAACAATAACTGGCATTCCAGTCGTCATACCGCCTTCTAACCCACCGGCGTTATTTGTACGTCTTGTATACCCATGGTCCTTGTCCCATAAAATCTCGTCATGGACAAGGCTTCCAGGTTTATGTGCCGCTTCAAAACCAATTCCAATCTCCACTCCTTTGAATGCATTAATACTCATGATCGCCGCTGCAAGTTTCGCATCCAATTTACGATCGTAATGCACATAACTTCCAACACCAATCGGCATCCCTTCGACAACAACTTCAACGATTCCTCCAATAGAATCTCCGTTTGTTTTCGCATTATCGATTGCCTGTATCATTTTCTTTCCTGCTTCTTCATCTAAACATCGAACAGAAGATGCCTCTGTAATTGTTTGTAGCTCTTCAATAGAGGAATACGACTGTTTTTCTGCTTTTACTCCACCAATTTCAATAACATGTCCCGCTATTTTTATCCCCAATTCTTCTAAAATACGCTTTGCAACAGCTCCAGCAGCAACTCGAACCGTCGTTTCCCTAGCAGAAGAACGTTCTAATACATTTCTCATATCACGATGGCCATATTTAATTGCCCCGTTTAGATCTGCATGTCCTGGACGAGGGCGTGTAATTTGCCGTTTTACTTCTTTTGGTTCTTCATCTGTTAACGGCTCTGCCCCCATAATTTTTGTCCAATGTGTAAAATCACGATTTTCGACAACAAGCGTAATGGGTGCACCAATTGTATATCCATGACGAACACCGCTTAAAATTTGAACTTGATCTTTTTCAATTTGCATGCGGCGTCCACGACCGTAGCCTTTTTGTCTTCTTTCTAACTCCGTATTAATATCATCTGCTACTAAAGATAAACCTGCCGGAATCCCCTCTAATATTGTCGTTAGTTGTGGTCCGTGAGATTCACCAGCTGTTATATATCTCATCGGTTACTCTCCTTTACTTCAGTATTTATGTAACACTATATCATAACCTTTATTGTTTCGTAACTATATAAGTACGAATTGAAGAAACGACCTAAAAACCCTCTTTCTTCTTAGGGAAGACAAGAGCATCTGGCCTTGCATAGAAGCGGTCAGGACCTTTTCCTGCCACATGCGAGGTTTAAAACAAAGACAGAAAGCACGTAGCGGTCATTGGATTCTGCATAGCAGTGGCTTATAAAGAAAAGCGGAAGCGGCTTGCTCAGAACAAGAGGGGGATGGAGCTTCTGACATAGAGGCGCTTTTTGCCTCGGCGGAAGACGCGAAGCCACCGATTGTTCTAGCCGCTGGAGCTGGATTATAAAGAAAAGCAGAGCTAGACAAAGATGTTGAAACATCAAAATGAAACAAAAAAGCGCAAGAAGGAATATAACCATCCTTTCTTGCGCCTTTTCCATTATATCTACTATTTTAAAGCGGTTACAAATTATTTAAAAATAATTAGTAAATCCACTCATTCATTACTCTAGAATACTCAACTAGCTCTTCTTTTCTAAAGAAAATACCAATTTCACGTTCTGCACTTTCAAGAGAATCTGAACCGTGAATAATATTTTTCCCAACAGTTAGTCCAAAGTCCCCGCGAATTGTACCAGGTGCAGCTTCACTTGGTTTTGTTTTTCCCATCATATTACGAGCTGTTTCAACAACGCCTTCACCTTGCCATACCATTGCAAAAACAGGTCCAGATGTAATAAAATCTACTAATTCGCCGAAGAATGGCTTTTCTTTATGCTCACCGTAGTGCTCTCCAGCAATCTCTGGTGTGATTTGCATTAGCTTAGCTCCGACTAATTGAAAGCCCTTTCTTTCGAATCTAGCAACAATCTCCCCAATGATTGCACGTTGTACACCATCTGGTTTTACCATTAAAAACGTTTTTTCCATAATAAATCTCTCCACTTCTCATTATGTATATGATTGTATATCCCCAAACACATAGTATCACCCTTATCAGAATTGTGCAATAGTTTTGAAATGGAGAGATTATTATTTTTCTCAAAAAACATTTAAAATTTACGTTTCCCAATATATTTTGCAACATTTTGCAAAGCTAGTTTGGCCTGTCCACGAGGCAACGGCTTAATCACTTCTAGTGCTTTATGTAAATATCTCTCGCTAAATGCAAAAGCTTGATCAATTGCATCACTATTTTTGACCGCTTCAATAAGTCTCTTCATTTCATCTGAAGACATATTTTCGTTAACTTGAACAATTCTCTCACGAAGTGCTTGATCTTCCATTGCGTATAAAACAGGAAGTGTAATATTACCTTGTAATAAATCTCCCCCTGCTGGTTTTCCAAGCTTTTCTTCTGTTGATACAAAATCTAAAATATCATCAATAATTTGATATGACATACCTACAAAGTATCCATACCAAAATAACCGATTTACAGTATCCCTACAAGACCCAGACGCAAGAGCACCTAATTGACAGCTAGCTGCAATTAACAATGCTGTTTTCCGCTTTATACGACGTAAATATGTTCGTAAATTTTGCCCAAAATCATACTTATCTTTAATTTGCTCAATTTCACCTTTACACACTTCAAGAATTGTATTTGATAATGCTTTATGTACTTCTGGATTTTCTAAATTTGTAATGCATTCCAGAGACTTTGCAAATAGATAATCACCTGTATACATTGCAATGCGATCACCCCAATTGGCATTTACAGTCGCGCTTCCTCTTCTTAAAAGAGCGGCATCAATTACATCATCATGCACAAGAGAAGCCATATGGATAAGCTCTAATGCAACCGCAACATGCTTAATCACATCCAGCTTATAATCGCCAAATTTCCCTGCAAGCAGAACGAAAACAGGTCGGATTCGTTTTCCACCGGCCTCAATTAGTTGCAACGCTGCTTCTTCCAGCAATTGTTGCTCAGAAGCAACAACTATTTTTAGTTCTTTCTCAATTTTATTAATATCCGATCGTAAAAAAGAATACATAAGTTGTAACTTCATATCGTTCACCTTAACCTAAAACTTCTTTTCTATTTTATCCCGCTCTAATCAATAATAAAACTTCCATCTTAAAATTATCAGAAAATAAAAAAGGGGGGTGGGAGAAAATTCCAATACGCTCCCGATTGCTAAAGGCTTTCCATCATCAAAAAATACATTTTCTTATTTACTTCGGTTTATATCCTAAATGCATTGCTGCTACTCCAAAAGTAAACGGCTTTACTTGTACTTTTTCTAATCCAGCTTCCTCAAACATACGAGCCAATTCTTTCATCCCTGGAAATGTACTTGCAGATTCTTGTAGCCATGAATATTCTTTGTAACTTTTCGCAAATAACTTTCCAAATAACGGCATGATAAATTTAAAATATAATAAGTAGCCTTGGCGAATTCCAATCATTGTCGGTTGAGATGTTTCTAAACAAATAACCTTTCCACCTGGTTTTACAACACGCGTCATTTCCTTTAAAACCTGCATATAATCTGGTACGTTCCGGAGCCCAAATCCAATTGTGACATAATCAAACATATTATCCTCAAATGGCAATTCCATCGCATTACCATGAAGTAATTCTACTTGATTTAATTGTAAGGCAGCCACTTTCTCTTTTCCAACAGAAAGCATATTTTTACTAAAATCTAATCCATATACCTTCCCGCTAGAACCGACTGCATCAGCAAGCCCAATCGTCCAGTCAGCCGTTCCACAACATACATCAAGCGCTATGCTGCCCGGTTGAACATCCATAATTCGCATTGTTTCTTTGCGCCATGCTTTATGTCTTTGAAAACTAATAACCGAATTCATTACATCGTATTTATTATATATCTTCTCAAATACGTCATGTACTCTTTCTTCTTTTGATTGTTGCATGCTTTACCCTTCTTCCAACTGTAAATTCAAATTGTTCAAGTGGCCTCTTTCAATGTGGAAAGAAATGTTTCAATTCCTGTATTATTTTGCACCAAAGTATTGACCTGACTTCGTATTTTTCTTATCAATTCGTTATATACGGTTTCTACTTTTATTTCACCATCATGAGACAAAATTTTTTGAAATGCAGCAAATACAGGTGACGATTCTTTCTTTATGTATATTTGATACTCAGTTTGCAAACGATCTATTGTTAACATGTTAGTTATTGCAGACTTTACATGCGGCACTTGAAAATGGTCACATGTTTTCTGTAAAAGAGCCGATTCAATCATTCCGACACTTTTTAACATTTCTTCAAGCGTTTCATATGTTTGCTGATATAGCATAATTTTTTGCTCATTGATTTCTTTAATCCCGTCTGCTAAGGCACGAATCAATGTGATATCATGATTCATTGAAAGTAAATAATAATATAACCCGCTGTAATAATCACCTGCTAATACCGTTAATTGGCGCCGCTTATGAAATTCATCGGTCTCTTCTTTATTTGATACTTTCTCATGCGTGTCCAAAGCGATTTGTACAAGCATAATTGTAACTGCATAATGTTCAATTTGTTCTTTATGTAAGTTTGCACTTTTTAAAATGGAATATAAGAACGCTATTTTTTTTTCATCAACAACTGGTTCTTCAATATATTTTATAAAATAAGGATGGCGTAGTTTTTTATATAGCTGCTCCTTTATATCCGCAAACCCTCCGTAAATTTCACCCACAAAAATCACCCTTGTTTTCTAATTCATAAAACCTATTATAACACATTCATTCATTTTTCTATAAATAAAACTTGACGCAACAAACCAAAGTAAAAAAAGCGATCTTTATTTCATCTCATCTTAAACATTAAATCGTTATAAAATAAGATGAAACTTCCATCTACCTTCTTTGATTCTTCCTCAATCCTCAGAGGGGGGTCTTACTGTCCATGAATAGCGGGATAAAAAAAGAAAAGCAGTTTCCTGCTTTCCTATTAATTCGTCTTAATAAAAGATAAAATTTCCGCACGTGCTGCTACGTCTGCTTCTAACGTACCTCGCACTGCAGTTGTTACAGTTTTTGCACCAGGCTTTTTCACACCGCGCATTGTCATACACATGTGCTCTGCTTCTATAACAACCATCACACCATGCGGCTCTAATACTTCCATAATAGAATCTGCTACTGTTGATGTAATGCGTTCTTGTAATTGCGGCCTGCGTGCAACTGTATCTACTGTACGTGCCAATTTACTTAGTCCAGTTACTTTTCCACCACGTGGAATATATGCAACGTGAGCAACGCCATAAAACGGAACGAGATGATGCTCACACATAGAAAAGAACGGAATATCCTTTACCAATACAAGTTCTTCATGGTCTTCACCAAACACTTTATGTAAATGTTCTTTCGGATCTTCATGCATACCAGAAAATACTTCTGCATACATCTTCGCAACACGTTTTGGTGTATCTAATACGCCTTCACGATTTGGATCGTCCCCAATTGCTTCTAAAATAAGGCGTACTGCATGTTCTATTTGCTCTAAGTTTACATTTGCCATCCGCTAGCCCTCCCGAATAAAACCTAAAAATACTACGAACACATTCTAGCATATATATGTTTTTAAATGCAAAAAGAAGAGTTTCCAATAAGGAAACTCTTCTTCCCCGTAAATATGTAAGGATTATTTAACCGCATCTTTTAGCGCTTTACCAGGTTTGAATGCAGGTACTTTGCTTGCCGCGATTTCAATTTCCTCACCAGTTTGTGGGTTGCGTCCTTTACGAGCCGCACGCTCACGAACTTCGAAGTTACCAAATCCGATAAGTTGTACTTTATCACCTTGCTTTAAAGCTTCTAAGATGGAATCAAAAACAGCGTCAACTGCTTTTGTTGCGTCCTTTTTAGAAAGGGAACTTGCTTCTGCAACAGCATTGATTAAATCTGTCTTGTTCATGCCATTCACCTCCTCCCAAAGATACGACTGTATAATGATCATAAAATGAGTCTTACCTTCATTTGTAGGCAATTTTTACAAATTCTATACTACAAAGATGTAGATAAATCATTATCTAGGCCTATATTATACGATTCTCCTTTATAATTCAATATTTTTAAAGAAAATGTTGCCACGAAAGTGCAAAAAACTAATGAAGCTTGACAATAGACTATAAAATATTAGATAATGACATTTTATTTTTCTATAAAAAATTAAAAAAGACCCCAAAATAAGGAGTCTTTCGATTATAAAATAATTGCTATTAAGCCACCTGATCCTTCATTTATAATTCGTTCTAACGTTTCTTTTAACTTATAGCGAGCATTTTCTGGCATTAATGATAATTTCGCCTGAATTCCTTCTCGAACGATAGAGCTAAGTGAACGCCCAAAAATATCAGAATTCCAAATAGAAAGCGGATCATCTTCAAAATCTTGCATTAAATAGCGAACAAGCTCTTCACTTTGCTTTTCAGTTCCAATAATCGGTTCAAATGTTGATTCCACATCGACTTTAATCATATGAATTGACGGGGCAACAGCTTTCAATTTCACACCAAATCGTGATCCATGTCGAATAATTTCCGGTTCATCTAAGCTCATATCTGCTAGGGCTGGTGCTGCAACACCGTATCCTGTTTGTTTTACCATTTTCAGCGCATCCGCAACTTGATCATATTCGATTTTCGCATGAGCGAAGTCGAGCATTAGTTTTAACAAATGATCTCGACCTCGAATTTCAACCCCTACCACTTCTTTTAAAATTTGATCGTACAATTCATCTGGTGCATATAAATCAATCTCTGCAACACCTTGCCCCATATCAATCCCTGCCAAACTTGCACGATCAATAAATTCATATTGACTAAATTGCCATACAACGCGATCGACATCACGAAGGCGCTTAATATCTTTCACCGTTTCTTGAACAGCCTCTTGATAACTTTGACGAAGCCAATGGTTGTCATGTAACACCATTACCCAGCTTGGAAGGTTTACATTTACCTCAAGAACTGGAAATTCATATAACGCTTCACGTAATACATTATATACATCGCCTTCTCTTAGTCCTTCTACACTCATTGCCAACACTGGGATATCATATTCTTCTACTAAACTTTGACGAAGTTGTTCTGTGTCAGGATGATACGGCTGTACTGTATTAATGATCATAATAAACGGTTTTCCTACTTCTTTTAATTCATTTACAACCCGTCCTTCCGCTTCAATATAATCGCGGCGCGGAATTTCTCCGATTGTTCCATCAGTTGTGATAACTACCCCAATTGTAGAATGCTCTTGAATTACTTTGCGCGTTCCAATTTCCGCCGCTTCATGAAACGGGATTGGTTCTTCATACCACGGTGTATTTATCATGCGTGGCCCATTTTCATCTTCATACCCTTTCGCTCCTGGGACAGTATAGCCCACACAATCTACTAAGCGAATATTTACATCAAGCCCTTCATCAACATGGATAGAAACCGCTTGGTTTGGAACAAACTTTGGTTCTGTCGTCATAATTGTACGCCCTGCTGCGCTTTGCGGCAGTTCATCCTGTGCGCGTTGGCGATCTGAATCATTTTCAATATTTGGAATGACAACTAGCTCCATAAATTTCTTAATAAAAGTAGATTTCCCTGTTCGGACAGCCCCTACAACCCCGAGATAAATATCACCGCCTGTGCGCTCAGCAATATCTTTAAAAATATCAATCTTTTCCAAGTGATTCCCTCCCTCAAAATTTTTGGGAATAAATCATGATTATTCTTGTAGTTTGGACAATACAGTATATGATTTTGTCCCAATTTCATATGACTATTTAAAAAAACCTTTTATTAGCGATGCAAATATTTCAAGAAGTAAAAAAACCTTCTTCTAGAACTTATTCGCTAAAAGAAAGGTTCATGACTTATCACTTAAAAAAAATTGGTTCTTTATCCTTCACTGTATATGGCAAAGAATACGCCGGTACAAATGGAGTATGCTTTACAAGTAACTGACGAATATCGTCTCCTTCTTTTACTTCATTACCATATTTTTGTAACATGTCGTATAAGTCAATGCGATAATCAATATATACCTCACCTTTCTCGTCAACAACAAAAGGTAAGTTTTTACCAGAATAAGGGCTTTCCACTTGAAGAATTTCTTTATAGCCCATTTTATTATAATCAAGCTCATACACACCATCTGTAATTACTTTTTTAAATGGTGGGTATCGATGTTCATCACGATAGATTTGTAATTTCAACTTTAAATCTTGAACCCGCTCCGCTGTTCGTACATCAATTAATTTTACAGTTGGATTTGTTTCTACATCAACTAATACATACTGATAAATGCCGCCGCTTTCAAAAGCATTTCCAGGAGGTTCTTGCATCAGTCTAGGGGTAATCTTTTGAAAATCAATTGGATATTTTTGATAGATTGGTGTAATCATATCACGTGTTTTAATAGGCAATATATGATCATTTTGTTCTCTATATGTATTAACTGCTGTTTGTACCGCTTGTAACTGGTCTTCATATGGTACGACGTGTTGTTGCACCTTTTCTTTCGGATATAGACAACCAGATAGAATAATAGTGCAACATATTGCGAAAATCAGTAGTATTTTCTTCATTAGAAATCCGTCCTTTAGTTTCTATTGTTCGATTGGTCCGCTAAATACGACAAGAAAAATAATAAATCCTGATACAACCATACATGCATACGCAAACAAAGCTGTAAACCCTTTCAAAAATGTATTCTTTATTTTATGACGACTTAGCAAAATGAAAGCAACAGAAATAAACATGAGAGCCATTGCTCCCAAAGAAAACCACATCTTTATAAGACCAGCAGACATATATCCCCCTCCTAATGTATTTTCCTATTATTTTAACAAATTATAACATTTAAACAAATGAAAATATTCTGTAGCTACTCAGTTACTTTATGAAAAACCGACAGAAAAACATTTTTTAAACGGGCGAGAGGGACTAGCCATGCATAGAAGCGGGTAGTGCCTTTTCCTGCCACGTGCAAGGTTTGAAAACAAAAGTAGACAATAAGTACATGCTCCTGCCCTGTTTGCATGACAGCAGTCTATATGCAAAAAAACGAATTTGAATCATACCCTTTTCTAAAAGGTATAGCTGAGTAGTTACAATAAATATATATACTCTCAAAATGCTCAGCGGTACGTATTCACTTATATTGAAACGAATAAAAACCGAAGCAAACGGGACTTCTTCGCTTCGGTTGACCAAACGCTCCCACAAACAGCTCATATTCATACCTTCATAGTATCGTATGCAATGCATATAACAATGGTTTCTCATACTTTATTTTTTAAACATTTTACTCAATGAACTAAAGTCAGTTGGCATATTATTATTAATAATCGCATTTATAATTTGCTCTTCTTTTTCTTTTGATACATCTCTTCCCGCCATTGTTGCAACCTGATGAATTAACTGACGTAACACTTTTTCATCACGTAAATTTGAATTTTGAACCGAAGAGGCTAATTTAAAAATATCTTCTTTATTTACTTTGGATTCCTTTTCAATATTGTTGAATAAATTATTATCCACTTTGTTCACCCTCTCATGTAATCTACACTCCATCGTATGCAGAAAATAAAGAATGGTGAAAAAACCCAAAAGAAAAAGCTGTACAAATGTCTTTTTACATTTGTACAGCTTTTTTTACAGCAAGTCTGGAATCGCTTCTACTTCGTGTTTACGCACACGTCCCATCAACATTCCAACAGCATCTTTTACATTTTTTCCATTAAATAACACATCATATAAAACAGTTGTAATCGGCATTTCGACATCCATTTTCTTAGCCATCTCATATGCTGCTTTCGTTGTCCGTACGCCTTCAACAACCATTCCCATATTGTCTAATACTTCTTGTAACGAGCAACCTTTACCAAGCATGTTACCAGCACGCCAATTTCGACTATGAACGCTCGTACATGTTACAATTAGGTCACCCATACCTGTCAGGCCAGCAAACGTTAATGGGTTCCCACCCATTTTACGTCCTAAACGAGCAATTTCTGTTAATCCTCGCGTCATAAGGGCTGCCTTCGCATTATCTCCTAAGCCAATTCCATCAGTAATACCCGCCGCAAGGGCAATGATATTTTTTAGAGCTCCGCCAAGTTCAACTCCAATAATATCTGGGTTTGTATATACACGGAAATAGCTATTCATAAATAAGTCCTGAACCTCTTCAGCTGCTTCCATACGCTTTGCAGCTGATGTAACTGTTGTAGCTTGGCGCAATCCAACTTCTTCTGCATGACTCGGCCCTGATAAAACAACCACATCGCGAATGAGATGTGCCGGAATTTCTTCTTCAATCACTTCCGAAATACGCTTTGAAGTTCCTGGTTCAATCCCTTTACTCGCGTGAATCCATGTAATTGGCTGCGAAACAAATGTTTTCATATTTTGCAATACTTCTCGATATGCCTTTGTAGGTACAACGAGAAGTACTGTATCAACCCCTACTAATGCCTCTTCTAAAGAAGAGTAAGCAACGATGCTGGCTGGCAGTGTAATCCCCGGAAGATAACGACTATTCTCATGCTTTTCATTCATTTCATCCATAAGTTCTGGTCGATTCCCCCAAAGACGTACATCATGGCCGTTGTCAGCTAATACCATTGCTAACGCCGTTCCCCAGCTACCTGCTCCTACTACTGTGATTTTTTTCATAAAATCACATCCTCTCCATTAGTCTCGTGCTCTTGCAATAACTTTAATTGGTGTTCCTACGAAACCAAACGCATCGCGCAGACGATTTTTCAAGAAGCGCTCATATGAGAAGTGCAGTAACTCTGGATCATTTACGAACACAACAAATGTCGGTGGTTTCACCGCGACTTGTGTTGCATAGAAAATTTTCAAACGTTGTCCATTATGCGTTGGTGTTGGATTCATTGCAACAGCATCCATAATTACATCGTTTAATACATTTGTTTGTACACGAATACTATGACTTGCATTTACCTCATTAATAACAGGAAGTAGTGTGTGTGTACGTTTTCTCGTTTTGGCAGATAAGAATACGATTGGTGCGTAATCTAAAAATTGGAAATGAGCACGAATATTCTCTTCGAATTCCTTCATCGTTTTCTCATCTTTTTCAACTGCGTCCCATTTATTTACAACAATAATAACAGCACGACCTGAATCATGGGCATATCCAGCAATTTTTTTATCTTGTTCAATGATTCCTTCTTCACCATCTAAAACAACTAAAACAACATCAGAGCGTTCAATTGCTCGAAGTGCTCGAAGTACACTATACTTTTCTGTACTTTCATATACTTTTCCTTTTTTGCGCATTCCTGCGGTATCAATGATAACGTAATCTTGTCCATCTTTACTGTACGGTGTATCAACTGCATCACGTGTAGTACCCGCTACATTACTAACGATTACACGTTCTTGACCAAGCAATGCATTTACCATTGATGATTTCCCAACGTTCGGGCGACCAATTAAACAGAATTTAATCGTTTCATCATCGTATGGTTCTTCTTCAATTTGCGGGAAATGTTTTGCTGCTTCGTCTAATAAGTCCCCTAAACCTAAACCGTGCGTTCCAGATATAGGAAACGGCTCTCCAAATCCTAATGCATAAAAATCGTAAATATCGCTGCGCATCTCTGGATTATCTACCTTATTCACAGCTAATACAACTGGCTTTTTAGAACGATACAAAATCTTTGCAACTTCTTCATCCGCAGCTGTCACACCGTCGCGACCATTTGTCATAAAAATGATAACATCGGCTTCATCAATCGCAACTTCTGCTTGTTGACGAATTTGTGTCAAGAATGGCTCGTCTCCAATATCAATTCCACCTGTATCAATAATGTTAAACTCATGATTTAACCATTCTCCTGCGCTATATATACGATCTCTTGTTACACCAGGAATATCTTCAACAATTGACACTCTTTCTCCAACAATTCTATTGAAAATAGTAGATTTCCCCACATTTGGGCGTCCTACTATTGCCACTACCGGTTTTGGCATATACTTTCATCCCTTCTATTTGCTTCTGTTATTATGTAAAAAACCCTTCTTTGTGCAAGAAGGGATTTGCATTCCAGAATATTTCTCTTCGTATCAAAACACCTCATATTATAACACATTTTAAGAATGTTTCACAATAATATATAAGTTCTCTTGCAAACGGTGGGCAATTCCATCTAAAATCGCTTCTAAATTACTAGCAACAAATTCCATTTCATCTACTGTCTCACATACAAATAACGGCGCCCCGCCAGCGAACTTTTCCGGAATTGTTGTAATAACAGCAAGAATACATTTTTCTAATATCACCCTTTATCTCCCCTTCCATTTGGGGCCTCAGAAGACATATGAATCGCACTTTCTAATGTTGGAACATTTCCAATGACCTGAATCGCTTTATTTACATCCTGATCTTGCGGCAAAACAAATATACCTATTCTTCCATCATTTAAATCACGTTTCGCAAGCGGTACAAGTGCAGGTGTTCCAGAATCTCGATATACACCAAGCGCAACAGATACATCATGCAAAATCGCCTGTCTTTGACCAAGGTTTGCTAATGTTACCCGAGCATCAATTGATTTTGGTTTTAAAATAAATCCCATACCATACTTCATAATTTCTTTTTGCCTTACTGGTAAACCGATATTCATAATATAAATATTATCAACATAAAGGCCTGCTCCTTCAAAATGCAACGAGGCATGCTCAACTTCAACAAGGTCACGTAGCCGTTTACCAGACATCAACTTTTTCGCGAAAAAGAAACTTATGATTCCAGCTAAAATACCGGCATACCACGATTTAAATCCTAAATAAGCGAAAGTAGCTATGAAAGAAGTTAACATTGCTAAATAATTACGACTCTCAAACACAATTGCAATTCCCTCAATATATGTATTGCCCCTAGGAACAAGTTCATACCCATCTAATTGCTGCAATGTATTACGCTCCATATTCCGCACATCACGAAACTGCGATGCAGCTAATGTCAGAAATGTAATAGCAGAGAAATCCTTTTTCAAAATAGCTGGAATTGCTACCGCCCCAAGAGCAGCCGCAATAATTCCCATTGCAATATGAATAATCTTTCCATGTAAACGAGTTGGATACTGCCTTGTATCCGTTTGAAGCATTAAAATTCGTGTGACAGTTCCAACGGTTACTCCAAGCAACATAGCTGATGTATACGAATTCATAAATTAACCTTGTCCCTCCTTCACTTGCTTTTGCTTAAATTGTTCTGTGTATGCCATTATTTTTCCAATTCCGTATAAAAGACTACAGAACATCGTGGACACAGCAATCATATTAAAAAATTGTAAATCCCCTAATTGATAAGGAAAATTGAATGTCTTTAAAATAAAAGCTACAAACAACTCACCTTGCAACGCCCCTACATATAATCCCCATATACGTAATAGACGGTCCCTATGTAATAAAACAGATGTATAAACAAGAATACTACTTAACATCCAGGTACGATCTACAACAATCCAAATCGGGTCATAGAGTTCGATTAAAGAAAAGCTTGCATATAGCATCGCGATTATAAGTGCACATAGTAAAGTATAGACCTTTTTCCATACTGAATATGTCGCAATTCCAATAAATGAGATTCCCGCTAACAAAAGGGCGTTTACCGATATTGTAATAGAAGTAAATGAAATTACTGCTTGCGAACAAATAATAAATAATAAAATGACCGCACTAAGCTTAAGTCTAACTGTATCTTTTCTCCAAAAAAACGTCGTAACAATCCAGCTCACCCATGCTAAAAAATAAAAATAACCACCTTCCAAGTGAACACCTCCTATTATTTCCATTATGGGAATTGTTTATGAAAAATAATCATCTTTTATCGCTGCATATTTTTAAAAATAACAGCAACACTTTGTACTAAGGAGGTGGAAACACCATGGGTAAAGATCGTCAAGAAAAGAAATTGAAACAATCAAGGCGCGTAGAATCCGACCGCAGCCAATCATTACAATATCCTGGTGCAACAGGACTCGATACACCGGAGCAAGCACGAAAACAAAATCAGCATTAAAACAAAGAAACAGCCAACATATCATTGGCTGTTTCCTTGTTTTCACATATTAATAACTATATGAATCCATTTTAATTTTCCGACATATAGATTGCTGCTATGCAGAAAAAAAGGAGCTTCCACTCGCTTTCTGACTTTGTTTAAACAGTAAAAGGTGACCGCTTCTATGCATGGCCAGATGCTCTTGCCCACCTAAAAAAAGATGGTTTTATGTCAGGTTTTTAATTTGAATTTATATAGTTTATAATTCCTTGTTCTGTGGCTTTCTTTATTACTTCAACACGGTTAGACACATGAAGCTTTGAATAAATGTTAATAATGTGCGTCTTAACTGTCGAAATAGATATGCACAATTGTTCACCAATCTTCTTATTTGATGCCCCAGTCGCTAGAACTTTCAATACCTCTAATTCTCTATTACTTAACAGAACATTCTCTTTATCATGATCCCCTAACTGTAATAACGTGTATAAGAACTCCCTCTCTCTTTCATTTAAATCTTGCAACCGTTCTTCTTTTAATAACATCAACAATGTTTGAATTTGTTTATCTATTCTTAAGTAAGGTAATAAAATATGATTTTCATAACTATAATGTACCGCTTCTCGTAATAAATTTAAAAGCTCCCGCCTATGCTTTTTCATTTCATTTCCTAAGATAAGAACTTTTAATAATAATGCTTCAATTAATAGTACTTTCATTTTATGTTTTCTTGTAAATTCCGCAACTTCATCAAGTAACTGTAATGATTCTTGTATATGTCCTTTCTGCAATAAAATCTGAGCATATAACAATTTATCTTCAGTTCGTAGTTTCTTTTTTTCTTTCTTTTGTATGTACATCAAAACAAACTGATCTAATTGCTGTACATATTCTCCATCAACATGAATCGCATATTTTAGTAATGAGGATATAAACAGCTCATTTTGATACGCATCAAATGTTTGTAACTTTCGAATTGTTTCGTTCGCTTGCTGTTTATCACCTTTCAGAAATTGAAGTTCCATTAAATTATATAAATAAGGTTTTTCTAATGCAACTTCGTCACCTTGTACATGTTGTAATGCTTTTTCAGCCTTATCTAGTTGTAAACGTTTTAAATAAATACCCGTAATTCCAATATGACAAGTTACTGTGAGAGCTGATAAAAATGGATGTTGTTCAACCACCCGAAAAAGCTGATTATATAACCTCTCACACTCTTTTAAATCTCCTAAATCCTCTTTAATCTGGCATAAAGAACTTAAAATACCTATTTGGACATATAGATTTTTCATTCTCTTCTCAAGTATAGACGCTTTATCAAGCACATATAGTGCATCCTTGATTCGCTCCTGGAACCACAGAAAAAATGATAATTCTACATAAATAATCGCCTTAGTTACATCACTTATATCCATGTCTTCAATTTCACTTATAAATAAAACATCTAATTGTAAATTCCCTTCCTCAATTAAAGCCTTACAAAATTCGAATACCTTCCAAGGATGATGACCACTTCCCCCTTCGTACACGGTATTTAATATTTCTTTGCACTGCTCAAACTCCATATTACAATAATGGTAAAAAATGAGTTGAAACGCCATCTCTTTATTTTGCACAATACACGGTAACGGAATATGTCGTAAATAGGTCCATCCTTGCGGGTTTTGTCCGTGTATTTCAATTTTCCTTAACGCAGCCTCATAATATTGCATCTCTAACAATTGTTTTATACATTCCTCAAAATCACCGCATCGTTCGTATACTTCTGCAGCTCGTAAACGTAACTTCTTTTGTTTCTCCATTTCTAGCTGCTCAAAAGAATGTTGTAAAAACTGTTGAAAAATAGCGTGATAGCGATATATTCCACGCTCTTCATCAAGATTAATTATAAATAAATGTTTTTGAAATAGACGTGTAATGATTTCTTTTGTACCCTGTTTTTCCAATAACTTATTACAAATTTCCTCATTAAAATAACTTAAAATAGATGTTTTTACGAGAAAATCTTTTTCTTCTTCTTCCAAAGCATCTAAAATCTCTTTTGATAAATAGGTAATCATATATTTATTCAGCACTTTCATATGCTGCATACAATCATTGTTATGATAAGATCGTGCAAGCGCAAGTAACTGAAGACCACCAATCCAACCTTCTGCCACCATGTTCATATCATGAATTACCTCATATTTTAGATCCATCTTCAATGTATGTTTAATAAACTGAAAACCTTCGTCTGCTGATAACTTTAGTTCTTCTTCTCCAATTTCTAATAATCTTCCTGAAATGAGAAAATCACCTACATAAAGTTTAGGTTCTTCTCTCGTTAATAAGACAATGCGAACATTTTCTGAGGAATGCTTTAAAAAATATTCCATTGTCTTATTAACATCAACATCCGTTATATAGTGAAAGTCATCAATAATAATCGCAATATCATCTTTTGTACTTAATAGGTTAATCAAAGCTACAATAATACGTTTCATATCATCTTTATGCATAATCATCTGAAATAAAGAAATAATGTCTTCTATTTCTTCAATATATACACGCATACTTTCTAACACATAGTACCAAAAAGAAAATACATTATTATTCTCTTTATCTAGAGTAATCCAGGAAATCGCAAACTCCGAGTTTTCTTTGACAAAAGAAGAGCATATAGTCGTTTTTCCACTACCAGCCGATCCTTTCACAACTACAAGTTTATAATCGCACAATGTTTCTAATTTTTTTAATGATTTTTCTCTACGTACATAATTTTTCCTTGGCGTTGGAGTCATTAATTTTGTAGAAATGATTTGAACTTCTCTCTTCATTTCATCACCTTATTATTTTCTTTATGCATTTTATTTCCATTTTATATGGTTAACATAGAAAATATCAATATCGACCTTCCTGTACTCTTTTTTCACAAATGATGATACTAAGCATAAAGAATAACAAGATAGTAAAACTTATATACGTAATTGCGCCTCCATACTGTGCTAGATTATAGCCATTTTCAACACCATCGATAAACGAAAGATATTGTTTTTGCGGTAAGATTCGTACAAACCAATCTACTATCCCATTCTTGTCTTTTAAAACAAAGAAAGCCCCCGATAAAATAGTAGTAAAAACAATAATGGAAGAAGATAACATCATTGTATTATCCGTAGTTTCTATAATCGTACTCATAAATAAAGAAAAGGATGTCGCAATCATAACAAGGATAGCCAATAGATAACTATATTCTAAAAAACTGAATCCTATATCCATCTGAAACATTACCTTTTCAACTATTAAGATGAGAAAGGTTGGAGCATATACGATAAGAAAGGTAAACAAATACTGCGCAAATAAATAGTTACTAATACGTATAGGAGACGATACAATACGAGTAAAGGTACGATTTTCCTTATCTTCTGTAAAAAAACTCATAAACATAATACTCTCTAATAACACAAACATACACAGATACCCTAAAATATTTGTACCTACCTTTCTCACTTTGTCTTGATGAAACGAACCTATACTTTTTTGTTGAAACGCCATCTCGACTTTTTCTTTAAAATCATCTTCTTTAAGTGTCTTTACTTCTATTTGTCCGTTTTCTTTCGGAATAACTGCTGCATCATATTTTTTCATTACAAATTCGGACATACTTGGAATTTGATTCGTATTTTTAATGTTAAATCCCTCTATTTTTATATGACCCTTTCCTTCTTTTGTTACATATGCAATGTTCCCCTTCATTTCAAACTTGGAAGTAAAAAATATAGCAAGTGATATAGAAATAAACGTAAGAAGAATCGTTAACAGTATATAATTCTTTTTACTAATAGCTCGCCGGATATTATGACGAAAAACAATTAAAATCTCGTTCATACATAATCCTCCACCTTAAATAGAAATTTACAGCCAACTAACCCAAAACAAGTTAACAAAATTAACACACTGCCCGTTGTAAGGAAAAGGCTAAAATCTTGATCATATATGATCTTCATCACACATTCTACAACCCACTTTACCGGTGAAATATATGATATTGTCCGAACCGTATCTCCTAATCCATCAAGAGAAAAGAAAACCCCTCCTGAAATTGCAAAAGCGTTATTTAACAAACTTAATATTTTATTCGTTACTTCCTCACTTTTAAACATACAGCAAAATAACACGCCGATAACCGCTGATAAAAAATTAAATAACAACACGATTATAATGACATAAGCAACATTCTTTCCTCCAAACGTTACACGCAAGCCTATATGAGCCCCATACATAACAAATAGATAGCAAACAGTTGTAAAAGTAAATGTAGCCAATATTTTCGACAAATACAGATAAGAAACACGAATTGGACTATACATAACTCGTAAATTACTATTTTTTAACCTTTTCTCCATAAAACTATTAGAAGCTGTCATTGATACATTCAAGATGCTATATATTAAAATCGTAACACCATAATAATCATAGGAGGTAATCCCACTGTCTCCGTAACTCCCATTACTCAAATAACCAAAAATTAATATAAATAAAATCGGAGAAATTGTATTCGTTAGTAAAAGGACTGGATTCATGACAATATTGACTACATCGCGTTTATATAACACAAAGAAGCTCATTATTTTCACCTTCAATCTCTTAATTTTCTTCCTGTTAACTGTAAAAATACTGTTTCTAAACTCGCACTTTCACTCATAATGTTTTTCACTTTCATTCCTTCATTTACAAGAAGCGTAATAATTTTATCCAAATTTTCCACACCTTTCAATACGACAACTTCTATTACTCCGTCTTTTACTGTTACTTCTTTCATCCCCTCAATTTTAAAAAATCGTTCTTCTACACCTGTTGTTATATGTTCACATTCTATGAAATAACGGTTTTCATCTGCAATATGCTTCTTAAGTTCTTCTTTCGTTCCCTCGGCAATAATTTCACCATGATCCATAATGATAATTCTCGTCGATATCTCTTCCACTTCCTCCATATAATGGGTTGTATAAATAATCGTAGATCCTTGTTCTTGTAAATGTTGAATCGACTGTAAAATATGATTTCGAGATTGCGGATCAATCCCCACTGTCGGTTCATCCATAATAATAACCTTTGGTTTATGCGCAATCGCACATGCTATATTCAGCCTTCTTTTCATTCCACCCGAAAAAGTTTTCGGTTTTTCATTTTTCTTATCAAGCAGTCCAACAAATTGCAACGCTTCATCTACAGATTTCTGTAATTGTGTTCCTTTCAAACCGTAAAGAGCAGCAAAAAACGCTACATTTTGTTCCGCTGATACTTCTTCGTAAATCGCTAAATCCTGCGGCACAATACCGAGGTTGCACTTTACATATCGCGTATGTTTTTTTACATCTTTTCCTTCAAATAAAATTTCTCCCCCGTCGTACTGTAAAATGGTCGACAAAATATGAATAGTCGTACTTTTCCCAGCACCATTTGGACCAAGGAAACATAAAATCTCCCCTTCTCTTACATCGAATGAAATACCATTTAATGCTTTAAAATGTGCGTAACATTTTTCTAACTTTCTTACTTCAATTAACTTTTCCATATCATCAGCTCCTTTCATCTTCATTGTATGGATTTCATAAACAAAAAAAATCAACCGAATGGTTGATTCATTCGGTTGATTTTCATCTCGCTATTCGTGTTCAATAAGACCTCACTAATGGAAGTTTCACTTTACAGTAACCCCATCAAAAATTTCCCTATATAATACATTTCATTTAACGCCTACTATATTTAGCTGTATCAATCCCGCGCTCGTTAAGCCAATGGTATGTATCACCTTTAATAACAAGTGGTACTTGCCTAAGCTCAGCGATTGTTCGTACCCCAAGCGCCGTCATAATAAACTGTAAATCTGTATGTAGTAATTCAATTTCTTCAATTAATTTCTCGATACCTTCTTGCATCAAAATCCGTAAAAAATGGCCGGCAAATGCTGTTGCTGATGCTCCTAACGCTAATGCTTTCGCTACATCAAGTGCTGTTTGAATACCACCTGACGCAATAATAGAGAGAGGTTTTTGTGTAGAGGATACTTCAATTAAGGAAGAAGCAGTCGAAATGCCCCACTCGTTGAAATAGGAAAGTACTCGCTGTCTTCTTTCATTTTCAACCGCCGCAAAGTTTGTACCGCCATATCCACCAATATCTATAATAGAAACCCCAATACTAGCTAAATCTTCTGCTGCCTCTTTACTCATACCAAAACCAACTTCTTTTACAATCACAGGAACAAAAGAATGCTTGACAATTTGTTCAATTCTTTTTAGTGCACCAGTAAAATCACGATCGCCTTCTGGCATTGTCAATTCTTGAATGACATTCAAATGAATTTGTAATGCATTTGCTTCAATCATATCAACAGCTCGCTTCGCTTGTTCTACTGTTGCTTCACTGCCTAAGTTTGCAATAACAATTCCATTCGGATTCACTTTTCTCACGATTTTAAAAGACGCTGCTTCATTAGCGTCTTTTAACGCCGCCATTTGTGAACCGACAGCCATCGCAAGTTGATACTGCTGTGCAGCTTGGGCTAGTTGTTTATTTATATGTAGTGTGTGCTCTCCGCCACCACCAGTCATCGCATTGATAAAAATCGGCGAACTTAAAACAAGTTCGCCGATTTCCATTTGAAATGATATACTTTCGTAACTTATATTCGGTAAGCTTTGATGAACAAAAGAAACGTCACAAAAGCCATGTGTACGAGACTGTCCAGTAGAAAGAGCATACTCAATATGTTCTAATTTACGCTTTGCTCTTACCACACACATCCCTCATTATTTCTTTAAATTTTTTAACTTCTCTCCAATAATATCACCTAATTGGAATGTTGCAGAATCAGAAGTTGGTTCATATTTACTATAATCTTCTGTTACATTATTTTCTTCAAGCGCTTCTTTTATACTTAAAGAAATGCGTTTTTCTTCTAAATGAACTTCTAATACTTTTACTTGCACATCTTGTCCGATGTTTAATACCTCATTCGGATTTTTCACATGACGGTTTGCGATTTGTGACACGTGAACAAGTCCTTCTACACCAGGAAAAATCTCAACGAACGCTCCGAAAGTAACAAGGCGTTTTACTTTCCCATCTAATAAATCGCCTACTTTTACTTGATTTGAAACATTCGACCACGGACCTGGTTGCACCGCTTTCATAGATAAAGAAATACGCTGCGTATCAGCATCAACAGATAACACCTTTACTTTTACAGTTTGTCCCTCTGTTAATACATCAGATGGTTGTTCTACACGATCATGAGAAATTTGAGAAATATGAACTAAACCATCTACACCGCCAACATTTACAAATGCTCCGAAGTCAGTTAAACGTTGAACCGTTCCCTCTACAACATCACCTGCTTGTAAAGAAGAAACTGCTTCTTTTTTCTTCTTGTCTAGCTCTTGCTCTACTACTGCCTTATGAGAAAGAATCACACGATTTTTCTCTCGGTCTAATTCTACAATTTTTACTGCTAATGTTTTTCCTTTATAATCAGTAAAATCTTCTACATAATGCACCTCTACAAGCGAAGCCGGAATAAAGCCACGAACACCAAGGTCAACAACTAGACCTCCGTTAACGATATCTTTAATTGTTACATCAAATACTTCACCTGATGTAAATTGCCCTTGCAATACTTCCCATGCTTTTTCTGCATCTACTGCACGTTTAGACAACACTAAATCATTATCTTCTAATTTAATTACTTTCAATTCAAGAGTTTGTTCTACTTCTACAACATCGCTTGCTTTTTCAATATGAACATTTGCCAATTCACTAATTGGAATCACACCATCAGTTTTGTACCCAACATTTACAAATACTTGCTTTTCTTCAACTTTAGTTACTGTACCTGTAACAACATCACCTACTTGTAATGCCTTTGTGTTTACAACTTCTTCATTCATTTTTTCTACCATGGAAATACCTCCCTACTAAAATGGCAAAGCATCTTTATGTATATACGAAATGGAAACAATGGCTTCCATTTGCATGTATGTAAAATATTTAGAAAATACCCTCTTTTACTAACTTCTAACAAATCGATGAATTTGTCAAGGAAATTGTTTCCTTATTACCACATAGAAACAAAAATAAAGGAAGAGGTTTCCCCCCTTCCTTTATTTTGCGAACGTTGTCGATACAATATCCATAATCTTTTGAACTACTTCTTCAATAGATAAAGAGGTTGTATCTAATTCAATTGCATCCTCAGCTTTTTTTAAAGGAGACACTTCACGTTCAGAATCTAATTTATCACGGCGCGCAATTTCTTCTTTTAGTTGTTCTAAGTTAGAAGGAAATCCTTTTTGTGTGTTTTCTAAATGTCTTCTGTCAGCTCGCTCTTCAACAGAAGCTAGCATAAAAATCTTCACTTCCGCATTCGGCATTACATGCGTCCCAATATCACGACCGTCCATAACAACGCCGCCCTTTTCTGCTAAAGCTTGCTGACGACGTACCATTTCTTCACGTACAAGGCGATGTTTCGCCACAATCGATACACGATTTGTTACTTCTGGTGTGCGAATCACTTCTGATACATCTTTTTCGTTTAAAAAGACAAGCTGTACATTTTCTCCTTGCTGAAATGAAATGTCTATATCCCTAATGATTCCCATTAACTCTTCTTCATTTTCAATATCAATGCCTTGCTCTAATGCTGCATATGTTACAGTACGATACATTGCACCTGTATCAATATAAACATAAGACAATTTTTTAGCAACAATTTTAGCAACCGTGCTTTTCCCTGCAGCTGCCGGGCCATCAATTGCGATGGAAATCCGTTTCTCCATTGTAACACCCCATTTTTTCACTTATAAGAACAGAAGGAAAAGCAGGTATTCCCTGCTTTTCTCAACATTGTTTCTTTTTACATTAACAGGAAGTAAAAATCCGATTGGTTCCATTAACGATCAGCTTTTTCACTAATAACCGTTTCACTTTACCCCGTTTCAAGCCCTCAACTATTGTAGCACACTCTTTCTTAGAAGCAAATGAAAAAACTATTGATTTACCTCTAAAATATTTGTTATAACCCCTTTTGTAACTCCTTCATAATAGACAACTTTCGATACATATTTTGCTATGTTTTCCTCTGTTAAAAGTAGTTGGACAATACACAAACAAAGACATTGTCCAATTAATAACCAAATTAAAATTTTCTCGATTTTTTTCAAAACCTACATCTCCTTTTCTTTATCATCCCACTCTAGCGGACACCTGTTGATGGGCAGTAAGCCCCATTGAGGGAAGTTTCACTTTATTTTCATTGTGATTATCGCTTAGCAGTTTTATACTTTTTCATTGTCGAATCCGATCAAATCATGTTATGTTCTTAATGTATTTGCATTGATTGGAGAGGGGTAAAGGCATTGAAAAAAATTCTTGTTTTACACACAGGTGGAACAATTGCGATGGAAGAAGATAAAGAAACTGGTGTTGTTCAACCAGGTGCGCAAAATCCACTTTTAAAATTCATTCCAAATTTAGAAGAAGATATCGATTTAATTGTTGAAGATGTCTTTCATCTTCCATCTCCTCACATGACACCTAATGAAATGCTGCAATTACAAGTCATGATTGACGAGAAGGTTAAAAACGATAACGTGCAAGGTGTTGTCATTACACACGGAACAGACACACTAGAAGAAACAGCTTATTTTCTTGACTTAACTGTCCAAACCGATGTTCCAATTGTCGTTACAGGAGCAATGCGCTCAAGTAATGAGTTAGGAGCGGATGGCTTATATAACTTTTTGTCAGCAGTAAAAGTTGCGAGTAGTGAAGAGGCAAAAGGAAAAGGCGTTCTTGTCGTATTAAACGATGAAATTCACTGTGCAACGAATGTGACAAAAACACATACAAGTAACGTAGCAACATTCCAAAGTCCACAATACGGACCAATTGGAATGGTAACAAAGCGTGGTGTTGTCTTCCATCACGCATTAGTGCATCATGAAAAATATGCTGTCACACAAATTGCAAAAAATGTTGTCATATTAAAAGCGTATGCTGGTATGGATGAAACATTATTGGCTGCAATTGAGCAATTGCCAGTTGATGGAATCATTATCGAAGCACTCGGACAAGGAAACTTACCACCGCGTACACTTCCTGCTCTGCAACGTTTAATAGATAAAGAGATTCCAGTTGTTCTTGTTTCTCGCTGCTTTAACGGAATTGTCCAAGATGTATATTCTTACGAAGGCGGGGGCAAACAATTGAAAAATATGGGCATTATCTTCACATATGGTTTAAATGCTCAAAAAGCTCGTATTAAGCTACTTGTTGCACTGGAAGTAACAAAAGAACAAGCAGAGATTCAATCTATGTTTAAGCATTAAAATTTGATTGTAACAAAAAACACCTCCGTCTAATCCTTAAGCCTACGAATTAGACGGAGGTGTTTTTCATTTTGTACCCGTTCTTACTAATGTTTCTGTTCTCGAGCTGCAATGAGCTGCGCAATGGCATCCCCATGAAATCGACCATTTTCTATAAAAATTTCATTTGCATTATTACCAGCAGCAATTACACCCGCGATAAAAATTCCTTCCACATTCGTTTCCATCGTTTCTTCGTTATACAGTGGTCTTCCTGTTTCAGAGTCAATTTCCACACCCATTTCTGTTAAAAAACTATGATCTGGATGATAACCTGTCATGGCAAAGACAAAATCATTTGAAACCGTATATTCTTTGGTCCCCACTGTATATGTGACTGCATGTTCTGTAATTTCTTTTATATGTGCACCAAATTCCATTTTTATCGTTTCTTGTCGTACTAACGCTTCAAATTCCGGTAAAATCCACGGTTTAATACTAGGAGAATATACTTGACCTCGATATAAAACTGTCACACGCGCTCCGCACTTTACAAGCTCTAACGCTGCGTCTATACTTGAATTCTTTCCTCCTACAACGATAACGTCTCGATTAAAATAAGGATGCCCTTCTTTGAAATAATGCGTTACTTTTTCTAACTCTTCTCCAGGAATATTCATATAATTAGGGTTGTCATAATATCCTGTTGCGATAACAATATATTTTGCACTGTACTTCTCTCGCTCACCGTCACTCTTTAACGTTTGAACAAAGAAAATATCTTCTTCTTTCCGCACTTCTTCCACTCGTTCAAACGCGTTCACACGTACATGTTTCCGTTTCACTACTTCCCGATAATATGCTAATGCTTGATTCCGAACAGGCTTACGGTTTTCTGTGATAAAGGCTACTCCACCAATTTCTAGTTTTTCACTAGAGGAAAAAAACGTTTGATGTGTTGGGTAATTATAGATTGCATTAACAATATTCCCTTTTTCAATCACAAGTGGATTCATTCCAACATTTTGCATAGCAATCGCTGCCGCTAATCCGCACGGTCCACCGCCGATAATAATTACTGTTTCCTTTTGCATGTAAGGCTCAACTCCTAGTCTTCTACTCTCTCTATCCAAATAAACAAGAAAAAACCTACTTTCAGCAGTAGGCACCTATCTTTATTGTATTCATTTTTCATATATTTGTCATCTATACGATACGTACATGCGATAGACGTCCGCTAAAAATTGTCGAAAAGGTATACCTTGATTATTTAATACGTGTTCCGGATCAATTTTACGAGTAGGATCAAGCTTTTTATGTGAAACAATATCTGTCCTTGGATTCAACCCAAAATTATGACACAAATAGGCATGATACCATGTAAAACGTGTATATGCATCCCAAAAGCTTATATTCCCACCGTAGCAAAGTTCAACGCCAATTGCTGCGCTATTAGCATTGTAACCATATATTTCATTATCTGTTGGAACATTGTACCGAACATGGTAAGCTGCCTCATTAATTGGAATAATCTCGAGTATGGTTGTATCATCAATAAATGTATGAGCTGAAGCTTTCGGTTGCACTTCGTTAAAATAGTCTCGATTCCCAATCGCATTACTGCCCGGATTCCCAGTGTCATGACTGACAATAAAACGAACTTTCGATAGTGGAATGCCCGGCCGAGAGCTTCCATAATTAATGTAATTTCGCTGTATAGGAAACTTCGCCATTCACATCATCTCCGCTCTTATAGAATAATCTTCCTAATCTTATATGTATTCAGATGATGTGTCCCTATCGCAAACATTATTATGAAAACAGAAAATCCATCATATTCGAAACAAATACCATAAATAATAACACACTTACTGCCACCGTATAGAAACCATAAAACCAAATTTCATCTTGCTTCGTTTCTAAACCAAAAAAACGATTCACTGTATGCAAGAAGGAATACTCTTTCACGTTCTTCTGATGTAAATTTCCAACTCTCTCCATTACATGTGTTGGCATCATAAAACGTTGCTGTGCAGTCGTTTTCATTAAAATCTCCCCTTTATAATTAGCAAATGTTTTCCATCAATGAATACCCAATAAACTTTTCCATGTGGAACTTTCACTTTATTTCCGTTTTTCTATCTAAGGAGAGTATAGCACAAACGTTCCGTTAGAACAAGTGTTCTTTTTATTTTTTTTACAAATCCAGGTAACTCATAAGCAATACAACTAATGCGCATATACCTGTGATGAGTGGACCAATAATACATATCCCGAACAACAGAGAAGCAAGCGCTTCCCCTAGCAGCTGAAGAATCGGTATTTTTCCCGTTTGTTTTTCCTCTAACTTCTTTTCTAAATTCATAATTCGTTGTTCTAATTCAACTACTCGTTTCATTAGATCTACTTGCACTTTTCTCCCTCTTTCCCTCATGACTTTTCCATATCGCTTCAACTGACAAAAGTAGAAAAACGAATGAATTTTCCGCTTGACCTTGCAATCTAATTACGACAAAAAACCGCAACTTCCTTTAAGGAAATTGCGGTTTTCATAATCAACAATCGATTTATCCCACATTAACGGGCAGTAAAACCCCCACCTCAAGATTGAGAGAAAATCGAAGAAGATAGGGGGATGAAGAAACCCCCCGCTGATGAAAGTTTCACTTTATACCCAGCCTCTGAAGCGACTTGCTTCGGCCATTTTACGAACCCCAACCATATAAGCTGCTAAACGCATATCCACTTTACGAATTTGCGCTGTTTCGTAAATAGAATTAAACGAGCTTACCATTACTTTTTCTAGACGAGCCTCAACTTCTTCTTCCGTCCAATAGTAACCTTGGTTGTTTTGTACCCACTCAAAGTAAGAAACTGTTACGCCACCAGCACTTGCTAATACGTCTGGAACAAGTAAAATGCCACGTTCAGTTAAAATTTTCGTTGCTTCTAATGTTGTAGGACCGTTTGCTGCTTCTACAACAATTTTTGCTTTAATATTTGCTGCATTTTCTTCTGTAATTTGATTTTCAATGGCAGCTGGTACTAAAATATCACAATCTAGTTCTAATAACTCTTTATTAGAAATTGTATTATTAAACAATTTCGTTACTGTACCGAAGCTATCACGACGGTCTAATAAATAATCAATATCTAGACCATTTGGATCATGAAGTGCACCGTAAGCATCAGAAATCGCAATTACCTTCGCTCCCGCATCATGCATAAACTTCGCTAAGAAGCTACCTGCATTTCCAAATCCTTGTACAACAACACGCGCACCTTTAATATCAATATTGCGCTTTTTCGCTGCCTCACGAATACAAATTGTTACACCTTTTGCAGTCGCTGTTTCACGACCATGAGATCCACCTAAAACAAGTGGCTTCCCTGTAATAAATCCAGGTGAATTAAATTCGTCAATGCGGCTATATTCATCCATCATCCATGCCATAATTTGTGAATTTGTAAATACGTCTGGAGCCGGAATATCTTTTGTTGGCCCTACAATTTGACTAATTGCTCTTACGTAGCCACGGCTTAATCTTTCTAACTCACGGAAAGACATTTCACGTGGATCACAAATGATACCACCTTTACCCCCACCATATGGTAGGTCAACAATACCACATTTTAAGCTCATCCAAATCGAAAGTGCTTTTACTTCATTTTCCGTTACATTCGGATGAAAACGAATACCACCCTTTGTCGGACCAACAGCATCATTATGCTGAGCACGATATCCTGTAAATATTTTAACAGTCCCATCATCCATACGAACTGGAATCTTCACTGTCATCATACGAATTGGTTCTTTAAGTAATTCATATACTTCGTTTGGATAACCCAATTTTTCTAAGGCTTCTTTAATAACAATTTGCGTCGAATTCAACAGTTCAAAATGTTGTTCTCTTTGTTGTGTTTGTGTTTGAGCTCCCTTTTCGGCTACCATAGTAAGTAAACCCCCTGTAATTTCACTTGTTTAGTAAACCTTCATTGCCTAGTATACACTCTTAAAATAGGAATGCAAGAGAAAACGCTAACAAATATATGCAAACCTTTTTTATTTTTGTAAACGTTTTCAATGTTATTATAGTATTTTTGTTGTTTTTAGCAAAGCGAAATACTTAAAAAGCTAATATTTTTTATATAATATAATGTTTAAATACTTTATATAAAGAAAGCCTCAACTATATCACTTAGCTGAGGTTTTCTTTTGCGATAAAGTATTTGTAGATTTGTTTAATTGCTTCATTCGCCATTAGCTCTTTTCCATATTCCATCATTCGATAAATTGTAATTGTAGAAGAACTACCAAACTCTGCTAAAATGGCAATCATATCTTCTTTCAATAACGTAGCTGTTTCTTCTTCTAACCATAAATAAAAACGATCTTGCCACCCATAAAGCCTTCCGCCTGTAACTCCAAGACTATATAAGCGGCCAGCTAAAGCAATTATATCGTCTAATGAAGTAAATTCGTATAATATATGTTCACTCTCATCAAGAGTAACTTGCATTTCAATAAATTCATCTTGAAATTCTTCTTCCGTATCTAACTCTTGATTTTCTTTTGTAACAATAACAACCATGCCTTGTGCTTGTAATGAAAATACTTCCACTGCAATTGGACCATCCGCTTCAAAGCCGAGTTCTTTATTTGCTTCTTGCATCATATCTCGAAATAGTTGTTGTACTTTAGGAGCATTTTTCCATAAATCTTCCTTCGTGAGCCCACGTTCTGACAAATCATCGAACGTTAGAAAGATTTTTATTTTATTATAATTTAAACGTTCCAGCCTCATCCCGTAACCTCCTTACGCAACCGTTGTATCTAATTTTTATTATATGAAACAGAAAATAGATGGTTCTCTTCGAACAACTATTCTGACATTTTTAACCATTCATCCCATTCTTCTGGCGTATCCCCAACAAACAAATTACAAATCTCTTCTTTTTCTTCATTAGAAGCAAACCTAAAAGCAAAACCACTAAGTCCGATAGAAAGATTTTTATATTGTTCATGTAATCTCTTTGCAAGTTGAACACTTGCCATTATATTTTCTTGCATTGTACAAGAAATAAACAAAAATTTAGGATTCACTCGTGTAATTACATCCTGAATGCTGGTTTCTTCTATGCCTGTCCCAATATAGATTGTTGGCAAGCCTTTTCGGCGTAAATATGTTGTAAAAATAAACAATTCGAGTTCATGTAATTCTCCTGGAACGCATATAGAAAGCACCTTCGATGTTCCCGTATTCGTGGGTATACTATAATAAATTGCTCCCATACGTGATTGTAAAAGGGCAATTGCATATTGTTCCTCTGCACTTGTTATTTTTTCATTCAAGCGTTGCTCTCTTAACTTGACCAGTAGTTTTATGAACACATCTGTAATTACTTTATCTATAGAAAAAATGCTAAAAGCCTCGTTCAATAATTCGAGAGCTTGTATTTCATCAAATTTTAACAAAGAATACAAGATATCGTCTACTAAAAGTTCTACTTTATTATATTCTTTTTCTAATAAATTGTGATTTTGTAATTGATTATTTTCTAATAAATTTACTGCTTGTCCAATGGTAAAACCTTGATTCAGTTTATTAATAAGCCATTTAAAAATTTGAACATGTTCTTCTGTATATAAACGATGTCCAGCATCATTACGTTTCGGTGTAATGATTTGATATCGTCTTTCCCAAGCTCGCAATGTTCCTGGATGGATACCAAGCATATTGGAAATTGCTTTAATATTATATTTACCGGTTGAATTTGGCATATATCTTCCCACCTTAAAAAACAACGTCATTCTTCTCTTCGTAATGTAATCAAATGCGTTTGTGCAGGAGCTCGAAACCGTAGTGGTACAAATGTTGTTCCATAACCATTACTTACAAACAAAGTCGTATGTGGATATTCATACATTCCACCTTTCAAAAAACGCGTAGCATGAAACAACCGAATTTGTCCACCGTGCGTATGACCACTTAATATACAAGAAATACGTTCCGTTCCATTTAATTTATATAAAATATCAGGATTGTGGCTCACAAGGATACGAAAGCCCTCTTCTTCGCAATCCGCTAACGCTAAATCTAATCGATCACGCTTCAAACCTACATCATCGACACCTATTAACCATATTTTTTCTCCAAGCTCCGATTCAAATAAAGTCCCTGTATTATCTAAAATTTTTACGCCATTTTGAAGAAGTAACGCGTCTAATTCGTGAAAATCAATTTCATAATCATTATTTCCCCAAACAAAATATACTTGTCCAAGTTCATTTAACCGTTTAATATTATCAGCCACTCGTGATAGAGGTACTCCTCGTTCCGCTAGATCTCCACCTATAATAACAAAATCTACTTTTCCTTTTACTTTCTGTATTAAAGATTGAGATACCGTTCTTCTGTGAATATCTGAAATAAAAAAAATGCGAACTTCTCCAAAACTTATTGGGAAATTCGGAAATGATATGCTGTGCTCTAACAATGTATCACGCATCGCTTCTTTATACATCATAATAAAACAAACAATTACAATACATAAAATGAAACAACCTAACACTATCCATGTCATACACTTTCCCCATCTTTCTTCTTAACAGAATATGACCACATCAACTTATGAAGAGAGAAGAATAATTTCCTGTAAAAATAAGATTGTTACGACTGAGCAGTAAGCCCCCACCTCTCTTCTTCAAATTTTACATAATCATGAGATGGGGGCTTACTGTCCTCAAATAGCAGGATAAAATTTTCTTTTTATTTTTTCTGTTCTGGCCCTGTCTTCTTCGGAATTTTCAACACCTGTCCTGGCTCTAATTCTCCTGCTACCTCATTGTATTTCTTTATAATCGCTATTCCATCTTCGTCCGGAAAATATTTCTTTGCAACCTCTTCCAAGGTTTCGCCTTTTTTTACTGTATGAAACTGAAATGTCTCTGATGAGGATGATTTTGATTCATGATTTGTTTTCTTTTTTGAATCATAAAAAATAACTTCAAATGCACTATGTTCAGAATCAGCACTAGATTTCCCATTTTTCTCCGCAATGTAACGCTCTGTATACCATAAAATCCCAATTGGGAGCAAGATAAATAATACTGTTAAAATTCGAACAAAAAAATGCTTTATTTTAAATTTTGATTTTTTATTTTTTTTGTCTTTATGAACTTCACTACGCGGTGGTAAACCCTCTTTTTCTGTTTGCGTTGACTCTTCTAAATTCTCCTCAAACTCTGTTGTCTGTCTCGTCGTCATCTCGGTCGCCACCATCTTTCGTTTGATTTCTTAATTGTAATCCCATTATGAAATCGACTAAAAAATGCGCAAAAATTGTAATTAATAAATTCCCTGTATATTGAAACACATAACCAAATACGATGCTAATCAGCAATACAAAACAAAATAAAAAAGGCTTGGTAATATAGCGAATATGTAAAACAGCAAATATCACACTCGCGAAAATTAAACCAAAATATGTTTGTATCACACCACGAAATAAAAACTCCTCTGCTGTTCCAATTAAAACAGTAACAGCCAACACTTGAAAAACAGACATGCCTTGAAACATGCGATCATTAATTCCACCATCATCAAACCACGATTCAGGAAAAAGGTTCATTGAAATATAATCCAACAAAACAATACTACAAGCTACTCCTCCACCTATAAAAAAAATAGATAAAAAATCCCAGGACCATAAATTCAAAAATGTATCCATACTCGGAAAGAATGTATACGCTAATAGTATTCCCACACATATAACAATTGCTTGTGTAATATATAAATTCAGTCGGATTTCTTTTGGGCTCATGTCTTCAATACTTTTCTTACGTATATCCATCATTCCTTCCCTCTAAATCCGAAGAGCAATTGTAACTCTGTTTCCCAATTATAGTCGAAAACAGGTTGTCTCGCTTGCTTTTTTTTATAATCTTCCATATGAATCCCACAACAATTACAACAATTTTTCGGATGTATTTCCTTTACATATCCAAATTGGGAAAGAATTGCTTCTCTTTTACAATCTGTTCGCCATATCCATTCTTTCATCGTTTCTAGTTGACCATATTTATTATAAAGCCGCGTTCTTACTTCTGTAATTAATTTCTGCTCAGCCTCATCTGACAAGAATTCAGTCATCAATTGTCTATATTGTATGATTTTCATCTTTTCGAAATGATATCGAATAAATCTCCAGTATTGTTCATTTAACCCCGCTGCATTATAGCAAATTTCTTCTATATCTTCTAACGATAACACTTTCGTTTGCAGGGTTGTTTCTCGCAATAAAGAAAATAAAAAACGAATTTGTTGTTCATTTGGTAATTCTTCTTCAATAATGGAGAGAGGCAAATCATGATCAAGCGGGCTACATAACAAAATAGCAATGCTCGGCTCTCCATCGCGGCCTGCTCGTCCAATTTCTTGTAAATAAGATTCTATATTGATTGGATAATGGAAATGGATAATATACCGTGTATTTTGCTTATTTACTCCCATACCAAACGCACTTGTACAGACAACAATCTGCAGTTGATCGTTCATAAATTGTTGCTGAATTAGCATCCGTTCTTCATGTTCCATTCCCCCGTGATAATATGCAACATCATCAATACCTTCATCTCTTAAGTATGCTGCAAGACGTTCAGTCCAAGCCCGACTTGAACAATAAACGATCCCAGGTCCTTGTAAATATTTCACATAAGATAATAATGCTTCTTTTTTCTCTTGAATCGTTTGTACAAACTCGATTTTCATAGCAATATTAGGACGATCAATCGAATATAAGTGCTGCTTCACATCTTTCAAATGTAAGCTTTCAATAATATCTTGTAATACTTCTTTCGTAGCTGTAGCTGTTAAAGCAAGAACCGGCGGGTTACCCATTAATGCAATAACTTGATCTAGCTTTTTATAATCTGTTCGAAAATCATATCCCCATTGAGAAATACAATGTGCTTCATCCACAACAAATAAAGAAATATGGATTTCCCTTAGTTCTTTTAGCAACACATCTGATTGCAACATTTCAGGAGATACAAAAACAAATTTATAGGAATGCAACCGCCGCATCGCTTCTTTTTTTTCTATTATTGTCCGAAAGCTATTAAGAGCAATAACTTGATTTTTCACTATGTATTTTAATTGTGTAACTTGATCTTCCATTAAAGACAATAATGGTGAAACAATCAGTACTGTTCCATCTTGTATAAGACCCGGCAGCTGATAACAAAGTGATTTTCCGCCTCCAGTTGGCAGCATCGCTACAACAGAGTTTCCCTTTAATAAATCTGCAACGACTTCCTTTTGCCCGGATCGAAACGTTCGGTAGCCAAACCACTGATATAAAATATCTTCAAGTCTCATATAATCCCCCTATTCGAGCTAATACAAGACGAATCTCAAAATAGGAAACATGCTCTCCAGCAGCTTGTTTTAATATTCGCAGCTTCCGTGTCTGTAACTTCTCAATTATGTTCTGTATTTGCTTCATTTTTTCTTTTTCTATAAAATGCTCCACCTGAAATTCTTTCTCACGTAATGCAATTTCTACAATGTGATCTTCAATTGTCGCAACCTTTAATTTCCTTATCCGCGCAATTTCATCTATAGTTCTTCCTTGTTTCCATAATTGATACGTTTTTTGTGTGGATATACTAAATAAATCTGCTTTTTCGTTTGGATACGCAATGATTTCTGTTAACAATGGAAATTGCTGTTTCTGCTGTTGTACTTGTTGAATGATAAAATGAATTGTTCCCCAAAACAAAAGATATACGCGAAGTGTATCTTGCCTCATCATATCGCCAAGCTGGTCTGTTGTATAACCAATACGATGGTATCCCGTGAGACGGTACACCAAAATAGTTGCTTCTAATGAAGTCACATTCATTAATATTACATTTATTTCTTTATATAACTGTTCCGCTAAATATTCTCTTGAAACAGAAGAATTCATAATAAATCGTTTTACCCAAATCGTGATTTCTTTATCTTGTTGAATCGGAATAAATTTCACATTTTGCTGCTTTAAATTTGATACGGTTTGTATAATTAAGGATAATCTTTTCCAAAAACTCTCTCCAAGTTCACCGTAATGCAGACCCTGTAAATGTTTTGGGAAGTAACATATTTTCTCCCATTCATTTAATTGTTTCTCTCCTACATCAGATAAAATGTAAGTATTTTCATGTACACATGTAATAAGTTGTGCGTTTAATAATGTTTCAATCTGCTTATCATAATTATGACGTCTTAAAGATTTATATACACCAAATAAAAAGGAAAGATGAAACATATTCCCATCCTGAAATGTTTGTGAAGAACGCTTTCCTTTTAAAAGGTGATAAATGGAAGAAACTGTTCGTTCACCTTTTAATTGCTTTAAACAGTATAGTACAGTATATTGTAGCTGCAATGCCGCTTCCATCCTTTCACTCTACTTCTACTACCATTGTAACAAAATGCAACTTATTTAGATATTTTAAAAAACATCATGAATGACTAAAGAAATTAGTTGACAGATCTAATTGATAAGCATTATCATTATAATTTTATATTGAAAAGTTATAAAAACCGTTTTACAATAAGATTAGAATTTTTATCAGTGTTTTTTATACATATTCTCAAGGAGGTAATTCAAAGATGGCAAAATATACAATTGTTGATAAAGATACTTGTATCGCATGTGGAGCTTGCGGAGCTGCTGCACCAGATATTTATGATTACGATGATGAAGGTATTGCATTCGTAACATTAGACGATAACCAAGGTATCGTTGAAATTCCAGATGTATTAATCGATGATATGATGGATGCATTTGAAGGTTGTCCAACAGATTCTATTAAAGTGGCAGATGAAACATTCGACGGTGACGCATTAAAATTTGAATAGCCTCCAAAAATAACCCTTAAATGATGAGGGTTATTTTTTATTCTATATAAATACAAATTGAAAAAATGACATAAAAACCACTTTTTTAGGGGAGGTCGAGAGCAACTGGCCAGGCATAGAAGCGGTCAGTTCCTTTTCCTGCCACGGGCAAAGTTTAAAACAAAGGGAGAAAGCAAGTAGCGCCATGTTTTGTTCTGCATAGAAGCGACTTATATGTTAAAAAAGCAACTTGTATTTATATATAAATAATACCCATTCTAAACGAATAGAAACTTGTCGGCAATTAGGCTGTTACAGAATAAAAAAGCATCAGCAGAAAAATATCCACTGATGCAAAATCTTCTATTTATGCATTTTTCATTTTTGCAAACATCCATACTTTTAATCGAGAAAATAAAGGAACAAACACAATTGTTACAATAATTCCTTTAATTAAGTTAAACGGTAAAATTGCCGCGACAATCATTTGACGCATTGCACCGCTAGACATAGCAGGTTGACCTAAGAACCAAGTGTATGCTGGTAAAATGATGAAATAATTTAGTACACTCATAATCAGTGTCATACAAATTGCTCCTAACATCAGTCCAGTTGTTAAACTTTTAACTGTGCGATGTTTACGGAACAAAATAGCTGCCGGAAGAATAAAAAGACATCCAGCGATAAAATTCGCCACTTCCCCTACTGGCACTCCCGTTAAATTTCCATGGATGACATAATAAAGAACGTTTTTAATCGCCTCTACAATTACACCAGAAAGCGGCCCAAAAATAATTGCTACAATTAATGCTGGGACATCACTAAAATCAATTTTCAAAAACGGCGGTAATCCTGGAAATGGAAAATCCAGCATCATTAACAAATACGCAATGCTGCTTAGCACCGCAATACTCATCATTTTTACTACACTCTTCTGTTGTTTCATGTTTCTCTCTCCTTTTCCATCGATCGTCTCATGGAAAGTGGAAAGGTTCTGCTATGCCCTTTTATTCTAGCATGAAAAAACCCTTTGCATCAAAAACGCAAAGGGAGAAATTTCAGGCACATCAAACAGACGTTCAAATACTTATCTTTTTTGAACGCTTGAACCTCCATCTTCTCCCATCCAGACTGTACTGTCGGCTTTGGAATCGCACCAAATCCTGCCTTAACGGCTCGCGGGCTTAGAACAAATACATGTGTTCATCACCGCCGGTCGGGATTTTCACCCTGCCCCGAAGATAGACCGATATTTTATTTTCCTCATCATTATACAACAACTTTTAAACAATGTGAATGAAAATACTCCTTTTTCCTTCACATTGCATGGCACCTTTCGCTTCCACATAGAACAAAAGATGACCGCTCCTATGCATCGCCAGTCCCTCTCGCCTATTTTAAAAAATGTTTTCCTGTCAGTTTTTCATAAAGTAACTGAGTAGTTAAAATTTTTATTTATATAATTTTTACCAAACCTTCATAATTGCATGACATTCTAATGACTAGTAAATAATATGACAAAAAAGAACATTTTTTCGTGTTTGCCCCTTATTGTTGGCAATTCTCTAGTCATTCATATGCGAAAGTGGTAAGATATGATATTGTTAAGAAAACAGCATTTTCTTACAATGGAGGAAATGTCATGAGTAAAGAAAAAAAACAATCAATTCAAGAAGTTATGAAAAAAAATCTTCGCAAAGAATATTTTTATTTAAAAAAAGAATTACTGTTCTATTGTCCTATTGACTCAGGAAAATTCTCAAGAGATACATATTATGCTGCCTTTGATGAACATGGAATTAGCATATACCAATATGACAAAAACTCAGACAGTAAACTAAAGCTTTGTGAACGACACCCCTGGAAAAGCTGGAGAAAAGTCAAAATCGATCATTATTTAACCAAAACCCAATTCGTCTTTCAGGGGGAACGGAATTGGATCCTTTCTTTGTTTCACCAAGGAAAGAAGGCAGAGAAAATTATTCAAACTAATACACCTTTAGAAATAGAGATTGTTTCTAGGCCATTTTTAAAAAAACTGCCAGGTTATCGTTCCAACACAACATTAAATATGTATATTGGAACAATCTGCTACACTGCACTAATTGCGTTTGTATTAAAATTTATTGTTCCATTTCAAGTCGTCCAAATCGCCTTGTATTCACTATCCCTTGGCTGTATGTTTCTCGGTCTACTTTGTTTAATTATCGGCCTTATTGAACCTACTATTGTCCTATTTAGAACAAAAGAAAAAACAAGGGCGAAAGTATTTTATTATTATAGCTATTTAGCAATTGCCGGATTTATCTGCCTGTTTATTTTCTGGTAACAAACGAAAGAGCTAGTCTTCCTAGCTCTTTTTTCAATTAATATGTAATTTTTGCGACGGATAAATGTTATCTTTTTGTAAGCGGTTTTTCACTTTCAATTCTCCAACAGTTGTACCAAACTTCCTAGCAATACTCAATAGTGTATCCCCTGTTTGTACAACATACACCGAAGCAGATGCTACCGTATTTTGTTTTTCCCCAAGTATTTGCAGCGGATTCACCGCATATGTTTTCGCTATTGTCCAAGACCCTTTATGTGTTTCTAAATGTAAATGCGCTCCATTAGAATGTCCTGTATTCCCTACTTGTCCAATTATTTGCCCTTGCAAAATCTCTGCGCCCTCCCTCACAAGGCGTTTATTCATATGTGCATATACAGCTTCATAATCTCTATGTTTAATAAATACAACATGACCATAACTATCAGAAAAATAAGATCTTGTTACAACGCCATCATGCATAGCTACAATTGAAGTACCTATTGGTGCAGCAATATCAATGCCAAAATGCTTTCCATTTCTCGTTCCAAAATAATCACTTATCCGTCCCTCTACTGGCCACGTCCACTGTTTTTCTTCAGCAATACTTTCTGCTTGTCCGATAAAAAAAATACAAAAGAAAAACAATATACTCTTTAAAGCTTTCATTGTAAATCCTCCGTTTTCTATAATCAATCACACTTTTTCTATTGTGGTTAATTATAGAAAAAAGTATACAAAAAAAAGAAAGAGTCTATTTCTCTTTCTTTTCTACTTCATCTCGAAACACGATGGCACTTCTTTTATATTCTACATCGTTTACATGAGAGCGAGCATTTACAACCCTTGCAACTGCAAATAAATAATCCGATAATCGATTTACGTATTGTAAAACATGTTCATTTATCTCATCTTGTTTCTTTAAAGAAACAATGCTCCGTTCTGCTCTTCTTGTAACAGTGCGAGCGATATGAATAATAGCTGCTCCTTCACTTCCTCCTGGCAAAATAAACCGTTCCAGCAGCGGTGCTTCTTTTACATATACATCAATCCTTTTCTCTAGAAAAGTAATGATATCCTCCGTTACTTTATACGAAATTTTTTTCTTCACAATCGCTAAATCCCCGCCGCAATCAAACAACTCATGCTGAATCTTTTCAAGTTCTTGATAAATATCTTGAAACAATTCACCTTGTAAAAGTGTCATTGCATGCCCAATAAACGAATTGGCCTCATCAAGTGTTCCGTATGCCTCCACACGCAAATCATCCTTATCTACGCGTCCCCCAATAAGACTTGTTCTGCCCTTATCTCCTGTTTTTGTATAGAGCTTCATACTTTTCTCCCTTCTCTTTTGTATTTTTACTATACGAATATTTCTGTTTCTAACCAAGATATAGAGAAAATAAAGAAGATAGACTAGAGATTCTTACCAATAAAAATTCAATTGGTACTTATTAAAGAATACAGCTTACACAGTTCATTGTTTCATTTTATAAAAAAAGCTTATCAAAAAGATAAGCTTTCATCATACTTCTGATGGTAAATATACAGAGAATGTTGTACCCTCACCTACCACACTCGACACTGTTATTTTACCCTCATGTCCTCGTACAATGTTTTTGGCAATTGCAAGCCCTAAGCCTGTACCACCTGTTTTCCCGCGTGTACGAGCTTTATCTGCTTTATAAAAACGCTCAAATAAGAACGGAATATCCTCTTCTGGAATACCAACCCCAGAATCTGAAACTTCAAATACAATTCCGTTATTTTTTTCATCAATAATAAGCGATACTTTACCACCGGTATTTGTATGCCTCAACGCATTATCAATTAAATTTGTTAACACTTGTTCAATTCGATCAGGATCAAAAGAATGTTGTTTTATGGAAGTTCGAAAATCAACGAGTAATTGAACCTCTTTTTCCTTTGCTATTCCTTGAAACTTCCGTGCAATCTTTTCAACAAATGGAACGACATCTACCTCTGATATATGTAATTCTACATGACCGCTCTCCATTCGAGCTAAATCTAATAACTCATTCACAAGACGCCCTAATCGGACAGATTCATCATAAATGATTTGCACAAATTCATTCACTTCTTCTTTCGTTTGAACAATATCATCTAAAATTGCTTCACTGTATCCTTGAAGCATAACCATCGGTGTACGTAATTCATGCGAGACATTTGCAATAAAATCTTTCCGCATTTTTTCTAGACGGCGCTCTTCTGTCATATCACGAAGTACTGCAACAGCCCCTCGAATTTTCGTCTGATTGTATAGCGGTGTCATCAATACAACATAATTCCCTTTTTCTAAATTAATTTCCACAACTTGCTCTTGTTCACTTTCTACAACTGAATGGAACAATTCAACAAGCTCAGATGGCAAACTTACACTTACCTCTATCTCTTTTTCTTCATGCCATACTTGTAAGAAACGCTCTGCTGGCGGATTAATTACAACAACTTCTCCTTCTTGATTTAACGTAATAACACCATCGGCCATACTACTTAAAATGCTAGAAAGCTGTTCTTTTTCTTGCTGCAGGGCATTCATATTAAACTTCAATTGTTTCCCCATTTGATTTAAAGCTGTTGCCAATTCACCGATTTCATCTTGTGAAACCGTCGGTACCTTCGCATCAAATTTCCCACGCGCTACTTCAAAAGCTACTTCACGCATTTTACGAAGCGGCGCTGTAATCCGGGTTGATAAGAAAAACGCAAAGAATGTTGTTAAAATAATTGCAATCCCGGCAGATAAAAAGATAAAATCTGTCGATTTTTCTATTCCCTGTTTTGGTACTTGTAACGATTGGTATACAAAAACTGCACCATCTTTTGATGACTTTAACGGAACACCAACGACCATAATATCATTTTCATGATTCTTCTTGTTTTTTTTATCTGGGACGCTTTTTATTTTTTGCACCTTTTTACGCTCTGTAAATACAGTTTGCAACTCTTTGTCATGCTTTAAATCATCTAATGTTAATGTTACCAATCCTTGTTGAGTCGGAGAAGCAGATACTTTATCATCCTCTTTAATAATGATAATACGCGAAAGAGGGTCAGCGAATTTATATGCGATATGTTCTATCGTCTTCTCATCCGCCCCCTCTTCTATTAATTCAGAAACGCTCGTTGCAACATTTGTCAGCCTCGTTTCTCCCATCGTCACATAATAATTGTCGAAAAACTGAGAAAGTAAAATAGCGACAAAGCCCAAGACGAAAGAAACGAGGAGTAAAATGGTCATCCATAGTTTTCCAACAACACTTTTCCAAAGCATCAATCGTTCACAACCTCAAACTTATAACCAACACCCCATACTGTTACAATCATTTTCGCTGCATTTGCTGATTTTTTACTTAATTTCTCACGCAAACGCTTTACGTGCGTATCAACCGTACGTAAATCACCGAAAAATTCATACTGCCATACTTCTTTTAATAATTGTTCACGGTCAAACACTTTATCCGGTGCCTTCGCTAAAAATAGTAATAATTCATATTCTTTTGGTGTTAAATTCACTTCTTCTCCATCTGCCGTAACACGATGTGCATCATTATCAATTGTTAAGTGTGGGAATACGATAACATCTTTTGTTGTTGTATCTTGCGTAAAGAATGTTGTTGTAACGGAACGACGGAGTACAGCTTTTACACGCAACACAACTTCACGCGGACTAAACGGTTTTACGATATAATCATCTGTGCCCACTTCAAATCCTTGCACTCTATTTATTTCTTCTCCTTTTGCCGTTAGCATAATAATTGGCGTTGCCTTTTTCTCACGAATCCCTTTACAAACTTCAATACCGTCTATTCCAGGCATCATAATATCTAAAAGGATAAGATCATAATCATTTTGCAAAGCTTTTTCTAAAGCTGTTTCTCCGTTATCAGCTTCATCAATGCTGTACTGCTCTCTCTCTAAATACATTTTTAACAAACGACGAATACGATCTTCATCATCTACAATTAAAATCTTTAATTCATTTTCCATAGCTATCCGTTGTACACATACACGTCACAACGGTTCACACCTACCTTTCTTCAATACAGTCAAACTTCCCTTATGAGAATTAGTTAAATTAATAGGACACATGTTAGCCGTAATTTCCCGTTAAAATGAAATAATTTTCTACAGACAAACCTCGCCATGAGCAGAAAGTTCACCCTTGTATCATATTTCACATAAATAACAAAATATGTTCATGTTTTTTCAAAAAATATGTATTTTCTCTGAACTATACAATTTGTCCTCGACATTATTTTACAAAATCACTCTATACTTTGTCATGTTTTTCTCAAAAAAGAAAAGAATTTAACAAAATTAAAATAGGAAAGTGACAGTCACCTTCCTATTTTATACCGCAATAATGAACTACACAATAGAATTCGTTGAACTCCAATACTTGTTATGCATACGAATGCAAACCTGCAATCACTAAGTTCACTGCTACAAAATTAAACATAATAATCGCAAAGCCTATTACTGCAAGCCAAGCAGATTTTTCACCGTGCCACCCCTTCGATAAGCGTAAATGTAAAAACGCTGCATAGAAGAGCCAAGTAATAAGTGCCCAAACCTCTTTTGGATCCCATCCCCAAAAACGCGTCCATGCAATTTGTGCCCATATCATCGCAAAGATTAATGCACCTAACGTAAAGACCGGGAATCCAATTGCAACGGAACGATATCCAATTTCATCAAGTAACTCACTATCAACTTTCCGCAGTGCAGGTTGAATCGCTGCCGCTACTCGTTTTCGTAAAATTAATCTTAAGAGAACATAGAGCCCCGTTCCTACAAATACTGACCAAATCACAGTGTTTAATTTTTTCGCATTGATAATAGCCGGAGTTTCTATTACAGGCTCAAATTTTTCATCTGTAACCAACTTTCCTTCGTGAGGACCAACTAAAGCAGGTAAATTATATACCATCTCTGCTTGTTGCTCATTTTTATTCATCCATTGGAACTTCGCTTCATACTTTACACTTGAAAAAGCAGTTGTCGCTACTATAAACCCAATTACACAAACAAGCGAAAAAATAACTGCTTCGAGCCAAAATCTTTGCTTGCTTTTTTTTGACTGGTCCACATTTTTTAGTAAATATATAACTCCTGTAATAAAACTAATCGATAAAATAGCTTGTCCAGCCGCTGCTGTTGTTACATGAATATGAAGCCAGTTACTTTTTAACGATGGAATAAGCGGATTAATTTCTCTTGGAAACATACTTGCATAGGCTATTAGTAAAATAGCAACTGGAAGTGCAAATAAGCCAAGTATACTTGTCCGATACATAAAATAAATAATAATAAACGCGCCGACCATCATCATACCGAAAAATGTACCGAACTCAAAAAAATTACTAACCGGTGCATGCCCTGATGCAATCCATCTCGTAACAAAATATACTGACTGAGCAGCAAAGCCTAAAATTGTGATGGTTATCCCAATGTTTGCCCACTTTCGCCCTTTTTCTTTAATCGCTCCCCCAAAGAACAATGTTGCAACTAAATACAATATGAAAGCAGTAAATAAGAAATTACTACTTATTTCGACCATACTCTCTCCCCACCTTAACTAATTTTTTTCTCATTTACTTTATCATTTGGCTGCGGAATATTTGTCCCTTCTAGCACTTTTTCAATCTCTTTTCGCAGACCATACCAATTTTTATTTGTATGGCCCGCAATCCACCATTCATTTTCAACACGTTGCACCCAAATACGACGATGATTCCAATACATCCCCTGGATAACGCCTACCATGAAAATAAAGCCTCCTAAAGCAATCATCCAAAGTGTTAAATCTTTCCGAACAGTAAGTGCTGTCACGTTACGCATTTCTACACCTGCAAAAGACATTTTGTATAAGTTGTTTCCTTCAGGCTCGATATTTTGTTGAATTCCAACAAAACTTACTTCTCCATTTGGCGTTTCAGGCGTAAACATTTTAAAAACAAAAGCAGGATTGTTAGGAAGCTTCGTTTTTGTATTTGGCTTTCCGCTTTCATCAAAGTAAAAATCAGGAAAATAACTTAACAAATGCAGAGAATATCCATTTCCTAAATCGTATGATTCTTTTGGATTTGCTAGATCAACTGTAATCGGACCCCATTTTTGACCACCCTCTTTTTTTTGTAAAAAGAAAGACATTTTACTAAATTCTCCTTCTTTAAAATCAACTTGGTACAGGGCATAGTCATCAAATTTAAGAGGGTCATTTACTCGAATGTTATAGTCTTTCACTTTCTCAAGCTTCGGCTCTTCACCAGCAACATTTTCCCCCACCACTTTATACAACACAGCATTTGTTTGATAGTTTTTCGCAATCATCTTATTGCCAACTCGATCAATTGCTGCATTAAACACTTCATTTTCTTTACTTTTATCATAAACTTCTTTAATAAACTTTTCATTTTTCAAATAATACTTTCCGTCTGTTCCAGGAATTTCTTTCGTTTCACCTTCACGAAGCCAAAGCGTTGCATCTACATACATTCCAGGGACAAACCGAAGCATCGTTCCAAATAAGAAAATAATAAGACCAATATGATTTACATATGGACCCCAGCGTGAAAAACGACCTTTTTCTGCTAAAATATTATCCTCTTCCACTTGAATATTATATCTTCTCTTTTTCAAGTTCTCTTTCACACACTCAATCTCTTCTTTTGTCGCAAGTGCTGTTCCATATAAGCGCTGTCTTTTTAAAAAACTCGGATGTCTTGTTACCCTTTGTTTTTTGAGCGCTTTATATAAAGGAACAACACGATCTAAACTACATATAACAAGAGAAATCCCAATAGATGCTATCAAAATCATATACCACCAGGAACTATATAGATTATTAAACCCTAATTGATAATACAATTTCCCAAGGAAACCATACTGCTGTTCATAATATTCTCCTGGCGTAACAGTTGGTGGAATATACATTTCTTGCGGAAAAATCGTTCCAATCCCAGACGCGATAAGTGTAATAACAATAAGCCATATTCCAACTTTTACTGAAGAAAAAAAACTCCAAATTTTATCTACCACTGTTTTTGTTTTCGTAATAGAACGCCGCGCGCTCCCTTCATATCGCATATCTAGTAATTTTGTATCCTGCTCATTTTCAAAAGGCTTTCCGCAAGCTTCACAAAAAACTGTACCGATTGGGTTTACATGACCACAATCACATTTTACTTGTCCCAAATTTCCCACCGCCTTTTTTCTTATTTCTATGTATCTCTGTTTTTCAGATTAATTAACGGAATACTCAGAAATCTCATGATAGGTACTGAAAATCCATGTACAGCACCTCGGCTGACGAAGAGCTCTAATAGATTTTCTATACTCCTCTCATTTAAGGAGTAATTTTCTTTAAATATTCTTCCATTTGTTCTTTCGATTGTGTACCTGTAATTTTTTCGATAATCTTGCCATCCTTATCAATTAAAAACGTTGTCGGTAGTGGCCCTACACCATATGTATTTAAAATTTCTTGTCCTTTATCAACGGCTACAGGAAATTTCAACCCGTACCCACTCACAAAATTTTTCACTGCGAGTTCAGTTTCGTCTGCATCTAATGCCAATATTTCAACACCTTTTTCCTTATATTTTGGATACAATTCATTCATATATGGCATTTCTTTCTCGCAAGGTTTACACCATGTTCCCCAGAAATTTAAAAATACACCTTTTCCTTTCAATTCTTTTAACGTAATCTTTTTACCTTCTAAATCTGTAGCAACGAAGTTTGGTGCTTCTTTTCCTACTTGCACTTTCTCTTTATCAACAAAAAAGTTTTGATATAACGTAAACCCTAACGCCCCTCCTAATAGAAGCAAAATAATTACGCGAAATAATAGTCTATTTTTCTTCATGGTGTCTCTCCTTCCTTAACTGAATAAAGAAGTTTAGCACATACTAAACTTTTCTATGTATTCACTTCTATCAGCAAAGGTTTCTTTACTGATAGAAGCTTTTCTATTCTGTACTATCTTGGTTTTGTTGAAGCAAGAGCACGAAGTTGTTTTACTTCATGAGGAGATAGTTCTCTTGCATCCCCCGGGCGCAAATTCCCTAACTCTAGGCAGCCATAGCTCTCGCGCTTTAATTTCATCACTTTACATCCAACTGCTTCAAACATTCTACGCACTTGGCGATTTCTACCCTCATGAATTGTCAATTGAACAATTGCAATCTCTTTACGTTTATCCCAAGAAAGGATTTTCACACGTGCAGGCGCCGTCTTTCCTTCTTCTAGCATAACGCCTCTTTCTAGCATTCGGATTTTTTCACCAGTTAGAGGACCCTTTACCTTTGCTACGTATGTTTTTTCAACCTTATACTTTGGATGCATTAAAATGTTCGCAAACTCTCCGTCATTTGTCATCAATATTAAACCAGATGTATCATAGTCTAATCGGCCAATTGGAAACAGACGCTGCGGAATTTCTGGAAAGAAATCTGTCACCACTTTTCTTCCCTTATCATCTGTTACACTCGAAATAACACCAGTTGGTTTATATAATAAAAAGTAAGCAGGTGTTTCTTTTTCAAGAGGAATGTTGTTTACTTCAACTTTATCTTGCACACTCACTTTCGTTCCTAGTTCGGTCATGACTTTTCCGTTAACCTTAACTTTCCCTTGTTGAATAAGTTCTTCTGCTTTTCTTCTCGATGCAATACCTGCTTGTGCTATTACCTTTTGTAGTCGTTCCATTTCGTTTCTTCACCTCAAATTCATCTTACCTTCATTAGAAGGACTTGGCAACTGTCTAACCTTGATAGTAATTACTCTCACTTACTATTAACAACATTGTCAACTTTATAAGCTAATAAAGGAATGAAATACATTTTTCTTCTTTATTAAGATTTTCTTCCTACTATTTGCTTACAACAATTGTTCACGATTTTGTCAAAAACAACCCATAAAAAAGCCACTATTAAGCACATTCTTAATAGCGGCTGTATCCGTATTATAGTCTAATTCGAATGAAAAATGAACCTCTATTACTGAAACATGAGTGAAACAAAGACAATTGAGCACACAATCCCAATTAAATCAGCAAATAAACCTACCTTTAAAGCATCACCCATTTTCCGGATCCCAACCGCTCCAAAATAAACTGTTAAAATATAAAAGGTTGTATCTGTACTTCCTTGCATCGTAGACGCAAGTCTCCCAATAAACGAATCTGGTCCATATGTGGCAATTAAATCTGTCGTAATACTTAGCCCTGCTGATCCAGAAATGGGGCGAATAAGGGCAAGAGGAACAATTTCTGCTGGCACATGGATAGCATCTAACATTGGTTTCATTACATGTATCATTGCATCTAACGCGCCGGAAGCTCGAAAAATTGAAATAGACACGAGCATACCGACCATAAACGGTAAAATAGATACAGCAATTTGGATTCCTTCTTTTCCGCCTTCTACAAATGATTCATACGTCGGCACTTTTTTTATCGTTCCATATAATAGAATAAATCCAATCACACATGGAATAACCCATAAAGAAATTGTATTGACAACGCTCATTTTTTCTTCTCCTTTCTACTTCTTCTTCGGTAAAAATAACGGTCAATCCAAATCGCTCCAATCATAGATAAAACCTGAGCGATAAACGTTACGCCTACAATTTCAGTTGGATTTGCAGAATGATACGTCATCCGAATTGAAATAACTGTAGTGGGAATCAGTGTAATAGCTGATGTATTTAAAGCAAGAAATGTTATCATTGAGCGGCTCGCAAAGTCTTTTCCTCCATTTAGCTCTTTTAAATGTTCCATTGCTTTAATTCCAAGCGGTGTGGCTGCATTGCCTAATCCAAAAAAATTTGCCATCATATTAGATAAAATAAAACCAAGTGCAGGATGATTCTTCGGCACTTCTGGAAATAATTTTTTTGCAAGTGGCATAAACAGTGCAACAAGTTTTTTTAGCAAGCCCGCTTCCTCGGCGATTTTCATTAAACCAAGCCAAAAAACAAGAACACTAATCAGTCCGATACAAATGGTTACAGCATTTTTTGAACCTTCGAAAACCGCCTTATTCACTTCTTCCATCGTTCCATTAAACATTGCATATACAATACCAATTACCGCCATCGCAACCCATATAATATTAACCATCTATTTCCACGCCTAACATGTGAGAAAATACTTCTTTAAAATCTTTCCAAAACAAACCTGTAGTCACAATAAGTTTTCGTTTACTATAAAAAAGGTTACGCTCTCCAACTTCTTCATCATTTAAATAAGCAACGGCACGCCCTACTTTTTCTCCATCTATCAGCTTAGCCGATTTATCAAATTCAATTTTCAATGTAACCTTTTGAGCTTCATCTTCCGTTAGTGGCACTAATAAATCATTTTTCGTATATATATGATTTGTATACTTTTTGTCTTGCAGTTCAGTAAGGGGCCCCTTCGCTACTACGGTAGTTGCTGCATATTGTTTAAATCCTTCATTAAATAAGTACATATGATCATCCCAATCACTCGAAGCTTGCAATGTTACAACAATCAAATCTAGTCCATCCTTTGATGCAGTTGTTACAAGTGTTCGCCCTGCCTTTTTCGTAAATCCAGTTTTCCCTCCTGTTGCATACTCGTACATAGAAGTAACAAGCTTATGTTTATTTTTCCATGGATAGTCCCATACTTTAGACTGATACGTTTTCGTTCCAAAAATTTTACGAAATGCCTCATTTTCCATGGCATACCTTGTTAACAACGCCATATCATATGCTGAAGAATAATGTGTTCCATCTCCGTCTAAACCATGTGGATTAGAAAAGTGTGTATCCTTCATTCCAATTTGTGCTGCTTTTTCATTCATTAAATAAACGAATCCATCTATACTTCCACCAACATATTCTGCAATTGCCTGAGCTGCATCATTTCCTGAGCGCAGCATTAAGCCATATACTAAATCTTCTAACGGTACTTTCTGTCCTGGTTTTAAGTAAATCGCTGAACCTTCCACCCGAACTGCTGTATTACTAATAGATACCTTTTCTTTCATTTTTCCTGATTCGGCCGCTAAAAGTGCCGTCATAATTTTTGTAATACTTGCGATTTTTTCAGATTCATGCTCTAACTTTCCATATAATACACGCCCCGAATGTTGCTCCATCAACACAGCATTACGTGCACTAACATTTTTCATTTGCGCATATGTATCATGTGGCAACATACTTGCACATATTAGAATAAGTACAATCACGATCCATCTTCTTCGCATATATTCACGTCCTTTTTGGAACTTTTTGTACAAGTGTATGCTTGGACCTTTAAAATATGAATGGAAGTTGATAGAGTGACTAACTGCATAAAGTGAAACTTTAATCAGTGGGGGTTTTCTTCATCCCTCACTGATTATTAGCCCTCACCAATCGGGCTTTTACGGACAGTAATGCGGGATAAATATAGAAAGACAACTAAAAAAGACGCATTGTGATGCGTCTAATATGGTATCCACTGTAAATTTTTTACACTTTCAAATCTTTTTTCTACATCTCCCCAATTTACAATATTCCACCAATTTTTAATATATTCTTCTTTTCGGTTTTGATACTGTAAATAATATGCATGCTCCCATACATCCAGTACTAATAGGGGAATTGTATCCCACTGCGTAAATAATTGATGAAGTGTACTTTGTAAAATTTCTAATCGTCCGGAACGAGGTGCCCAAACCAGAATGGCCCAGCCTGAACCTTCCACCTTCGCTGCTGCTTCTGTAAAATGTTTTTGAAAACGTAAATAACTCCCAAAATCTTTTTCAATTTGTCTTGATAAGTCTCCGTGCGGGCTACCACCACCACCTTTTTTCATATTGTTCCAAAAAATAGTGTGTAAATAATGTCCTGAACCATGGAAGGCAGCTTCTCTCTCCCAATGCTTTATTAAATCAAATTGATTTGTTTTTCTTGCTTCTGCCATCATCTTCTCCGCTTTATTCAATCCTTCTACATAACTACGATGGTGCTTATCGTGGTGCAGCATCATAATTTCCCGTGAGATATAAGGCTCTAGCGCATTATACGGATACGGAAGCGGCGGCAAGGTATGTCCGCCAATTGGTACAGAAGCTTCTGCATAATTTCTTTCATATAAAATGTATTCTTCTGAGTCAGGCATTAACGCTTCTTGTAAGTAGTGTTGAATATGTTCAACATCATCACTAATTTCATAAACAAATTCAGCATCGTAGTCATATTCATTTTCTTTTATCCGATCTAGTAGCATTTGAATTTTATATGCAAGCATATGAACATCATATACTTCTGTTGCCCGGCTATCTAATACGTGGAGAACACTCTCGCACCAATTTTCAACTTCATGAAAGTAATCAGTAAACACTTCTTGCTGACTCATATGACACCTCCATCAATATATCCTCTTTAAATGTATTCATAATTACAGGCGTATATGACGGTTTGAAAAGCAAAAGAAGCTAGGAATTCCCTAGCTTCTTACAGTCATTAATATTTTTGTATCATTTTCGTTTGATAGTCTGTCTCATAGTATTCTAGTTCTTCACGCAACATTTGAAATTTCCCTTCTAGTTCTTTCATCATTTGTTCAATAGAAAAGGGAGGTTGCTTTTGAAACGCAATTGAATTCTTTCCTGTATAAGCTGATCGACTATTTTCATACCAATGATCATTTTTGGGTGAAAAAAACTCTGCAATTACTTGATGATAGATTTTATATAACGTTCGTTCCGCCGCATTTTTTCGAAACGGCGTATTATTCAATAATACGCTGCAAGCATCTAAACCTTCTTCACAAAATACAAGCAAGCGCCGAATTGAAGCTAACAATCCAGCAAAATATTGTTCATCGCCCGATGGTGCTTCTTCTAATAATAAAGGTAACGTATGATAGTTTACATATTTTGTGATCACTTCAATTACTTCTCCCAAAAAAACAGTTACTTGCTGCGTTTGGTTTTCAACCATTAAATTGGACATGCTAGTTTCTCCCCCTACTATTTAAGCTGATTTTAAAAGTTGATTTTTTTGTTATGTATTTATTCTGAATCAGTCTCTTGACAACATGTCTTACCACTATTATTGTTTCTTCATCAAAATATACGCAAAAGTCTTTTAACGTATTAATATGTTTTGATTTTCGATTTTAAAAACAGATTTCCTTCAAAAGAAAAAAATTCTTTCAAAATAAAGTGGAATTACTTAGTTTTTAGAAATTAGAGTCTTACCGAACATGAATAGCGGCACAAAACATACAATGCTTTTTCTACTCTAGCTTGTATATAAGTCGTGAAATGTAAAAAGTTCGATGATGTGTTTGAATACATTTTTTATTTATCCCGCTATTCGTGGGCAGTAATACTCCCACCTCAAAATTCGGCCAAAG